>NZ_JBWKRA010000001.1:0-537369 GCF_059419065.1 Pseudomonas sp. GW821-FHT07B01 | reverse complement strand
GTGTGAAGACGCAATGAACCGAAAGTTCGACGCTCACAAAACACCACGATCTATCACATACCCAATTTGCTGAAGCGAGGCCAGCTGGCCACGACTCAGTACCCGAATTTCTTGACGACCATAGAGCATTGGAACCACCTGATCCCATCCCGAACTCAGCAGTGAAACGATGCATCGCCGATGGTAGTGTGGGGTTTCCCCATGTGAGAGTAGGTCATCGTCAAGATTAAATTCCGAAACCCCAATTGCGAAAGCAGTTGGGGTTTTGTTTTGGGCGCTCGAAAAGCACGCCAACTTCCAAAGCCTGCACAGTGCTCCATTGAAACCTTTTGTACAGATACCCGAATACCAGTCGAACCTTGCGTGTTATCAAGGTTCACAGGTGGTGCGCCGTGTATTTATCTCCACGGTTATGTACCTCACAGACACCCGCGTAGCGTCTGAGCTGTGAAACAAAATAATCGCCGGGAACAGGCCTGTCGCCTGTCCGGATTCAACCGCCCCGGACTATCATGCTGATAGCCCTACCCCTCACCGCAAGGAGCCGCTCGGAACGCCGATGCGCCAGATCTGGAAATCTTTTCGAGCCCTTTATTTCGCCTCTTTGATGATGCTGATCGGCTCCGGCCTGCTTAGTACTTATCTGGCTTTGCGTCTGGCAGCAGACAACGTCGACAGCCTATGGGTCGGTGCGCTGATGGCCGCCAACTATTTTGGCTTGGTGCTGGGCGGTAAGCTCGGACACCGCCTCATCGCCCGGGTCGGGCATATTCGCGCCTACGCCACCTGCGCAGGCATCGTCGGTGCAGCGGTGCTGGGTCACGGTTTGATTGATTGGCTACCAGCCTGGATTGTGCTGCGGATGATCGTGGGCTTGGGGATGATGTGCCAGTACATGGTCATCGAGAGTTGGCTCAACGAGCAGGCGGATGCCAAGCAGCGCGGTGTAGTGTTCAGCGGCTACATGATTGCGTCCTACCTTGGGTTGGTGCTGGGCCAACTGATCCTGGTCATGCATCCCCATCTTGGGCTTGAGCTGTTGATGCTCGTGGCGTTGTGCTTTGCCCTGTGCCTGGTCCCGGTGGCAATGACTCGACGCATTCACCCGGCCCCACTGCACCCGGCTCCGATGGAGCCGCGCTTCTTTATCAAGCGCGTGCCGCAATCGCTCAGCACCGTGTTGGGCGCTGGGTTGATCGTCGGTTCGTTCTACGGCTTGGCGCCGCTCTACGCCTCTCAGCAGGGCCTGACGACCGAGCAGGTCGGCCTGTTCATGGGTAGCTGCATTTTTGCTGGATTGGTCGTGCAGTGGCCACTGGGCTGGTTGTCGGACCGCTATGACCGCGCGCTGCTGATTCGCTGCTTTGCCTTGTGCCTGGCGATAACGGCCTTACCGTTGGCCATCATGACGCAGGTACCGCTGGAGGTGTTGTTCGTGGCGGGCTTCTTCTGTTCGCTGGTGCAGTTCTGCCTTTACCCCTTGGCGGTGGCCTTTTCCAACGACCATGTGGAAGGCGATCGCCGGGTGTCACTGACGGCCATGTTGCTCGTTACCTACGGGATCGGCGCCAGCGTGGGGCCGCTGTTGGCCGGTGTGGTGATGAAGCTATTCGGCAGCCAGATGCTCTACGCGTTTTTCAGCCTGTGTGCGCTGATCCTGGTGTGGCGCATTCGACCCAAGGCGGTAACCAACCTGCATCAGGTCGACGACGCACCACTGCATCACGTGGCGATGCCCGACAGCATGTCCAGTTCGCCTTTGGTGGCTGCCCTTGACCCGCGGGTGGATGAGCAGGTGGTGCAGGAGCAGATGCAAGTCACTGTTCCTGACCCAGAGCCCGTCCCTGATACCGAGGAGCCAACGAGCGAAGAACCGCACGAGCCACCAGACCCGGACGAACATCCCCATGACTTAAGCAGGGCGCGCCCCTGAACGAAAAAACGGGCAGATCCCATCAGGATCTGCCCGTTTTTTTATCTCAGCGTCTAACGCTTAAAGATCGTCGTCTTTATCGAAGCGCCGAGCTTCTCGCTGCAATTGGTAGACAAAGCGTTCCACTTGTCGCTGCACCAAACCACTCATGTTGTGAAAGCGCACGCCGGCAAAGGTGGTGTTGATCTTGTCTTCGAAGTGCAGATAGCGCAGTTCCACGGAAGTGGTCATGCTGCCGAAGGGCAGGGCAGCAATAAAGCGATCATAGACCTGGCCCAACTGCAGACGTTCGGAGATATCGCCTTCAAAGCGCAATTTGCAGCCGGTTGCCGAGATATCCAACAGCTTACCGCTGACAGGGGCCTTGAGCTTCTCGCCACCTAACTGAATATCCACCAATTGCGCGAGTTTCAGTGCGGCGCGGAAGGCATTGCGTCGTTGATGGTAAACCACTTCGCCGGGCAGGTTGCCGCTGTAGATGCGGTGGCCGCCTTTCTCGCTGATGGTCAAGGTGCCGTTGCTTTCCCAGGCAACCCGCACGCCCTCATGGAAGCCTTCGATACGGAAGGCTTCGCCATTCTCAAGATAGCGTTCACCGTCGCGGGGAATCATTTCGTCCAGTACCAGCGTCTTGCTGTCCCGGTCGATGTCCACCAGGTAGCTCTGGAAGCGCTGGCTACGTTCGTGGAAAGTGATGATCAGCGGGTCATGGCTTTCTTGCAGCATCCGCAACGTGCTGGCGATTTCCAGAGGCGTGGTGAGCACCTTGGGTGGCTGCGGTGCATCTTCCGCATTAAGGGCGTTGAACACGGTTCTTCCATCTCCAGGCAAAATACGACTACACGCAAGAACCGGCATTTTGCCAGTATGTAGCGCGCCTTGGATAGGTCGCGCTGTAAACCGGCGTCAGGCTTGGCTGCGGGTGCTTGGTTTGATCAGGCGTGAGGTGGAGCCTTGGGCGTTATACAGGGCCGGAGGTTCTCCGCCGTGCAATATGCGCAACTGATTGGCGGTGGTGGCTTGCTGAAGCTGGATCGACTGACCGTTGAGCAGGTTGGCTTCCTGGCACTGGGCGAGCAAATGATTGAGTTCTTTGCTTTGTGCCAGCAGTTGATCGCCGACTGAGGAGTGGCTGGCCAGTTGTGCCAGGCCATCATGATCGGCGGGCAGGCCCAGGCTGATCAGAATCTCGCTGCGTTTCTTGCCGTGCTGTTCGAGCAAGACAATCAGGGACTGTTTGCGCGCCAGGATTTCTTCCAGCAAGGGCATATCCCGGCCGTACAAGGCCAGGGATTCTTCCTTGAGCAGCTCGAGCAATTGTTGCGTCGGCGCCAGATCATCAATGATCAGTTGGAGCAAATGTTCGTCGTGGTGCATGGCTGGCCTTGGGTTTTAAGCGTCCAAAAGCCCTGCGCAGGCTTTTGCCTAGCGCTCGGCTTCGAAGTTGAGCAGCTTGCTGGCTACACGGTTGCTGTCGACTTTATAGCTGCCATCGGCGATAGCCTGTTTCAACTCGGCCACGCGGGCTTTATTGACGACGGGTTGATCGCGCAGCGAGTCAGTGACCTTCTGCAACTGTTGAGCCTCATTGCTCAGGTGTACCGATTCCCCACTCTGGCTGGCGGCGGCCTGTTCTGCTTTGGCAGGCAAGGGCTGCGGCTTGGCCTCTACGCTGTCCTTGGTACCGCCGGTGCGCGTATTGCCGGGCAAAGCCGGGGCGTTATTCAAACGACTGAAATCAATGACCATGTTGAAAAACCTCTGGGTATTTGGACGCTTGCCATGTTTTCGGCCATACCCGGGCAAACTTTAGGCTCGATTGACAATAAACCTGTACGGCTCAATATCCAGCACACAGTGTAGGAAAAGCTGGCATTTGATTCCAGTCATCTATAGCGCCACCTCGACCTGGCCTGGTGCCGTGACCCGCGCCTTGATCACGCGATTGGAGTTGAGGTTCTTGACGCGGATCTGTTCGCTCATGCCGCCATTTGACAGCGCCTCGCCCGGCATCCTGACGTTCAGGCCGCCGCTGCTGGCGGAAATTACCACTTGGTCACCCTTGCGAATCACCTCGGCCTGTTCCAGATGAACCAGCGTGAGGACTTGGTCGGTGACCACTGGCCGGGTGAGTTTCTGCCCGATGGCCTGGTCCAGCGACGTCAGGTAGCCCTGGTTGATCAAGCTGATATCCCGCTCGCGCAACGCCACGTCGTCGTAGCCGATGATACCCGTGCGCTTCAATGGTCGCGCCACTACCACCACATCGCGATACAGCTTGACCTGAGCTGGTACGAAAACCGTCCAGGGCGAGGCGCCCTCACAGCGTACCTTTACGGTCACACGGCCGATGGGCTGGGCGGGGCTTTCCAAAGTGGCTGTCAATTCCTTGTCGCACATTGGCATGCGCAAGCGAGGGTCCAACTGGTTGACCTGAATTTCATAACGCCCCGGCGTCTGGGTAGTCGCCAGATAATCTTCTACAGTGAACTCAAGAAAGCCTTGGGTGACGCCGATAAGTAGATCAGGCAGGGTGACGTTGTCGGCACGGGCCGTGACGCCCAGGCCCGAGACAAGCAGTGCCATCGCGGCGCAGAGCAGTCTACGGTAGCGTGAGCGGCCAGGGTGTCGGGAAACTGTCGTTTTAATATCCATACTCAGTAAATAGCAAAGCTCGTGCCGTTTAGTGTTGGGTACGCGTCGTACCCCTAGGATTTAGGAGTCTGGGCATGGCAGGTGTAATGGATTCAGTAAACCAGCGCACACAGCTGGTAGGGCAGAATCGCCTGGAGTTGTTGCTTTTTCGCCTGGATGGCAAACAGTTGTATGGCATCAACGTGTTTAAAGTGCGTGAAGTGCTGCAATGTCCCAAGTTGACGATCATGCCCAAGTCCAGTCCGGTGGTGTGTGGCGTGGCCAACATCCGGGGCGCGACCATTCCGATTCTTGACCTGGCCATGGCCACGGGGGCCGCGGGTTTGCAGGACCGCCAGAACCCTTTCGTGATCATCACCGAGTACAACACCAAGACCCAGGGTTTCCTGGTGCGCTCGGTGGAGCGCATCGTCAATATGAACTGGGAAGAGATCCATCCGCCGCCCAAGGGCACGGGGCGCGATCACTACCTGACGGCGGTGACGCGGGTCGATAACCAGTTGGTGGAAATCATCGACGTGGAGAAGATCCTCGCCGAAGTGGCCCCCACCTCGGAAACCATCTCCGTCGGGGTGGTGGATGCCGAAACGGCACACAAGGCGGTTTCGCTACGGGTGTTGACCGTGGACGACTCTTCTGTGGCGCGCAAGCAGGTCACGCGTTGCCTGCAAACGGTCGGGGTTGAGGTGGTAGCCCTCAATGATGGTCGCCAGGCCTTGGATTACCTGCGCAAGCTGGCAGATGACGGCAAGAGGCCTGAAGAAGAATTCTTGATGATGATCTCTGACATCGAGATGCCGGAAATGGATGGCTACACGCTCACGGCCGAAATACGTAACGATCCACGCATGCAAAAGTTGCATATCATCCTGCATACTTCGTTGTCGGGGGTATTCAATCAGGCAATGGTCAAGAAGGTCGGTGCGGATGACTTTCTGGCCAAGTTCCGTCCTGATGACCTCGCATCCCGGGTAGTCGACCGGATCAAGGCAGCAGATCACGGCTAGGGGATTTCCCCCGGCGGTCACACGATTTAAGAGGCGGCATCATTGTCTACGGGTAATTTGGATTTCGAACAGTTCCGGGTCTTCCTGGAAAAAGCCTGTGGCATATTGCTCGGTGAAAACAAGCAGTACCTGGTATCCAGCCGTCTCAACAAGCTGATGGAACAGCAGGGCATCAAGTCCCTGGGTGAGTTGGTCCAGCGGATCCAGGGGCAGCCGCGCAGTGGGCTCAAGGAAATGGTGGTCGATGCCATGACCACCAACGAAACCTTATGGTTTCGCGATACCTATCCCTTTGAAGTGCTCAAGAACAAAGTGTTGCCTGAAGCCATCAAGGCCAGCCCGGGCCAGCGCCTGCGTATCTGGTCGGCGGCCTGTTCTTCGGGGCAGGAGCCGTACTCGATCTCGATGTCCATCGATGAGTTCGAGCGGACCAACATGGGCCAGTTGAAAGCCGGTGCGCAAATTGTGGCCACGGACCTGTCCGGCACCATGCTCACCAACTGCAAGACCGGTGAGTACGACAGCCTGGCCCTGGGCCGAGGTTTGTCCCAGGAACGCCTGCAACGCTACTTCGACCCCAAAGGGGCAGGGCGTTGGGCGATCAAGGCGCCGATCAAGAACCGCGTCGAATTTCGCTCGTTCAACCTGCTCGACAGCTACGCCAGCCTAGGCAAGTTCGACATGGTGTTCTGCCGCAACGTGCTGATCTATTTCTCGGCTGAAGTGAAGAAAGACATTCTGTTGCGCATCCACGGCACCCTCAAGCGCGGAGGTTATCTGTTCCTCGGTGCTTCCGAGGCGCTCAATGGGCTGCCGGATCACTTCCAGATGGTGCAATGCAGCCCGGGGATCATCTACCAGGCCAAGTAGCCTGGGTGTATGCAATAAAACTGTGGGAGCCGGGCTTGCCCGCGATAGCGTTTTGTCAGTCGACGAATAGGTCGGCAGGCACTCCGCCATCGCAGGCAAGCCAGCTCCCACATTTGTTTTCTCGGCAAGCTGGCGTAAAGCGGCAACTGCCCATTGCCGCTTTACTGGCACTACGCGGAAATCGCTTGCCGCTTTTCTGGCATAGTCGCCGGCAACTTCCCTCGAAACCCTTTATATACGGGGCTTTCGCAAGTTTGGCATACACCTTGCTATAACCCTGCTAACGAACAGCAGGTCAGCCTAAAGGTTTCCGCCATGAGCATCAGCTTCGATAAAGCGCTCGGTATCCACGAACAAGCCCTGGGCTTCCGCGCCCAGCGTGCCGAAGTCCTGGCCAACAACATCGCCAACGCCGACACCCCGAACTACAAGGCTCGGGACCTGGACTTCTCCGCCGTGCTCGCCGCACAACAGGACAAGACCAAGAACGGTACCTTCGCCTTGAACATGACCAATAGCCGTCATATCGAAGCGCAAGGCCTGGGCAATGGTGACGAGTCGCTGCTGTATCGCACGCCGATGCAGCCGTCGATCGACCAGAACACCGTTGACGCCCAGCTGGAGCAATCGAACTACGCCGAAAACTCGGTGAACTTCCAGGCCAGCTTCACCCTGCTCAACAGCAAATTCAAAGGGCTGATGTCAGCCCTGCGCGGAGAGTAAGCCATGTCCCTGTCCAGTGTTTTCAATATTGCCGGCAGTGGCATGAGCGCGCAGACCACGCGTTTGAACACCGTCGCCAGTAACATCGCCAACGCCGAGACCGTCTCCTCGAGCATTGACCAGACCTATCGCGCCCGCCATCCGGTGTTTGCCACCATGTTCCAGGGTGGTCAGGCAAACGGCAGCGATTCGTTGTTCCAGAACCAGGACGCCGCCGGCTCCGGCGTGCAGGTGTTGGGCGTGGTCGAAGACCAGAGCAACCTGGAGGCCCGTTACGAGCCCAACCATCCTGCCGCGAACGAAAAGGGTTACGTCTATTACCCCAACGTCAACGTGGTCGAGGAAATGGCTGACATGATTTCCGCCAGCCGCTCGTTCCAGACCAACGCGGAAATGATGAACACCGCCAAAACCATGATGCAGAAGGTCCTGACCCTGGGTCAGTGATAAGGGGCGCCAAATAATGGCCATCGTTGATACGTCAAACAACACGGCTGTCCAGGACCTGTTCAACTCCAAGGTCAAGGACGCTTCGAACAATGTATCGAATGTTTCCAAAGCGGCGACGGGTAACCAGGCGCTAGGCAAGGACGCATTCCTGCAGTTGCTGGTGACCCAGCTGAAAAATCAGAACCCGCTGTCGCCCCAGGACAACGGCGCGTTCGTGGCCCAGCTTGCCCAGTTCAGCAGCCTGGAAGGCATCAACACCCTGAACGACTCGGTGAACAACATCTCCAGCAACTTCAGCTCTTCTCAAGCGCTGCAGGCTTCGTCGCTGGTGGGGCGGTCGATCATTATCCAGACCGACAAAGCCATGGTTGATACCAGCAAGAGCATGAACGGTTCAGTGGCGGTGCCATCGGCGGTGGGCAACGTGTCCGTCAAGATCACCGACAAGGACGGCAACGTCGTACGCACCGTGGATATGGGCGCGCAGAGTGCCGGCAGCCAGAGCTTTATCTGGGACGGCAAGAACGATAAGGGTGAGGTCGCCCCAGCCGGCACCTACACCTTCAATGCCTCCACCAAGAACGACAAAGGTGACGCGGTGGCCCTGACCACCTCGCTACCAGCCACGGTCACCAGCGTGACCCTGAGCAAGACCGGCGGCGAAATGCTGCTCAACCTTGCAGGCGGCATGGGCAGCGTCAAGCTGTCGCAAATTCAGACTATCGGTACATAGAGCCGGCTAAATACGGCAGAGGAGAGAAACATGTCTTTTAACATCGGCCTTAGCGGCCTCTATGCGGCCAACAAACAACTGGACGTGACCGGCAACAACATCGCCAACGTCGCGACCACTGGCTTCAAGTCATCCCGTGCGGAATTCGCGGATATCTACGCGGCCTCCAAGCTGGGCACCGGCCAGAACAGCATCGGCAACGGTGTGAACCTGGCGGCGGTGTCCCAGCAGTTCACCCAGGGCGACGTCAACGGGAGTGGCGGCATCCTCGACATGGCGATCCAGGGTGGTGGCTTCTTCGTGCAGAAGGGCAGCGACGGTTCGCTGGAATACACCCGTAGCGGTGCTTTCCGTGCGGACAAAGACGGCTATATCACCAACAATACCGGCACCTCGCGCCTGCAAGGCTATGCCGCGGACGAGAATGGCAAAATCACCAAAGGCGGCCTGGTTGACCTGCAGCTGAACCTGGCGAACCTGCCGCCGAAGGCGTCTACCAAGGTGGACTCTTCCAGCAACCTGAACTCCTCGTCGCCGGTGATCGATCAGTCCAAGAACCCGTTTGATCCAACCAAGTCCGAAAGCTTCACCACGCAATACAGCACCACCTTGTACGACTCCCAGGGCAATGCGCACCCGATGGTGCAGTACCTGGTCAAAACCGATGCCAACCAGTGGCAGGCCTACACCTTGATCGATGGCCGCAATCCTGATGGTTCGGCTCCTACCGGTACCGGTGCTGACGTGAAGGCGCCTGTGCCGTCGACATTGAGCTTCGATGGTGCTGGTAACCTCAAGAGCATCGTGACCGGCGGTGTTGCCGGTAACACCTTGACCATCAAGGATTGGATACCTGGCACGGTGACCGATGGCGTATGGAAAGCTAACGATGCGACGGCTAACAAGGACGGCATCGCCATCAACATGGGCACCGTCACCCAGTACAACTCGGCCAGCTACCGTAACCCGCCGGTCACAGATGGTTACGCCACCGGCCAGATCACCGGCCTGAAGATCGATGGCAGCGGCGTGCTCTTCGCCACCTTCAGTAACCAGCAGAGCAAGGCCATCGGCCAGATTTCCCTGGCCAGCTTCAACAACGAGCAGGGCCTGCAGCCCGCCGGCGGTACGACCTGGAAAGAGACCTTCGCGTCGGGCCAGCCGGGCTACGACGCCCCGGAATCTGGCACTCTGGGGTCGATCAAGGCCTCCTCCCTAGAGAACTCCAACGTCAACTTGACCAACGAGCTGGTGGACCTGATCAAGGCCCAGAGCAACTACCAGGCGAACGCCAAGACCATCTCCACCCAAAGCACCATCATGCAGACCATCATTCAGATGACCTGATAGGTTAGCGCTTTAAAATGTGGGAGGGGGCTTGCCCCCGATAGCGGTGTATCAGCCAAGTATCCATTGACTGACACCCTATCGGGAGCAAGCCCCCTCCCACATTTGCATCTGCTTCACGCTGTCCATCCAGGTATTGACCGAACAGCAATACAGCAACAAGGGCTTTATACCCGCCCAAGAAAAAGCCCCCGATACACCCTAGGTGTATCGGGGGCTTTTCTGCCTCGGGTGGTTAAACCCAGGGCAGGTTCAGCTTATTGGCAAGCTTCGCAATCCGGCTCGTCAATCGCGCAGGCCTTTGGCACAGGTGCCGGGCCGGCTGGCGCTGCGAGTACCGAGTCATCACCGTGGTTGCCGCTGGACACTGCGTTCAGCTTGCCGGTGTTGATGGTCGACTTCTCGGTGCTGGTGGCGGCCAGCGCACGGAGGTAGTAAGTGGTTTTCAGGCCACGGTACCACGCCATGCGGTAGGTCACGTCCAGCTTCTTGCCCGAAGCGCCGGCGATGTACAGGTTCAGGGACTGGGCCTGGTCGATCCACTTCTGACGACGGCTGGCGGCGTCAACGATCCACTTGGTGTCCACTTCGAAGGCGGTCGCGTAGAGCTCTTTGAGTTCTTGCGGGATGCGCTCGATCTGCTGCACGGAACCGTCGTAGTACTTCAGGTCGTTGATCATGACCGAGTCCCACAGGCCACGGGCCTTCAGATCGCGAACCAGGTACGGGTTGATCACTGTGAATTCGCCCGACAGGTTCGATTTCACATACAGGTTCTGGTAGGTCGGTTCGATCGACTGCGACACGCCAGTGATGTTGGCGATGGTGGCGGTCGGTGCGATGGCCATGATGTTGGAGTTACGAATACCTTTCTGCACACGGGCACGTACCGGGGCCCAGTCCAGGGTTTCGTTCAGGTCGACGTCGATGTACTTCTGGCCACGGGCTTCGATCAGGATCTGTTGCGAATCCAGCGGCAGGATGCCCTTGGACCACAGCGAACCCTGGAACGTCTCGTAGGCGCCGCGCTCGTCGGCCAGGTCGCAGGAAGCCTGGATCGCGTAGTAGCTGACCGCTTCCATGGACTTGTCGGCGAACTCGACCGCTGCATCGGAACCGTAAGGGATGTGCTGCAGGTACAACGCGTCCTGGAAGCCCATGATCCCCAGGCCAACCGGACGGTGCTTGAAGTTGGAGTTCTGCGCCTGTGGCACCGAGTAGTAGTTGATGTCGATGACGTTATCGAGCATGCGTACGGCGGTGTTGACGGTGCGTTCCAGCTTGGCGGTGTCCAGCTTGCCGTTGACGATGTGGTTCGGCAGGTTGATCGAGCCCAGGTTGCAAACGGCGATCTCGTCCTTGTTGGTGTTCAAGGTGATCTCGGTGCACAGGTTCGAGCTGTGGACCACGCCCACGTGCTGCTGCGGGCTGCGCAGGTTGCATGGGTCCTTGAAGGTCAACCATGGGTGGCCGGTTTCGAACAGCATGGACAGCATTTTGCGCCACAGGTCTTTGGCCTGGATGGTCTTGAACAGCTTGACCTTGCCTGGGTACTCGGTGAGGGCTTCGTAGTACTCGTAGCGCTCTTCGAAGGCCTTGCCGGTCAGGTCGTGCAGGTCCGGCACTTCGGATGGCGAGAACAGGGTCCACTTGCCGTCATCGAAGACGCGCTTCATGAACAGGTCAGGGATCCAGTTGGCGGTGTTCATGTCGTGGGTACGACGACGGTCATCACCGGTGTTCTTGCGCAGCTCGATGAACTCTTCAATGTCCATGTGCCAGGTTTCCAGGTAGGCACATACAGCGCCTTTGCGCTTGCCACCCTGGTTCACGGCAACGGCGGTGTCGTTTACCACTTTCAGGAACGGTACGACGCCCTGGGACTTGCCGTTGGTGCCCTTGATGTACGAACCCAGTGCACGCACCGGTGTCCAGTCGTTGCCCAGGCCGCCGGCGAATTTGGACAACATGGCGTTGTCGTGGATCGCGTGGTAGATGCCCGACAGGTCATCCGGCACGGTGGTCAGGTAGCAGCTCGACAGCTGGGGACGCAGGGTACCGGCGTTGAACAGGGTCGGAGTCGACGACATGTAGTCGAAGGACGACAGCAGGTTGTAGAACTCGATGGCGCGGTCTTCCTTGTTCTTCTCTTCGATCGCCAGGCCCATGGCCACGCGCATGAAGAACACTTGCGGCAGTTCGAAGCGGATGCCGTCCTTGTGGATGAAGTAACGGTCGTACAGGGTTTGCAGGCCCAGGTAGGTGAACTGCTGGTCACGCTCGTGGTTGATCGCCTTGCCGAGTTTTTCCAGGTCGAAGGTGGCCAGGATCGGGTTCAGCAATTCGAATTCGATACCTTTGGCGATATAGGCCGGCAGGGCCTTGGCGTACAGGTCGGCCATCTCGTGGTGAGTGGCGCTGTCGGCGACTTTCAGGAAGCCCAGGCCTTCGGCACGCAGGGTGTCCATCAGCAGGCGGGCGGTCACGAACGAGTAGTTCGGCTCACGCTCGACCAGGGTACGGGCGGTCATCACCAGCGCGGTGTTGACGTCGGTCAGGGCCACGCCGTCGTACAGGTTCTTCAGGGTTTCGCGCTGGATCAGGTCACCGTCGACTTCTTCCAGGCCTTCGCAGGCCTCGGTGATGATGGTGTTCAGGCGGCCCAGGTCCAGCGGGGCAAAGCTGCCGTCGGCCAGGGTGATGCGGATCGACGGGTGCGCTTGTACGGCGGCTTCTTCGGCCGGGGAACGTACGGCACGCTCCTTGGCGCGCGAATCACGGTAGATCACGTAGTCGCGGGCCACTTTTTGCTCGCCGGCACGCATCAGGGCCAGTTCTACCTGGTCCTGGATTTCTTCGATGTGGATAGTGCCGCCCGATGGCATGCGACGCTTGAAGGTCGCAGTGACCTGTTCGGTCAGGCGTGCAACGGTGTCGTGGATGCGCGACGAAGCGGCAGCGGTGCCGCCTTCAACTGCAAGAAACGCTTTGGTGATGGCGACGGTGATTTTGTCATCGGTATAAGGAACGACAGTGCCGTTACGCTTGATCACGCGCAGTTGGCCAGGTGCAGTGGCGGACAGATCCAGGTTCGAATCAGCGGCCTGCGGCACGGAGCCCTGCGGGTTCTCGCGAGTTGTGTCGGTTTGCATGAGGGGGTGTCTCCACATTCTATATTTATTTGGGCACCATCACGGTGCCCACCGTTCCGTCCTGAAGCACTTACAGCAGGCCTGGGCCTGGCATAACAACTTCGGGACAGGAGGAAGGGAGCTCATCGCGCCGCTTCCATGCCGAAGTCTTTGGTTCGGGGCCGGGGAGCCCTTAGCCGTATTCCTGGTGGGTGACAGTGGCCCCATTCAAGCCCTGCAACACCCGTACCGTTTTCTGCCAATCGGGCTGGAAAACGGTTGCCATCCGCGTGCGCGGTTTGGGCTTTCAAAAAATGCTTTGGTTCAACCAAGCACGAGCAAGAAAGCGCTTGAGTTTCTTGTCTGATCTGTGTTTGGTCTTTTCGCTGAAAACCCTACATGTAGGGTTTTTTTAGCGCCGAGGTACAAGATAATGCGTTTTCGGGGGCTTAGCAACGCACTACCTGTGGATAACGCTGTGGGTAAAATGTGTATGAATCATGGAACACCCGTGTAGGCCGCATTACTACTGGATTACACCGTTTGTCACCGAATATTCCCGGCTAGAAACTGCCGGCGGGAATTTTGAGGGCGCGAACCCTACCACAAAAAATCGCCATGACCGAATGGATTTCGCGGCTTGTGTTCAAGGGCCGTTGCATGGCTACAATCGGCCTTTGTTATGCCTTCAAAACATGACAAACAGGCTATGCCTGCGGAAGATCAATAGGTGGGAGCTGGCTTGCCTGCGATGGCGGTGTATCGGCCACCAACAGGCGCGCTGACCCACCCTCATCGCAGGCAAGCCAGCTCCACACCGACCGTATTTCACATTCGATTGTGTCGGCCAGAAGAACTTCTTATAAAAACGAGGACAATGCATGGAGCAAGAAGCCTGGCAGATACTGATCGTCGAGGACGACGAGCGACTCGCCGAGTTGACCCGTGAGTACCTGGAAAGCAACGGCCTGCGTGTGTCGGTGGAAAGCGACGGTGCCAAGGCCACGGCGCGCATCATCGCCGAACAGCCCGACCTGGTGATCCTCGACCTGATGCTGCCCGGCGAAGACGGCCTGACCATCTGCCGCAAGGTGCGCGAGCGTTATGACGGCGTGATCCTGATGCTCACCGCGCGCACCGACGACATGGACCAGGTGCAGGGCTTGGACATGGGCGCCGACGACTATGTGTGCAAGCCCGTGCGCCCGCGTTTGTTGCTGGCACGTATCCAGGCGCTGCTGCGCCGCAGCGAACCGGTGTTGCCCGTTGCAGTGGAAAACCAGCGCCGCCTCCAGTTTGGTCCGTTGGTGGTGGACAATGCCTTGCGCGAAGCCTGGTTGCATGAGGGCAGCATCGAACTGACCAGCGCTGAATTCGACCTGTTGTGGCTGCTGGTTGCAAACGCCGGACGCATTCTGTCCCGCGAAGAAATCTTCATAGCTCTGCGCGGTATTGGTTATGACGGCCAGGATCGCTCCATTGATGTGCGTATCTCCCGCATTCGGCCAAAGATCGGCGACGATCCGATCCACCCACGCCTGATCAAGACCATTCGCAGCAAAGGCTACCTGTTCGTCCCCGAAGCCGCTGCCGATATGCCGCTGTGAACTCGATCTTCCTGCGCATCTACGGCGGCATGTGCGCGGCGCTGATCCTGGTGGCGTTGCTCGGCGTCCTGGCACTGCACCTGCTTAATGACGTGCGCAGCGGCCAGTACCGTGAGCGCCTGGCCCACGGCACCTTTGCGTTGATGGGCGATAACCTGCAACCCATGAGCACCATTGAACGGCAGCGCGCCTTGGCGGTGTGGGAGCGCTTGCTGGGCATCCCGCTGGAGTTGCGCACGTTCACCGATGCGCAATTGGACTTGGGCCAGCGCAACCGCCTGCAACGCGGCCAGGTCCTGGTGGAACAGACCGGCCCCCACGCGGCGCGGGTGCTGCGGTTGGTCAGCGAGCAAGAGCAATTGGTGCTCACCGGCGAAGTGCAGCAGATCAGCGAGCAATTGGCCCGTGCGACTATTTACCTGCTGGCCGACGAACTGGTGCGTTTCCCGGTGGCCGAACAGCCCCAGCGCCTGGCCGACATCAAACACGCCAAGGGTTTTGGTTTTGAAATGCACCTGATGGCCCTTGACCAGGCCGACATGGACGACGACCAGCGTCGTCGCGTGGCGGAGGGCGATACGGTGATGGCGCTGGGCAAGGGCGGCGATTCGATTCGCGTGTTTGCCGGCATGGTCGGCACCCCGTGGGTACTGGAGATCGGCCCGCTGTACCAGATGAATCCGTACCCGGCGCAATGGCTGATCCTGATCACCTTGATCGGCCTGACTTTGATCGGCTTGATCGTCTATTTGCTGGTGCGTCAACTTGAGCGCCGGCTCAAAGGTCTTGAGGCGGCGGCTACGCGTATCGCCAAGGGCAACCTGGAAGTGCGCGTACCCGCTCGCGGTGCAGACTCGGTCGGGCGGCTGGCGGCAGCTTTCAATGGCATGGCCGAGCACCTGCAGCAATTGCTGGCGATTCAGCGTGAGCTGGTGCGGGCGGTCTCCCACGAGCTGCGCACTCCGGTCGCGCGCCTGCGTTTTGGCCTGGAGATGATCGGTGACGCCGCCACGCCCGAGGCGCGGCGCAAGTACCTGGAGGGTATGGATGGCGATATCCAGGACCTTGATGGCCTGGTGGACGAGATGCTCACTTATGCCCGCTTGGAACAGGGTGCGCCGGAACTGAATTTCCAGCGCGTGGACCTTAATGCATTGCTCGACCAGGTGATTGGCGAATTATCGCCATTGCGCCCCCAGGTCACCGTCACCCGGGGTATTTGCCTGTCATCGGCGCATTGGGATGACGCCTGGGTCGACGCTGAACCGCGCTACCTGCACCGCGCCCTGCAAAACCTGGTGAGCAATGCCATGCGCCACGCCAAAGGCCAAGTGTTGATCAGTTATCAGGTGGGGCAGGTACGCTGCCGCATCGATGTGGAAGACGACGGCCCCGGCGTGCCGGAAAGCGCCTGGGAGCGGATCTTCACGCCGTTCCTGCGCTTGGATGACAGCCGTACCCGCGCCTCTGGCGGGCATGGCCTGGGTTTGTCGATCGTGCGGCGGATTATCTATTGGCACGGCGGGCGGGCGTTGATCAGCAAGAGCAATAACCTGGGTGGGGCGTGTTTCAGCCTGAGCTGGCCCAGGGATCAGAATAAACCCTGAAACCGCTATCGTAGGCAAGCCAGCTCCCACAGGTGAATGCGTTCCCGATGTGGGAGCCGGGCTTGCCCGCGATGGTGGTCTACCAGGCGCTGATAGCCACCAGACTCAACAACTGCTCCCCTTGCACCACAAACTGCCCTTCCAGCTCTTTGCCATGGCCCCACTCTTGCGAAAGATCGGTCAGCAACCGCAACCGCACCCTCCCAGCCGCTGACCACTCCAGCACCTCGGCATGCTCGAAATAAAAGCGCTTGTGCACGATCGGATAGAGCGCCTTGAACAGGCTTTCCTTGACCGAAAACGTCAGCGTCACCAGCAAGGCGTGTTGCTCACGGGGCAGGGTGGCCATGCGCTGTAATTCATCGGCCGCCAGGATTTCCCCGGCCAGGCGTTCGGCCCGCTCCAGTGACAGCAGATGCTCCAGGTCCATGCCCAGCCCGCGCCATTGCGCCTTGTGCCCGACAATCGCCGCAGCGTGCCCGGTGCTGTGGGTGATGGAGCCACTGATATGCCCTGGCCAGACCGGGGCGCGGTCTTCGCCGATGGCCGGGACGCAGCGCAGATGATCGAGTCGTTGCAGCGCTTCGCGCGCGCACAGGCGCCCGGCGAGAAATTCCGCCTGGCGCTTGGCGACGGAGCGCTGGATGCTAGGCGGCGGTGGCACATCGCAGCGCTGGAAATCGCCCGGGCTCAATAAAGCCGGGTCGAATCGCGTGCTCAAAAACACCGTGCCCGGCAAAGAAACCGGCAACGGCCAATGATCATCGAGTGGGGTGCAGCAAGCGGGTAGGGGCGTCATGCGCGGTATTTTGCCGAGTTGGCGGGCCAGTGGATAGCCCGGTGCGGTTCAGCTGCGGTTCAGAGCCTGTTCAGGGGGAGTTCAGGGGCGCCTGCGTAGTCTGGACCCCACAGCCCAAACGCGTATGAGGTAACCACCATGACTGCGATCAAAAAGCTGATGTTGGCCTTGACCATGCTTGGCGCCACTGCCGGCGTGCAGGCGTCCGATGGCACCTTTGCGGCCTTTGGCAGCGAGAAAACCAAGAAATCCAGCAACCTGATCCATCGTGTCAGCTTCGAAGACGCTGGCACTCAGGCTGCGCCGTGGGGCCAGGCCCTGGGCGCTACCCCTGCGCAACCCGACTATCGCAGCGGCTACGCGCACCTGACCGGCCACTACAATGGCATAAAACTGCGCCCCCAAGAGCTGCAGGGCCGCTATGATATCCCCCTGTCGGCTAGTTGAATTGCAGTGGAGAACCTTATGAAATTGCTGGTGGTGGAAGATGAGGCGCTGCTGCGTCATCACCTGTTTACCCGCCTGACCGACAGCGGGCATGTGGTCGAAGCCGTGGCCAATGCCGAAGAAGCCCTGTACCAGACCGGCCAATTCAACCATGACCTGGCGATCATCGACCTTGGCCTGCCCGGCATGGGCGGCCTGGACCTGATTCGCCAGTTGCGCACCCAGACCAAGACCTTCCCGATCCTGATCCTCACCGCCCGCGGCAACTGGCAGGACAAGGTTGAAGGCTTGGCGGCCGGGGCCGACGACTACGTGGTCAAGCCGTTCCAGTTCGAAGAGCTGGAGGCGCGCATGAACGCCTTGCTGCGCCGCTCCAGCGGTTTTACTCAATCGACTATTGTTGCCGGGCCGCTGCTGCTAGACCTCAACCGCAAGCAAGCCTCCCTGGACGAGCAACCCCTGGCGCTGACCGCCTACGAGTATCGGATCCTCGAATACTTGATGCGTCATCATCAGCAAGTGGTCGCCAAGGACCGCTTGATGGAGCAACTGTACCCGGATGACGACGAGCGCGATCCAAACGTGATCGAAGTGCTGGTCGGCCGCCTGCGCCGCAAGCTGGAAGGCCCGGCCGGGTTCAAACCGATCGACACCGTGCGTGGCCTGGGCTACCTGTTCAATGAGCGCTGCCGTTGATTCGTTCGCTACGTGTGCGCCTGATGCTGGCGGCCGCTACTCTGGCGGTGCTGTTTATGCTCGGCCTGTTGCCGGCCATGCAAGGCGCGTTCAGCCTGGCGTTGCAGGATTCCATCGAACAGCGACTGGCGTCGGATGTGACCACCCTGATATCTGCAGCGCGGGTCGACAATAACCGCCTGCTGATGCCGGCGCAGTTGCCCGATGAGCGTTTCAACCTCACCGACAGTCGGCTGTTGGGCTATATCTACGACCGTGAAGGCCATCTGGTATGGCGCTCGCGGGCGACCCAGGAAGAAAACATCAACTACAAACCGCGCTACGACGGGCGCGGCAACGAGTTTGCGCGCATTCGCGAGGCCAATGGCCAGGAATTCTTCGTGTATGACGTCGAGGTCCGGCTGCTGGGAGGCAAGAGCGCGGCGTTCAGCATTGTCGCCCTGCAGCCGGTACGCGAATACCAACTGACCCTCGAAGGCCTGCGCGAGAACCTCTACCTCGGGTTCGGCGCGGCCTTGCTGGTGTTGTTGACGCTGTTGTGGCTGGGCCTGACCTGGGGCCTGCAAGCCCTGCGACGCCTGAGCCATGAACTCGACCAGATCGAAGGCGGCACCCGCGAAAGCCTCAGCGAAGAACACCCCCGCGAACTGCTGCGCCTGACCGGCTCCCTGAACCGCTTGCTGCACAGCGAGCGCGAACAGCGTGCGCGCTACCGCGACTCCCTCGATGACTTGGCTCACAGCCTGAAAACGCCACTGGCGGTGTTGCAGGGCGTGAGCGAAGACATGGCCCAGCGCCCCGAAGAACGTAGCCAGGCGTGGGTGCTGCAATCGCAGATCGAACGCATGAGCCAGCAGATCGGTTACCAGTTGCAGCGTGCCAGCCTGCGTAAAAGTGGCCTGGTGCGCCACCAGGTCCGCCTGGAACCGGTGGTGCAAAGCCTGTGCGATACATTGGAAAAGGTTTATCGCGACAAGCGGGTCACCGTGACCTTTGATTTGCCGCAGGCCTGCGAGGTACCCATCGAAAAGGGCGCGTTGCTCGAAATGCTCGGCAACCTGCTGGAAAACGCCTACCGCCTGTGCCTCAAGCAAGTGCGTATCAGCCTGGTGGAAAACCTCGATGGCATTGAGCTGTGTATCGAAGACGACGGCCCCGGCGTACCACCGGACCAGCGTGCACGGATCCTGCAGCGCGGCGAACGGCTAGATCGCCAGCACCCGGGGCAGGGGATCGGGCTGGCGGTGGTCAAGGACATCATCGAAAGCTATCACGCGCGGTTGACGTTGGGGGATTCAGCGTTGGGTGGGGCGGCGTTCAGGATTCACTTTCCTGCCTTGTGATCTGCACTGGCCTCATCGCAGGCAAGCCAGCTCCCACATTTTGATGTGTGAATACATTCATGTGGGAGCTGGCTTGCCTGCGATGAGGCCCTCCCAGCCAATACACCGCTAACTCTCCTGCGCTCTGTAGGCCCCCGGCGTCAGCCCTGTCCACTTCTTGAACGCCCGATGAAACGCCGACGGTTCGGAAAACCCCAACTGTTCCGCGATCTCCTGCAAAGACAAATCCGCCCGCCCCAGGTGGTAAATGGCGATATCCCGGCGTAGCTCATCCTTCAATGCCTGAAAACTCGTGCCTTCTTCGCGCAGGTGGCGGCGCAGGGTCTGTGGGCTGATGTGCAGGTGCTGGGCAACGGCTTCCAGGTCTGGCCAGGGCGTGCGGTCGCGGCTCAGCAAGCGACGCAACTGGCTGCTCAGGCTGTCGCCTTCATCCGGCCGCGACAGCAAGTCGGCAGGGGAGCGCTGCAAGAAGTGCTTGAGGGTGCGTTCGTCCTGCAACAGCGGCAGGCTCAGGTAGCGGCTGGGAAACACCAGGCTGCTGGTCGGCGCGCCGAACACCTGGGGGCAGGGGAACAGCAGGTCGTATTCACCGGCATGGGCCGGCACCGGGTAACTGAAGGTGGCCTGCTGCAACCGGATACGCTGGCCGATCAACCAACTGCCCAGGCGATGCCAGATCACCAGCAGGCATTCACTGAGGAAGTGGTCCGGGTCCCATAACTGTGAGTCGTCCAGGCTCAGGCGCGCCATGTCGCCTTCTTTGGTCAGTTGCCAGCGTGGACCTTGGGGGAACAGGCTATAAAACAATAAGCCGCGCTCCAGCGCCTTCTCCAGAGTGCGGCAATGGATCAGCGCGTGGCACATCATGGCGAAAGTGCCGCGTTTGCTCGGCCCTTCGGCAAACCCCAGGTATTCGTCATCCAACCCCAGCCAGAGCATTTGCAGCAAGCGCGTAAATTGCTCTGGAGCGATGCGGGCGCGGGGTTCGGTCAGCAGTTCCGGGGTGATGCCCACCTGCTGCAACACCCCCGAGTAGTCAAAACCGGCCCGGCGCGCACCGCCGAGGGCCGCTCGGGCGTAATGGCTGGCGATGGTACGTTCACGCATGCAAGGGCCTCATCCATGGAGTGGCGGATGGTAGCCATCACCCAGTGGGGCGACAAGGCGGATATCCGCCAAATTGTAGGACGAGACAGGATGAGTGGGCGGAAATCCGCCACTGTGTTGCACTCTCCGGAGTCGCCCGTGAACCCCAAGCCCTGATGTCTAAAGGCCTTCAGCGCGTTTAAGCAAAGTGGCACGCTGTTTGCGATAAGGATTACAGCGCAGGCTTGCTCCTACAGGCTTCGCAAACAACAAATCCCTCCAGTGCAGGAGGGTTCGCAATTCAAGTGCCGTGGGCAATGGCGGATATTTGCCACACGGGACGATTGAGGAACTTTGCAATGACGACTCGTCAGCCAATCTACAAATCCCTGTATTTCCAGGTGATCGTTGCAATCGTTATCGGTATTTTGCTCGGCCACTTCTACCCGCAGACCGGCGTGGCCCTCAAGCCACTGGGTGACGGCTTTATCAAGCTGATCAAAATGGTCATCGCCCCGATCATCTTCTGTACCGTGGTCAGCGGCATCGCTGGCATGCAAAGCATGAAGTCGGTGGGCAAGACCGGCGGCTACGCGCTGCTGTACTTCGAAATCGTTTCCACCATCGCCCTGCTGATTGGCCTGGTCGTGGTCAACGTGGTGCAGCCGGGCGCCGGCATGCACATCGACGTCGCGACCCTAGATGCTTCCAAAGTGGCGGCCTACGTCACCGCCGGTAAAGACCAGAGCATCGTCGGCTTTATCCTCAACGTCATCCCGAACACCATCGTCGGCGCCTTCGCCAACGGCGACATCCTGCAAGTGCTGATGTTCTCGGTGATCTTCGGTTTCGCCCTGCATCGCCTGGGTGCCTACGGCAAGCCCGTGCTGGACTTCATCGATCGCTTCGCCCATGTGATGTTCAACATCATCAACATGATCATGAAGCTCGCGCCAATCGGTGCCCTGGGTGCCATGGCGTTCACCATCGGCGCCTACGGTGTCGGTTCCCTGGTGCAGTTGGGCCAGTTGATGATCTGCTTCTACATCACCTGCATTCTGTTCGTGGTGCTGGTGCTGGGCGCTATCTGCCGCGCTCACGGTTTCAGCGTGTTGAAGCTGATCCGCTACATCCGTGAAGAACTGCTGATCGTACTGGGCACCTCGTCGTCGGAATCCGCACTGCCGCGTATGCTGATCAAGATGGAACGCCTGGGCGCGAAGAAGTCCGTGGTCGGCCTGGTGATTCCAACCGGTTACTCCTTCAACCTCGACGGTACTTCGATCTACCTGACCATGGCGGCCGTGTTCATCGCCCAGGCGACCGACACCCACATGGACATCACCCACCAGATCACGCTGCTGCTGGTGTTGCTGCTGTCGTCCAAAGGCGCGGCTGGCGTGACCGGTTCGGGCTTCATCGTACTGGCCGCCACCCTGTCGGCTGTCGGCCACTTGCCGGTTGCCGGCCTGGCGCTGATCCTGGGTATCGACCGCTTCATGTCCGAAGCCCGTGCCCTGACCAACCTGGTGGGTAACGCAGTTGCCACCATCGTTGTGGCCAAGTGGGTCAAGGAACTGGACACCGACAAGCTGCAAAGCGAGCTGGCGTCTGGCGGTACCGGTATTTCCGAAACCCGCGAGCTCGATGACCTGGGCGTGGCAGAAGGCCCGGCGCCTGTCGTCAAGTAAGTGGCTGCTGGCGTGAACTGACGCCAACGCTATCCGCAAACGCCCCGACTGGTTCGGGGCGTTTGCATTTCTGGCGGGATGCAACGGATATTTTTGGTTTACAGTGAGCGCGACAGTACTTACCGGAGGCCTGATGGACAGTGTGGATCTGAACGTCCTGCGCAGCGTGCTGCAATGGCGCCGCGCCGGGCAGCGCGTGATGTTGTACAGCGTGGTGCAAACCTGGGGCAGCGCGCCGCGCCCGCCAGGCGCAATGCTGGCCCTGCGCGGTGATGGTGTGGTGATTGGCTCGGTGTCGGGCGGTTGCATCGAGGATGACTTGATCGCGCGCCTGCAGGACGGCCGCTTACCCGCTGACGGCCCGCCCGTGCAGTTGGTGACCTACGGCGTCACTCGCGACGAGGCGGCGCGTTTTGGCCTGCCCTGCGGCGGCACCCTGCGGCTCACCGAGGAGCGCGTGGAAGAGTGGGGTTGGGTCGAAACGCTGCTGGCGCGTTGTGAAGATCATCAGATTGTCGCTCGCGAGCTGAACCTGGCCACCGGCGAAGTGACCTTGAGCGCCGCCAGCAAGACCGACGTGGTGAGCTTCGACGGCGAACGCTTGCGCGCCATCTATGGCCCGCGCTGGCGCCTGCTGTTGATCGGCGCCGGACAGCTGTCGCGCTACGTAGCGGAAATGGCGCGCCTGCTGGATTTCGAAGTGCTGATCTGCGACCCCCGCGAAGAGTTCGTCTACGGCTGGGAAGACCAGCATGGCCGCTTTGTGCCGGGCATGCCCGACGAGGCGGTGTTGAATATTCATACCGATGAACGCACGGCTATTGTCTGCCTGACCCACGATCCACGTCTGGATGACATGGCGTTGCTGACGGCGCTGAACTCCGCGGCCTTCTATATCGGCGCCCTGGGTTCGCGGGTCAATACCCAGAAGCGTCGGGAGAACCTGGCCGCGCTGGGCCTGTCGGCGGAGGCCATTGCGCGCTTGCACGGGCCGATCGGCCTGCACATCGGCAGCCATACGCCGGCGGAAATTGCGCTATCGCTGATGGCGGAAATTGTTGCGATCAAAAACGGGGTGGCACCGATGCAAAAAAAACCGATGGCAGTGGTGGCCGAGTGACGGTGACGGCGATTGTGCTGGCGGCGGGGCAGGGCAGTCGTTTTCGTGCCGAAGCTGGAGCTGATCAAGACAAATTGCTCGCCGCGTGTGTGGGGCTGGATGGTGTTAGCCGGCCGGTCATCGAGCAGGTGTTGCGCAACTTGCCTGAGCGTGTGGTAACGCGCTGGCTGGTGACGTCGCCGGAGCGCGGGGAGGTTATCCGCCTGGCAGAGGCTTATGGCTGTCAGGTTGTACTGCTGGATTCGAGCGGTATGGGCGACAGCATTGCGGCGGCGGTCAAGGCCAGCGGTGCAGCGGATGGGTGGCTGGTGGTGTTGGGGGATATGCCGTTTATTCAGTCATCGAGTATCGAACGGGTGATTGCCAGCGTGGAGGGCATCACTGTGCCGGTATCTGCCGGGCAGTACGGGCACCCGGTGGCTTTCCATCACAGGTTTGGGCCGGCGCTGATGGCTCTGAGTGGGGATCGTGGGGCCAGGCCGTTGTTTGCACAAACTCAGGTGCGAGAGGTGCAGGTAGATGATCCTGGTGTGCTTTGGGATGTGGATGTGCCGCAACGGTTGAGTTTTACTGCAGGTTAAGTGCGGCAGTTGGCTTGCCTGCGATAGCCATAGGTATCTACTTAGAGCCGACGTTGGACCTGTGGCGAGGGAGCTTGCTCCCGTAACGGCCTGATAGCCGGCGCTTATCTACCTGACGCACCACCGTCCAATGTGGTAGCTGGCTTGCCTGCGATAGCGGCCTGACAGTCAACACAGTTGGATTGTGTACATATCCATTCCTGCGGTAACGGCCACTTAGGGTTCCGCCCTGACGGCGGCTAAACCGGCATCCCTGCCGGTTTACCCCCCAAATCCCTGTCGAATTCCGGCCAGCGTGGTTTGACGGGGCGCCTAAGATCAAAAGCAGATCAAGAGCGACTCGCTTCGCATCGTGGTTACCGTCTGCCGTTACAGCCCACAAAGTTGTGTAGATACCTATGCTGCGATAGCGGTGTGTCAGTCACCGCCACGCTGGCTGAATCGACGCTATCGCAGGCAAGCCAGCTCCCACAGTGATCGCATTCCAGGTCGAGATAATCAGCCATGAAAAAGCCCCGCCTGATCACTCAGGCGGGGCTTTTTAGTGGCTTATGGAATCAGACGAGGGGTTTAGGCTCGTGCTCTGCTTCCTGGGCCTCGTGCTCTACCGCCTTGGCTGCGGCTGCAGCAGCTTCGGCTTCCTTGCGGCGACGACGCACTTCACGCGGGTCGTTCGGCGCACGGCCGTTTTCGGTGAGGGCGCTTGCAGGTGCAGCTTCAACCACAGGGGCGGCCACTTCGGCAACCACTGGGGCTTCAACTTCAACCACGGGCGCAGGCTCAGCAACCGGCGTCGGCTCAACTACTTGGGCTGGCTCGGCGACGACTTCAGCAACCGGTGCCGGTGCTTCTTCTACCACTGGGGCAGGCGCTGGCGCTTCAACCGGTGCAGCCGGTTCGGTGGTCCACTGGAAGGCGGTCTGTTCTTCGCGAACTTCACGCGCAGCCGGGGCAGCTTCTTCGACCACCGGAGCTTCCGCGGCCGCTTCGAATACTGGCTGAGGCTCAACCGATGGAGCTGGCTCAACGGCAACCACGTCGGTTTCTGGCTGTGCATCGCGAACAGGGGCAACTTCCACTTCCGGAACCACTGGGGCTTCGACAGGGGTCGTGGCTTCAACGACTGGCGCTTCAACAACCGGCGCTTCAACCGCTGGGGTTTCGGCGGCTGGCGCTTCTACGGCAACAGTGTCTTCGATGGCAGCGGTAGCACGTTCGGCTTGCTCGTGAGCCTGGGCTTCAGCAGGTGCGCTGATGACTGAGCTCGCAACGGCAGCGGTAACGGCCAAACCGGCAGCCAGTTCGGCGCCTGTTGGCTCGTTGTTGGCAGCTTCTGCGTTCTCGCCGGTTTCTTCCGAACCTTCGATTACGTTGCCGTTGGCATCACGCTGACGCTCACGACGGTTGCTGCGACGACGCTGGCCGCGGGAGCGGCGGCGTGGACGATCGCCTTCGGCGTTGTCCTGGCCGTCTTCCTGCAACTGCTCTTCGCCGGTCAGTACTTCTTCTTCGGTGGCAGCAGCGGCTTGCTCGGCGCGTGGTTGACGCTCTTCACGTGGCGGGCGCGGTTGGCGCTCTTCGCGTGGTGCGCGTTCTTCACGCGGCTGGCGGGCCGGGCGTTCTTCGGTGCTAACGGCTGCGGCAGCGGCAACGGCAGGTGCCGCGTCCAGAGGCTCGCGCAGTTCACGCACGCGTTCTTCACGCTCGCCACGTGGCTTGCGGTCTTCACGTGGAGCGCGTGGGGTACGTGGGGCGCGCTCTTCACGCGGTGCACGTTCTTCACGGGCGACGGTCGGGGTTTCTTCGCGGGCTTCGCGAGGCGCACGCTCTTCACGTGGTGCGCGTTCTTCACGCGGGGCACGTTCTTCGCGAGGCTTGCGCTCTTCGTCACGGCGGCCGTTGCGGTTACGGCTCTGCTGGCGACCGTTGCGACGCTCTTCGTTGCGCGCCGGGCGCTCGGTGGCAGGTTTTTCAACCACAACCGGGGCAGCAGGCTCTTCCTTGGTGGCGAACAGGCTGACCAGCGACTTCACCAGGCCCTTGAACAGGCTCGGCTCAGGCAGGGCGGCCGGCGCGGCAACCGGGGCGGCAGCTTCGGTCGGTACCGGTGCGTTGGCACGGGCCGGTGCAGTCTTCACCGCGGCTTCCTGGCGAACCAGGGTGCGAGTCGCAGCGGCTGGCTGGACTTCTTCGACTTCGGCGGCAGCCGCGGCGATTTCATAGCTGGACTGCCCGCTATGGGCTTCCGGGCTGTCGTCACGCAGGCGCTGTACTTCGAAGTGCGGCGTTTCGAGGTGATCGTTCGGCAGGATGACGATACGGGCACGGGTGCGCAGTTCGATCTTGGTGATCGAGTTGCGTTTTTCATTGAGCAGAAAGGCGGCAACCGGAATCGGCACTTGGGCGCGAACTTCGGCGGTACGGTCTTTCAGGGCTTCTTCTTCGATCAGGCGCAGGATCGCCAGGGACAGCGATTCAACGTCACGGATGATGCCTGTGCCGTTGCAACGCGGGCAGACGATGCCGCTGCTCTCGCCCAGGGATGGACGCAGGCGCTGACGCGACATTTCCAGCAGGCCGAAGCGCGAGATGCGGCCGACTTGCACGCGAGCGCGGTCAGCTTCCAGGCACTCGCGGACTTTCTCTTCCACGGCGCGCTGGTTCTTGGCAGGGGTCATGTCGATGAAGTCGATCACGATCAGGCCGCCGATGTCACGCAGGCGCAGCTGGCGGGCGATTTCTTCAGCCGCTTCCAGGTTGGTCTGCAGGGCGGTTTCTTCGATGTCGCTGCCTTTGGTCGCACGTGCCGAGTTGATGTCGATGGACACCAGGGCTTCGGTCGGGTCGATCACGATGGAGCCGCCGGAAGGCAGCTCGACCACGCGCTGGAAAGCGGTCTCGATCTGGCTTTCGATCTGGAAACGGTTGAACAGCGGAACGCTGTCTTCGTACAGCTTGATCTTGCTGGCGTACTGCGGCATTACCTGGCGGATGAAAGTCAGGGCTTCGTCCTGAGCTTCAACGCTGTCGATCAGCACTTCGCCGATGTCCTGGCGCAGGTAATCGCGGATGGCGCGGATGAT
Source organism: Pseudomonas sp. GW821-FHT07B01 (assembly GCF_059419065.1). Classification (NCBI taxonomy): domain Bacteria; kingdom Pseudomonadati; phylum Pseudomonadota; class Gammaproteobacteria; order Pseudomonadales; family Pseudomonadaceae; genus Pseudomonas; species Pseudomonas sp. GW821-FHT07B01. Next base: position 510,460 of record NZ_JBWKRA010000001.1, on the reverse strand, counting down.
TACGTTGCTTTCCTGGTAGATCAGGAACGGCGCGGAACGATCCAGGGACGCTTCTTTGATAGCGGTCCACAACTGCAGCAGGTAGTCGAGGTCCCACTGCATTTCTTCGCTGCTGCGGCCAAGGCCTGCAGTGCGAACGATCAGGCCCATGTCGGCCGGTGCGATCAGGCCGTTCAGCGCTTCACGCAGTTCGTTACGCTCTTCGCCTTCGATGCGACGGGAAATACCGCCGGCACGTGGGTTGTTCGGCATCAGCACCAGGTAACGACCGGCGAGGCTGATGAAGGTGGTCAGGGCTGCGCCCTTGTTGCCACGTTCTTCTTTTTCGACCTGGACGATGACTTCCTGGCCTTCGCTCAGGACGTCCTTGATGTTCACGCGGCCTTCAGGGGCTTTCTTGAAGTATTCGCGGGAGATTTCTTTGAGGGGCAGGAAGCCGTGGCGCTCGGAGCCGAAATCGACAAAGGCAGCCTCAAGGCTTGGTTCGATGCGAGTGATACGGCCTTTATAGATGTTGGCCTTTTTCTGCTCGCGTGCACCGGATTCGATGTCCAGGTCGTAGAGGCGTTGGCCATCTACCAGTGCAACACGCAACTCTTCGGGTTGAGTTGCGTTAATCAGCATTCTTTTCATGTTGTACCGTCGGTTTCCGGGCTGCCGGAAACGGCGTTCGGCACACACGACTTCTCACGGTCGGTGTCAGGTGCGTCAAGAGTGGTTGGCCACTCCAGTGTCCAGCAAAATCGGCCAATTGGGCCGGTATCGCGACGGACGCGTCCTGCTCGTTAGCGGTGGTGACAAAGGCACCACTTCAACAAAAGCTAAGGTCAGGAGGAGGAATCAACCGGCGACTGTGGACGAGATGAAGCGTCTAAAACAAGCCTAGTGCTACACAGTCCGACGGTTGTGCATCTCCACCCTACACGTATCCCTGATAATTCGGGTGCTGCCGCGCGCAGAATCCGCAGCGGGTTGGCATTTACCGTGTTCTCCAATGGGGAGTCCACGCTCATGGCTAAACAAGACTAGGTGTGGGCGGTTGCGCTCTCACTCAGCTCTTAACAGGCGTTGTTTCCGAAGCATTCGCCATGGTCTGGCTCAAAACTGACTGCACTTTGTGAACTGGCCGTAAATATCGGCGCAAAAGGCGAGTATTCACTCTGCTTTCTGCACTCGCTTCAGGCCTCATGTCACCTGCGCTTGTTACAATCTTGAGCCTTCCTGGGTGGCGAAAGCCCCGTAGGACGGCCTCGCGTCCTGATGAATTGCGATGGTCAGGGCCGGCAGTTTGCCGCATGTCCTCTGTCCAGGCCGCTTTTGGCGGCGTTCGCGACTATAGCAGTAATGATTAAGTGCTTCAATTCCATAAAAAATTGTTATCATCGCCGCCATGACGACTACCACCCCCCCGACCCCCAGCGTCCAGCTGCTTGAGGTCTCGCCGGAATATGCCGGCCAACGCATCGACAACTTTCTTTTGGCCAGGCTCAAAGGCGTGCCCAAGACCTTGATTTATCGCATTTTGCGTAAAGGCGAAGTGCGCGTGAACAAGGGGCGCATCAAGCCTGAGTACAAGCTGCAGGCGGGCGATATCGTCCGTGTGCCGCCAGTGCGCGTGCCTGAACGCGACGAACCGGTACCGCTGGCCCAGGGGTTGTTGCAGCGCCTGGAAGCGTCGATCGTGTTCGAAGACAACAAGCTGATCGTGATCAACAAGCCCTGTGGCATTGCGGTTCATGGTGGCAGTGGCTTGAACTTCGGCGTGATCGAAGCCTTTCGTCAGTTGCGCCCGGATGCCAAGGAACTGGAACTGGTGCATCGCCTGGACCGTGACACCTCCGGCCTGTTGATGATCGCCAAGAAGCGCAGCATGTTGCGCCACTTGCACACCGCCTTGCGTGGTGATGGTGTGGACAAACGCTATATGGCGCTGGTGCGCGGTAACTGGGCCAGCTCGATCAAGAGCGTGCGTGCGCCGCTGCAGAAGAGCAATCTGCGCTCCGGCGAGCGCATGGTCGAAGTGGACGAGGAGGGCAAAGAGGCCCTGACCCTGTTCAAGGTGCTGCGTCGCTTCGGTGACTTCGCCACGATGGTCGAGGCCAAGCCGGTCACTGGCCGCACTCACCAGATTCGTGTGCACACCCTGCATGCGGGCCACTGCATTGCGGGCGACACCAAGTACGGCGACGAAGATTTCTCCAAGGAAATTCGCGACCTGGGCGGCAAGCGCCTGTTCCTGCACGCCTACATGCTCACCGTGCCGCTACCCGATGGCGGCGAGCTGAAATTGCAGGCGCCGGTCGATGAAATGTGGGCCAAGACCGTGGAGCGTTTGAGTGTCGCACCTTGACTACAAGCTGCTGATCTTCGATTGGGACGGGACGCTGGCCAATTCCATTGGCCGCATCGTCGAGTCCATGCACATGGCGTCGACCCGCTCGGGCTTTGAGTTGTGCACGGACCTGGCGGTGAAGGGCATTATCGGCCTGGGTTTGCCTGAAGCCATTCGCACCCTGTACCCCGACATCAGCGACGCCGAGTTGGTAGTGTTTCGCGAGCACTACGCCGACCACTACATTGCGCTGGAAGCTACGCCTTCGCCGCTGTTTGAAGGCGTGGTGCAATCGCTGCAAGCGTTTCGTGCCGAGGGCTATCACCTGGCGGTCGCCACCGGCAAGGCTCGTCGCGGCCTGGACCGTGTGCTCAAGGCTCACGGCTGGGAAGATTACTTTGATATCACCCGTGCTGCGGATGAAACCGCCAGCAAGCCTCATCCCTTGATGCTGGAGCAGATCCTTGCGCACTGTGGCGTAACGCCACGCGAGGCATTGATGGTGGGTGATGCGTCTTTCGACCTGATGATGGCACGCAATGCGGGCATGGACAGCGTCGCTGTCAGCTATGGCGCCCAGTCTGCCGAGGCGTTGCAGCAATACGAGCCGAGGCTGACGATTGATCATTTTTCTGAACTGCAGGCCTGGCTCAGCCGGGCCCTGTAAGTCTTTGCTGGGGTTAATGGCATGAGTGACGAGTGGAAGGCGCCTGAAAAGGCACAGAGCAGTGATGATAAAAGCTGGAAGCTTTTGGAGAAGACCCTCCTGGCCAGCGTCCAGGAGCAGCGACGTTCGCGGCGCTGGGGGATTTTCTTCAAGCTGCTGACCTTTGTATACCTGCTTGGGATGCTGGCGCTGTTCAGTCCGCTGATGGACATGGAAAAGAGCGCCGCCCGTGGCAGTCATTACACTGCCTTGATCGAGGTGCGCGGCGTGATTGCCGACAAGGAGCCCGCCAGTGCCGACAATATCGTCACCAGCCTGCGCGCGGCGTTTGAGGACCCCAAGGTCAAAGGCGTGGTCCTGCGCATCAATAGCCCAGGCGGTAGCCCGGTGCAGTCGGGTTATGTGTATGACGAAATTCGTCGTCTGCGCACCTTGCATCCGGATACCAAGCTCTATGCCGTGATCTCCGACCTGGGTGCCTCGGGTGCCTATTACATTGCCAGCGCCGCAGACCAGATCTATGCCGACAAGGCCAGCCTGGTGGGCTCTATTGGTGTCACGGCGGCCGGTTACGGTTTTGTGGGGGCCATGGAGAAGTTGGGGGTGGAGCGTCGCACCTACACCTCGGGCGAGCATAAGTCGTTCCTCGATCCTTTCCAACCGCAGAAGGCGGATGAAACCGCGTTCTGGCAAGGCGTGCTCGACACTACCCATCGTCAGTTCATTGCCAGCGTCAAGCAGGGCCGTGGTGACCGGTTGAAGGATAAGGAGCATCCGGAGCTGTTCTCCGGCCTGGTCTGGTCGGGCGAGCAGGCATTGCCGCTGGGCCTGATTGACGGCTTGGGCAGTGCCAGCTCGGTGGCGCGGGATGTGATTGGCGAGAAGGAGTTGGTGGATTTTACGGTTGAGGAATCGCCGTTTGATCGCTTCTCCAAGAAACTCGGTGCCAGTGTGGCGGAGAAATTGGCGCTGTACATGGGCTTCCAGGGGCCGTCCCTGCGCTGAAATTCCAAGCTAGGTGTAGATCAACTGTGGGAGCGGGCTTGCCCGCGATAGCGATGGATCAGTCGATATAAGTGTCGCCTGGTACATCGCTATCGCAGGCAAGCCAGCTCCCACATTGCTTTACGAAGGTTTCAAGGGATCTGTACGCCTTCGGTCAGCAGCATGTCCACCAGTCGAATCAGTGGCAGCCCAACCAGGCTGGTCGCGTCCGGTCCCTCGGTGCTCCGGAACAAGCTCACACCGAGCCCTTCTGCTTTGAAGCTGCCCGCACAGTCATAAGGCTGCTCGATCCGCAGATAGCGCTCGATACGTTCTGCATCCAGTTCGCGCATGTGTACGGTAAACGTCACGCAGTCGACCTGGCAGTGCCCGGTTTCGCTGTTGAGCAGTGCCAGGCCCGTGAGGAAGCTCACTCGCTTGCCGCTGGCAGCAAGCAGTTGCTCGCGAGCATTTTCGAAGGTGTGCGGCTTGCCGATGATCCGGCCTTCCAGTGCGGCGACCTGATCCGAGCCAATGATTAAATGGCCAGGATGGCTGGTGGCGAGGGCGCGGGCCTTTTGTTCGGCCAGGCGCTTGACCAGTTCGATGGCGGATTCATCCGGGCGGTGGCTTTCGTCGATATCCGGCGAGCTGCAGGTGAACGGCAGGTGCAGGCGGCTCAGTAATTCCCGGCGATAAACCGAGCTGGACGCGAGTAATAAAGGCAGCATATACGTCTCCTCAAGGCAGTCGCCGATTCTATCGACGTGACCGGCTGACGCACAGGGCTGAATTTCCTTTGACATGGCCGGGTGCATCCCTATAATGCTGCGCCTATGTTGAATGACCCGATTCCACCTCACGTTGACCCGCGCAAATTGGCTGATCGTGGCACCACCCTTCAAGGTGAAGTGCTGCTGGCCGATTTGGAGAGACTCTGCGACCCGCTTTCCGACACTGTCGGTACGGTGCAGGCGAAATTCGTTTTTGAACGAGATGAACGTAAATCTGTGGTAATCCACAGCGTTATCGACACCGAAGTCAAAATGGTTTGCCAGCGTTGTCTTGAGCTGGTCACCCTGCCGATCCACAGCGAATGCAGTTATGCTGTGGTGAAAGAGGGTGCGAATACCCAGTCGTTGCCGAAAGGTTATGACGTGCTGGAACTGGGCGAAGATCCATTGGATCTGCATGCACTGATCGAGGAGGAGCTTTTGCTCGCCTTGCCCATTGTGCCTGCTCATCATCCGGAAGAATGCCAGCAGCCGGAGGGTCTCGATGACGAGGCCGAGCCGAGCGAGGACGAGGTAACGCGGTCCAACCCGTTCAGTGTATTGGCGCAGTTAAAGCGTGACCCAAACGTTTAGGAGTTAATCAATTATGGCTGTTCAGCAGAACAAAAAATCCCGCTCCGCCCGTGACATGCGCCGTTCGCACGACGCTCTCGAGGCTAGCACCCTGTCCGTGGAAAAGACCACTGGTGAAGTTCACCTGCGTCACCACGTATCGCCAGAAGGCGTATACCGTGGCCGTAAAGTGATCGACAAGGGCGCTGACGAGTAATCACTTGTCTGCTCAAGTCATCGCGATTGACGCAATGGGCGGGGACTTCGGTCCCCGCAGCATTGTTCAGGCCTGCATTGCCAGCCTGTCTGCCACGCCCTCGCTGCACCTGACCCTCGTCGGTCAACCCTCCCTACTTGAAGAACTGATTGCCAGCCATCCGGCGGTGGATCGCGCGCGCCTGACGATTACGCCAGCCAGCGAAACCATCAGCATGGATGAAAAGCCGGCGGTTGCCCTGCGTGGCAAGCCCGATTCTTCAATGCGGGTGGCCCTTGAGCTATTGCGTGATGGCAAGGTGCAAGCCTGTGTCAGTGCTGGTAATACCGGCGCGTTGATGGCCTTGTCGCGGCATGTGCTCAAAACCTTGCCAGGTATTGATCGGCCGGCGATGGTGGCGGCGATCCCTACGCAGAAAGGCTATTGCCAGCTGCTGGACCTGGGCGCCAATGTTGATTGCAGCGCCGAGCACCTGCTGCAGTTCGCCGTAATGGGCTCGGTGGCCGCCGAAGCGCTGGGCGTGGCCCGACCCAGGGTTGCCCTGCTGAATATCGGTACCGAGGACATCAAGGGCAACCAGCAAGTCAAGCTTGCCGCCACCTTGCTACAAAGCGCGCGGGGCTTGAACTACATCGGCTTTGTTGAGGGTGATGGTTTGTACCGTGGTGAAGCTGATGTGGTGGTGTGCGACGGCTTTGTCGGTAATATCCTGCTCAAATCCAGCGAAGGCCTGGCAACCATGATTGCTACGCGTATCGAAGCTTTGTTCAAGCGCAACCTGGCGTCACGTATGGTGGGGGCCTTGGCGCTGCCCCTGATGCGACGCTTGCAGGCTGACCTGGCGCCAGCCCGGCACAACGGTGCAAGCTTTCTTGGCTTGCAGGGCATTGTGGTAAAAAGCCATGGCTCGGCCGGTGTGCTGGGCTTTCAAAGTGCAATTGCACGGGCCTTGATCGAGATTCAAGAGAACCTGCCGCAACGCTTGCACGGCCGTCTCGAGGATCTGTTGCCTTAGGCGAATTGGCCCGGGAGTGCTTAAATGTGACCGGCCAGTTCAATTGACCATCCAATCTGTCAGTTTCGTTCGCGCCCACCGTAGGCGCGAGCATTTTTGACGACCAGATCATTAGGGGCTTGTTACATGTCTACATCCCTCGCATTCGTCTTTCCAGGGCAGGGTTCGCAGTCCCTCGGCATGTTGGCCGAGCTGGGCGCGCAATACCCGCTGATCCTGGACACCTTCAAGGAAGCTTCTGACGCCCTGGGTTACGACCTGTGGGCACTGACCCAGCAAGGGCCGGAAGCGCTGCTCAACCAAACCGATAAAACCCAGCCGGCCATCCTGACCGCCTCGATCGCCCTGTGGCGCTTGTGGTTGGCAGAAGGCGGCGCGCGCCCTGCCTTCGTCGCGGGGCACAGCCTGGGCGAATACAGCGCCCTGGTGGCCGCGGGCAGCCTGACCTTGGCTGAAGCGGTCAAGCTGGTCGAGCGTCGTGGTCAACTGATGCAAGAAGCCGTTCCGGCCGGGCAGGGCGGCATGGCCGCTATCCTGGGCCTGGACGACGCGGTGGTGATCGAGGCCTGCGCCGAAGCGGCGCAAGGCGAAGTGGTCAGCGCGGTGAACTTCAACTCCCCAGGCCAGGTGGTGATCGCCGGCGCCAAGGCAGCTGTCGAGCGTGCCATCGAGGGTTGCAAGGCCCGTGGCGCCAAGCGTGCCCTGCCATTGCCGGTGAGCGTACCGTCCCACTGTGAGCTGATGCGCCCGGCGGCAGAGCGGTTTGCCGAGTCTATCGCTGCCATCAACTGGCAAGCGCCGCAGATCCCGCTGGTGCAGAACGTCAGTGCGGCCGTGGCCGCCGACCTCGACACCCTCAAGCGCGACCTGCTGGAGCAACTGTACAAGCCAGTGCGCTGGGTTGAATCGGTCCAGACCCTGGCCGCCAACGGTGCCACCGAGCTGGTCGAGTGCGGCCCGGGTAAAGTCCTGGCCGGCTTGAACAAGCGCTGCGCCGACGGTGTGTCGACCGCCAACCTCAATACCCCAGAAGCCTTCGCTGCCGCTCGCGCGGCACTGGCCTGATTCCCGTACTTAGGAGAAGCCTGCATGAGTCTGCAAGGTAAAGTTGCACTGGTTACCGGCGCAAGCCGTGGCATTGGCCAGGCGATCGCCCTGGAGCTGGGCCGTCAGGGCGCCGTTGTGATCGGCACCGCCACCTCCGCCTCGGGCGCCGAGCGTATCGCCGCGACCCTGAAGGAAAACGGCGTGCAAGGTACCGGTCTTGAACTGAATGTGACCAGCGATGAGTCCGTGGCTGCCGTACTGGCCCAGATCACTGCTCAGTTCGGTGCACCGGCTATCCTGGTGAACAACGCCGGGATCACCCGTGACAACCTGATGATGCGCATGAAAGACGACGAGTGGTACGACGTGGTCGATACCAACCTGAACAGTCTGTTTCGCCTGTCCAAGGGCGTTTTGCGCGGCATGACCAAGGCGCGTTGGGGCCGAATTATCAATATTGGCTCCGTAGTGGGTGCCATGGGCAACGCAGGCCAAGTAAACTATGCCTCTGCCAAGGCCGGCCTGGAAGGTTTCAGCCGCGCACTGGCGCGTGAAGTCGGCTCGCGGTCCATTACGGTCAACTCGGTGGCCCCTGGGTTCATCGACACCGATATGACCCGCGAACTGCCGGAAGCACAGCGCGAAGCCTTGCTGACGCAGATTCCGCTGGGCCGTCTGGGCCAGGCCCAAGAGATCGCGAATGTGGTCACTTTCCTGGCATCTGACGGTGCGGCATACGTGACTGGGGCTACAATCCCGGTTAACGGCGGGATGTACATGAGTTAAATTGTGACGGATCGCTTCAAAAAAATGTCATACGAGCTGTCTAAAATCCGTTATAAAGCTGCAACTTAATTTATAGGCAGGTGGCCGACCGGGTACAGGGTGAAGCTTTCAGTTGAAAAGCTGAAATGGCTTTCTATACACTTACCCACTGGCCAGCTGCCTGAATTTGTCCATTAGGAGTTAAACAAGGTATGAGCACCATCGAAGAGCGCGTCAAGAAAATCGTCGCCGAGCAACTGGGCGTTAAGGAAGAAGAAGTGGTCAACACTGCTTCCTTCGTAGAAGACCTGGGTGCCGATTCCCTTGACACCGTTGAGCTGGTGATGGCTCTGGAAGAGGAATTCGAGACCGAAATCCCGGACGAAGAAGCTGAAAAAATCACTACTGTTCAAGCTGCCATCGACTACGTTACTAGCCACCAGGCGTAATAGTTTGTAGTCGTCGCTTGCTGTCAGGGAAAAACCGCACTGCTGTAAAGGCGTGCGGTTTTTTCTTTAGCGGCGATGAAAAGTGTCGTCATTAGAAAAAGGAGAGTGCTGTGTCGCGTAGACGCGTCGTAGTCACCGGTATGGGTATGTTGTCGCCACTGGGTACGGATGTGCCGAGCAGTTGGCAGGGCATTCTGGCTGGCCGCAGTGGTATTGGTCTGATCGAACACACGGACCTTTCTGCCTATTCCACCCGTTTTGGCGGCTCGGTAAAGGGCTTCAATGTCGAGGAATATCTCTCGATCAAAGAATCCCGCAAGCTCGACCTGTTCATTCAGTACGGCCTGGCTGCCGGGTTTCAGGCTGTGCGTAACGCCGGCCTGGAAGTCACCGACGCCAACCGTGACCGCATCGGCGTGGCCATGGGTTCAGGTATTGGCGGTCTGACCAATATCGAAGAAACCAGCCGCACCTTGCATGAGACTGGCCCACGTCGAATTTCACCGTTCTTCGTACCGGGCTCGATCATCAATATGATTTCCGGCTTCCTGTCCATTCATCTGGGTGCACAGGGACCGAACTACGCAATCGCCACGGCGTGTACCACAGGTACCCACTGCATTGGCATGGCGGCACGCAACATTGCCTACGACGAAGCCGACGTGATGATCGCCGGCGGCGCCGAAATGGCCGCGTGCGGCCTGGGCATGGGCGGCTTCGGCGCGTCCCGTGCGCTGTCGACCCGCAACGACGAGCCGACCCGTGCCAGCCGTCCGTGGGACAAGGGCCGTGACGGCTTTGTGCTCTCCGACGGTGCCGGTGCGCTGGTGCTCGAAGAGTTGGAGCACGCCAAGGCGCGTGGTGCCACTATCTACGCCGAATTGATCGGGTTTGGCATGAGCGGCGACGCTTACCACATGACTTCACCGCCGTCCGACGGAGCGGGTGCTGCGCGTTGCATCACCAATGCCCTGCGCGATGCGAAGGTCAACCCCAACCAGGTGCAGTACATCAACGCCCATGGCACTTCGACCCCGACCGGCGACCTGGCGGAAGCAGAGGCCATCAAGTCGGTGTTCGGCGAGCACGCCTATAAGCTGGCGGTCAGCTCCACCAAGTCCATGACCGGCCACCTGTTGGGTGCGGCGGGCGCGGTCGAGGCGATCTTCAGTGTGATGGCAATCAGGGATCAGGTCGCTCCGCCGACTATCAACCTTGATGAGCCGGACGAAGGCTGCGACCTGAACTTCGTGCCCCACGAAGCGCAGCCCATGCCGATCGACGTGGCGATTTCCAACTCGTTCGGTTTCGGTGGCACCAACGGTTCCCTGGTGTTCCGCCGGTTCGCCGAGTGATGCACAGCTGGGTCGACGGTCAGCCAGCGGACAGCGTGCCCCTGAAAGATCGCGGCCTGGCCTATGGCGATGGGGTGTTCGAGACCATCGCCGTCAAGGCCGGGCAGCCGTTGCTGCTCGACCGTCACCTGCAACGCCTGGAAGAGGGTTGCAGGCGTTTGGCATTGGTGGTGGATCACGGGTTGATTCGCCACGAAGTGCTGAGCTTCGCCGCCGCCCTTGGCGACGGTATTCTCAAATTGATCCTCACCCGTGGCGACAGCTTGCGCGGTTACGGCATCAACCCTGGCGCCCCGGTGCGCCGCATCTTGCAGGGCAGCGCGCCCGCTGTTTACCCGCCCATCCATGAAGTCGAAGGCGTGCGCCTGTTCGCGTGTGCCACGCGCTTGGCGCAGCAGCCGTTACTGGCCGGTATCAAGCACCTCAATCGCCTGGAACAGGTGATCGCGCGTGCCGAATGGCAAGATACCGAGCATGCCGAAGGCCTGATGCTGGATATGTCTGGCCGGGTGATCGAAGGCATATTCAGCAATCTTTTCCTGGTGAGCAACGGCTTGTTACTAACCGCTGATCTGAGCCGTTGTGGCGTTGCGGGCGTAATGCGCGCCGAAGTGCTGGCCCAGGCACAAGCGCTGGGCGTCCCGGTGGCCGTGGCCGACATCAGTGTGGAGCAGTTGCAACAGGCCGATGAAGTCTTCGTCTGCAACAGCGTTTATGGCATTTGGCCGGTGCGAGGCTGCGCTGCGATGAGCTGGCCGGTTGGGCCGCTCACCCGTAAACTGCAGGGCATTGTTCGCGCGCTATTGGATATTTGAGTTGATACGAAAACTGGTGTTACTGCTGCAGATCAGCCTGATCTCGGCGGCTTTGCTCGTGGGCTTTTCTGCCTGGAAACTCGACTCTGCCCTCAAGCAGCCCCTGAAGCTGCCTCAGGAGCAGTTGCTCGACGTACCCGCTGGCGCTACGCCGACGGGCACCTTCAATCGTCTGGAAGCCGACGGCGTGCTCGACGATGCATTCTGGTTGCGCCTGTACTGGCGCTTCAACCTCGAAGGCCAGCCACTGCACAGCGGCGAGTACCGCATGAGCCCGGGCCTTACCGCCGAGGGTTTGATCGGCCTGTGGCAGCGCGGCGAAGTGGTGCAGTACAGCCTGACCTTGGTGGAGGGCTGGAATTTCCGTCAGGTGCGCACCGCCCTGGCCAAGCATGAAAAGATCGTGCAGACCCTCGCGGGCCTGACTGACAGCGAAGTGATGGATAAGCTCGGCCACCCAGGTGTGTTTCCTGAAGGGCGGTTCTTCCCCGACACCTACCGTTTTGTCCGCGGCATGACGGATGTCGAGTTCCTGAAAAAAGCCTACAACCGCCTGGACGATGTACTCGCCCAGGAGTGGAGCAAGCGTGCCGCCGACGCGCCCTACACCGACCCTTACCAAGCACTGATAATGGCGTCGCTGGTAGAAAAGGAGACCGGTGTGCCTCAGGAGCGCGGGCAGATTGCCGGTGTGTTTGTGCGTCGCCTGAAGATCGGCATGCTGCTGCAGACCGACCCCACCGTGATCTACGGCCTGGGTGAGCGCTACAACGGTAAATTGACCCGCGCCCACCTCAAGGAAGCCAACCCCTACAACACCTACATGGTTGCTGGCCTGCCGCCCACGCCCATCGCGATGGTCGGTCGCGAGGCGATCCATGCAGCACTGAACCCGGTACCGGGCAGCAGCCTGTATTTCGTCGCCCGTGGCGATGGTAGCCATATATTCTCGGATGACCTGGATGCGCATAATGCCGCCGTGCGTGAGTTCCAACTCAAGCGCCGTGCCGATTACCGTTCCAGCCCGGCACCGGTGGTGAAACCGCCTGAAGATTCGGCACCTTCCAGCGATGCGCCTACCCCCGACGCTCCGATCGAGCCCGCGCCGGACACTACCGCGCCGCAAAGCCCGCAATGACTCTGACTAAGGACTGCCTGTGACTGGCTTGTTTATTACCCTGGAAGGCCCGGAAGGCGCCGGCAAAAGCACTAACCGTGACTACCTGGCCGAGCGCCTGCGTGCGCAGGGCATTGAGGTGGTGCTGACCCGTGAGCCGGGCGGCACGCCTTTGGCTGAGCGCATCCGTGAAGTCCTGCTGACCCCGGGTGACGAGCCGATGAATCCGGACACCGAGTTGCTCCTGATGTTTGCCGCCCGTGCCCAGCACCTGGCCGAAGTGATTCGCCCGGCCCTGGCGCGGGGTGCCGTGGTGATCTGCGACCGGTTTACCGATTCCACCTACGCCTACCAGGGTGGCGGGCGGGGTTTGTCCCTGGAGCGCATCGCCACCCTGGAAACCTTCGTGCAAGGCGATCTGCGCCCCGACCTGACCCTGTTGTTCGACCTGCCGGTGGAAGTGGGCATGGCCCGCGCCAGTGCGCGAGGTCGTCTGGATCGCTTCGAGTTGGAAGGCCAGGCCTTCTTTGATGCAGTGCGCAGCGCTTTCCTGCAGCGCGCCAAGGCTGAGCCCACACGTTATTACCTATTGGACGCCGCCCAGCCGCTGAGTCAGGTGCAACAGGCTATCGACGCGCTGCTGCCCACCCTGTTGGAGCGTAGCCGTGGCTGAGTCCTACCCGTGGCAGGACGGCCTCTGGCAGCAACTGGCGGGGCGCGCCCAGCACGCCCACGCCTATCTGCTGCATGGGCCGGTGGGCATCGGTAAACGCCACCTCGCCGAGCGCCTGATGGGCAGCCTGTTGTGCCAACGCCCGGTCAATCTGGAGGCATGTGGCGAGTGCAAGTCCTGCCTGTTGCTCAAGGCTGGCAGTCACCCGGACAACTATGTGCTGGAGCCCGAGGAAGCGGACAAGGCCATCAAGGTCGACCAAGTGCGCGACCTGGTGAGCTTCGTGGTGCAGACCGCGCAGATGGGCGGGCGCAAAGTGGTGCTGATCGAACCGGTCGAGGCGATGAACATCAACGCGGCCAACGCCTTGCTCAAAAGCCTTGAAGAGCCGTCCGGCGATACCGTGCTGTTGCTGGTGAGCCACCAGTCCAGCCGCTTGTTGCCTACCATTCGCAGCCGTTGCGTGCAGCAGGCTTGCCCATTGCCCAGCGAGGCCATGAGCCTGCAATGGCTGGCGCAGGCGTTGCCGGAATGCAGCGCAGAAGAACGAGGCGAGTTGCTGACCCTGGCGGCCGGTTCGCCTTTGGCGGCAGTGAAGCTGCAGGCACAGGGCGTGCGCGAACAGCGTGCACTGGTCGTGGATGGCGTGAAGAAACTGCTCAAGCAGGAATTGTCCGCCACGCAACTGGCCGAAAGCGCCTGGAAGGATATTCCGCTGTTGCTGTTGTTCGACTGGTTCTGCGACTGGTCCAGCCTGATCCTGCGCTACCAGCTCACCCAGGATGAGAACGGCCTGGGCTTGGCGGATATGCGCAAGGTCGTGCAATACCTGGCGCAAAAAAGTGCCCAGGACAAAGTGCTGAACATCCAGGACTGGATCCTCGCCCAGCGCCAGAAAGTCCTCGGCAAGGCCAACCTCAACCGCGTGCTGTTGCTCGAGGCATTGCTGGTGCAGTGGGTCGGCCTGCTCGGGCGCCGTTAAATTCCTTGGCTGACGGGTGTATCGTTGGCCCTACCTCTTGTGTGACTTAAGCTCAGATTCCTATGCTCGTAGATTCCCATTGCCACCTTGATCGCCTCGACCTTGCCCAGCACGGCGGCTCCCTCGACGCCGCCCTTGAAGCTGCCCGCCAGCGTGGGGTGGGGCACTTCCTGTGCATTGGCGTCAGCGCCGACAACGCCGCCGACGTCAAAGCCCTGGCTGATCGCTACGCCGACGTCGATTGCTCGGTGGGCATTCACCCGCTGGACCTCAAGCCAGGCGAAGCGCCGGCTCTGGACTGGCTACTAGGCGAACTCAACCATCCGCGAGTGGTGGCCATTGGCGAAACCGGCCTGGACTATCACTACGAGCCTGAAGCTGCCGAGTTGCAACAGGCCTCGTTCCGCCTGCACCTGCAAGCCGCCCGGCAGACGGGCAAGCCGGTGATCGTCCACACCCGAGGCGCCCGTGCCGATACCCTGGCTTTGCTGCGTGAAGCCGCGTTGCCGCAGGCTGGCGTGTTGCATTGCTTTACCGAAGACTGGGACATGGCCAAGGCGGCCCTGGAACTGGGGTTCTATATTTCCCTGTCGGGCATCGTCACCTTCCGCAATGCCGACGCGCTGCGCGATGTGGCCCGCCAGGTGCCCGCCGACCGCCTGCTGGTGGAAACCGACTCGCCGTACCTGGCGCCCATCCCCCATCGCGGCAAACCGAACTTGCCCGAATATGTACGTGACGTGGCTGATTACCTGGCGATGCTGCGCGGCGAATCGTACGAACGCTTTGCCGAGCAGACTACCGAGAACTTCAAGCGCCTGTTCCCGCTGGCCCACGTAGCCGGTTAGGGCGGCCGAATTCCAGGCAAAAAAAACCCGGGTTCTGGGGGGTGAATCCGGGCTAAGACCATTAGGAGTAAAACAAGGGCACGCAGTCCGTCGGTACCCAGGTCGACGCGTCACTTGGGGGAGATGTCGCGCCGACAGTTGAAGTATTGACCACTATCCTATTCAGTCCAGTCGTGATTGATCGTTTTTTAAACAGATTTGGAATACGCGGCCTTCGCTTGAGTTCTCAGTGGGCTGATGGGCAGGTTCAGGTGTTGCGTATTATTTCTGACTGATAACGGCGAAATCGTTGGCGCATTGAAAGTTATGTGCCTGACGGGTTCACATAGACATTGCCCAACGACCGTTCAGTCGGGATAATCCCTCGCACCGGGTAAATCGTATCGCCACGTATCCATGGCCCTGCGCAACCCTCCCTATTTCCGACCTTTGCAGACTCTTCCTCATGCACAAAGAACCCCGTAAGGTCCGTGAATTTCGCCGCCGTGAGCAGGAAATTCTCGACACCGCGCTCAAGCTGTTCCTCGAACAAGGTGAAGACAGCGTCACCGTCGAGATGATTGCGGATGCCGTGGGTATCGGCAAAGGCACGATCTACAAACACTTCAAGTCCAAGGCCGAAATCTACCTGCGCCTGATGCTCGACTACGAGCGTGATTTGAACGAGTTGCTGCATTCGGCGGATGTCGACAAAGACAAGGAAGCCCTGTCCCGCGCTTACTTCGAGTTCCGCATGCGTGATCCGCAGCGCTACCGCCTGTTCGACCGCCTGGAAGAGAAGGTGGTCAAAGGTCACCAGGTGCCGGAGATGGTCGAGGAGCTGCACAAGATCCGCGCCTCGAACTTCGAACGCCTGACCCTGCTGATCAAGGGGCGTATCAGCGAAGGCAAGCTTGAAGACGTGCCACCGTATTTCCACTACTGCGCCGCCTGGGCCTTGGTGCATGGCGCTGTGGCGCTGTACCACTCGCCGTTCTGGAGCAATGTGCTGGAAGACCAGGAAGGTTTCTTCCAGTTCCTGATGGACATCGGCGTGCGCATGGGCAACAAGCGCAAGCACAGCCCTGAACTGCCGGGCGCCGAGAAGAGCGGCGAAACCCCTGCCACGTAAGTCATTCGCCACAGTGATGGCGCAACGATTTACTGCCAGGCGCAGTAACCCAGGAATATACTCAGGCAAGGACCTTGCTAAAAGCTGAGTTATGAGTCAGCTTTTAGCGCGCCCGAATTATCCTCTGCCGGAGTGATCCATGATCGTTGATCGTCAAGGCAGGCGTTTTCGCAATTTGCGGATCAGCCTGACTTCAGCCTGCAATTATGCGTGTACCTATTGCGTGCCTGACGGCAAGCGGTTGGTGGCTGCCCAGGATGAACTGTCGGCCGAGGCCATGGCCCGAGGCGTGGCTTACCTGATCGAAGCGGCGGGTATCGAGCGCTTGCGCATTACCGGCGGTGAGCCGTTGGTCAGCCCCAAGTTGGAAGCCTTCATGGGGGCGGTAGGGCAGATGGGCCTGAGCGACATCAGCCTGACCACCAATGGCCAACTGCTGGCGCGTAAACTGCCGTTGCTGGTGGCAGCCGGTATTCGGCGCATCAATGTCTCCCTCGACACGCTGGATGCCGACGCTTTCCGCAGCATCGCCCGTGGCGGCGACCTGGCCACCGTGCTCGATGGCATGGACCAGGCCAGTGCTGCCGGAATCAAGATCAAGGTCAACATGGTGCCGTTGCGCGGCCAGAACCTGGACCAGGTGATGCCGCTGCTCGATTACTGCCTGGCGCGTGGCTACGAGCTGCGCTTTATCGAACTGATGCGCATGGGGCACTTGGCCAAAGACTCCAACGCGTTCCTGCAACAGTTTGTCAGCTTGCAACAGCTGCTCAGCTTGATCGGCGAGCAACATGAATACCTGCAAGCCAACGCACCCGTCGATGCGACGGCGGTACGCTACGAAGTGCCGGGCAAAGGCTTCTTCGGTGTGATCGCCAACGAGAGCGTACCGTTCTGCCGCACCTGTTCGCGGTTGCGGTTGTCCTCTACTGGTTGGCTGCATGGCTGCCTGTCGTCCAGCAATCGCCATTATGTCGGTGACTTGCTCGATCAACCGCGTCACCAGGCGTTGCCGGCGTTGCAGGGCTTGTTGATGAAGGCCTTGGCCGACAAGCAGGAAGTTGCGTTTTCGGGCGGTGCCACGATTATGAAGATCATCGGCGGCTGATCCCGTTTCAATTCGGTTGCACATCAGTGGTGAGAGCTGGCTCGCCTGCGATGCTTAAAGATCCTTACAACTTTCTAGGTTATAGCCACCTGTCAGGCCGTCATCGCAGGCAAGCCAGCTCCCACATTTGGATCGTGGTGTGTCAGGTAGATCAGCGTTGGTTGGCAGGTCGTCACGGGAGCAAGCTCCCTCGCCACAGTTCCAGCGTCGTACCGACGTTGTGTCGATACCTATGCGCATCGCAGGCAAGCCCCACATTTGTCATGCGCTGCTCGAACTGGCGTAGAACCTGCATCCCACGCCCCATTCGCCGGTTTCCTGTCACCGGCCTCTGGAGGATTAGAATGCGTAGTCTGGTTTTGCTGCTGGCGTCATTGGCCCTGGGTGGTTGCATGACCGTCAGTGATATGGCCGAAGGCACCCGCTATCAGATGAGCGATGCCGGACTGCTCGATCACAGCGATACGCGCCGTACTGCCTCGGTGCGCATACAGCCGGACTCCTTTGTGTTTATCGCCCAGGGCGCCTTCGTGCCGCCGGGCAGCGCCTACCCGCGGCCCAATGTGGTGGCCGAGGAAGCCTTCAATGGCTTCGTTGAATATTTCCCTATGGTGCGTCGCGCCCGCCAGCCCGAAGGTCTTGAACAGGCCATGGCCGAAGCCCGTGCCGTCGGTGCTCACTACCTGCTGTATTGCCGTTTTGCGGCAGCCGATGACCGTATCGGCAACGCCGACGAGTGGACCGACCAGCAAGCCCTGGACCGCCTTGGCCTGGACAGCGGGGTGATCCAAGTCATGTTGATCGAGACCAGCACCCAGTATTTGATTGATACTGCACGTATTCGCAGTCGTGGCGGTTTACTGACGTTCCACGACACATCGCCACAAGATTTGATCGCTCGCCCCCTGGCGCAATATGCCCGCGGTTTGCTGGGTATGAGTGATCAGTAAGACAGAGGAGCCCGCCATGACCGATTCCGCCAAGGCCAATGATTTATTGGCCCAACTGCCCAAGGGCAAGGGGCCGGCACCGGTGCATCTGTGGAACCCGGATTTCTGCGGCAACATCGACATGCGCATCGCCCGCGATGGCACCTGGTTCTACCAGGGCACACCTATCGGGCGACAGCCGATGGTCAAGTTGTTCTCCAACATCATCCGCCGCGATGGCGATGATTATTTCCTGGTGACGCCCGTGGAGAAGGTCGGCATCCGCGTTGATGATGCGCCGTTTGTCGCAGTGACCCTGCAAGTGCAAGGGCAGGGCGAAAGCCAGGTGTTGTGCTTTACCACCAACGTCGACGAACAGGTCGAGGCAGGCCTCGAACACCCGCTGCGGGTGGTCACCGACCCCATCACCCAGGAACCCGCCCCCTATGTGCGCGTTCGCACCAACCTCGAAGCCCTCGTGCATCGCAACGTTTTTTACCAGTTGGTGGAGCTGGCGGTGAGCCGTCCGATCAACGGTCAGAATTGGCTTGGCGTCTGGAGCAGCGGGGAGTTTTTCCCCATCGGCCTGGAGCCCTGAGGCGGTTTTTGTCTTCAGCCTGAAATAATCCTCTTGCGGTAAACGCGCGCTTTCGGTTATCAATTTGTACATGATTAGACATGTTCGATTTGATAAGAAAAAACGCGTCGTCGATGAACTCATCCGCCGTATCGAAGGTGGAGTCATGGCCGACGGCTTTCTATTGCCGGGCGAGCACCAACTGGCCGAGGAGTTTGCGGTCAGCCGGGGCACGCTGCGCGAGGCGCTGGCCGAGCTCAAGCGTCGCAACTACATCGCCACCCAGAGCGGCGTCGGTTCGATTGTCACCTTTGACGGCATGGTGTTGGACCAACGCAGCGGTTGGGCCCAGGCCTTGGCCGATACGGGCGCCCAAGTAAGCACCGACGTCCTGCGTTTCGAAGCCGTGACGCGCCCGGATCTGTTCAGCCGTTTCGGCACCGACCAGTTCATTACCCTCGACCGCCTCCGGCGCACGGCTGACGGTACAGCGGTGTCGCTGGAACGCTCGTTGATGCCGGCCGTTGGCGATCTGGAAAACCTGCCCCACATTGGGCTGATCGATAATTCCCTGACCATCACCCTGGCCGCCTACGGCTACGTCGGGGCCGACGGCGACCAGTGGATCGGTGCTGAACCCCTGAGCGATGAAGACGCCGAATTACTCGGGCGCCCCAGCGGTACGGTATTTCTCAAGGCGTCACGCACCACCTATGATCGTCGCGAGCGTTTCATGGAGCATGTCGAAAGCCTGCTTGACCCGTTGCACTTTCGCCTGCACCTGCAGTTTGGAGCGTCGAAATGACCCGAAAAAATCGCGCACTTGGCGCCTTTTATGGCCTGGCCCTGGGCGATGCCTTGGGCATGCCCACCCAATCCTTGAGCCGCGAGCAGGTACAAAAGCGCTTCGGTGCTATCACCGCCTTGGAAGACGCCGACGCGGACCAGCCCATTGCGCCCAATATGCCTGCCGGTTCCATCACCGATGACACCGAACAAGCCATCCTGGTTGCCGAGTTACTGGTGCAAGGCCAGGGCCAGATCGAGCCCGCCGTGCTTGCCCAGCGCCTGATCGACTGGGAAGCGGGGATGCGCGCCAAGGGTTCTCAGGACTTGCTCGGGCCGTCCACCAAACGCGCGATCGACATGATCCTCGCCGGTCATACTCCGGAGGAATCCGGGCGCTACGGCACTACCAATGGCGCGGCCATGCGCATCACTCCGGTGGGCATCGCCGCCGATGTTGGCGACCCGGGGCGGTTTGTCCAGGCGGTGATCCAGGCGTGCCAGGTCACCCATAACACCAGCCTGGGTATTTCCAGCGCTGCGGCCGTGGCGGCGGTGGTCTCGGCAGGCATCAATGGCGTGGACCTGGGGGAAGCCCTGAATATCGGCACCCAGATTGCCCGCCAGGCCGAAAGCCATGGTCACTGGATCGCGGGCGGACGCATTTCTACCCGCATCAGTTGGGCTCGCACCTTGAGCGTCGGCAGCGGCGACAAAGCGTTGTTTGCCGACCTGCTTTACGAGTTGATCGGTACTTCGGTCGCTTCCCAGGAATCGGTGGTGGTCTCGTTTGCCTTGGCCCAGCAAGTGGCGTCAGGTGATATGAATGCCTTCGAAGCCCTGTGCCTGGCGGCCAGCCTTGGCGGCGACACCGACACCATTGCCGCGATCCTCGGCGCCATGCTGGGGGCGTGCCTGGGCATGCAGTGCTGGCCTGAGGCGTTGGTTGAACAGGTCAAGCGGGTCAATGGATTGGATGTGCAACCCTTGGTCCAAGGGTTGTTGGCCTTGCGATAAACACAAATCTGATGTGGGAGCTGGCTTGCCTGCGATAGCGGTTTTCCAGTGGCCGCTGGGCGGGTTGCCCCACCGCAATCGCAGGCAAGCCAGCTCCCACATTCACAAGCGTTGAGTCAGGAAGACTGGATAAAGATTCGACTCGCTGCCACAACCACAACAATACAGGCACCAGGAGCACCCTTTCATGAGCAGTCCCTCTTCCGGCCAAAGCGCCGGGCAACTGGAAACACGCGGCATCGAGCCGGTCCCGGAAGGCGAGTGCAACGGCCATCCGCTGCAACTGTTCTGGGTGTGGTTCGCGGCCAATATCAGCATCCTCGGTTTGCCCCTTGGTGCAACGCTGGTGGCGTTTCGTGGCTTGGCCATCTGGCAGGCGATCATCGTCGCGATTCTTGGCGCCGCTGGCTCCTTTGCCGTGGTTGGCATTATCTCCATTGCCGGTCGCCGTGGTCGCGCGCCCAGCCTGACCTTGTCCCGCGCCATCTTCGGCGTGCGCGGCAATATCGGCCCGACATTGGTGTCGCTGATGTCCCGCCTGGGTTGGGAAACCGTCAACACCACCACCGCAGCCTTCGTGTTGTTGTCGTTGAGCTCCATCCTGTTCGGCTCGGCAGTGGAGGCCAAGAGCGCGCCGCTGCTCACCCTGATCTTCATTGCCATCTTCGTGCTGCTGACCCTGGCCGTATCGGGCCTGGGCCACGCCACGTTGCTGGTGATCCAGAAGTGGGCCACCTACGTATTCGGTGGCCTGAACATTCTGGTGGGCGGCTTTCTGTGTGCCACCATCGACTGGAGCGCGGTGTTCAACGCCACCCCGGCGCCGTTGAGCGCGATGATCATTGGCGTAGGCACCATGGCGGCCGGTACCGGTATCGGCTGGGCCAACGCCGGTGCAGACATGTCGCGTTACCAGCACCGCAGCGTCAAGGCCGTGCGCCTGGTGGCCTCCGCCGCGTTTGGTGCAGGTATCCCGTTGGTGCTACTGATCACCCTGGGTGGCCTGTTGTCGGTGGGTAACAATGACCTGGCATCGGCCACCGACCCCATCATCGCGATCCGCGACATGCTGCCGACCTGGATGGCCGTGCCGTACCTGATCACCGCGTTCGGCGGCCTGTTGCTGTCGAACAACCTGTCGGTGTACTCGGCCGGCCTCACTACCCTGACCCTGGGCTTGAAGGTCAAGCGCGTGCATGCAGTGATCGTCGATATCGTGGCGATTTTTGCCGGCTCCATCTATTTCATGCTGATCGCCGATAGCTTCTATGGCCCGTTCATTACCTTCATTTCGCTGCTGGCGGTGCCGATCACGGCGTGGGTCGGGATCTTCGTGGTCGACCTGATTCACCGTCATTACTACAGCCCCACCGACCTGCTGGACGTCAGCCCCAGCAGTGCCTACTGGTATCGCAGTGGTGTGGAGTGGCGTGCATTTGGCGCCTGGGCCGTGGCCATTGTGCTGGGGTTCAGCTTCACCACCATCGGCACCACCGCCGAAAACATCTGGTTTGCCGGGCCGCTGTCCGACTCCTGGCTCGGCCATAACGGGCTGGGCTGGATCGTGACCTTCGTGGTGGCTGGCGGAATATATGCAGTCTTGGGCGGGGCCTCTGACCGTCGTCCGGCTTTAGCAGAGAGCGCCAATGTCTAGATTGCTGCACACCGGCCAGGTCATTGTCGACCTGGTCATGGGCCTCGACACCCTGCCGGCAAGCGGCGGTGACGTGCTGGCCAACTCCGCCAGTTTCCAGGTCGGTGGCGGTTTCAACGTAATGGCTGCGGCACGGCGCAATGGGTTGCCGGTGGTTTATCTGGGCCGCCATGGCGATGGGCGCTTTGGCGAGCTGGCGCGTGCCGCGATGCAGGCCGAAGGTGTTGAAACGGCCTTGGCGGCCAGCGCTGGCAAAGATACCGGGTTGTGCGTGTCGCTGACTGAAGCGAGCACCGAACGCACCTTCATCTCCTATATCGGCGCCGAGGGAGAGCTCCGCGTCGACGACTTGGCTCAGATCGTCCCGCGTATCGATGATTACGTGTACGTCAGTGGCTACAGCTTGCTGCTTGAAGGTAAGGCGCAGCCGTTGCTTGACTGGCTGCTGGCGCTGCCGCGAGAGATCGTGGTGGTATTCGACCCAGGCCCGCTGGTCAAGGCGCCGGACTCGGCGTTGATGCGTGCCTTGTTGCCGCGTATCGACATCTGGACCAGCAATGGCCCTGAAGCCCTCGCGTTTACCGGGGCGGCGGATATGAGTCAGGCGCTGCCCATGCTGAATCAGCACTTGCAGGCACTGCTGGTTGTGCGTGATGGACCAAATGGTTGCTGGGTAGGGCGTGGGGCAGAGACTGAGCATGTACCTGGCTTCAAGGTGCAGGCGGTAGACAGCAATGGTGCGGGGGATGCGCATGCAGGGGTATTTATTGCCGGGTTGGCGCAGGGCTTGAAACCCGTTGAGGCGGCGCGTCGAGCGAACGCAGCGGCGGCGTTGGCGGTGACGCGTTGGGGGCCGGCCACTTCACCTGGCGTCACCGAAGTCGACGCATTGCTGGCTGAATAAATACGCACAACCCTGGGGGAGCGGGCTTGCTCGCGAAGGAGGTGTATCAGTTAAAGCATGTGCTGGCTGACACACCGCATTCGCGAGCAAGCCCGCTCCCACAATGGGTTCTGCGTCTAACCTGCTTTTTTCAGCGCTTGAATCAACTCATCTTTGCGCATGGTTGAGCGCCCAGGAATATCCTTGGCCCGCGCCTCTTTCATCAAACTTTCCTTGGTCTGCGTACCCAGCGAAGCACGGCTGCTGCGCGGGTGCCCCTCACGGCTGGCAGCGCCACGCTTGGCCGATTCCTGCCTGTCCTGAGCCTTCTTGGCTGGCGCCTTGCGTCGGCCTGATCCGCCGGCTTTTTCACCGCCGCCGGACTGTTTGTTCACCGTCGCCCAGGCACGGGCTTCGGCTTCGTCCTTGGGCAACCCCTTATGCTCGTAACTGTCTTCGATATGAGCGGCCTTGCGTTTCTGTTCGTCGGTGTATTTGGCTTTGCTTCCACGAGGCATCGCTAAAACTCCCTCTGGCCCCAGTCGCGGGGCCAGGCCAGAAATGGATTACTGAGTACTTTGAGCGTCGAGCTTGCGCGCCTCATCCACACCAGAAGCGGTGAGCTTGATCGGCAGGTTCAACGCGTATTCGCCGGCGTCGTCGGTGGTCACATGCCCATCCTTGATCAGCCCGCGGTCCTGCAGGAACGCCAAGACACTGGCGACCTCTTTTTCACCGCGGTAATTGTCCAGCACCTCCTTGCCCAAGCCTTGGGGATGGGCGTGCAGCAGGCGGGTGAGGACTTCTTTTTCAAGGTTTCTATCGACGTTCATGCGTACCTCTTCACTGGGAAATGGTCGGGCGTTGGTCGTACCAAGGGTGCATCAAGGTGCTGGTTGTTTCTGCGCGCCGGGAATGTTCGAGTCGTCGCCCTTGTTGATCTTCGGCTCATTGTTGCTCGTGCCAGGGCCCATCTTGCCGTTGCCCACGGCCGCCGGTGCCTGGCGCTGGGTGTCGTTGCCTTTGGTGCGCGGGTCAGCGCTGTTGTCGATGATCGCGCCACCGTTGGTGTCCATGCCGGTGCCCATGGATTTTTGCGATTCGGTAGTGGCGTCCGGCGTTGGATCGGTGGGGCCAGTGGTCGAGCTAGCCGCGAAGGCGCTCAAGGACGTGGCAGACAACAGGCCGGTGAGGGCGAGGGCAGCAAATTTGGAATTTTTCATCAGGGTGTCTCCATATGATTAATGTCCTTACCCTGTATTGGTCTGCCCGCATTTGACGATCGTGCCGGGATGGCGACGAACGGTACTGCCGTACCTGTAAGATTTTGTGTGTCGGTAAGGGCAATTGCACTGCAAACGGCCATCAAACCGTCTTAGTATGTGGCCTTTGAATTTGCCCAAGGCTCGCCCATGACCATCGAGATTCGCCCCGCCGTGCCCAGCGATGCTGCGCAGATCCTGACCTTTATCACTGAACTTGCCGAGTACGAGAAAGCCCGGCATGAAGTGATCGCCAGCGTGGTGGATATCGAACGCAGCCTGTTCAGCGAAGGCGCGACGGCCCATGGCCTGATCTGCTTGCGCGACGGCTTGCCGATTGGCTTTGCGGTGTTCTTTTTCAGTTACTCGACGTGGCTGGGCAGTAACTGCCTGTACCTGGAAGATCTGTACATCAACCCGGAACAACGCGGCGGCGGGGCCGGCAAGAAGTTGCTGCGCCACTTGGCCAAGATCGCCTGTGACAACGGTTGCGGGCGCTTTGAATGGAGCGTGCTGGACTGGAACGAGCCAGCGATTGCCTTCTACAAATCCATAGGCGCCCAGCCTCAGGAAGAATGGGTGCGTTATCGCATGGAAGGCGATGCCCTGCGCGACTTCGCCCAAGGCTGAAGCCTCGTTTATGTAAACACTAAAACCAGAATGTGAGCTTTCCTGTGGCGAGCAAGCTTGCTTGCGCTGGGGTGCGAAGCGCCCCCCAAAAGCGGGAGTCTGCTGCGCAGACAGCGGGAGCAAGCTCCCTCGCCACAGCTAACCCGCTCGAACATTTTTTATTTTTCTCAATATATGGGATCTTAATTTATATATTGAGATATTTCAGGCGATGGGTTTATAGTCGCCAGCATCAGCACTCACTACAAAAAATAAAAAGGTGAAGCGATGCAGGCGCAACCGTTGTCCCTACCCGCCGTGCCCGAGCCGACTTACGGCGAGCGGCTGAAGAACAAGGTGGTGATCGTCACCGGCGCCGCCCAAGGCATTGGCGAAGCCATCGTTGCCTGTTTCCAGGCCCAGCAGGCGCGGTTGATCATTGCCGATATCCAGGGTGACAAAGTCGAGAAAATCGCCGCTCATTGGCGCGAACACGGTGCGCAGGTTTACGCCCAACCGGTTGATATTACTTCCAAGGATCAATGGCAGGCACTGGTCAACCTGGCCATCGAGCGCTTTGGCCGCGTGGATGTGCTGGTCAACTGTGCCGGGGTCAACGTGTTCCGTGACCCACTGGAGATGAGCGAAGAGGACTGGCGCCGCTGTTTCGCCATCGACCTCGACGGCGCCTGGTACGGCTGCCGTTCGGTGTTGCCGCACATGATCGAGCAAGGTATCGGCAACATCATCAATATCGCGTCCACCCATTCCAGCCACATCATTCCCGGTTGCTTTCCTTACCCTGTGGCCAAGCACGGCCTGCTCGGCCTTACCCGGGCCCTGGGCATCGAGTACGCGCCCAAGGGCATCCGCGTGAATGCCATCGCCCCCGGCTATATCGAAACCCAGCTCAACGTCGATTACTGGAACGGTTTCCCAGACCCCCACGCCGAACGCCAGCGTGCGTTCGACCTGCACCCGCCCAAACGCATTGGCCAGCCCATCGAAGTGGCCATGACAGCACTGTTCCTGGCGACCGACGAGGCGCCCTTTATCAACGCCACTTGCCTGATGATCGATGGCGGGCGGTCTGTGATGTACCACGACTAAAGCGTTTTCCAATAACAAGAAGGAGGTGGTCCATGTTCAAGCAAACACTCGGTGCCGTGGCACTGGCAATGGCGTTCTGCGGCTGGGTATCGGCTGAAGAAGTGAAGATCGGTTTCCTGGTCAAGCAGGCCGAGGAACCCTGGTTTCAAACGGAGTGGGCATTCGCGGAAAAAGCTGGCAAGGAGCATGGTTTCACCGTGATCAAGATCGCCGTGCCCGATGGCGAAAAAACCTTGTCGGCCATCGACAGCCTGGCCGCGAATGGCGCCAAGGGTTTTGTGATCTGCCCGCCGGACGTGTCCCTGGGCCCGGCCATCGTTGCCAAGGCCAAGGTCAACGGTTTGAAAGTGATGGCCGTGGATGACCGCTTTGTCGATGCCAAGGGCAACTTCATGGAAGACGTGCCGTACCTGGGCATGGCCGCGTTTGAAGTGGGCCAGAAGCAGGGCGCCGCCATGGCCGCCGAAGCGAAAAAACGCGGTTGGGACTGGAAGGATACCTATGCGGTGATCAATACCTTCAACGAACTCGACACCGGTAAGAAACGCACAGACGGCTCGATCAAATCCCTCGAGGAGGCCGGTATTCCCAAGGACCACATCCTCACCGCTGCGCTGAAAACCCTCGACGTCCCCGGCAGCATGGACGCCACCAACTCGGCCTTGGTCAAGCTGCCGAACGGGGCGAAGAACCTGATCATCGGCGGCATGAACGACAACACCGTGCTCGGCGGCGTGCGCGCCACCGAAAGTGCCGGTTTCAAGGCCGCCAACGTCATCGGCATCGGCATCAATGGCACCGACGCCATTGGCGAATTGAAGAAAGCCGACAGCGGTTTCTTCGGCTCCATGCTGCCCAGCCCGCATATCGAGGGCTATAACACCGCGCTGGCGATGTACGAATGGGTCACCACCGGCAAGGAACCGGCTAAATACACCGCTATGGACGAAGTGACCTTGATCACCCGCGCCAATTTCCAGGAAGAACTGACCAAGATCGGCCTGTGGAAATGAGCGGCGCGGCCCTGCGTTTCAATGGCATCGGCAAGGAATTTCCCGGTGTGAAAGCCCTGGCGCAGATCAGCTTTGAAGCGCGGCCGCATTCGGTGCACGCGCTGATGGGCGAGAACGGCGCAGGCAAGTCGACCCTGCTGAAAATCCTCGGCGGCGCCTACATTCCGTCCAGCGGTACGGTGCAGATCGGCGCGCAGACCATGGCCTTCAAATGCGCCGCCGACAGCATCGCCAGCGGAGTGGCGGTGATTCACCAGGAGCTGCATCTGGTGCCGGAAATGAGCGTGGCCGAGAACCTGTTCCTCGGGCATTTGCCTACGCGCTTTGGCGTGGTCAACCGGGGCCTGCTACGCAAGCAGGCCCTGGCCTGCCTCAAGGGCCTGGCCGATGAAATCGACCCCGACGAAAAACTCGGGCGCCTGTCCCTGGGCCAGCGCCAATTGGTGGAAATCGCCAAGGCGCTGTCCCGTGGCGCCCATGTGATCGCCTTTGACGAGCCGACCAGTAGCCTCTCGGCGCGGGAAATCGACCGCTTGATGGCCATCATCACGCGCCTGCGCGAGGAGGGCAAAGTGGTGCTCTACGTGTCGCATCGTATGGAAGAAGTGTTCCGTATCTGCGATGCGGTGACGGTGTTCAAGGACGGTCGCTACGTGCGTACGTTCGAGGACATGAGCACGCTGACCCACGATCAGCTGGTGACCTGCATGGTCGGTCGCGATATCCAGGATATTTACGATTACCGACCGCGCGAGCAAGGCGAAGTGGCGCTCAAGGTGGACGGCTTGCTCGGCCCGGGTCTGCGTGAGCCGATCAGTTTCCAGGTGCGCAAGGGCGAGATCCTGGGCCTGTTCGGGCTGGTGGGGGCGGGGCGTACCGAGCTGTTTCGCCTGCTCAGTGGGTTAGAGCGCGCCAGTGCCGGCAGCCTGGAACTGTGCGGGCAAGCGCTGCAACTGCGCTCACCCCGGGACGCCATCGCCGCCGGGGTATTGCTGTGTCCGGAGGATCGCAAGAAAGAGGGCATCATCCCGCTGGGCAGCGTCGCTGAAAACATCAACATCAGCGCCCGTGGTGCCCATTCCACCTTTGGCTGGCTGTTGCGCGAAGGCTGGGAGAAAGGCAACGCCGACCGACAGATCCAGGCGATGCGGGTCAAAACGCCGAACGCGGCGCAGAAAATCCTGTACCTGTCCGGCGGTAATCAGCAGAAAGCCATCCTTGGCCGCTGGTTGTCGATGCCGATGAAGGTCCTGCTACTGGACGAACCCACCCGGGGTATCGACATCGGCGCCAAGTCGGAGATCTACCAAATCATCCATAACCTGGCGGCCAGCGGCATAGCGGTGATCGTGGTGTCCAGTGACCTGATGGAAGTGATGGGCATCTCCGACCGCATCCTGGTGATGAGTGAAGGCGCCCTGACCGGTGAGTTGCCCCGCGCCCAAGCGGATGAAGCGCGCCTGCTGCAACTGGCGCTGCCACAGTCGCGGGCTTGAATAAGAACAAGAGGGTTTGGCTATGTCTGAGGTAAAAACTGCAAAGGGTTTCTGGCCGGGTTTCAATCAGCGCAAATTCCTCGATGACTGGGTGATGCTGCTGGCGGCACTGGGCATTTTTGTGCTCAGCGCGGTGTTCATCGATAACTTCCTCTCGCCGCTGAACATGCGCGGTCTGGGCCTGGCGATTTCGACCGTCGGTATTGCTGCGTGCACCATGTTGTTCTGCCTGGCCTCAGGGCACTTCGACTTGTCGGTAGGCTCGGTGATCGCCTGCGCCGGGGTGGTGGCGGGCATCGTGATGCGCGACACCGACAGCGTGGCACTCGGCGTGTCGGCAGCCTTGGCCATGGGCTTGGTGGTAGGGCTGATCAACGGCATTGTGATTGCCAAGCTGCGCATCAACGCGTTGATTGCCACCCTGGCGACCATGCAGATCGTGCGCGGCCTGGCCTATATCTTCTCCAACGGCAAGGCGGTGGGGGTGATGAACGAAGGGTTCTTCGTGTTCGGCAACGGCCAGTTGCTGGGCGTGCCGGTGCCGATCATCATCACCGTCCTGTGCTTTGTGTTCTTTGGCTGGCTGCTCAATTACACCACCTATGGGCGCAACACCATGGCCATTGGCGGCAACCAGGAAGCGGCGTTGCTCGCCGGGGTCAATGTCGATCGCACCAAGATCATCATCTTTGCCGTGCACGGTTTGATCGGCGCCTTGGCCGGGGTGATCCTCGCGTCACGCATGACCTCGGGCCAGCCGATGATTGGCCAGGGTTTCGAGCTGACGGTGATTTCGGCGTGCGTGCTGGGCGGGGTGTCGTTGAGCGGCGGTATCGGCATGATCCGCCATGTGATTGCCGGGGTGTTGATTCTGGCGATCATCGAGAATGCGATGAACCTGAAGAACATCGATACCTTTTATCAATATGTGATTCGTGGCTCGATCCTCTTGCTGGCCGTCATCATCGACCGCATGAAGCAACGCTGATGTTCGCCCTGTGAAGATCAAACTGTGGGAGCTGGCTTGCTGTGGCGAGCAAGCTTGCTTGCGCTGGGGTGCGAAGCGCCCCCAAAAGCCGGCTCCAGCTGCGCTGTCGAACGGGAGCAAGCTCCCTCGCCACAGCAAGCCAGCTCCCACCTTGGATCTCCTGTGTTCAAGAGGGCGGTATTTGCCATAATGCCCCCGCTTTCATACTTATAGGCCCGATATGCAGGAAAACGCCCACACCCCCGTCAAAGACGCCGCCCCCACCGGCACCCAGACCCTGTTGCGCGGCCTGGGCGTGGTGCAAGCGGTGGCGGCTGGTGCGCGGGATCTCAAGGAGATCGCCCGGCGCATCGGCACCACGCGCAGCACGACGCACCGCCTGGCCAGTTGCCTGGTGGACGAGCGTTACCTGCGTGTGGTGCCCCAGGTCGGTTATCTGCTGGGGCCCAAGCTGATCGAGTTGGGGTTCCAGGCCCGTGAAGAGTTGCCCTTGGTGAACCTGGCGGTGCCCTACCTGGATGAGTTGTCGGCGCTGACCGGCGATACCATTCACCTGGCGATTCGTGAGTACGACGAGGTGCTTTACCTGCACAAGAACCCCGGCCGCAATGGGCCGGAAATGCGCTCGCGGGTCGGCCATCGCATGCCGCTGGCGCGCACCGGTATCGGCAAGGCGTTGATGCTGGATGACTCGCCACAGGAGTGGCAGCGCTTGTACGAGGCGAGCTTGCCGGCGGCGGGCAAGAGCCTGCAATGGCCGCAGCACCCGGAGCAATCCTGGGCGCAGTTCGAACAGCGCATGCATGAGTATGTAGAGGGTGGCTACGCGTTTGATCTCGAAGACAACGAGCCTTCGATCCGCTGCGTGGCCGCACCGGTGCGCGATGCCAGCGGGCGCATCGTCGCCGGCATCAGCATCGCCAGTACGGTGCCCTACATGCCGCTGGAGAAAATGGCCGAGCTGATTCCTGTGATCAAACAGGTCGCAGCCCGGCTGTCAGCGGAGTTGGGCGCCAAGGCCTGATCAGGCTTTCAGGCTCGCCATGTCGATGACAAAGCGGTACTTCACATCACCGGCAATCATGCGTGCGTAAGCTTCGTTGATCTGCCGGATGTCGAGCATCTCGATGTCGCAGGTAATGCCATGCTCGGCGCAGAAATCCAGGACTTCCTGGGTTTCGGCAATGCCGCCGATCAGCGAGCCGGCCAAGACTTTACGACCCAGCACCAGCTTGGCAGCGTTGACGGGCGGGTCCACCGGCTCGATCAGGCCGACCAGGATATGCACGCCGTCAAAGCGCAGCACATCGAGGTAGGGGTTCAGGTCGTGCTGCACCGGGATGGTGTCCAGCAGGAAATCGAAGTGCCCGGCAGCAGCTTTCATTTGCTCGGCATCAGTGGACACGATCACATGGTCGGCGCCCTGGCGACGGCCTTCCTCGGCCTTGCTCGCCGAACGCGTGAACAGCGTCACTTCGGCGCCCATGGCTTTGGCGAACTTGATGCCCATGTGGCCCAGGCCACCCATGCCGAGGATCCCGACTTTATCGCCGGCTTTCACGCCGTAGTGCTTGAGGGGCGAGTAGGTGGTAATGCCTGCGCACAGGATCGGCGCAGCGCTGGCCAGGTCGAGTTTGGCCGGGATCTTCACCACAAAGTGTTCACTGACCACGATGCTGTCGGAGTAGCCACCCATGGTGTTGCTGCCGTCCACGCGGTCCGGCGTGGCATAGGTCATGGTCGGGCCTTCGAGGCAGTATTGCTCAAGGTCCGATTGGCAGGCTTCGCAGTGGCGGCACGAGTCGACCATGCAGCCTACGCCCACCAGGTCACCGACTTTATGCGCAGTGACGTTGGCGCCGACTGCGGTGACTTTGCCGACAATTTCGTGGCCCGGCATCAGCGGGTACACGGCGATGCCCCATTCGTTGCGAGCCTGGTGGATATCGGAGTGGCACACGCCGCAGTAAAGGATCTCGATGGCCACGTCATCGACGCGCGGGCTGCGGCGTTCAAATGACATCGGGGCGAGGGGCGTGGTGGCCGACTGGGCGGCGTAACCGATGGCGGTGTACATAGTAAACCTCACAAAAGCTTGGACTGCAGAGGCGGCGAATTCTGCGCGCAGGCCTTTGGCGCGAACATGGCAAATGCTCCGAGTCTCATGCCTATTCGTCCGGCAGTGCCAGAGCTTTGGATATATTGGCCGCCAGACCTGCGATGATGGTGTCATCCCTCATCCGCGAAGTTTTTTGCCATGCTGTTGACCCGCCATTTGGACGCCAATGCCACGCTGGTTTCCTTGATCGAAGGGCTCACGCCCCGCGATGGTTTTTCCCCGACTCACCTGCCGGGCGTGCAGGTGCTGCGCGCCAGTTGCGATGTGGCGCGTGGGCCGCAGATCTATGAGCCAAGCCTGATGTTCGTGGCCCAGGGCAGCAAGGTCGCCTACCTCGGCCCGCGCACGTTGGAGTATGGCGCCGGGCATTACCTGATCCAGGCGATGCCGGTGCCGTTCGAATGCGAGACCTTTGCCATGGCCCCCGAGGCGCCGTTGTATGGCGTGACGGTAGGCATCGACCGCGTGGTGTTGGGCGAGTTGGTGATTGCCATGGGCATGCAAGCCGGGCCGCCGCCGACCGCGCAGACCTTGGAGTCGATGAGTTCGGTGGTGCTGGACGATACGATGCGCGGCTGCGTCGAGCGGCTTTTGCAGTGCCTGCACGATCCGCTGGAAAGCCGGATCATGGGCCCGGCGCGGGTGCGCGAATTGTTGTTCACCGCCTTGCGTGGGCCTCAGGCCGATGTGCTGCGTGCGCTGGTGGAACAACAGGGGCAGTTTTCGCGCATCGCCACCTCATTGAATCACCTGCATGCCCATTACGCCGAGCCGCTGAATATCGAGACGTTGGCCGGGTATGCGCACATGAGTGCGTCGACCTTTCATGAGCATTTCAAACGCTGCACCTTGTTATCGCCGGTGCAGTACCTCAAGCGCCTGCGGCTATTGAAGGCCCAGCAGTTGCTGCTGGTGGAAGGCATGAGCGTGGCGCAGGCGGCGCACAAGGTGGGGTACCAGAGCACGTCGCAGTTCAGTCGGGAGTACAAGCGCTATTTCCTGCGCAACCCGGGGGAAGAGCGGGCCGCCTGACACTACGAGGTTATTGTGGGAGCTGGCTTGCCTGCGATAACGGTGGGTCAGCTATACATTTGGCACCTGAAGACCGCCATCGCAGGCAAGCCAGCTCCCACATATTGATCGATGTCGCCCACAAAAAAGGCTCCCATTTCGGGAGCCTTTTCTGGTTAAGCGAACGACTTACATATTCGGGTAAGTCGGCCCGCCCGCGCCTTCCGGCGTCACCCAGGTGATGTTCTGCGAGGGGTCCTTGATGTCACAGGTCTTGCAGTGCACGCAGTTCTGGGCGTTGATCTGGAAGCGTTTCTCGCCGTCTTCCTTGGTCACCACTTCATACACGCCAGCCGGGCAGTAGCGCTGCGCCGGTTCATCGTAGAGCGGCAGGTTGGTGCCGATCGGGATGCTTGGGTCTTTGAGCTTCAAGTGGCACGGCTGCTCTTCTTCATGGTTGGTGCCGGAGATGAACACCGAGCTCAGTTTGTCGAAGCTTAGCTTGCCGTCGGGTTTGGGGTAGTCGATCTTCTGGCTGTCTTTGGCCAGCTTCAGGCAGGCGTAGTCCGGCTTGGTGTCGTGCAGGGTGAAAGGGATCTTGCCGCCGAAAATGTTCTGGTCGAGCCAGTTGAAACCGCCGCCGATGATTGCGCCGAACTTGTGCACGGCCGGGCCGAAATTACGGCTGGCGAACAGTTCTTCATACAGCCAGCTGGCTTTGAAGCTGTCGACATATGTGGTCAGCTCATCACCGCCCTCGGATTCGGCAAACAGGCGGTCGGCCACGGCGTCGGCGGCGAGCATGCCGGACTTCATCGCGGTGTGACTGCCTTTGATCTTGGCGAAGTTCAGGGTGCCCAGATCGCAACCGATCAGCGCGCCGCCCTTGAAGACCATCTTCGGCAGCGAATTCAGGCCACCTTTGCAAATCGCGCGGGCGCCGTAGCTGACCCGCTTGCCGCCTTCCAGGTACTGGGCCAGCACCGGGTG
This sequence comes from Pseudomonas sp. GW821-FHT07B01, assembly GCF_059419065.1. NCBI lineage: Bacteria > Pseudomonadati > Pseudomonadota > Gammaproteobacteria > Pseudomonadales > Pseudomonadaceae > Pseudomonas > Pseudomonas sp. GW821-FHT07B01. The sequence goes on along the minus strand of NZ_JBWKRA010000001.1, from coordinate 477,185 downwards.
GTGCTTGAGTCTCTGGAATTCATCGAACGGCGACAGGAAGGTATTGCTGTAGGACAGGTCGACGATCAGGCCGACCACGACTTGATTGTTTTCCAGGTGATAAAGGAACGAGCCACCGGTGTTCTCTTTACCCATGATGTCCAGCGGCCAACCGGCGGTGTGCACCACCAGGCCCGGCTGGTGCTTGGCTGGGTCGATTTCCCAGATTTCCTTCAGGCCAATGCCGTAGTGCTGGGCGTCGGCGTCGCTGTCCAGGTTGAAGCGCTGGATCAGTTGCTTGCCGATGTGGCCACGGCAACCTTCGGCGAACAGCGTGTACTTGCCACGCAGCTCCATGCCCGGGGTGTACAGGCCTTCTTTTGGCTTGCCTTCACGGTCGACGCCGAGGTCGCCGGTGATGATGCCGCGTACCACGCCGTTCTCGTCGAACAGCGCTTCCTGGGCGGCGAAGCCTGGGTAGATTTCCACGCCGAGGTTCTCGGCCTGCTGGGCCAGCCAGCGGCACAGGTTGCCCAGGGAAATGATGTAGTTGCCTTCGTTGTGCATGGTCTTGGGCACAAAGAAGTCGGGCACCTTGGTGGAGGCTTCCGGGCTGCGCAGTACATAGATGTCATCGCGCACCACGGGCGTGTTGAGCGGGGCGCCGAGTGCTTTCCAGTCCGGGAACAGCTCGTTCAGGGCACGTGGTTCAAACACGGCACCGGAGAGGATATGGGCGCCGACTTCGGAGCCTTTCTCGACCACGCAGACGCTGATTTCCTTACCGGCTTCGGCGGCCTTCTGCTTCAGTCGGCAGGCGGCAGACAGGCCAGCCGGGCCAGCGCCGACGATGACCACGTCGAATTCCATGTATTCGCGTTCCACAGGCTATCTCCTACTCAAGGCTCAACAGGCTTTTTTTTCTAATGGGTGGAGGTTCGGTGTGGTTCTGCGCGAAGGCAGCACCCACCTGTCTCTCTAGGTGGCGCATTATATATAGACCACTGACAGCGTCCAATACAAACGTTTGTTTGAATTGCCTGCAGCCTAGATAAATCAAAGCAACGGGGCTTATGACTGACCATTTTGCCGTATTGACCAGAATAGGCGTTCCGGTCAAGATACGGTCGGTTTTGCGCTTCCCGTAGGCAGACTGCAGGTTTCAAGAGCACGTCCAAAGACAGGCCGAAGGCAATGAAGGTGATGCGCACCCAAACGTTGGAGCGCAGTTTACACGCCACGATAAAGAATGACCTCTCAGTCACCACTGACGAACGGTCGTCATTTCCCGTGTGCAAGGCCACTGCCGAGGTCTTTGGAGGTGCCCTTGTGTGCCGATGAGCATCAACCGCCAGGTTCGCCTAGGCGACTTTCTTTTCACCGGAGAGTAACGAGGAATCCATGAAGGTTCTTGTAGCTGTCAAACGCGTTGTCGATTACAACGTGAAAGTTCGCGTCAAGGCGGACAATTCCGGCGTCGACCTTGCTAACGTCAAGATGTCGATGAACCCTTTCTGCGAAATCGCTGTGGAAGAAGCCGTACGCCTGAAAGAGAAAGGCGTGGCGACGGAAATCGTCGTGGTGTCCATCGGGCCGACCACTGCCCAAGAGCAGTTGCGTACCGCTTTGGCCCTGGGCGCCGACCGCGCCATTCTGGTGGAGTCCGCTGAAGAGCTGACCTCCCTGGCCGTTGCCAAGCTGCTCAAGGCCGTTGTCGACAAGGAGCAGCCACAACTGGTGATCCTGGGCAAACAAGCCATCGACAGCGACAACAACCAGACTGGCCAGATGTTGGCTGCACTGACCGGTTACGGCCAGGGCACCTTCGCTTCGAAAGTCGAAGTGAGCGGCGACAGCGTTGCGGTCACCCGTGAAATCGACGGCGGCGCGCAGACGGTTTCCCTGAAACTGCCGGCCATCGTCACCACCGACCTGCGTTTGAACGAGCCGCGTTATGCGTCCCTGCCAAACATCATGAAAGCCAAGAAGAAGCCTCTGGAGACGCTGACTCCGGACGCGTTGGGCGTTTCCACCGCCTCTACCAACAAGACCGTCAAAGTCGAAGCGCCGGCTGCACGCAGCGCGGGTATCAAGGTCAAGTCGGTAGCTGAACTGGTTGAGAAACTGAAAAACGAAGCGAAGGTGATCTGATCATGACTATCCTCGTAATCGCCGAACACGATAACAAGGTGCTGGCTCCGGCTACCCTGAACACCGTGGCCGCTGCCGCTAAAATCGGTGGGGACATCCACGTGCTGGTTGCTGGTCAGGGCGCTGGCGCCGTGGCTGAAGCGGCTGCGAAAATCGCGGGCGTGAGCAAAGTCCTGAACGCTGACAATGCCGCTTACGCGCATCAGCTGCCGGAAAACGTTGCACCGCTGGTGGCAGAGTTGGGCAAGAGCTACAGCCACATCCTGGCTGCTGCCACCTCCAACGGCAAAAACATCCTGCCACGCGTTGCCGCGCAGCTGGACGTTGACCAGATTTCCGAGATTATCTCGGTAGAAAGCGCCGATACCTTCAAGCGCCCGATCTACGCCGGTAACGCCATCGCCACCGTGCAGTCCAATGCTTCGGTCAAGGTCATCACCGTGCGTGCCACCGGTTTCGACCCGGTTGCCGCCGAAGGTGGCTCGGCTGCCGTTGAAGCTGTCTCCGCTGCCCACGACGCTGGCACTTCCAGCTTCGTCGGCGAAGAGCTGGCCAAGTCGGACCGTCCTGAACTGACCGCTGCCAAGATCGTCGTTTCGGGCGGGCGTGGCATGCAGAACGGTGACAACTTCAAACACCTGTACGCCCTGGCCGACAAGCTGGGCGCTGCGGTCGGCGCTTCCCGCGCAGCCGTTGACGCAGGTTTCGTACCCAACGACATGCAGGTCGGCCAGACCGGCAAGATCGTTGCGCCACAGCTGTACATCGCCGTCGGTATCTCCGGCGCGATCCAGCACTTGGCCGGTATGAAAGACTCCAAAGTGATCGTTGCGATCAACAAGGACGAAGAAGCTCCGATCTTCCAGGTTGCCGATTATGGCCTGGTGGCGGACTTGTTCGAAGCCGTACCTGAATTGGAGAAGCTGGTCTAATCCAGCCGCTTCACTTATAAAGAGCCCGGTCTTATGACCGGGTTTTTTTTTACTGATCGGGAGAGTCTTGCCATGGAACTGCGCCCCTGGGCCTTACTGTTGGGCCTTACGCTGCTGCCGAGCCTGACGCTCGCCGCCGGCAAGTGCGAGCGCCTGGTGATCACCGGCAGCCCGGACGCACCGCCTTTACTCTGGCGCGACCCTCAGGACCCTACGCACCTGATCGGCGCGACCGCTGACGTGCTGCAACAAGTGGGCAAGGAGCTCGGGCTGAAAATCGACCTGCTCTACGGCGGCAAACGCTCCCTGGCCCTTGATGAAGCACGCAGCGGGCGCATGGACATTCTCGCCGACGCACCGCTGAACCTGGGTGAACTGGACCACTTCGACTACATCCATCCGGCGCTGATGCAGACCGACTACCTGGTATGGACGCGCAAGGATTCGGCCGTGGTCTATTCCACCGCCGCCGATTTGCACGGCCACAAAGGTGCAGTCTCGGAGCGTGCGCGCTTGAGCGCGGAGTTCGAAACCTTCGCCAGCCAGCAACTCAACCTGCAACGCCTGCCCAATTTGACGCCGGCTTTCCAGAAACTGTTGCTCGGTGAGGTGGACTACGTGCTGGCTGGGCGCTATTCCGGCATGGCCATGGCCCAGACCCTGGGCATGAGTAATGACCTGGTGGCCCATGAGGTGCCTGTCGACCAGCCTGGCCTGTACCTGGCGATTTCCCACAACTCGGCCTGCAATGATCCTTGGCTTCGCGGACAGCTGACGAAAAAGATGACAGAATTGCCCGCCTCCGGTGCCGCTCAAGCCGCGCTGCAGCGCAATCTGGAGCGTTGGAAAGCGCAACTGCAACAACCTGTCGGCACCCCAACAAAGTAGGGATTTACAGTGATTTTTCGAGCTCTTTTCGCGGCCCTTGCCGTTGTCGCGCTGGCGGGATGCGCAACCGATCCTGCGCCGATCGAACAAATGCGCCTGACCCAGCAAGCCTTGGAACAAGCCACCGCGGTCGGGGCCAACACCGATGAATCCCCCGAACTGAAGCTGGCCGAAGAAAAATTCGCCCGTGCCAAGGGCAACATGGCCGACCAATCCTACAAGCGAGCGCGGATGCGCGCCGAGCAGGCTGAGCTGGACGCACGCCTGGCCGAAGCCAAAGTGCTGACCGGCAAGAGCCAGGAACAATTGAACGTGCTCAATACCCGTATCACTCGCCTGCGTAAGCAGCTGCAGTTGGGAGAAGCACAATGAGCCCGATGATCCGTGGCCTGAGCTGTGTACTGCTGCTGGGCAGCGTGGCCTTGGGCGGCTGTGCGAGCCAACCCACGAGTGAGCAGGCGTTGCAGCAGGCCGGCGATGACTTTCAAAAGGTCAAGGAAGACGCCAACGTGCTGCGCTTCGCGCCCAAGGACGTGATCCGCGCCGGAGAGTCCTTGGCCCGCGCCGATCGCCTGTCCAGCTACTGGGGCAGCGGCTCCGATGTGGTGCATTACGCCTACCTGAGCCAGCGCTACAGCGCCATCGCCCGAGAGCACACCCAGCAGGGCCTGAATGCCGAGCGCGGCACCCAACTGGAGTTGGAACGTCAGCGCCTGCAACTGGCCTTGCGCGAAAACAAGCTGGCCAGCGTGCAACAGCAGGGCAAGTGGGTTGAAGCGCAAATCGCCAGCCTCACCACCCAGACCGACCGTGGCCTGGTGATGACCCTGGGCGACGTACTGTTTGACACCGGCGAAGCGGAGCTGCAGAACTCGGCCAACCGCACGGTGCTCAAGATCGTGCAATTCCTGCAATTGAACCCCAAGCGTCGGGTGCGCATCGAGGGCTACACCGACAACACCGGTGGCGAGCAGGAAAACCTGAAACTGTCCCGCGACCGGGCTCAATCGGTGGCCGACCTGTTGATGGACCTGGGTATCGATGACAAACGCATTGAGGTCGAGGGGTATGGCGACCAATACCCGGTGGAAGCCAATGCCTCCGAGCGTGGTCGTGCACAGAATCGTCGGGTGGAAATTGTGTTCTCTGACGAGAAGGGCCAATTGGGCGCAGCGCGCTAATAGCTGACGCAGATCCAAATTGTGGGAGCGGGCTTGCTCGCGAATGCGGTGGCTCAGTACTGGATGTGCTGACTGACACACCGCCTTCGCGAGCAAGCCCGCTCCCACATTTCGTTTCGGCGATGCCCACCCCAGCTCCCCCGGCAGTTTTTACTGTCACTCCCGCCCACGCTCGACTATTGTGGCAACTGTCCCCGTACACTTCTAAACTGTGCCGGTATGTATGTTTCACACAAAAATAAAATGCCCGTGAAATCGAGTGCTGCGTCATGACCAATCTGTTGCTTTACCAACGTATTGCCCAGCAACTGGCTGAGGACATCCGCCGCGGTGTCTACCAACCGGGGGAGCGCGTGCCGTCTGTACGCAAGATGAGTTCCCAGCTCAATGTGAGCCATGCCACGGTGCTGCAGGCCTACGCCAACCTGGAAGACCAGGGGCTGATTCGGGCGCGGCCGCAGTCGGGCTACTACGTGCACCAGACGCCAGCACTCACGGCGCCTACGCCTGATATCGCACGGGTCGAGCGCCCAGGGTTGGTCACCCGTAGCAGTATCATCCAGCAGGTGCTGGTCGAGTCGCGCCGTGAAGGGGTGTTTCCCTTGGGCGCGGCGGTGCCGAGTGTCGACTACCTGCCGGTGCGGGCATTGCATCAGCAATTGGCCAAGGTCACGCGTTTCCAGAGCCCACGAGCCTTCAGCTACATGTTCAGCCCTGGCTTTGAACCCCTGCGGCGCCAGGTGGCGATCCGCATGCGCGATGCCGGGGTGGTAGTGGACCCTTCCGAAGTGGTGATCACCCACGGCTGTGTCGATGCCTTGCAAATGTCACTGCGCGTGCTGACGCGCCCTGGCGACCTGATCGCGGCTGAGTCGCCGACCTATTACGGCTTGCTGCAATTGGCTGATCTGCTGGGCCTCAAGGTGATCGAGATCCCCAGTGACCCTGCCACGGGCATGAGCCTGGAAGCCCTGCAACTGGCCGCCAACCAATGGTCGATCAAGGCGCTGGTGCTGACCACGCGCTTGAGTAACCCGCTGGGCGGCACCATGCCAGAGGAGCGGCAGAAACAGTTGCTGCGCCTGGCGTCGGACTTCGATATCCAGATTGTCGAAGATGATATTTACGGCGAGTTGATGTTCGAACTCGGCCGCACCAAAGCCCTCAAGGCCTACGACCGCCTCGACCGGGTGATCTATTGCTCAAGCTTTTCCAAGACCTTGTCCCCAGGCGTGCGCATTGGCTGGATGATTGCCGGCAAATACCAGCAGGAAATCCAGCGCCTGCAGATGTTCAGCACGCACTCGGCATGCAGCGTCACCCAGATGGGCGTCGCGGCCTATCTGGAAAACGGTGGCTACGACCGTCATTTGCGCTACATCCGTCAGGAATACCGCAAGAACCTCAGTGCCTTCCAATTGGCGGTGCAGCAGTATTTCCCCGAAGGCACCCAGATGACCCGCCCGACCGGCGGCTTTATCTTGTGGGTCAGTTTGCCGGGGCGGGTCAATACTCAGGAACTGCATGTGCGTGCCCTGCAACAAGGCATCAGTATTGCGCCAGGGCTGATTTTCAGTAATACCGAACAGTTCAACCACTGTATTCGCCTCAATTGCGGCACGCCGTGGAATCGCGAGGCGGAGAGGGCGTTGATGACCCTGGGAATGCTTGCCAGCCAGCTGTGCCAAGAGGCCGCAGCGGGTTTTTGAGGCGAGCAAAGGGGACAAGACTGATCTGTGCCCTTGTCATGCCGCGCACAACAAGCGAGCATATGGCCTTCTGCCGTTAATGCTGTTGGCGATATGACTTCTATTTTTCGCGTTACGTTGATGCTTGGTCTGCTGAGCCTGTGCAATGCCGGTAGCGTGCTGGCTGCGGCGCCGGTGGCTGAAGGCAAGCCTGTTGTCGGTGCCGAGCAAAAGACCTCAGCCAAGCAGCCAACGCCTGCGAAAAAATCCCCTGCCGCGCAAAAGAAAGCCGCTTCGACCAAAAAGCGTGCACCCGTGGCGAGCAAGTCCAAGTCGGCCCATGAGGTCGCCCAGACCAAACTGCCACCGGCACAGTTGGACCTGTCCCTGCCTTCGGACATGGTCAGGCACTTGCAACCCATTGGCACCATGCCTAAGCCCAAGAGCGTGCCTCTGTTGCCGCCGATGTTTGGTGAAAAGCCCACCGACAACAGTGCGTTCCAGATCAACGGCCGCTTGCTCAGCAATGAGATGAAGCTGCAACTGCGTAACGAAGAGCGCCGTGATGTTGAAGGCGCTGCGCTGGATTTCGAATTCAAGCAATAAACTTTCTGAGCACAGGTGACCCAGGTTGCCGACCATCTGTCGCAGACTGGTCGGTCACTTTTGTTTTGTGCAAAAAACTCCTGTTGGGCCATTTTAAAACGGCTGTTTAAGGGCGTACTCTAGCCCGGCCATCCCTATTGAGTCGTCGAGGACCTGCTGGTCATGAAATGCCGTGAAGGCTGTGGCGCCTGCTGCATTGCCCCCTCCATCAGTTCGTCACTACCCGGAATGCCCCAGGGCAAACCCGCTGGCGTTCGTTGCGTGCACCTGTCGGTGGAACAATTGTGCCAGTTGTTCGGTCAACCGCAGCGGCCCGCCGTGTGCAGTGATTTCCATGCCGATATTGAGGTGTGCGGCAACGACCAGGCCGATGCCATCCGGCTGATCGGCTGGTGGGAGCAGATGACGGCGGCTTGATGGGCTTTACTATCGGAACTTCAACAATAAGGAATACAACGATGGGTTCGCTGAAACGAGTGGCTGTGCTGTGCGGTTTTACGCTGTTGTTTGCGGCCACTGCCCAGGCTGAGGATTGGCAAGTCGCCAAGGACGAAGACGGTATCAAGGTGTCCCTGAGCGAGATTGCCGGTTCCAAGTACAAGGCCTATCGCGGCGTGACCGTGATCAAGGCGCCTTTGGCCAAGGTCCAGGCGCTGCAGGAAGATGTGGTCGGTGCTTGCGCATGGATCCATGAATGCAAATCCCAGAAACTCGTCGACAAGAAAGGCGACGAGGCCTGGACCTACACCCAGTTCAAGGCCCCGTTCCCCGTGACGGACCGCGATTCTTACATCCACGTCACCACCACCAAAGCCGCTGACGGCACCGTCACGCGCAAACTGGAAGGTGTGCCGACCTACAAGCCCGAAGCAAAAGGCTACGTGCGGGTCGCCCAGGTGGAGGGTTTCTGGAAACTGGTGCCAAAGGGCGATAACCAGACCGAAGTCACTTACCAGGTACACACCGAGCCAGGTGGCAGCGTACCTTCGTGGCTGGCCAACAAGTTTGTGGTGGACGCGCCGTTCAACACCTTGAAAGCCTTGAAAGATCACGCTGAAAAATAAGTGCAGTTGATCCGGTGCCTCCGGGCTTGAGCGGAACGTTTTGCGCGCCGCCAAGGTCCAGATACTTGTAAGCCCACCTATGGGTTTTATCGAGGAGGCATCGATGCAAACGTGGCAAATTACCTTCGTTGATGATCACGGTGAAACGTCCGTGCAGCAGTTCACCTGCGAACAAAAGCCCAGCCTCGAAGATGCTGCGCATATGATTCGTGCGAAGCTGGTGCCGATTGCTGCCAAACTCGATCTCAATGACCTGGAAGGCCGTAAACCCGAGCCGACGGTCAAGATTCTCAAAGACCAGAACAGTATCCAGATTCTCGATATTTCTCCCTCCGTCTAAACTTTTTTCACGCGCCACACGAGCACCTCTGGTGGCGGTGATAGCTTCACGCTACTCTGCAATCGAGATCAGCGAATGAATCGCTAAGGTCTGGTCTTGTCAGCTACATGCTTGTTTTCCTGCGGTGTTGTTATGCCGTGGTGCCCGCGCCAGCAGGGCGCGGGGCTTCAGGAAGCACGGAAAGTCTATCCATCGGTGTGAGGAGGACGTTTCATGAGCACAGCCTATCAAGAAGACATCAGCACCAACGTACTGCGCCGCATGAAAGAAGGCGGCTTTGATTTCTCGCGCTTTCACCCCATCGAGTTCTACGCCATTTTCCCGGATGAGGAACGGGCGCGCAGGGCTGCGGGTCGATTTCGTGGGGAGTCCCTCAACGCCCAGGTCAGCGCGCGCGACGATGGCGCCTGGTATCTGGAACTGAGCAAAATCATGTTCGCAACCTACGACGGCATAGGAGACTTCGAGCAAGACTTTGAAGCGGTGGTCGAGCCCCTGGGAGGGATCATCGAAGGATGGGGCGTCAAGCAGGAGGTGCGTGGGTTACCCATGTAGTTGGTATTTATGAGCAGCACAGCGTATCGGCTGACCTTTGGGTCGGCCGATTTTGTTTGGGCTACCGTCGCAACGGAAACTGCCGTTTCAGGCGCAAAAAAAAGCCACCCGAATAGGGTGGCGGAAAGGGAAGATCGAGGAGTCATCAGTACACGAGTCAATACGTTACTGAATGTGCAAAGGGTTTGGCTGTAGGACACGTCCTGTTCAACCGATGTGGGCGATTATCCGCAAGTGCAGGCGGGCAGTGAAATCAACTCTGACTATGCTGTTGATAGCCAAACACCGCATTGCAACGGAGCGTACGGCGTGGCACAGGCAATTGCGCGCACCAGGACGGTGCGGCAAATCCCCTCGGATTATGCAACCGTTTGATTATCAAGTGTTTATGCCGCTGGCACGGGCCTTGCGAAGGTTCTTGCGTCCGGGTGACAAGGAGTACGGCATGATCCGCACTTATTACGATGAAATGTACGATGGGGCAGGGCAGGTTCGCCCCCATTATCGCGAGTTCGCCCGTTGGTTGGCCGACACCCCTGCCGAACTGCTGGCCCAGCGCCGGCGTGAAGCCGATTTGCTGTTCCATCGCGCCGGCATCACCTTCACCCTCTACGGGGACGAACAAGGCACCGAGCGTCTGATCCCCTTCGATACCATCCCCCGCAGCATTCCGGCGAGTGAATGGCGGGTTGTCGAACGCGGTTGCATCCAGCGGGTCAAGGCGCTGAACCTGTTCCTCACCGACCTGTACCACGACCAACGCATCATCAAGGCCGGCATCATCCCCGCCGAGCAGGTATTGGCCAACGAGCAATACCAACTGGCAATGCAGGGCCTGGACTTGCACCGCGATATCTATTCGCACATCTCCGGGGTGGACCTCGTACGCGATGGCGACGGCACGTACTACGTGCTCGAAGACAACCTGCGCACGCCCAGCGGTGTCAGCTACATGCTCGAAGACCGCAAGATGATGATGCGTCTGTTCCCCGAGTTGTTCGCGGCCCAGCGCATCGCGCCCATCGACCATTACCCCAACCTGCTGCTCGACACCCTCAAAAGCGCCAGCCCCCTGGATAACCCCAGTGTGGTGGTACTGACGCCCGGGCGTTTCAACAGCGCGTTCTTCGAACATGCCTTCCTGGCTCGGGAAATGGGTGTGGAGTTGGTGGAAGGCGCGGATTTGTTCGTGCGCGATGACCGTGTGTTCATGCGCACCACCGATGGGCCCAAGACTGTCGATGTGATCTACCGTCGCCTCGATGATGCATTTCTAGATCCCTTGGCATTCAACCCCGACTCGATGCTCGGTGTACCCGGCCTGCTCGCCGCCTACCGGTGCGGCAATGTGGTGCTGGCCAACGCCATTGGCACCGGAGTCGCGGACGACAAATCGGTTTACCCGTTCGTCACCGAGATGATCCGCTTCTACCTCGATGAAGAGCCGATCCTGCAGAACGTTCCGACTTTTCAATGCCGTAAGCCTGACGAGTTGTCCCACGTACTGGCCAACCTGCCCGACCTGGTGGTCAAGGAAACCCAGGGCTCCGGTGGTTACGGCATGCTGGTTGGCCCGGCCTCTACAACCGCAGAAATCGAAGCGTTCCGGGCGCGTATCAAGGCCAAGCCACACGCCTATATCGCGCAGCCGACCCTGTGCTTGTCCACCTGCCCGACCTTTGTCGAAAACGGCATCGCCCCGCGCCATATCGACCTGCGCCCATTCGTGTTGTCCGGCAAGGACACCCGCGTGGTGCCGGGTGGCCTGACCCGTGTGGCGCTGCGCGAAGGCTCGCTGGTGGTCAACTCGTCCCAGGGCGGCGGAACCAAAGACACCTGGGTGGTCGAGGACTGATGCCATGTTGAGTAGAACTGCCTCGGATTTGTACTGGATGTCACGCTACCTGGAACGTGCCGAAAACCTCGCACGCATGCTCGATGTCAGCTATTCGCTGTCGCTGATGCCCCAGGACGGGCGCGGCGATGGCCTGCACGAATTGGCCATGCCGCTGTTGATCACCGGCACTCTGGACGATTACCACGAGCGCCATGGCCCGTTGCACGCTGAACGCTTGCTGCATTTTTTTGCCCTGGACGCGGCCAACCCGGCAAGCATCTACAGCTGTCTGGGTGCGGCGCGGGCCAGCGCTCACGCGGTACGTGGGCGGATTACTGCCGACATGTGGGAAAACATCAACGCCACTTGGCTGGACATTCGCGATATCGCCCAGCAGGGGCTCAGCCATTACGGCATGAGCCGGTTTTGTGAGTGGGTCAAGGAGCGCTCCCATCTGTTTCGGGGCGCCACGTACGGCACCATCATGCGCAACGATGCCTTCCGCTTTATCCGTCTGGGCACCTTTATCGAGCGCGCCGATAACACCCTGCGCCTGCTGGATGCCCGCTACGAAATGGCCGGCGAACAGGCGGCGGCGGTCAGCGATGGCACGGCTCACGCCTATTACCAATGGAGTGCGTTGCTGCGCGCCCTGTCGTCGTTCGAGGCGTACACCGAGATTTATCGCGATGCACCAGGCGCTCGGCAAGTGGCCGAGCTGCTGCTGTTACGCGCCGATGTGCCGCGTTCGCTGCGTGCTTGCAGCGAAGAGATCGACCAGATCCTCGCGAGCCTGCCAGGCCTCAATGGTCGCCCGGCCCAGCGCCTGGCCGCCGAGATGGATGCGCGCCTGCGCTTTACGGCCATCGACGAAATCCTCGAGGAAGGCCTGCATGCCTGGCTGACCGACTTTATCCCCTTGGTCCGCCAGTTGGGCGACGCCATCTACAGTTCCTACCTGGAGGCGGCATGAGACTCTCCATCAGCCACGACACTACCTACCACTACGAAGACCAGGTGCGCGCCAGCATCCAGTACCTGCGCCTGACGCCCCATGACAGCGAGCGCCAACACGTGCTGAGCTGGCAACTCGACCTGCCGCGCCCGGTGCGGGCACAGGTGGACCCCTTCGGCAATATCTTGCATGTGCTCACGCTGGACGAACCCCACGACGCCATCATCATCGGCGCCCGGGGCGTGGTGGAAATCGATGAATTGCGCGAGGCCGAACACGAAAGTCAGTCTGCCTTTCCGTTCCTGCGCTCCACGCGCCTCACCGAGCCCGACGACGCCCTGCGCGGGTTTGCCGGGCAACACTGCCATCAGCGTCGCGACCGCACGGCGCTTATCGACTTGATGCACGCGCTCAACCACACCATGGTCTACACCCCCGGTGCGACCGACGTCGATACCTGCGCCGCCCAGGCCTTTGCAGGTGCAGCAGGGGTGTGCCAGGACCACACCCATGCGTTCCTGGCCTGCGCACGCAGCCTGGGGATCCCTGCGCGGTATGTGTCGGGGTATCTGTATACTGAAGACAGCACGCACCTGGCCAGCCATGCCTGGGCCGAAGCCTGGCTGGATGACGCCTGGTACAGCTTTGACGTGACCAACCAACTGGCGCGGCCGGAGCGGCACTTGAAGCTGGCCGTCGGCCTGGACTACCTCGACGCCTGCCCGGTCCGGGGCATGCGCCGTGGCGGTGGGCATGAGCAGATGCACGCCAAGGTATTCGTGGCGCCGCAGCAATGACCGATAACGGTAGGAGCGAGCTTTGATCGTTCCCACGCTCTGCGTGGGAATGCAGCCCAGGACGCTCCGCGTCCCATAGCGTGACGCAGAGCATCACGAGAGGCGTTACCACGCAGAGCGTGGGAACGATCGAGAATGCCACCGTGGCGCATAGACGCCTCGGCTTGGGCGAGTCCATCCAATTACAACTTGCGGCCCGCCATATGCCGCAAATACCCCACCAGCAAGTCCAACTCATTGTCTGGCAATACACTGGCTGTAAACGCCGGCATCTTCGCCTGTGGCCAATGCCTCAGGCTTTGCGGGTCGCGGATGTAACGCCTGAGAAAATCGCCGCTGAAATACTCGGTGGGGTTGTAGGGCACATTCAGGTCCGGCCCCATCTGGGCATCACCGCCGCCATTGAGGCGATGGCACGCGAGGCAGTTCTTCTGGAACAACGCGAAGCCTTGGTTGATCGGGTCGTTCGCCGCCAGCTTCGGGTCGGGCAATAACGCCGGGAAACGCTCGCCAACCGTCTGCAACTGTTTGAACCTGGAGACCTGGAACGGCCACTGTTCCGGGCTGATACGTCCGGCTTGAGGGTTGGTCCAGACCAGATAGAACGGTCCGGCGCTGGGCTTGCCCTGTGCCAGTGGTGGCCATGGATGGGCCGGGTCTTCCACGGCCAGCCAGGCGCGGGCGCCGTTTTTTTCCAGCAACGGAGCGGCGGCAAGTTCGGCGGCAAAACCATCAAGGGCAACGGCTTGCAGGTGGTTCGCAGATTTAAGGCCCGGCAAGAGCACCGCGAGGGGCACCGCACGATAGGTCATGTTGCGCTTGTAGGACACATCATCAACGATCTGCACCGTCTGAGCGTCGGGATGCTTGAGCAGCTCGGCGGTCTCCCAGGTTTTGTGGGTGTGGTCCAGCTCGATGGTCAACTGTGCCGCCGCCGCAGGCAGGCTCAGCAGCAGGGCGAAAAGGGCGAGGATCGGTTTCAAGGCACAGGCCCGTTGCGAGAGAGTGAGGGCGCACACGATAACGGAAAACGGCAGGTAAAAAGACAGCCCCTGCAACAGGAGCGCTAAGCGCAATGTCCTGGCAGGTGCTGCCAAAAGCTGCAGGCCTGGTGCGGTGTGTGCACGCAAGCGGGGAGTGTCACCCAATAACCTTGGTTAAATTGGGCAGGATCAGAATCAAGGTGGTGGCGAACAGGATAAGTCCCGCCTGACGTACTTTCGATTGTTTGAACATGGCTGACTGCCTTTTCTTTTGTTGTTATTCCTGAGCGTCAAATGCGTGCCGTTGAAGTCAGTATCGCGAGGTGACGTTGCACTTTTCTTACAGCTGCTCCAGCAAAACCCGGCAGCAGCGTCTTACAGATTCAACCTTAGAGCGCCCGTTCTTTCTGGCTTAGACTCATTTCATATCAGCTAAGAAGTATTTGCGCTAAAAACGGCATGAGGCTTATTGCCATATTGGCGCCAGCCCTAGGGCTAGACAGCTAAAACGATTAATCAGGCATTTCCCGTAGGTACCTACCGTTCGTCCGAGCGAGGGGGTCAAAACCAATGAGCGCATCCGTCATTGAAACCGTGTCAATCGGGCCTAAGGTAGGGGCACACACCCACAGCGGTTCGAGGATGTCATGACCCAAGCTTTGATCTTTGATGCGATACGCACGCCCCGGGGTAAAGGCAAGGCCGACGGTGCCCTGCACAGCGTCAAGCCGGTAAACCTGGTGGCCGGCTTGCTCACGGCGCTGGCGCAGCGCAGCGACCTCGACACCCGCCAAGTGGATGACATCGTCCTTGGTTGCGTCACCCCCGTAGGCGACCAGGGCGCCGATATCGCCAAGACCGCCGCGCTGGTGGCCGACTGGGATGTCAGTGTGGCCGGTGTGCAGGTCAATCGCTTCTGCGCGTCGGGCCTGGAGGCGGTGAACCTGGGGGCGATGAAGGTGCGTTCCGGCTTCGAAGACCTGGTGGTTGTTGGCGGCGTCGAGTCCATGTCCCGCGTGCCCATGGGCAGCGATGGCGGCGCCTGGGTGCTCGACCCGCAAACCAATATGCACAGCCACTTCACGCCCCAAGGCATTGGCGCCGACCTGATCGCCACCCTGGAAGGCTTCACGCGCCAGGATGTCGACACCTTCGCCCTACAGTCCCAGCAGAAAGCCGCCAGGGCGCGGGCAGACGGTTCCTTCAATAAGTCGCTGATCGCGGTGCACGACCAGAACGGCATCGTGCTGCTGGACCATGACGAATTTATCCGCGGCGACTCAACCCTCGAGGGCTTGGGCAAGCTCAAGCCGAGCTTCGAAATGATGGGCCAGATGGGCTTCGACGCCACCGCGTTGCGGGTCTATAGCCACGTGGAGCGCATCCATCATGTGCACACGCCGGGCAACAGTTCCGGCATTGTGGATGGCGCCGCGCTGATGCTGATCGGTTCCGAGGCCAAAGGCCGTGAACTGGGCCTGCAACCGCGGGCGCGTATTGTCGCCACGGCGGTGACCAGCACCGACCCGACCATCATGCTCACCGGCCCCGCGCCGGCCACTCGCAAGGCGCTGGCCAAAGCCGGCCTGGGGGTTGAAGACATCGACCTGTTCGAAGTCAACGAAGCCTTTGCTTCGGTCGTGCTCAAGTTCATCAAGGACATGGGCATCGACACCGCACGGGTCAATGTCAACGGCGGCTCCATCGCCATGGGCCATCCCTTGGGCGCCACCGGCTGCGCGATTCTCGGCACCTTGCTCGACGAGCTCGAGGTGCGCCAGCAACGCTACGGCCTGGCCACCTTGTGTGTCGGCGGTGGCATGGGGATCGCCACCATTATCGAACGCCTCTGAGCCTAAGGAATTTGTCATGACCGATGCCATTCGTTACGAAAAAGGCCAGGACCAGATCGTGGTGCTGACCCTCGACATGCCCGGCCAGAGCGCCAACACCATGAACGCCGCCTACCGTGAAGCCATGGCGGCCACCCTCACGCGCCTGGAAGCGGAAAAGGACGAGATCGCCGGGGTGGTGATCACCTCGGCCAAGAAGACCTTTTTTGCCGGGGGCGACCTCAATGAGCTGATCAAGGTCGATAAAGCCCACGCCAAGGCGTTCTACGACAGTGTCTTGGTATTGAAAGCGCAATTACGCCGCCTGGAAACCCTCGGCAAACCGGTGGTGGCCGCGATCAATGGCGCGGCCCTGGGCGGCGGTTGGGAAATTTGCCTGGCCTGCCATCACCGGGTCGCGCTGGACGACAAGTCCGTGCAACTGGGCTTGCCGGAAGTCACCCTTGGCCTGTTGCCAGGGGGCGGCGGCGTGGTGCGCATGGTGCGCATGCTCGGCCTGGAAAAAGCCTTGCCGTATTTGCTCGAAGGCAAAAAGGTGCGGCCCGCCCAGGCCCTGCAAGCGGGCCTGATTGATGAGTTGGCGGCAGATCGCGAGGCATTGCTGGCTCAGTCCCGTGCCTGGGTTCTGGCTAATCCCGACGTCAGGCAACCCTGGGACAACAAGGGCTACGCGATTCCCGGCGGCACGCCGTCCCACCCTAAAGTCGCGCAAATGCTCGCCATTGCCCCATCGATTTTGCGTAGCAAGACCCAAGGCTGCTTCCCTGCGCCGGAGAAAATCCTGTGTGCGGCGGTCGAGGGCGCCCAGGTGGACGTCGACACCGCGCACCTGATCGAAACCCGCTACTTCACCGAACTGGTGACCGGGCAAGTGGCAAAAAACATGATCGGCACCTTCTGGTTCCAGCTCAACCAAATCAACGCTGGCAGCTCGCGCCCGCAGGGCTTTGCGCCTTATGTAACGCGCAAAGTCGGTGTGCTCGGCGCCGGGATGATGGGCGCGGGCATCGCCTATGTCAGTGCCTGTGCGGGTATCGAGGTGGTGCTCAAAGACATCACCCTGGCCTCCGCTGAAAAAGGCAAAGCCCATTCGGCCGCATTGCTGGACAAGAAAGTCAGCCGTGGGCAATTGACCGCCGAACAGCGCGAAACCACCCTGGCGCGCATTCATCCTACTCAGGATGACGCCGACCTGGCCGGCTGCGACCTGATCATCGAGGCCGTATTCGAAGACCGCGCACTCAAGGCCAAGGTTTCGGCCGCGGCGCAAAGCGTGGTGGGGGCCGACGCGGTGATCGCCTCCAACACCTCCACCTTGCCCATCAGCGGCCTGGCCACGGCGGTGCCCGATCAAGCCAAGTTCATCGGCCTGCACTTCTTCAGCCCCGTGGACAAGATGCCCTTGGTGGAAATCATCAAGGGGGCGCGCACCAGCGACGAAACCCTGGCCCGAGGTTTTGACTTCGTACTCCAAATCAAGAAAACCCCGATTGTGGTCAACGACAGTCGCGGTTTCTTTACCTCGCGAGTATTCGGCACCTTTACCAACGAAGGCATCGCCATGCTCGGCGAAGGCGTGGCGGCGCCGATGATCGAGACCGAAGCGCGCAAGGCCGGCATGCCAGTGGGGCCGTTGGCGGTGTCCGATGAAGTGTCCCTCAGCCTGATGAGCCATATCCGACAGCAAACGGCCAAGGACCTGCAGGCCGAAGGCAAGGCTATGCCGAATCATCCGGCGACGGCGGTGATTGATCTGTTGGTGAACGAATACAAGCGCACGGGCAAGGCGGCCGGCGGTGGTTTTTACGACTATCCCGCTGGCGGCCAGAAGCACCTGTGGCCTGAGCTGAAAAACCGGTTCGAACAGCCCGGCAAGCAAATCTCCCCCCAGGATGTGCGTGACCGCTTGCTGTTTATCCAAGCCATCGAAACCGTGCGCTGTGTGGAGGAGGGCGTGTTGATGTCCACGGCGGATGCCAACGTCGGTTCAATCTTCGGCATCGGTTTTGCCGCTTGGAGTGGCGGCGCGTTGCAGTTTATCAACCAGTACGGGCTGAACGACTTCATCGCCCGCGCCCGCTACCTCGCCGAGGAGTACGGGGAGCGCTTCTCGCCGCCGGCGTTGTTGTTGGAAAAAGCCGCAAAAGGCGCGCGGTTTTAGACGTTTCACTGTAGGAGCGAGCTTGCTCGCGAAAAACGCACAGGCAACGCTTTTATCCAGGATACCTGCGTTATCGTTGACGTTCTTCGCGAGCAAGCTCGCTCCTACAGTGAGTGTGGGTACCCATTGAGGGCTTGCTTTGGGGGTGTATTTCAAGGCAGGCTCTGGGGTGTGCAATATTCCCATCGCCGTGTCAGGTATTTTTTATGTCGCTACGCGTCTGCATCCTGGAAACCGATATTCTGCGTCCCGCTTTGATCGATGAGTACCAAGGCTATGGGCAGATGTTCAAGCGCCTGTTCGCCAAGCAACCGATAGCCGCCGAGTTTGTGGTCTACAACGTGGTGCAAGGCGAGTACCCGCCGGATGACGAAGTGTTTGACGCGTACCTGATCACCGGCAGCAAGGCCGATTCGTTCGGTACCGACCCTTGGATCCAGACGCTCAAGACCTACCTGCTCACGCGTTATGAGCGCGGCGACAAGCTGCTGGGCGTGTGCTTCGGCCATCAGTTGCTCGCGCTGCTGCTGGGCGGCAAGGCCGAACGTGCCAGCCAGGGCTGGGGCATGGGCACCCACGCCTACAAACTGGATGCCAAGACGCCATGGATGAGCCCCGAGGTGCCGCAGCTGACGCTATTGATCAGCCACCAGGACCAAGTCACCACCTTGCCAGAAAACGCCACCGTGATCGCCTCCAGCGAATTCTGCCCGTTTGCCGCGTATCACATTGGCGACCAGGTGCTGTGCTTCCAGGGCCATCCGGAGTTTGTTCACGACTATTCCCGTGAGTTGCTGGAAATACTTCAGACAACCCTGGGTGAAAAGGTCTACAGCAACGGCGTGGCCAGCCTGGAGCGCGACCACCACGGCGTGACCGTGGCGGAGTGGATGATGCGCTTTGTGGCGCACCAACCTGAAGCCAAGGCTTAAAGCCAGCCCGAACGCTTGAAGCTGGCCCATAAACCGGTACAGCCCAAGGTAATAAAACCGAGCACCGCAAAATAGCCGTAGTGCCATTGCAGCTCGGGCATGTTCTGGAAGTTCATCCCGTAAATCCCCGCCACCGCCGTGGGGAACGCCAGGATCGCCGCCCACGCGGCGAACTTGCGCTGCACCACGCTCTGGCGCGACGCCTCCAGCAACACACCGATCTCGATGGTCTGGCTGGCAATGTCGCGCAGGGTGGTGAGGTCTTCCATTTGCCGCGTCACGTGGATTTGCACATCACGGAAATACGGGCGCATGTTCTTGTCGATAAACGGGAAGCTCAGCTTCTGCAACTCCTGGCTGATCTCCACCATTGGCGCCACGTGCCGCTTGAGCCGTAACACATCGCGGCGCAGGCCGTGGAGGTGCTGGATATCGCGCTCGTTGAGCGAACTGCACAGCACGTTACGCTCCAACTCATCAATCTCGGCGTGGATCGCCTCGCTCACCGGCTGGTAGTTTTCAGTGACAAAATCCAGCAACGCATAGAGTACGAAATCTTCCCCATGCTCCAGCAACAACGGGCGCGCCTCACAGCGTTGGCGCACAAAGCCGTAGGACGCCGAGTGACCGTTGCGTGCGGTTATGATGTAGCCGTTGCCGGCAAAAATATGGGTTTCGATAAACTCCAGCTTGCCGTTCTCGCGCACCGGTGAGTAGGTGACGATAAACAGCGCGTCGCCGAAGGTTTCCAGCTTCGGGCGGCTGTGTTTTTCCATGGCGTCTTCGATCGCCAGCTCGTGCAGGTTGAACTGGCGTTGCAGGTTGTTCAGTTCCTGGGCGCTGGGTTCTTCCAGGCCGATCCACACAAAGTGCCCAGGTTTGGCGGCCCAGGCCGCGCCTTCATCGAGAGTGATATCCGAGACTTTCTTACCGGCGCTGTAGACGGCAGCCGCAACAACTCTACCCATGGTGCTGATCACTTCTTATCATGAGGACAGATGTTGGGCAGCTTAGCCTGAATGGCGTTCCGTTGTTGCTGGCTGATAACACTGATCGTTCCCACGCTCTGCGTGGGAATGCCGCCCGTGACGCTCCGCGTCACCCTAAGCGGGCGCCTACGCGCGTTGCAGTTCGCGGTCCATCTGTGCAATGCACTCAGCCATCTGCGTCTGACACGTCAGCAGCAACTGAGGGATGTCATCCACCGTCAACCCACAGGTAGGAATCGGCGGCAACGAGCGTATCAGCACACTGCCGCTGTCCCAACGATTGAGCTTCATCTGCGTCACGTAATTGCTGACACACACCTGCACGATAGGCACACCGGCCGCAATCGCCATATGGAACGCGCCTTTCTTGAACGGCAACAACCCTTTGCCCAGGTTGCGCGTACCTTCCGGGAACACCCAGATTGACGTGTCCTCATGCTGCAAGGTATGCGTGGTCGTCAGCATCGCACGCCGGGCCTTGTGCGCATTGCCACGGTCGATCAGCACATTGCCCGCCAGCCAGAACAACTGGCCGAACAGTGGTACCCATTTCAGGCTTTTCTTGGCGATGCAGACCGTGCGGTGGGGTACTACATTGCCGAACACAAACAAATCGTAATTGGACTGATGGTTGGCGATCACCACGCAGGTACCGGGCTTGTCGCGCAGCGAGTCGACGTCGGTCTTCACGTTCAAGCCCAAGATCCGCATGGCCGGCAACGCATAGAGGCGAGCGCAGAGACGGCTGTTGTCCGGGTTGAACGGCCGGCACACACCGACCAGCACACCCAGCACGCCAGCGATCATAAAATGCAGGCTCATCAACAACATACGCAACAGAAAAAGCATCGACACGGCCCATCGGGACAAAAGGTGGCGCAGTGTACGGATGTGCACTGTATTCGGCAATTGCCCCTACAGACGTAGGAGATAGCCGATGTTTAAGCGCATGTTTCCACATGGGCCGATAACGGCTAGCTAGAGCGGCTACGGAGGTTTCACATTTATAGGTAAGAAAAAGCCCGACTCAAGGTCGGGCTCAGGCACAGCAGGTGTAGGACTTAGCTCAGGCTATGGCCCTGATCCTGGATGATTGCATCGTCCAGGGCTTCAAGCAGTGCGCGGCGCACTTTCAACTTGGTGTGCTTGTGCGCGTTCATATTGATCTTCTTCAACTGCCGCGCTGCTTCCAGTGCTGCAGCGTGCAGTTCTTCGGGTGCCACCACCTTGTCGAGGAAACCGGCGTGCAAGGCGCCTTGCGGATCAAACATTTCGGCATTTATCACCGAACGCTGAAACGCCGACTTACGCAGGCGATCCCGCGCCAACTCGATACCGGCGTGGTGCATGGTCATGCCAATCGCCACTTCATTCAGGCCAATGCTGAACGGGCCTTCGACGCCAATCCGATAATCGGCCGACAATAACAGGAACGCGCCCTTGGCCACCGCATGCCCAGGGCAGGCCACAATCACCGGGAACGGATGCGCCAACATCCGCCGCGCCAGGGTCGAACCCGAGGTCACCAGGCTGATTGCCTCTTTAGGGCCGGCCGTCATCACCTTCAAATCATAACCACCCGACAAAATCCCCGGCGTGCCCGTGATGATCACCACCGCCCGATCCTTCTCGGCCTGATCCAGCGCCGCATTAAACTCACCGACCACCGCCGGAGAAATGGCATTCACCTTGCCGTTGCTCAGGGTCAGGGTCGCGATACCGTCTTCGAAGTGGTAGGCAATCAACTCACTCATGACGCGGTTCCTTGTAGGGCTTGTTATAGAGATAGATGCGCAGACGTTACTCACCACGCCCGTGCGGGTAAAGCGCCGTGACTGACTACCCAGTCAGGCTTTTCCTGCATCCCCAAGGGTAGACGCCCCGGAGCAGGGCGCAGCAAGCGCTCCAGACGCGTGCCGCCGCTGCCTGAGAATGGCACAATCACCACCCCTTGCCGGACGGTGAATGGCATAACGGTCTAACCGCATGAAAATTCTGAAAAAAACCTTTGCCATCAGAAAGGCTTTCGACTACATTAGCGCGCCTCGACAGACTGAACTGGTTTGACGAGATACGGTGAAGTGTCCGAGTGGCTTAAGGAGCACGCCTGGAAAGTGTGTATACAAGAAATTGTATCGAGAGTTCGAATCTCTCCTTCACCGCCAAATTCGATGTAAACAAAACCCCTGGTTTCGAAAGAAACCAGGGGTTTTGTGATTTCTGGGGTTTGAAAAGTACAACTTTTATCAGCTCAGTTGTCTGACCTTTCAGTCTGCGGCCCCATGAAGTCACACCCTATGCCTAAGCCCGCCCTCAATGCCTATGCCGATGATGCACATCCGGAAAGTGCGCATGGCTATGCCTCATCACTCCATGCGCATGCTCATGGCTATGAGGCACCTTCGAGTCCCACTCAAACCCATGCTCATGTTGATGATGCTCATCATGCACATGCCAGTGCCCATGTTGCGTTGCCTCATGCACATGCTCATGGGCATGCCGCTCCGTCAGGTGCAGCCACACGCCCACGGCCATCAGCGCCGAGGCAATCCAGAAGGCGACGGTCACCGACTCGCCAAACACCAGTAACGCCACTGCAGCACCGAGAAAGGGTGCCGTGGAGAAGTAAGCGCCGGTGCGCGCGCTGCCCAGCCCGCGGAGGGCCAGCACGAACATCACCAGGCTGATGCCATAGCCGAGGAAACCTACCAGTAGAATCGGCGCCAGTTGCGCCATGCCGGGAATCTGCGCCCCGAGGTAAAGTGCCAGGCTGCAATTGACCAGCCCCGCAATCAAGCCTTTGGCTCCTGCGATAAACAATGCGTCAGACGCGGACACTTTGCGCGTGAGGTTGTTATCGATCCCCCAGCACAAACACGCCAGCGCAACGGCAAGCGGTCCGGTCCAGTCTTGGCGGCTGCCGTCGGCACCGGACCCTGACAACACCACGCCGCCCAGCACAATGGCGAGCATGCCGAGGACGATGCGTCGGTCGGCGTTTTCGCGGAACACGACCCAGGCGATCACGGCGGTCAGTACCGACTCAAGGTTGAGCATCAGGGAGGCGCTGGCGCTGGTGGTGCGGGTCAGGCCGAACATCAGTGCAACGGGGCCGAGGAGGCCGCCGAAGGCGATGGCGCCAAGTAGCCAGGGCCATTCCGATGGGGTTAGTCCGGTAGGTTTCCAGCCGCGATCACGGATCAAGCGCACACCGGCAAGGCCAATGCCGCTGCCGAGGTAGAGCAGGCCGGCGAGCAGGATGGGCGAGAGGCCCAGGCCAAGACTTTTGGCGAGCGGGGTGCTGGCGCCGAACAGGGCGGCGGCCGCGAGGGCGTAAATGATGCTGAGGTTCATGGGCCATCCTCGAAAGTCAGGCCCATGATACGTCGCTCGCCGGGGTCAGCGCCCTGGCAATTTCGTACTTTATTGCGCGGTTTTCAGCTTGATCACATCACCGGAGATTTTGGTGGTGTAACCGTTCAATACCCAAGCCCAGAACCACTTTTCCTGCACTTGTGTGTTGATCAACGCGTCGCCGCCCTTGGCCTTGATGGCTGCATCCTGGGCGCGTACGAAGCGGTTGTTCTGGCCGATGGGGATAACACCCAGCAGCATGATGCCGGTGGCGCTGGCTTCGCTGTGGCCGAGGACGGTGTATTGGCTGGCGTCGTATTGCTGGGTTTTCATGGCGGTGCCGGTGCAACCTGCCAGGGTGAAACCAAGTACGGCTGCTGCAACGACTTTACTGACGTATTTCACTCATAACTCCATAGGTTCAATCTCGAGATTCAATTCTCGGGGGGGGGCGACACTCTAAGCGCTCAGTTGGCAGATTGAAATCAATCAGCGAGGCTGGGTCGCAGTCTGGCGGGTACTGCGCGGTGATCCCATTGCAGCCTGGTTGGGGCTCGACAGCGCCCACATTTATTCTTCGGCGTGTCAGAGATGCAGCCACGCCAGGCCACCCAACATCACCGCCACCCCGCCGGCGGTGTACGACATGCGTTTGAGCCATTCCTTGCGCGTGAGCAGGGTAATCGCCGCCAATGAAATCGCGATCTGAATCGCCGTCATCGCCTGGGCCCAGCGATGGTGCTGGTGCAGCGCTTCCTCGGATTTGTGGTCCCAGTCCCGTGAAGTGGCCTCAAGCGTTTCGGCCTGTTTACGCACTTCTTCCTTCTGGCGCTTGTAGCGCTCGATCTCCGCCTGGTAATGCGCCGCATCCACGCCGGGAATATGGCTGGCCAGTTCTGCCAGGTTCTGGCGGCTGGATTTGGCCTGGTAGTAGTTCCACTGGTTAGCGGCTTCGGTCTTGATGATGGCGGCGTTGTTCTTGTCCATCGCAGCTTCACTTTCGCTGGAGCCGGCCTGATAGCTGAGCATGGCACCGACGGTCGCCATGATCGCGGTCATCACGGCGATACGACTGGCAAAGCTATCGCCGCGGCCGTGAGCATGCTCGGTGGTGTGTTCAAGGTGTTTTTCGTGGGGGCTGGGAACTTCGAAGGCTTCGGACATGGGGCGACCGCGAACGGATTGAGGTGCGCTGATTGTTCACCAGCGCAGCTGTCTCAAGCCTGTACGTAACGCTGCAAACCTGCCACCAGTGCATCGAATGTCACCCGGCAGCGTGGGCTGTTGCGCAGGTCTTCGTGCATGCTGACCCAAGTGTCCATTTTAAACGCGAAGCCGTCAGGCAGCACTCGGCGCAGACGTGGGTCGCGCTGGGCCAGTTGTACCTGGCACCCACCGATGCCGGCACCGGCGCGGATCATTGCCAGTTGCGCCAGGTCGCTGTCGCTACTGATGGCGAAGGCGTTGCGCTCAAAACCCTTGATTGCCAGGCTGCGGATAAATGCAGTGGCTTGATCAAAGCCGATGACGGAGTGGCCGGCCAGGTCGTGCATGTGTTGGGGGATGCCGTGTTGCTGCAGGTAATCGTCACGGGCATGCAGGCCGACTTCGATCAGGCCGATACGCCGCGCCAGCAGCTGCTCCTGGCTGGGGCGCACCATGCGCACGGCAATGTCGGCTTCCAGCTGCAGCAGGTCGCTCAAGCGGTTGGTCAGCACCAGTTCCACCTTCAGGTGCGGGTGTTCCCGGCGCAATTGCGTGATGATCGGCGGCAGTACCTCCACACCCACCACTTCACTGGCCGATACTCGTACCACGCCGCGCACCTCATCGCCTTGGGACGAGGCGGCGCGTTCAAGGGCGGCGGCGGTACGCGCCATGGTTTCTGCATGCGCCCGCAGTGTGTGGGCGACCGTAGTGGGTAATAAGCCTGAGGGCGAGCGGGTGAACAACACGACGCCCAGCGCCGTTTCCAGCGCGGCGATGTGCCGCCCTACCGTGGGTTGGGTGATGCCGAGCTGCCGTGCGGCCCCCGACAGCGATCCTTCCTTGAGTACACCGAGAAATGACCGGTAAAGCTCCCAACCGATATTCGTAGCCATACATAAATGTATAGCGGCTCGATACCCTTGGGCAATTCCTCTCTAGCTGTTCCGCATCCAACATACCCTCATCAACCAACAGTGGGAGAGGGTGATGAGCAAGGTTCTGGTTTTGGGTGCAACCGGTGGCATTGGTGGCGAAGTGGCGCGGCAGTTGAGCGCGGCGGGCTGGGAGGTGCGGGCGTTGACTCGGGATCTGATCAAGGCTCGCAGCCAAAATCCTGTTTTTACGTGGCTAAAAGGCGATGCCCTGAATCGCGACGACGTGATCGCGGCCGCCCGGGGCTGCGCGGTAATCGTGCACGGCGTCAATCCGCCGGGTTATCGCAAATGGGCCGAGTGGGTGTTGCCGATGATCGACAACTCCATTGCGGCGGCCATCTGCGAAGGCGCGACAGTCGTGCTGCCCGGCACGGTCTACAACTTCGGGCCGGATGCATTCCCTGTGCTGCACGAAGACTCACCCCAGCACCCGCTGACTCGCAAGGGCGCGATCCGTGTGCAGATGGAGCAGCGCTTGCGAGCCGCTTCCACTCAGGGCGCCCGGGTGGTGATTGTGCGCGCTGGGGATTTTTTCGGCGCCAGGGTGGCCAATAACTGGTTTGCCCAAGGCTTGGTCAAACCCGGCAAACCGGTGCACACCATCCGCTACCCAGGCGATTACGGCGTGGCCCATCAATGGGCTTATCTGCCGGACGTAGCGCGTACAATGCTTGAGTTGATTGAGCGTCGTGCCAGTCTTGGCGCCTTCGCCTGCTTTCATATGGCTGGGTACATGGATGCGGACGGTACGCAGATGGCTAAGACGATCCAGCGTGTGGTGCTGCGCAGGACGGGCCAGCAACCCAGGGTCGGCGCGTTTCCCTGGTGGTTGTTGAACTGGGCGGCGCCTTTTGTCGTCACCGTGCGTGAGATGCAGGAGATGCGCTACCTGTGGCAAACACCGTTGCGCCTGGATAACCAGCGCCTGCTCGCGACGCTCGGCCATGAGCCCCACACACCGCTGGAACAGGCGGTGGAGGCCACCCTGGTTGGCCTGGGTTGCCTGCCTACTTGCGTTTGATCAGGCGTGCATACACGGCGAGGTTGACCACCACCACCACGGCCCCCAGCACTAATTGAGTATTCGCAGTCAGCCCGGCTGGGTAGATCATCGTCAGAATGTAATGCTCGATAAACCCACCGCCATAACCATCCTGCCCGGCCAAGTGGCGAAACAGGTTTTCCCAACGGGTGAGTGGGCAGGGCAGGTGCAGCACCTCCACCGCGATGCCCCAGGCAACGGCGGGCAGGTGCAGCCACATTACCCTGGGCCACTTCAGGGTGAGCAGGCCGCCGAACAGCACGAACAGGATAAAGGCCAGGTGGAACAGCACGAGGCCGTCGGCGGCTAGGCGGTAGAGCATGTTTGAGCTCGATGTGAGGTGAAGGGGTACGTGAATTTTTGCAGCGCGCCGTTATAGCTCCAGTTGACTGGCATTGATACCGAACGCTTTGGCTATCTTTTCCCGCGTGGTGCGGCGGGGTTTGCTGACCGCTTCCTGCTGGGCAAATGCCGATTGTGAAATACCCAGGCGTTTGGCGACTTCTTCCTGGGTCAGGCTCAGATGCTCGCGCCACGCGCGAATAGGTGTTGCGCCATCCACCAGGCGGCTGACTACCGCATGGGGTATCAGGTTTGGATCGTTTTGCTGCGCCACATAGTGTTCATAGGGAATCACCACATAGGCTGGCTCGCCCTGCGTATTGTGGATGATCTGTACGGCAGTAGGTTCGCTCGTCACGTTTTTTAACCTCTTGGATGCTGCCGTCCCAGTCGAAAAGGACCCGATAATGACCTACCCGCAAGCGATAGCTGTGAGGATGGTTGACCAGCGCCTTGACGTTGATTGCATCGGGCATGTGTTCAAGAGCGGACACGGCATCGCGTACCTGTTGCTGATGATACGAATGCAACCGAAGCAATTGTTTGACGGCTTTTCGCGTGCATTGGATTGAGTTCAGGGGAGGCTAATAAGTCTTTTATAAGGTTTGCAATCGGTATTTTCAGATCCGCGTCAACGGGTCATGACGTTTTCCTCTCAAACCCTAGACGGCCGCCGTCAGCGCCGACGGGCAAAACTGTTGCGTGGTATGAATCAACGGATAGCCCACGAAGGTTGCTTGCAGGCAACGAGGGCCGTTATTGTGCTGAATCCTTTTAGTCCTCGCCCCAAGGTTGTGTTGTGATGAATGCACCGCGTAACGCTGTCCCGATCAAGGCCGTGATTTTCGATATGGACGGGTTGTTGCTGGATACCGAAGGCATCTACACCGAAGTCACGCAGATCATTGCCGAACGCTATGGCCGTACCTACGACTGGGGCATCAAGCAGCACATCATCGGGCGGGGTGCCCAGGATTTGGCCGATTACGTGGTCAAGGCGCTGGACCTGCCGATCACGCCCGCCGAGTTTCTGGAAATACGCGAACCGCTGATGAGCGAGCGCTTTCCTAAGGCCTTGGGCATGCCCGGTGCCGAGGCGTTGGTGCGGCACTTGAAGGCGCACAATATTCCGATTGCGGTGGGCACCAGTTCATCG
Source organism: Pseudomonas sp. GW821-FHT07B01 (assembly GCF_059419065.1). Classification (NCBI taxonomy): domain Bacteria; kingdom Pseudomonadati; phylum Pseudomonadota; class Gammaproteobacteria; order Pseudomonadales; family Pseudomonadaceae; genus Pseudomonas; species Pseudomonas sp. GW821-FHT07B01. The sequence continues at coordinate 449,256 of NZ_JBWKRA010000001.1, read as the reverse complement.
CGTAACTCGTTTGGCCACAAGACCACCCTGCACCGTGAATGGTTTGGCCTGTTCGACACCATCGTCACCGCTGACGACCCGGAAGTAGGCGCTGCCAAGCCCGCGCCGGATATCTTCCTCACCGCTGCGCGCCGGTTGGGTGTAGCGCCTGAGGATTGTCTGGTGTTCGAAGATTCGCCGTTCGGCGTGACGGCGGCGAAGGCTGCGCACATGACCGCTATTGCGGTGCCCGATGAGGCGATGGCTGACAGCAAGTACCAGCATGCTGACCAGATTATTCGCAAGCTCGCCGACTTTGATTTGGCCGCCTACGGCTTGCCCCCCATGGCCTGACCCCGCGCGGTCAAAAGTGTGGGAGCTGGCTTGCTCGCGAATGCAGGGTGTCAGTCAGTAGATTTATCAACTGACTCACCGTATTCGCGAGCAAGCCCGCTCCCACATTCGGGTTGCGGTTTTGCAAAATCAGGCGCTGAAACCACCATCGATGGTCAGGCTGGCGCCCGTGATATAGCCGGCTTCCGGCCCGGCCAGATAGGCCACAAAACTGGCAATCTCCTCCACATGCCCATACCGACCTACCGCCATCAACCCGATCAGACTTTCGGCAAAATCACTGTTCGCCGGGTTCATATCGGTGTCCACCGGCCCAGGCTGCACGTTGTTGATGGTGATGCCCCGTGGCCCCAGGTCCCGCGCCAATCCCTTGGTCAACCCTACCAGCGCCGCCTTGCTCATGGCGTAGGGCCCGCCACCGCCAAAGGGCATGCGTTCGGCGTTGGTGCTTCCGATATTGATCACGCGGCCACCTTCGCCCATGTGCTTGGCGGCTTCCTGGGTGGCGATAAACACGCTGCGCACATTGATCGCCAAGGTCTGGTCGAAGTCTTCCAGCTTGAATTCGTCCAGCGGCGCGATGGCCAGCACGCCAGCGTTATTCACCAGGATATCCAGGCGTCCAAACGCCTCGACCGTGGCGTTGACCGCCGCGCGAATCGCCGTGGCATCGGCGCTGTCGGCGTGAATCGCCAGAGCCTGCCCCCCTGCGCCGATCACCTCGTTCTGCAGTGTTTCAGCCTTGGCGGCCGAGCTGACGTAGGTAAAGGCAACCGCTGCCCCCTGGGCGGCGAGGCGCTTGACGATGGCGGCGCCGATGCCGCGGGAACCGCCTTGAATCAAGGCGACTTTGCCGGTGAGGTTGTGTGTGGTCATGTCGATCTCCGAGGTAGTTGATGGAGCGAGTATCGACCTCGCCCGCGCTGCTCGGTAGCCCGTGGTTGCTATAGTCTGTGTAAACCAAAAGTTTAGAGTGGAGCGATATGGAAAGCTTTGGCAGTATCGAATGCTTTGTGCGCAGCGCCGAGGGTGGCAGCTTTGCCGAGGCTGCACGGCACCTGAGCCTCACTCCCGCAGCGGTGGGTAAAAGCGTCGCCAAGTTGGAGGCGCGCCTCGGGGTGCGGCTGTTCCAGCGCAGCACTCGGCGTCTGGCGCTGACCGAAGCCGGCAAAGTGTTCCTGGCGGAAGTCAGCGCCAGCCTCACCACCATTCAGAATGCGGTCGCCAACCTGGCCAGTGCCGAAGGGCGGCCGGTGGGCACGCTCAAGGTCAGCATGGGGCCAGTGTTCGGCAATCGGTATGTGGTGCCGTTGTTGGGCGAATTTATGCGGCGCTGTCCGGATATCAGCCCGGACTGGCATTTCGATAACCGCCAGGTCGACCTGATCGGGCAAGGCTTCGATGCGGCCATTGGCGGCGGGTTTGAGCTGCCCCAAGGCGTGGTGGCGCGCAAGTTGACCCCGGCGCACCGGGTGCTGGTGGCGTCGCCGGATTATCTGGCGCGCCGCCTGCCGGTGCTGGCGCCCGATGACCTGTCGCACTGCCTTGGCATCTTGATTCGCTCGCCGCAGACTGGCCGGGTGCGTTCATGGCAACTGACCCACCGTGAGCGCGAGCACAGCCCACTGGTACTGAAGCCAGCCATGACCATGAGCGACTCCGAAGCCGCCTGCTGCGCCAGTGCCCAGGGCCTTGGCATCGCGCTGGTGAGCATGCCAATGGCCGTGCCGTTCCTGGACAGCGGTGCGTTGGTGCGGGTGTTACCCGACTGGTATGTGGACGACGGCAATATTTCCATCTACTACGCCGAGCATAAATTGTTGCCGGGCAAGACGCGGGCGTTTGTGGATTTCATTATTGAGCAGTTCGCCGAGCAGAAACTGGCTCAACGATTCAGTGCCATCTGAGCAGGGCCTTGCATCGAGTCGTGGCCATCGCGGGCAAGCCCGGCTCCCACATTGGATTGCGATCACTGTGGGAGCCGGGCTTGCCCGCGATGCAGGCGCATCGGTCTACCGCCCGAACTTGCCCGGCCAGCCAATGACTTTCTTCGGCCGCGGCGCCGCATACGTCCTGATCTTCGAGGTCGACAACCCCAACCGCACCAACGACTCGGCCACCATCACCGCCGCCGTTACCCCGTCCACCACCGGAACCCCGGTGCGCTGACGGATCTGCTCATCCAGCCCTGCCATGCCGCCGCAGCCCAGGCAGATCACCTCGGCCTTGTCGTCGCGGATGGCCAGTTCGGCCTGGCGCACGATGGCCTCCATGGCGCCCAGCGGGTCTTCTTCCAGTTCCAGCACCGCCATGCCGCTGGCGCGCACCGAAGCACAACGCTGGTAGAGGCCGGCGAGTTTCAGCCGGTCTTCAATCAGCGGCACAGTGCGGTCCAGGGTGGTCACCACCGAGTAGGCGTGCCCCAGGAACATCGCGGTGCTGGCCGCCGCTTCGGTGATATCCACCACCGGTACATTGAGCAGTTCCTGCAGGCCTTCACGGCCATGTTCGCCATAGCCGGCCTGGATCACCGCATCAAAGGGCTGGTCGTAGGCCATTACCCGATCCATCACGGCGATGGCTGCCAGATAGCTTTCAAAGTTGCCTTCCACCGATTCTGCGCCGAAGTACGGGGTGAGCCCGACAATCTCGGTGCCCGGTGAAGCCACGGCCCGTGCTTGCTGGGCAATGGTGTCGGTGATGGATTCAGTGGTGTTGACGTTGACCACGAGGATACGCATGGAAAGTCCTTGTTTAATGACTGACGTTATCGACGGCAATGCTTTCGCCGCTGACATCGGCGTAGTGCGGTTGACGCTTGGCAATCAGCAGGTACAGCAACCCGGCAATGCCTGCGCCAAACAACCAGGAAAACGGCGAGACGCTGGCAAACCCCGGCAGCAGCGCCAGCAGGATGGCGATCACCGCCGCCGGAATGAACGCCGCCACCGCACGCATATTCACCCCCCGGCTGTAGTAATAAATGCCTTGGGGGTCTTCGCTGTACAGCTGCGGCACATCCACCTGGCTCTTACGGATCAGCCAGTAATCGACCATGATCACCCCGTACAACGGCCCCAGCAGCGCGCCGAGGCCAGAGAGGAAATACACGATCACCAGTGGGCTGTTATAGAGGTTCCACGGCAGGATCAGCACGGCAACGAAGGCGCTGATCAGTCCGGCGCGGCGAAAGTTCAGGTACTTGGGCGCCAGGTTGCTCAATACAAAGGCCGGGGCGACGAAGTTGGCCATGATGTTCACCGCCACGGTGACGATCAGGAAGGCCAGGCAGCCGAGCACGAGAAAGAAGGTGTTGGGGATCGCCGCGATGATTTCGGTCGGGCTTTCGATCACGCGGCCATTGAGCTGGAACTGCCCGCCGCACAGCAGCACGGTGATGGCGGCGAACACCAGGATATTCACCGGCAGGCCCCAGAAGTTGCCGACCTGGATAGTCCTGCGGCAGGGTGAGGAACGGGCGAAGTCGCAGAAGTTGAGGATCAAGGTGCCGTAGATGGCCAGCCACAGCGCGCCGCCGGCAAAGATATTGCGCCACATCTCGCCGCCACTCAGGGGCTCGCGGATCGACCAGGCAATCTGCCCGTTCGCCTGGAAGTACATCCAGCCGGCCAGTGCGGCCACGGTCAACAGAATCACCGGCCCGGCGAAGCCTTCATAGCGACGTACCATTTCCATGCCATAGGCGAGGATCACCAACTGCACCAGCCAGATCGCCACAAAGCACGCCCAACCCAGGGTCGACAGCCCCAGAATCGAGTCGTGGTCATAATCGGCAAAGCCTGGATGAATGGCGGTCAGCAGCACGCGGAAAACTACCGAGGCCAGGTAGGTCTGGATCCCAAACCAGGCAATCGCAATTACCGCCCGAATCAACGCCGGAATCTGCGCCCCATGAATGCCGAAGCTGATACGGCTGATAACCGGAAACGGCACACCGGTCTTCTGCCCCATGTAGCCCGACAAATTCATAAAGAAGTACACCAGCGCCGCGCCGATCCCCAGGGACAGCAATATTTGCCACCCGCCCAGGCCTAATGCATATAAGCCGATGGCGAATGAGTAGTTGGCGATGTTGTGCACGTCATTGGTCCACAACGCGAAGATGCTATAGCGCCCCCAGCGTCGGCCTTCGACCTTGGTGGGCGCCAGGTCCTTGTTGTGCAGGCGCGGGCTGAGTACCAGCGGGCCGGGGCCGGCGGCCGCAGGGTTTAACGGGGAGGAGGGCAGATCCAGTGCGAGGGTGTTCGAGAGACTTGTACGCATTCCGGCAGGCTCCAGCGCATCTGCAGCAAAGCGGCGGATGGCAAAGTGTATGTAGGTTTTGTATTGATTGTATACAAAGCGTACTTCTGCCTAAGCCATATGCGTGCCAATTCTCGATATATGAAAATCTTGGCTAATTTCGTTTTTATATAGGTCGCGAATAACTTACTGAATTACGGGCACTATAAGTTGACCGTTTGAACAGGTATTTATTTTTTCATTAATTGCAGGGTTATTTATATGCAGCGCCATTGGCGCAGGGAGATGTTACGTTTTGGTGCGTTGTACATTAAGTTGCACACAAAAATGGCACTTATGGTTACAAGGTTGTGTACAAGATTTACCCGGCCGAAAGGAAATCTCGCTTTCTGTAGGAGCGAGCTTGCTCGCGAAAAACTCACAGACGCCGCGTTCATTCAGGAAGCCCGCGTTATCGTTGACGTTTTTCGCGAGCAAGCTCGCTCCTACAGAGGCGGTGGCATCAGAGGCTCAAGCCTTGCTGATGATATTCCCCGCATGCAGCCCGCATTCCTTCTGCGTGGCTTCTTCCCACCACCAGCGGCCTTCGCGCTCATGCTGGCGGGGCAGTACCGGCCGGGTGCAAGGCTCGCAGCCGATGCTGATGAAGCCGCGCTCATGCAGGCTGTTGTACGGCAGCTCCAGCATGCGGATGTAGCCCCAGACCTCTTCGCTGGTCATCTGCGCCAGCGGGTTGAACTTGTACAGGGTGCGTTCCGGTGTGGAGAACGCCGTGTCGATTTCCAGCGCCGCCACCTGGCTGCGAGTGCCGGGGCTCTGGTCGCGGCGCTGGCCGGTGGCCCAGGCGCTGACGCCTGCGAGTTTGCGGCGCAGCGGTTCGATCTTGCGGATGCCGCAGCATTCGCCATGGCCGTCCTTATAGAAGCTGAACAGGCCTTTTTCTTTGACGAAGGGCTCCAGCTTGCTCGGGTCTGGCGAGATCAGCTCGATGTCGATCTTGTAGAACTCACGCACCTGCTCGATAAACCGGTAGGTCTCCGGATGCAGGCGGCCGGTGTCGAGGCTGAACACCTTGACGTTCTTGTTCAGCTTCCAGGCCATGTCCACAAGGACCACATCCTCGGCACCGCTGAAGGAAATCCACAAGTCATCGCCGAACTGGCTGAACGCCAGCTTGAGAATGTCCTGGGCAGACTTGTTGGCATAAGTCGTGGCGAGTTCAACGACGTCGAAGGCTTGGTTCATCAGGACGGTTCCTACAGGTCAGTGGCGCTGAGCGCTCTCTAGGAGGGCGATGGTATCAAAAACTGTCCCGCGTTGCGGCGGCGGGCGTGAGTCGCTAGAGTTCGGCAGTCCTTTTGCTCGCTCAACTAACAATATCTAACAGGAGTGTCGTGTGGAAATTGCCTGCCTTGACCTGGAAGGGGTGCTGGTTCCGGAAATCTGGATCGCCTTCGCCGAAAAAACCGGTATTGAATCCCTGCGCGCCACCACCCGTGACATCCCCGACTACGACGTGCTGATGCAACAGCGCCTGCGCATCCTCGACGAGCATGGGCTCAAGCTGGCCGATATCCAGGCCGTTATCGCCACGCTCAAGCCGCTGGACGGCGCCATTGAGTTCGTCAATTGGCTGCGCGAGCGCTTCCAGGTGGTGATCCTGTCCGACACCTTCTATGAGTTCTCCCAGCCGCTGATGCGTCAGCTGGGTTTCCCGACCTTGCTTTGCCACCGCTTGATCACCGATGAAAACGACCGGGTAGTCAGCTACCAACTGCGCCAGAAAGACCCCAAGCGCCAATCGGTGCTGGCATTCAAGACCCTCTACTACCGCGTGATCGCTGCCGGTGATTCCTACAACGACACCAGCATGCTGGGTGAAGCTGACCGTGGGATTCTGTTCCATGCGCCGGACAATGTGATCCGCGAATTCCCGCAGTTCCCGGCGGTGCATACGTTTGAAGACTTGAAAAAAGAGTTTATCAAGGCGTCGAATCGGCAGTTGAGCCTGTAAGTTATGCGGCGCGGCTGATTGCCCCATCGCAGGCAAGCCAGCTCCCACCTTCGACCCTGTAACGTCAAACGACGCGGTCAACTGAGGGAGCCGGGGTTGCCCGCGATGGCGTCGGCTCCGTCACCGCCTAACCCTCGGCCAGCAAGCGCTCATAAGGAATACGCAAGCCTTCATGCAGGCGTTTGATCATCGCCAGGCTCAGCTTGCGCTTGTGGTTCAGCACCTCTGACACCCGCCCACTGGTGCCGATAAACGGCTCCAGATCGCGGGCGGTCATGCCCAATTGCTCCATGCGAAACTTGATAGCCTCTACCGGGTCCGAAGGGGGCATGGGGTAATGCTCGGCTTCGTACTTCTCGATGAGGATTGCCAGGATTTCCAGCTCATCACCTTCAGGCGAGCCGGGTAGTGCTCCCCATATCTGCTCGACTCGTACGAGTGCCGCAGTCAGGTCTTCCTGGGAGTGAATAGGTTTGATGTTCATCACGCAGTCTCCGCGTTGATCTGGTCGTACTGAGCGTGGGTCCCCACGAACCGTATAAACCCTAGTTGTCGCTGGTAGTCGATGGCCATGATCACTCGATACTTGTTGCCGCCGACGTTGAACACGACCCTGCCGCCCTTAAGAATGCTCGCTGTTCTGAGCTCGGCCTTGAGTGCTTGCGGTGTTGGATAATTGGCCTTTTCCATGTGCCGATACCACTCGACCAGCGGTGTTCTGGCGTCGCTATAAGCTCAATGGCTTTCCCAGAATATTCGTAGGATAGAGAGAGCGATTATCCGCATCGCTTCAACCTCCCGTTTTGGGAGATCATAGGTGCGATTGCGTGGTTAGGCAATCTCGGAAATATTTCCAGACGAGGAGGTAGTCGCTTCATGTGATCCTTCACAGGTGGCGGTGGACGGTGGATCCGGACGCTATCTGCAAGCGTCTATTCCGTCCACAGCGGTTCTGATTCAGGCTTTTTCTATCGCATGGCGTTCTACTCGAACGCTAGGCAGGGGCTGTGCCCTACAGGTTTTCCAACGTTTGTAACAACACCCGCACCTTCGTCAGCGACTCCTGATACTCCGCCTGCCACTCTGAATCCGCCACAATCCCGCCGCCACCCCAGCAACACACCTGCCCATCCTTGACCAGCAAGCTGCGAATCGCGATGGAGCTGTCCATCTCGCCGCGCACGTCCAGGTACACCAGCGAGCCGCAATACAACCCGCGGCGGGTGGGCTCCAGCTCATCGATGATCTGCATGGCGCGAATCTTTGGCGCGCCGGTAATGGAGCCGCCAGGGAAGCTGCCGGCGATCAGGTCGAGGGCGTCTTTGTCGTCGGCCAATATGCCAGTGACACTGCTCACCAGGTGGTGCACGTTGGGGTAGCTTTCCAGGCTGAACAGCTCCGGCACTTTCACTGAGCCGATTCGGCAACTGCGGCCGAGGTCGTTGCGCAGCAGGTCAACGATCATCAGGTTTTCTGCGCGGTCCTTGGGGCTGGCGAGCAACTCGGCGGCGTTGGCAGCGTCCTCTTGCGGTGTTAAACCGCGAGGGCGGGTGCCCTTGATCGGGCGGGTTTCCACCTGGCGCTCGCTGATGCGCACAAAGCGTTCCGGCGACAGGCTCAGCACCGCGCCGTCATCCGGCAGGCTCTGGAACCCGGAAAACGGTGTCGGGCAGGCCTCGCGCAGGGCGCAGTAGGCCGCCCATGGATCGCCGATGCACGGCGCACGAAAGCGTTGGGCAAAGTTGACTTGGTAGCAGTCGCCGGCCTGAATGTAATCCTGAATACGCAGGATGGCCTGCTGATATGCCTCCAGGCTGAGGTCCGGCGCCATGGGGCCCTGAAGCTTGAAGACGGTGGGCGCGCTGCCCGTTGCATGACTGAACAGGGCGATCAGACGTTGCCGCTCGCTATCGGCCAGCACCGGGTGAAACACCAGCTGGCTGGTGCGCGCCTGGTGATCGCTGACCAGCGCCCAGGCATACAACCCCAGGCGCGCATCCGGCAGGTGCAGGTCGTCCACGGCCAGGCGTGCAACCTGTTCCAGGTGCCGGCCGAAGTCATAGCTCAAGTAACCGATCAAACCGCCGGCAAAGGGCAATTCAACCCCAGCAGGCAGGGCGGCCTCACCCAACTGCGCCAGGTTCTCTCGCAAGCGTTGCAGGAAATCGCTGCCGCGTTCATCCGGCCCAACCGTCAAGGTCGCTTCGGGCCAGGCGCTGAGCAGGTCATAACGCCCCCGCTCGGCAGTCGGGCGGCCACTGTCGAGCAGCACCGCGCCAGGCGCATGGCGAATAGCCGCAAAGTACTCGGCGGGGTTGGCCCGGTAGGGTAAGGGGTAAACGGAGCAGGTCGACATGCGAGGGTGAATCAGCCAGTGGCGGGGGGGAGGGGATTGTAGTCCTCTGTAGGACTTGCTCCTAGAGGGGATGTCGGTGATAGCTCGATAGAGGGTATAGCCTGAGGGGCAACTGGCTTGTCAGAAAGCTATCGCAGGCAAGCCAGCTCCCACCTATCGAGCCCGGGCTTGCCTGCGCTGCGCTGCTTAGCCTTCAACCGGCGGAATATGCCCGAACATCTCCTGCACGAACTTCACCCGTTCCTCGGGGGTTTCTGTCACCCCGGCTGCCTTGAACTCTTCAAGCCGTGCCTCCACCGCATGGGTGCGCAAAGTCAGGCCGCAATCGTTGGCAATCTGGATGTTCAGCCCAGGCCGTGCGTTCAGCTCAAGGATCAGCGGGCCTTTTTCCTGGTCCAGCACCATGTCCACGCCGATATAACCCAGCCCGCACAGCTCATAGCAGCCGGCGGCGAGTTTCATGAAACCGTCCCAGTTGGGCAGTTGCACGCCATCCACCGCGTTGGTGGTGTCGGGGTGCTTGGTGATGATGTTGTTCAGCCAGGTGCCGCGCAGGGTCAGGCCGGTGGCCAGGTCTACACCCACGCCGATCGCGCCCTGGTGCAGGTTGGCCTTGCCGCCGGACTGGCGGGTGGGCAAGCGCAGCATCGCCATCACCGGGTAGCCCATCAGCACGATGATGCGGATGTCCGGCACGCCTTCATAGCTGATGCTCTTGAAGATCTGGTCGGGCACCACGCGGTACTCGATCAACGCGCGGTCGCGGTGGCCACCGAGGGAATACAGGCCGGTGAGGATGCTGGAAATCTGGTGCTCGATCTCCTCATGGCTGATGATTTTGCCGGACACCGTGCGATAGCGCCCTTCAAACCGGTCGGCCACCACCAGGATGCCGTCGCCACCGGCGCCCTGGGCGGGCTTGATCACGAAGTCGCTGCGCCCGCCGATGATCTCGTCGAGCTTGTCGATCTCCTTTTCGGTGGAGATTACCCCGTACATTTCCGGCACGTGGATGCCGGCCGCCAGGGCCCGTTCCTTGGTGATGATCTTGTCATCAACGATGGGGTACAGGCTGCGCTTGTTGTACTTGAGCACGTAGTCGGCATTACGCCGGTTAATGCCCATGATCCCCCGCGCTTCCAGGGCCTTCCAGGTCTTCCAGAAGCCGAACATCAAGAGTCAGCCTTCAGGAACGCCTTGAAACGCACCAGCTCGGTGAGGCGATAGCCGCGGTAGCGACCCATGGCCAGCATGAAGCCCACCAGGATCAACAGGATCGCCGGGAAGGTGAACACGAAGTAGACCAACTCCGGCACGCTCATGATCAGGTGCGCCAGGGACGCAGCGAACAGCGTGCCAATCGCCACTTTCAGCGCATGGTTGGCGCCACGCTCCTCCCAGGTGATCGAGAGGCGTTCGATGGTCATGGTCAGGATCACCATCGGGAACAGCGCCACCGACAAGCCGCGTTCCAGCCCGAGCTTGTGGCTGAACAGGCTGATGGCGGCAATCAGCACCACCACAAAGGTCAGCACCACCGACAGCCTCGGCAGCATCTGCAGTTTAAGGTGTTCAAGGTACGACCGGAGCGACAGGCCCAGTGCCGTGATGATCGTGAACAGCACAATCCCGAAGCCCAACTGGGTCTCGCGGAATGCCAGGGCGATCAGTACGGGGGTGAAGGTGCCCAGGGTCTGCAGGCCGATGAGGTTGCGCAGGATCAAGATCACCAGCACGCCTATCGGGATCATCACCATGATCATGAAGGTCTGCTGGGTTTGCAGCGGCAGGCCGTACAGCGAGTATTCGAGGAAGTTGGCGTCGGTGTTTTCGTCCGTCAGCTTGGCCAGGCGGATGGCGTTCATCTCGCTGTTGTTCAGGCTGAAGGTCACCATGGCTTTCTTGCCGCCATCGACGGTGATCAGGTTTTCATCGCCGGTCCACCACAGCAGGCGGTCGGCGGGCAGGCCCTGTTCACCAGTCTCCGGGTTGAAGTACAGCCAGTCGTTGCCGTTGAAACTGCGCAGCCACAGTTCCGGGGTTTGCGGCTGGTCGGCCACCAGGCGGATGGTGTGGACTTTCTCTACCGGCACGTGGGCGATGGACAGCAGCAGTTCGACGATCTTGGCTTTGTGCGGCGTCGAGGGGTCGCCGGCCAGCAGCAACTTCACATTGTCGTCGTTGAGGTTGTTGGTGCGCTTGATGGCTTCACTGATAAAGGTCTCGACGTCGGCCGAGTGCTGGCGGATCGGGGCCAGCAAGGCTTCGGCGGCGATCTTCTCGGGGCCTTCCACGGCGATGCTGTCGCGGAAGGTCGGGCCTTTGATCTTGACCTTTTCGCCGCTGTAGCGCTTGGTCAGCACCAGGCGGTAATAGAGGGTCTGGTTGCCCTTGGCCCGACGCGCCGACCAGGTGACCTTGCGGTTGCCGTCGATGCGGTTGACGCTCACCCCGTAGTTGTTCGAGATAAAGCTCTCATTGAGGCTGACGAAGTCGCGGCTCAAGGGCGGCACGAACATCTGGATCTTGACCGGGTCTTTCGGGTTGGCGACGAACTCGACCTTGGCGTCGATGTTCCACAAGTCGTCGGTGGCATCTTCGGTGACGGGAATTCCCAGCACGAAGATCTGATAGGCGGTGACCGAAATGCCCAGCACCACCAGCAAGGTGATCAGGATTTTCAGGTGCAGGGTCAGAGAGCGCATTCGGTTTACTCGGCGGTATTAAGCGTCGGCGGCGCAGGCGGGTTTGCCTGCTGCATATTTAAGACTGGGGTCGACCAGCGCATCAAAGCGTTTCAAGGCTTCGGAGCCAATCAGCAGCGGGTATTGGAATGCGCTGCGGTCAGTCAAGTTCACTTCGATGCTGCGTAAAGCACTGCCCATGCAGATATCCAGCGCAATCACTGGGCGGGCGGTGTAGTTCTTGTCCTCATCGGGGTCGTAGTCGCCGGCGCGGCGCTTGATTTTGCTGACACGCGCCAGGGGCAGTTCGATGGGGTGGGAATGGGCGGTGTCGATGGCCAGGTAGAAGCGTACCCAGGATTCGCCATTGCGCTTGAAGCGCTTGATATCGCGGGCACTCAACGAGGCGGTCTTGGCGCCGGTGTCGAGTTTGGCCGCCACTTCCAGGTCGATACCCGCAAGCTTGGCGTATTCATTCAGGCCGTACACGGTCTTCTCGGCGCCAGCGCCAAGGCTCGGTATGCACAGCAGGCACATCACTAGTAGGTAAGGCTTGAGTCTCATAAATCCTGAGGCAGGGCAGTGCACTGTTCATTTCATGGGGACTGGCATTGCTGCGCAATCTCGGGTGCGCCCTTTCATCATTTGATGTCAGGCAAAAGCGGCGGGCATTCTAACATGATGCTTTTTTGGCGCCAGCGCTGGCAGGCGGCCATGCCTTGGCCAGCGAATGAGGGGGTTATTAGACGATTGTCGACAATGTGTATTTATTCTTTGACTGTGAGAGGCTTATTGGCTAGTTTTTGCGGCATTGATTTTAAAGGTGTCGACAATATGCTGGAGCAACTGGAAAAACCATCGGTGGCACCAGACGATTCCCAGACCATGTCAGAGAACGTCTTCCGGCGTATCCAGGCCGCCATCGTCAAAGGCGAAATCGCCCCCGGCAGCAAGATTTCCGAGCCGGAGCTGGCGCGCACCTACGGCATCAGTCGCGGCCCGCTGCGCGAAGCGATCCATCGCCTGGAAGGCCAGCGCCTGCTGGTGCGGGTGCCTCATGTCGGCGCACGCGTGGTGTCTTTGAGTCACGCCGAGCTGGTCGAACTGTATGAGATTCGCGAGTCCCTGGAGGGCATGGCCTGTCGCTTGGCCGCCGAGCGCATGACTGACGCAGAGATCGAGGAACTGCGCCAGGTGTTGCACACCCACGAACGGGATGCGGCGTTCCAGGCCGGTGTCGGCTATTACCAGCAGGAAGGCGACTTCGATTTTCACTACCGCATCATTCAAGGTGCCGGTAACCGCACCCTCACCCAAATGCTCTGCGGCGAGCTGTATCAACTGGTGCGCATGTACCGCATCCAGTTCTCCGCCACCCCCAATCGTCCACGCCAGGCCTTTGCCGAGCATCACCGCATTCTCGACGCGATTGCCGATCGCGACGGTGAACTGGCCGAACTGTTGATGCGCCGGCATATCGGCGCCTCCAAACGCAACATTGCCCGTCACTTCCCGGACGGTGCGCCTTCATCACGAGGTGAGTCATGAGTTCCAAAAACAACAGCACTCCCGGCCAGCGTTTCCGTGACGCCGTCGCCAGTGAACAGCCCTTGCAAGTGGTGGGCGCCATCAACGCCAACCATGCGCTGTTGGCCAAGCGCGCCGGCTTCAAGGCGATTTATCTGTCAGGTGGCGGTGTAGCCGCCGGCTCCCTCGGCGTGCCGGACCTGGGTATCACCGGCCTGGATGACGTGCTCACCGACGTGCGCCGCATTACCGACGTGTGCGACCTGCCGCTGCTGGTGGACGTGGACACCGGTTTCGGCTCCTCGGCGTTCAATGTGGCGCGTACCGTCAAGTCGATGATCAAGTTCGGTGCCGCCGCCATCCATATCGAAGACCAGGTGGGCGCCAAGCGCTGCGGTCATCGCCCCAACAAAGAAATCGTGTCCCAGCAGGAAATGGTCGACCGCATCAAGGCCGCCGTGGATGCGCGCACCGATGACAGCTTCGTGATCATGGCGCGCACCGATGCCCTGGCAGTCGAGGGCCTGGAGTCCGCGCTGGAGCGTGCCGCCGCGTGCATCGAGGCCGGTGCCGACATGGTGTTCCCGGAAGCCATCACTGAACTGGAGATGTACAAGCTGTTCGCCTCCCGCGTGAAGGCGCCGATCCTGGCGAACATCACCGAGTTCGGTGCGACACCGCTGTACACCACCGAACAGTTGAAATCTGCGGATGTTTCCATTGTGCTGTACCCGCTCTCGGCCTTCCGTGCCATGAACAAGGCCGCCGAGAATGTCTACACCGCGATTCGTCGCGACGGTACCCAGCAGAACGTGATCGACACCATGCAAACGCGCATGGAGCTTTACGATCGCATCGACTACCACACCTTCGAGCAGAAGCTCGACGCGCTGTTCGCCGCGAAAAAATAAACCCTGTGGTTCCCTGAACAACTACAAAATTGGAGAACGAACATGGCTGAAGCAAAAGTATTGAGTGGTGCTGGTCTGCGTGGCCAGGTCGCCGGGCAGACTGCACTGTCCACCGTGGGCCAGGCCGGCGCCGGCCTGACCTACCGTGGCTACGACGTACGCGAACTGGCCGCCGACGCCCAGTTTGAAGAAGTCGCCTACCTGCTGCTGTACGGTGAGTTGCCAACCCAGGCAGAACTGGCCGCCTACAGCAACAAGCTGAGCAAACTGCGTGACCTGCCCCAGGCCCTGAAAGAAGTGCTCGAACGCATCCCCGCCGACGCCCACCCGATGGACGTGATGCGCACCGGGTGCTCGTTCCTGGGCAATATCGAGCCGGAGAAAGATTTCAGCGTGCAGCGCGATGTCACCGACCGCCTGCTCGCCGCGTTCCCGGCGATCATGTGCTACTGGTATCGCTTCAGCCACGACGGCCAGCGCATCGACTGTGTGACCGACGAGCCGAGCATCGGTGGCCACTTCCTGCACCTGCTGCATGGCAAGAAGCCGAGCGAGCTGCACGTCAAAGTGATGAACGTGTCACTGATCCTCTACGCCGAACACGAATTCAACGCTTCGACCTTCACCGCACGGGTGTGTGCATCGACATTGTCCGACCTGTATTCCTGCGTCACCGCTGCTATCGGCTCCCTGCGCGGCCCGCTGCATGGCGGTGCCAACGAAGCGGCGATGGAAATGATCGAGCGTTTCTCCTCGGCCCAGGAAGCGGTTGAAGGCACCCTTGGCATGTTGGCGCGCAAAGACAAGATCATGGGCTTTGGCCACGCGATCTATAAAGACAGCGATCCGCGCAATGAAGTGATCAAGGGCTGGTCGAAAAAACTCGCTGACGAAGTGGGCGACACCGTGTTGTTCCCGGTCTCCGAAGCCATCGACAAGACCATGTGGGAACAGAAGAAGCTGTTTCCCAACGCCGATTTCTACCATGCCTCGGCGTACCACTTCATGGGCATCCCGACCAAGTTGTTCACGCCGATCTTCGTATGCTCGCGCCTGACCGGCTGGGCTGCGCATGTGTTCGAGCAGCGCGCCAACAACCGCATCATCCGTCCAAGCGCCGAGTACACCGGCGTTGAGCAGCGCAAGTTCGTGCCAATCGAACGTCGCTGAATGGGATGGGCTGTGCCCGCTGGCTCATATGCTTTTTTGTGGGAGCTGGCTTGCCTGCGATTGCATCACCTCGGTGTACCTGTCACACCACAGTGATGCCATCGCAGGCAAGCCAGCTCCCACAGGAAACAAAGCCAGTGTCGACAGTTCACCTTTCGAACTTACCGTGACCGAGTCCTGACGATGAACACTGAATTTCGCAAACCGCTCCCCGGCAGCCGCCTGGATTTCTTCGACGCCCGTGCGGCTGTCGAGGCAATCACCCCCGGCGCCTACGCCACGTTGCCCTACACCTCGCGTGTGCTCGCCGAGAACCTGGTGCGCCGTTGCGACCCGGCCACCCTCGACGCGTCCCTGAGTCAACTGATCGAGCGCAAGCGCGACCTCGACTTCCCGTGGTTCCCCGCCCGCGTGGTGTGCCATGACATCCTCGGCCAGACCGCTCTGGTCGACCTTGCCGGCCTGCGCGATGCCATCGCCCAGCAAGGCGGCGACCCGGCGCAGGTCAACCCGGTGGTGCCTACCCAACTGATCGTCGACCATTCCCTGGCCGTCGAGGCCGGTGGTTTTGATCCGCAAGCCTTCGAAAAAAACCGCGCCATTGAAGACCGTCGCAACGAAGACCGTTTCCACTTCATCGAGTGGACCAAAAAGGCCTTCAAGAACGTCGATGTGATCCCGCCGGGCAACGGCATCATGCACCAGATCAATCTGGAGAAAATGTCCCCGGTGATTCAAGTGCGTGACGGCGTGGCCTTCCCGGATACCTGTGTCGGCACCGACAGCCATACCCCCCACGTAGACGCCCTGGGTGTGATCGCCATCGGCGTTGGCGGCCTGGAAGCCGAAAGCGTGATGCTCGGCCGTGCGTCGTGGATGCGCCTGCCGGAAAGCGTGGGCGTGGAATTGACCGGCAAGCTGCAACCGGGCATCACCGCCACCGATATGGTGCTGGCGCTCACCGAATTCCTGCGCCAGCAGAAGGTGGTCGGCGCCTGGCTGGAGTTCTTCGGCGAAGGGGCGTCGGCACTCACTTTGGGTGACCGTGCCACCATCTCCAACATGGCCCCGGAGTACGGCGCCACCGCCGCGATGTTCTACATCGACGCGCAAACCATCGCTTACCTCAAACTCACCGGCCGCGAAGACGAACAAGTCGCCTTGGTCGAGCAATACGCACGTCACACCGGCCTGTGGGCGGACGACCTGAAAGGCGCGCAGTACGAGCGCAGTCTGAGCTTCGACCTCTCCAGCGTCGTGCGCAACATGGCCGGCCCGAGCAACCCCCATGCCCGCCTGGCCACCCGCGACCTGGCGTCAAAAGGCATTGCCGGCCAATGGGATGACGTGCCGGGGCAAATGCCCGACGGCGCGGTGATCATCGCTGCCATCACCAGTTGCACCAACACCAGCAACCCGCGCAACGTGATTGCCGCCGGCCTGTTGGCACGCAACGCCAACAAGCTGGGGCTGACCCGCAAGCCGTGGGTCAAGTCGTCTTTGGCGCCGGGCTCGAAAACCGTGGCCATGTACCTGGAAGAAGCCGGCCTGGGCCATGAGCTGGAAAAACTCGGTTTTGGCGTGGTGGCCTTTGCCTGCACCACCTGCAACGGCATGTCGGGCGCGCTCGACCCGGTGATCCAGCAAGAGATCATCGACCGCGACCTGTACGCCACCGCGGTGTTGTCGGGTAACCGCAACTTTGACGGGCGCATTCACCCTTACGCCAAGCAAGCCTTCCTGGCGTCGCCGCCGCTGGTGGTGGCCTATGCGATTGCCGGTACCATCCGTTTCGACATCGAGAAGGACGTGCTCGGCCTGGATGCCGACGGCAAGGAAATCCGCCTGCAAGACATCTGGCCGAGCGATGAAGAGATCGACGCGGTGGTCAAGGCTTCGGTAAAACCCGAGCAATTCCGTGCGGTGTATATCCCGATGTTCGCCATTCACGAAGACACCGGGCCCAAGGTCACGCCGCTGTACGACTGGCGCCCACAAAGCACCTATATCCGCCGCCCGCCGTACTGGGAAGGCGCGCTGGCCGGTGCACGACCGCTCAAGGGCATGCGCCCGCTGGCGGTGCTGCCGGACAACATCACCACCGACCACTTGTCGCCGTCCAACGCGATCATGCTGGACAGCGCCGCCGGTGAATACCTGGCGAAAATGGGCTTGCCCGAGGTCGACTTCAACTCCTACGCGACACACAGGGGTGACCATTTGACGGCGCAGCGCGCCACCTTCGCCAACCCGAAACTGTTCAACGAAATGGTGCAGGAAAACGGCAAGGTCAAGCAGGGCTCTCTTGCGCGTATCGAGCCGGAAGGCAAGGTCACGCGGATGTGGGAAGCCATCGAGACTTACATGGAGCGCAAGCAACCGCTGATCATCATCGCCGGCGCCGACTATGGCCAAGGTTCGTCCCGCGACTGGGCGGCCAAGGGCGTACGCCTGGCCGGTGTGGAAGCGATTGCCGCCGAAGGCTTCGAGCGTATCCACCGCACCAACCTGGTGGGCATGGGCGTGTTGCCCCTGGAGTTCCTGCCGGGCACCGACCGCCACACCCTGCAAATCGACGGCAGTGAAACCTATGACGTGGTCGGCGAGCGCACCCCGCGTGCGCAACTGACCTTGGTGATCAACCGCAAGAATGGCGAACGTGTCGAGGTGCCAGTGACCTGCCGCCTGGACACCGCCGAAGAAGTGTCGATCTACGAGGCCGGTGGCGTGTTGCAACGTTTCGCCCAGGACTTCCTGGAATCAAAGGCGACCGCCTGAAGAGGATAACCATGGCACACGTAGCGCAAATCAAGATCCCCGCCACCTACATGCGTGGCGGCACCAGCAAGGGCGTGTTCTTCAGCCTCCAGGACCTGCCCGCCGCGGCGCAGGTGCCGGGCCCTGCACGCGACGCCTTGTTGCTGCGGGTGATTGGCAGCCCCGACCCCTATGACAAGCAGATCGACGGCATGGGGGGTGCCACCTCGAGCACCAGCAAGACCGTGATCCTGGCCAAAAGCACCCGCGCCGATCACGACGTGGATTACCTGTTCGGCCAGGTCTCCATCGACAAGCCATTTGTCGATTGGAGCGGCAACTGCGGCAACCTGTCGGCGGCGGTGGGTTCGTTCGCCATCAGTGCTGGCCTGGTCGATGCGGCCCGCGTACCCCATAACGGCGTGGCCGTGGTGCGGGTGTGGCAGGCCAATATCGGCAAGACCATCATCGCCCACGTGCCAATCACTGACGGCGCGGTGCAGGAAACCGGTGACTTTGAACTGGACGGCGTGACCTTCCCGGCTGCCGAAGTGCAGTTGGAATTCATGGACCCCGCGGCGGAAGAAGAGGGCGGTGGTGGCTCGATGTTCCCCACTGGCAACCTCGTCGACGACCTGGAGGTACCCGGCGTCGGTACCTTCAAGGCCACGTTGATCAACGCCGGTATCCCGACGATTTTCATCAACGCCCAAGACCTCGGCTACACCGGTACCGAGCTGCAAGGCGCGATCAACAGCGACCCCAAGGCCCTGGCGATGTTCGAGACCGTGCGGGCGTATGGCGCGTTGCGCATGGGCCTGATCAAACACCTGGACGAAGCCGCCCAGCGCCAGCACACGCCCAAGGTGGCATTCGTGGCCAAACCTGCCGATTACGTGGCCTCCAGCGGCAAGGCGATCCAGGCCGGCGATGTGGACCTGCTGGTGCGCGCCTTGTCGATGGGCAAACTGCACCACGCGATGATGGGCACCGCGGCGGTGGCGATTGGCACCGCCGCGGCGATTTCCGGCACCTTGGTCAACCTGGCGGCGGGCGGCGTAGAGCGCAATGCCGTGCGCTTCGGGCACCCGTCCGGCACCTTGCGTGTGGGGGCCGAGGCCAGCCAGGTGAACGGTGAATGGGTGGTGAAAAAAGCCATCATGAGCCGCAGCGCACGGGTGTTAATGGAAGGCTATGTGCGCATCCCCGGCGACGCTTTCTAGCTTGATCGTTCCCACGCTCCGCGTGGGAACGCCGCCTGGGACGCTCTGCGTCCTGCTGTGACGCAGAGCGTCACGGGATGCATTCCCACGCGGAACGTGGGAACGATCAACATCAACCTTGACCTTGAGGAACAACCCCAACTTTTAGGAGAACCGCCATGAGCGCCAACGTCGACCAGAACAACCGCCCCGATTACGACCCGGTGTTGCAGGACATCGCCGACTACGTCCTCAACTACCGCATCGACTCCCAGGACGCCCTGGATACCGCCCGCAACTGCCTGATGGACACCCTCGGCTGTGGCCTGCTGGCCCTGCGCTTCCCCGAGTGCACCAAGCACCTGGGGCCGATGGTAGAGGGCACCGTGGTGCCGTTCGGTGCACGGGTGCCGGGCACTTCGTTTCGCCTGGACCCGGTCAAGGCCGCCTGGGATATCGGTTGCATCGTGCGCTGGCTCGACTACAACGACACCTGGCTTGCCGCCGAATGGGGCCACCCTTCGGACAACCTGGGCGGCATCCTCGCCGTGGCCGATCACCTGTCGCAGAAGCGCCTGGCCAATGGCGACGCGCCGTTGACCGTGCGTGCAGTGCTGGAAGCGATGATCATGGCCCACGAAATCCAAGGTGTGATTGCCTTGGAAAACTCCTTCAACCGGGTAGGCCTCGACCATGTGTTGCTGGTGAAAGTCGCTACCACGGCGGTCACCGCCAAGCTGATGGGTGCCAACCGCGAGCAGTTGCTATCGGCGTTGTCCCACGCCTTTGTCGATGGCCAGGCGCTACGCACCTATCGTCATGCACCGAATGCCGGCTCGCGCAAATCCTGGGCGGCGGGCGATGCGTCGAGCCGCGGCGTGCGCCTGGCAGACATCGCCCTGCGTGGCGAAATGGGCATCCCCGGCGTGTTGAGTGCGCCGCAGTGGGGCTTCTATGACGTGCTGTTCAGCCACACCAACAAGGACCTGGCGCTCAAGCCCGAGGACAAGCGAGCTTTCAGCCTGCCCCAAGCCTACGGCACCTATGTGATGGAAAACGTGCTGTTCAAGATCAGCTTTCCGGCCGAGTTTCACGCGCAAACCGCCTGTGAAGCGGCAGTCGCCCTGCATCCGCAGGTCAAGCATCGTTTGCATGAAATCGACCGTATCGTGATCACTACCCATGAGTCGGCGATTCGCATTATTTCCAAGGTCGGCCCATTGGCGAATGCCGCCGATCGCGACCACTGCCTGCAATACATGACCGCCGTGCCCTTGGCGTTCGGCAATCTGGTGGCCGAGCAGTATGAAGATGATTTCCACGCGGCCCACCCGATCATCGATGAGCTGCGCGACAAGATGGTCGTCATCGAAGACCCGCGCTACAGCCGCGAATACCTGGAGGCCGACAAGCGCTCGATTGCCAACGCGGTGCAGGTGTTTTTCACGGATGGCACCTGCACCGAGCAGGTGGTGGTGGAGTACCCGATTGGCCATCGCTGCCGTCGGGTGGACGGCATTCCACTGCTGGAAGACAAGTTCAAGGCCAACCTGGCCACGCGGTTCACCGCGCAACGCAGCGCTGAGATTGTCGCCCTGTGCAAGGACCAGGCGCGGCTTGAGGCGACACCTGTGAACCGTTTCATGGACCTGTTCACGATCTGAAAAACAGCACGGTCGCTGTGGGAGCTGGCTTGCCTGCGATAGCGGTGTGTCAGCCCCACATGAATTGACTGGATGTCAGCTATCGCAGGCAAGCCAGCTCCCACAGTTGACTGAAGCTCTGCTTCAGAATCTATTCAAACCGCAGTATCACCCGGCGGTTGTGCTTGCTCTTCTTCTCGATCTTCTCGCAGAACACCCGACCGATTTCCTCGGTATTGAGCACATGGGTACCGCCGCAGGGCTGGATATCGATGCCGGGGATTTCAATCACCCGTACCGAACCGGAGACCACCGGCGGCGCAACCGCCTGAGTGCGGGTGATCTGCAGCAGGGTCGCGTACTCGGTGGCAGGCATCGACAGCGTTTTCACCGCGTGGGCCTGCTCGATCAGGGCGTTGAGGTCACGGGTGAGGCCGTCTTTGTCCAGGGTCATCTCCGGCAGGTCGAAATCCAGTCGGCCTTTATCCGCACTGATGCTGCAACCGGTCACGGGCGCGTCGATGAGGGAGCACAGCAAGTGCAGGCAAGTGTGCATCTTCATGTGCTGGTAGCGCCGCTCCCAATCCAGCCCGGCGTCGACCTGGACGCCAGCGGCCAACTGTTCGGGGCAATGGTCTACCTGATGCCAGATGATCGAGCGCAACACCGGGTCGCGCACGGTGCCTGTCACCTCGACCCGTGTGCCATCGGCCAGGGTGAAGTGGCCGGTATCGCCCGGTTGCCCGCCGCCGGTGGGGTAGAACAGGGTGTGCTCCAGGGCGATACCTTGTTCGCTGATGGCAATCACCCGGGCGCTGAAGGCGTTCTGGTAGGGCGCGCTGTCAAACAGCGCCAGGGTTTCCATGGTATGCACGGACATGTTCAACCTCCGACGATCAATGGGGTGGCTTGCAAGAGGTGGCGCACCAGTGCGCTCAAGCCAGGGGGAGAGAGCAGGGTGATTTCAAATTCCGGCCCGCACACCTTCAGGTTCAGCGGCAGGCGTGGCAGTTGCTCGTCGTTGTCGAGGCGACGCAGGCGAAACTGCAGGTGGTGCCGCTCTTTTACCGTGGGTTCGAGCATCAGCCCTTGCAGCGGATGAAAGTCGGCGTCCAGCACGGTGACCTTGTGGCCGGCACTCACTTCGCCCACCACGTGCAAGCGCTCATCCAGGGCAAAGGCGCCGAGGTAGTTGCTGTGGTCCGATTCATCGTTTTTCTGCAGTTGGATCTGGTTGACCACCTTGACCTTGGTGCCTGCCGGCACGTCCTGGGTAATCACGCAGGAGGGGCTGATAAACACGTTATCGCCGATCGAAACATAGCCCAGCACCCGGGCGCCGGCGCCGACTTCGACGTTGTTGCCCAGGCGCGGGTGGCGTTTGCCGTCCGGGTTGTTGGCAATACCGCGCGCACCCAGGGTCACGCCGCAGAGGATGTAGCAGTCGTTGCCGATCACGCAGGTCTCGCCGATGACCGTGCCGTAGCCATGGTCCAGCACAAAGCGCCGGCCGATGCGCGCTGCCGGGTGAATCTCGGCGCCGGAGAGAATCTTGCCCTGGTTACTCAGTTTGAGGGCCATGCGCGAAAAATCGCCGTGGTCAGCGGCCTGGAAATGCCACACCAGGTGCGCAAGGCGGTAGAACAGCACGGCCTTGAACGAGGCGTAGGATTCCAGGATCAATTCACCGCGCCCACGGGACGCGGGGTCGCGATAGGCATAGGCAATCAGGTCCTCGGCCACCGCCTGGGCGGCGTTCTGAATCAACGGTGCCAGGTGCGGCTCCAGCTGCTTCATCTGTCTGGGCGTGAGGGTGGTGATGAGGTGGGTGAGCAACTCATCGTGCAGCTGTTGCATGTCGATAAAGCCCCCCATGGAGACACCCCCGTATGTTGGATGGTTAAAAACCCGGTTACTCGAAACTGGGCAGGTAGCTGTCGGCATTGTCGTAGACCATGGTCAACACCACCGTTTCAGGCGGCAGTTCGGGGGCGAGTTGGGCGATGGCGACCATGTTGGCGGCCGAAGACAGCCCCAGGCTGATGGCATCGGTGCGCATGATGCGTTTGATCATGTCCAGGCAATCGGCGTGCGACACCTTGAGCATGCCGTCGATCACGTCCAGGTTGAGGATGCTGGGGATCAGGCCGATCGACAGGCCCTGGATCCCGTGCGCTGCGTGTTGGTCTTTGAGCAGGTCGCACTCTTCCGGTTCTACACCCATCACCCGCAGCGCCGGCCAGGCGGCCTTGAGGGTTTCGCCGATACCGGTGATGTGTCCCCCGGTGCCAATGCCGCTGACGAAGTAGTCCACGCGCTGTTCACCGAAGGCGCGAAGGATTTCCGGGGCGGTGGTGTCGCGGTGGGTTTGGGGGTTGGCGCCATTGCGTTGCTGGTTGAGCATCACATAGTTGGGGTTCTCCAACTGCAGCTCCATGCACTTTTCGCCGTGGGAGTTATTGCCCAGGCGACTGTCGGACAGCACTACCCTGGCGCCATACAGACGCAGCAGTTTCTGTTTTTCCGGGCTGTAGTTGTCAGGGATCACCAGCACTACTTTGTAACCCAGCACATTGCCGGCCATCACCAGGCCAATACCGGTGTTGCCGCCACTGGGTTCGATGATGGTCTGCCCGGAATCACGGATCAGCACGCCGCGGCGCTCGGCATCCAGGATCATGCCCAGGGCGATGCGCGCCTTGTGGCTGCCGCCGGGGTTGAGGGACTCCAGCTTGGCGTAGACCTCGATGCCGAGGTCTTCGGAAAACTGGGCCAGACGCACGATCGGCGTCTGGCCGATCACGTCGAGAATGGAGTTATGCAGCATCAGCACGTCCCCACTTTCAGTACAACGGCATGTCAGGTTCGACGTCGCGAACCCAATGTTTCATGCCACCCTGGAGGACTTTGGTGTTGGCAAAGCCGGCCGCCAACAGGGTGCTGGCGGCTTGCTCGGCACGGGCGCCTGCGTAGCAGATCAGGTAGTGGGTGTTGTCGCGGCTCAGGCTGGCGAGTTGCCCATCCAGTTCTGCCAACGGGATATGCACCACGCCCGGTAATTTGCACACTTCCAGTTCGCTGGCGTCACGCACGTCGAGCAATACATCGGCGCTGCTGGGGTGTTCAAGCACTTGCTTGAGCACCTGGGGCTTGATATAGCGTTCCGCGGCCAGGGAGGGCAGGCTCGGTACGGCATCGGCGCAGGTGGCCGGCGCGACGGTTTCGCTATGGCGCAGGTCCGAGCAGCAGGGGCAATCAGCGCGGCGCTTGAAGCGGATTTCGCTGAACTTCATCGCCAGCGCGTCGAAGCGCATCAAGCGGCCGGACAAGGGTTCGCCAATGCCGATCAGTAATTTGATCGCCTCGGTGGCCTGGATCATACCGACCACGCCCGGCAACACGCCGATCACACCGCCCGCGCTGCAATTGGGCGCCAGCTCTGCGGGTGGTGCCTTGGGGAACAGGCAGCGATAGCACGGCCCACCTTTATAGTTGAGCACGCTGATCTGCCCGTCGAAACGGTAGATGGCGCCGTACACCAGGGGTTTACCCAGCTGCACACAGGCGTCGTTGACCAGGTAGCGGGTGTCGAAATTGTCGGTGCCGTCGATCACCAGGTCATAGGCGCCCACCAGTGCCAGGGCGTTGTCGCTGTTGAGCGCGGTGTTGTACGCGTTGATCTGGATATGCGGATTGAGGTCCAGCAGGCGCTGCTTGGCGGACTCGACCTTGGGCATGCCCAGGGTGCTGTTGCCATGCACAATCTGGCGTTGCAGGTTGCTGCTTTCCACCACATCAAAGTCCACCAGCCCCAGGGTGCCGATGCCGGCCGCCGCCAGGTACAGGCTGATGGGCGAGCCCAGGCCGCCGGTACCGATGACCAGCACCTTGGCTTTCTTCAGGTTCAATTGGCCTTCGCGGCCGACGCCCGGCAGGGTGATGTGGCGCACATAGCGCTGCACTTCTTCGTTGCTCAGGGTGTCGATGTCCATGCCGCCTGAGGTGGCGAGCAACACTTCGATCCGGGATTTCGGCGGCAGGGCTTCATCGGCTTCGATCAGCGCCTCCTCGGCGGTAAACAGGAAGTGTTCCTTGAGCTGGTTGTTCTTTTCATGGAACAGGTGCTGACGCAATTGGGGGTGATGGGTGCAGAGATTTTCAATGACTTCGCGCAATGTCGATCCGGCGCCCTCAAGGGTCGATTCCGGCAGCTTGGCCACGCGAACCAGAATGTCGGGGAAAGAGACAGCGTTCATGGACAACTCCGTGTGCAGGTCGTTGAAAGGTTGAAGGGAGAAATGCTTGCCATCCCAGGCAAACAGGTTGGAGCCCAGGGCCTGGCCCTGGCGGACATCCACCACCAAATAGCTGACGGGGAAGATCGGCTCGCCCAGGAACAGCGCCTTGTCCTGGTCTTCGTCACTGAAATAGGCGCCCACATCCGGGTGTGAGTGGTAAATCACTACCACCGGGTTGTCACTGCGAAACGCCTTGTTCATCAGCAGGGTGTCGGCCACCGAAAAGGTGTAGCCATTGGCCGCGCTGCGTGGGTACATCTCGGGGTTCTTGCGGTGCAGCTCATTCTGGATATTGCTGCCCAGGTACACGCTGCCGTCGGCGAAGACGAAACCACAGCACTCCTCGGGGTAGCTGCGGCTGGCGTGGGCGTAGATCTGTTCCAGGGCGGTAGGGCGGAGGACGTCCATGTTTCTCTCGCGTTGGTTGAGGGTCACTTTTTCTTGGCCATGAGTTTTTCGATCGGCAATTTGGTGATCGCAAAGCCGGCCAGCAGGATCGCCGAGTACAGCATCAGGTCGCGGGAAATTTCCACGCCTTCGTACCAGGCTCCGATGATGACCGCGAACACCGGGAAGATGATGAAGACGAACGACAGGATGATCGGGCTCAGGCGCTTGAGCAGCATGAAATACACAATGAACCCGCCCACCGAGGCCACCAGCCCCAGGTAGAACAGCGCGCTCCAGGAGCGCAGGGTAATGGCGTCGAACGTCGGTGTTTCAAACCACAGGCCGGCCAGGAACAGCATCAGCCCGGCAATGCCGATGGGCAGGGTGTTGTAGGTGATGACGCTGATGGCGCTGCCTTTTTGCTTGGTAATGACATAGCACAAGGCGTGCATGATCGCGGCGCTCAGAATGGCCAGTACCCCGAAGAACTCGGCGTGGTCCAGGTGCAGGCCCTGGCTCTTGATGATCATGTAAAGGCTGCCGAAACCGATGCCGATGCCGACCACCTGGGAAAAATAGATGCGCTCGCGCAGGAACAGCGCCGAGAAGATCAGGATGAATACCGGCATGCAACTGAACAGCAGGGCGGTGAGGCCCGACGACACATGCATTTCGCCGTAGTTGAGCAAATAGTAGGGAACGCTGAAGTAAGACAGGGTCACAAACACGAAGA
Organism: Pseudomonas sp. GW821-FHT07B01; assembly: GCF_059419065.1. Taxonomy (NCBI): domain Bacteria; kingdom Pseudomonadati; phylum Pseudomonadota; class Gammaproteobacteria; order Pseudomonadales; family Pseudomonadaceae; genus Pseudomonas; species Pseudomonas sp. GW821-FHT07B01. Next base: position 422,975 of record NZ_JBWKRA010000001.1, on the reverse strand, counting down.
ACCAGCGGCTTTCCCGGGGAAACAGGATCGGCTCACGGCGCACCATGGCAAAACACAGGAACAGCGGAAACGCGATGAGAAAGCGCAGGCCGGCGGATGTCAGCGGCGGCACGCTCTCGACGGCGATCTTGATGCCCAGCCACGTGGTGCCCCAACTCAGGCACACGATCAGGAACATCACGCTGGTCACCAGCCCGGCGAGCCACTGTTTTTGCGTTTTTGTTTTTGCAGTGTTTTCGAGAACGGCGGACATTGGCATCGTTTATCGCTTCCCTGAGCCGGAATTGAACTCTATATTGAACTTGTAATGAGTTATGTTTATCGGCGATTGAACCCGTAAAAGCACACTATTAGGGCGAAAGATGGCTGTCAAAACAAATATTGACATGGTGTCAATTATGCGTGAGGGCTTGTCCAACGGGCAGGGCGTGAAGTACAAGCGCCTGTCCGATGTGATGGAACGGGGCATCCTCGAAGGCTTGATTGAACCGGGACGAAAACTGCCGCCCCATAGGGTGCTTTCCGACAATTTAGGCGTGACCATCGGCACCATCAGCCGGGCTTACGGTGAACTGGAACGCCTGGGCCTGGTGGTTGCGCGGGTAGGTGACGGCACCTTCGTGCGCAAGCGTGGGATGGAGCGCCAGCGTGATGAGGGCTTTCGTAATTTCAGCGAGGAGCCGCGCCAGTACTTCGACATGAGCCGCAATATGCACATTCCCGGGCAAGAGACGGTGTTTCTCGCCCAGAGCTTCCAAACCCTGTCGACCAACGCCAAGTTCCTCCAGGACATCAGCGCCTACACCCCCGACGCCGGCCTGCCGCGTTACCGTGAAGCGGGCGCGCAATGGCTGGTGCAGCGCGAGTTTCATCCGATTCCCGAGCAGGTCATCTGCGTCAACGGCGGCCAGCACGGCTTGCTGTGCGCCATGATGGCGTTGCTGCGTGCTGGCGATACAGTGGTGACCGAGCAACTGACTTACCCAGGGCTGATTACCGCCGCACGCATGTTGGGGGTGCGGCTGATCGGCCTGGAGATGGACGAGGAAGGTGTGCTGCCCACGGCGCTGGATGAGGTCTGTCGCAATCACCGTATTTCGGCGTTGTACTGCACGCCGACTATCCAGAATCCGACCACCGCTGTGTTGTCGGTGGCGCGCCGCGAAGCGTTGGCCAGGGTGTGTCGCGAACATAACCTGCTGATTCTGGAGGACGAAGCCCACGGTGTGCTGGTGGAGGACCGTCCGCCGCCCCTCAGCTATTTCGCGCCTGAGCGTACGATCTTGATCAGCAGCCTGAGCAAGGCGGTATCGGCCGGTTTGCGGGTGGGCTACGTGCATGCGCCGCCGGCGCTGGTCAGCCGCATCTCGGCGGCGCTACGTTCGACCTGCTGGATGGCCACACCTGTGACTCTGGAGCTGGCGACCCAGTGGATTGAAAACGGCACGGCGGAATATTTGTTGCGTCAGCAGATCAACGAGATCAGCCGTCGCAAGACGCTGGTCGAAGATTTATTGACCGGCCTGGCCTATCGCACCCACCTCAACAGCCCGCACTTCTGGATCGAAGTACCGGAACCCTGGCGGGCCTCGGAAATCGAGGCAGAGCTCAAGCAGAACAATTACCTGATCGCCACCGCCGAGGCGTTTGCCGTGGGGCAGACGGCGGTGCCGCAGTTTATTCGGGCGAGTATCTGCAACACGTCGGGCGATGATCAGTTATTGCGCGAGGGGTTTGACGCGCTGGCGACGGCGCTGGGGCAGGGGGGCGGGCGGTTTCATCTGTGAGACCGCGTTATTGCTCGTTCCCACGCTCTGCGTGGGAATGCATCTTGCGACGCTCCGCATCGCTATTGCGGGACGCGGAGCGTCCCAGGCGGCGTTCCCACGCAGAGCGTGGGAACGATCAGATCAGGCGCCAGAGATCACTTGAAGCGCCGCTCCACACCCTTCTCCACCAGAATCTTCGCCGAAATCTCTTCCACCGAAAAATGCGTGGAATTGATGTGCGCAATATTTTCGCGACGGAACAGATTTTCTACTTCCCGCACTTCAAATTCGCACTGGGCATAGCTGGAGTAGCGGCTGTTGGGCTTGCGTTCGTTGCGGATGGCGGTCAGCCGGTCCGGGTCGATGGTCAGGCCGAACAGCTTGTGTGAATGCGCGCGCAAGGCGGCGGGCAGGGTCAGGTGCTCCATGTCGTCTTCGGTCAGCGGGTAGTTGGCCGCACGAATACCGAATTGCATGGCCATGTACAGGCAGGTGGGGGTCTTGCCGCAACGCGACACGCCCACCAGGATCAGGTCGGCCTTGTCGTAGTAGTGGGTGCGGGCACCGTCGTCGTTGTCGAGGGCGAAGTTCACCGCCTCGATACGCTCCATATAGTTGGAGTTATGCCCGATGGAATGGGACTTTCCGACGGAATAGGACGAATGTTCACTCAACTCCTGTTCCAGCGGCGCCAGGAAGGTAGAGAAAATGTCGATCATGAAACCATTCGACGTTGCGAGAATCTCACGAATGTCTTGATTGACGATGGTGTCGAAAATGATCGGGCGAAAACCGTCTTTTTCAGCCGCCAGATTGATTTGTTGTACCATGGCCCGCGCTTTATCCACGCTGTCTATATAAGGCCGGGTGAATTTGGCGAAGGTAATGTTTTCGAACTGCGCGAGCAGGCTCTGGCCCAATGTTTCGGCTGTGATGCCGGTGCCGTCGGAAATAAAGAAAGCAGATCGTTTCATTTGAGCCCTGGGCCTTAAGCTGATGGCGAATCTTGGATATGATAGGCGCGATTTTGCCGTCCCGCAGTGGGCCGCATTCTCACTTATTTTCCAGGTCCAGGCCACAAGCGCTGGCGTTAGCTCCTACTGAGCAACCCGCGTCCTGAGCTTTTCCAACACAGAAAGTGGAGAGATCACCTTGGTAGAGTACGTAGTTTCCCTCGATAAGCTCGGCGTCCATGATGTAGAGCATGTGGGGGGCAAGAACGCATCCCTCGGCGAGATGATCAGTAATCTTGCAGGCGCTGGTGTCTCGGTGCCCGGTGGTTTCGCCACCACGGCCCAGGCTTACCGCGACTTCCTCGAGCTGAGCGGCCTCAACGCCCAGATCCACGCCGCGCTGGACGCCCTGGACGTCGATGACGTCAACGCCCTGGCCAAGACCGGCGCCCAGATCCGCCAGTGGATCATGGAAGCCGAGTTCCCCGAGAAGCTCAACGAAGAAATTCGCACCGCCTTCGCCACCCTGTCGGCCGGTAACCCGGACATGGCCGTCGCCGTGCGTTCCTCGGCCACCGCCGAAGACTTGCCGGACGCCTCCTTTGCGGGCCAGCAGGAAACCTTCCTCAACATTCGCGGCGTCGAAAACGTGATCCGCGCGGCCAAGGAAGTGTTTGCCTCCCTCTTTAACGACCGTGCGATTTCCTATCGCGTACACCAGGGTTTCGACCACAAGCTGGTGGCCCTGTCTGCCGGCGTGCAGCGCATGGTGCGTTCGGAAACCGGCACTGCCGGTGTGATGTTCACCCTGGATACCGAATCCGGTTTCCGTGACGTGGTGTTTATCACCGGCGCCTACGGCCTGGGCGAAACCGTCGTACAAGGCGCGGTCAACCCGGACGAATTCTACGTACACAAGGGCACTCTCGAAGCGGGCCGCCCGGCCATCCTGCGCCGTAACCTGGGCAGCAAGGCCATCAAGATGATCTACGGCGACGAGGCCAAGGCCGGTCGCTCGGTCAAAACCGTTGAAGTCGACAAAGCCGAGCGTGCGCGTTTCTGCCTGACCGACGCTGAAGTCAGCGAGTTGGCCAAGCAGGCGATGATCATCGAAAAGCACTACAAGTGCCCGATGGACATCGAGTGGGCCAAGGACGGTGACGACGGCAAGCTGTACATCGTGCAGGCGCGCCCGGAAACCGTGAAGAGCCGCACTTCGGCCAACGTCATGGAGCGCTACCTGCTCAAGGAAACCGGCACCGTGCTGGTGGAGGGGCGTGCCATTGGCCAGCGCATTGGCGCAGGCAAGGTGCGGATCATCAAGGACGTGTCCGAGATGGACAAGGTCCAGCCGGGTGACGTACTGGTTTCCGACATGACCGACCCAGACTGGGAACCGGTGATGAAGCGCGCCAGTGCCATTGTCACCAACCGTGGCGGGCGTACCTGCCACGCGGCGATCATTGCCCGTGAGCTGGGGATTCCTGCAGTCGTGGGTTGCGGCAACGCCACTCAACTGCTCAAGGATGGCCAGGGCGTGACCGTTTCCTGCGCCGAAGGCGATACCGGCTTTATCTTCGAAGGTGAGCTGGGCTTCGATATCAAGCAAAACTCCATCGACGCCATGCCCGACCTGCCGTTCAAGATCATGATGAACGTCGGCAACCCGGACCGCGCCTTTGACTTCGCGCAGTTGCCGAATGCTGGCGTGGGCCTGGCCCGCCTGGAATTCATCATCAACCGCATGATCGGCGTGCACCCCAAGGCGCTGCTGAACTATGACGGCCTGCCACTGGACATCAAGGAAAGCGTCGACAAGCGCATCGCCGGCTACAACGACCCGGTAGGTTTCTACGTCGAGAAACTGGTCGAAGGCATCAGCACCCTGGCTGCGGCGTTCTACCCGAAAAAGGTCATCGTGCGCCTGTCGGACTTCAAGTCCAATGAATACGCGAACCTGATCGGCGGCAAGCTCTACGAGCCGGAAGAAGAAAACCCGATGCTGGGTTTCCGCGGCGCCTCGCGTTACATCAGCGAAGCCTTCCGTGACTGCTTCGAGCTCGAATGCCGTGCGCTCAAGCGTGTACGCAACGAGATGGGCCTGACCAACGTCGAGATCATGGTGCCGTTCGTGCGCACCCTGGGCGAAGCGAGCCAAGTGGTGGACCTGCTGGCAGAAAACGGTCTGACCCGTGGCGAGAACGGCCTGCGCGTGATCATGATGTGCGAATTGCCGTCCAACGCCATCCTGGCTGAAGAGTTCCTGGAGTTCTTCGACGGTTTCTCCATCGGCTCCAACGACCTGACCCAGTTGACCCTGGGCCTGGACCGCGATTCGGGGATCATCGCCCACCTGTTCGACGAGCGTAACCCAGCGGTCAAGAAGCTGCTGGCCAACGCTATCCAGGCTTGTAACAAGGCTGGCAAGTACATCGGTATCTGCGGCCAAGGCCCTTCGGACCACCCTGGCCTGGCTAAATGGCTGATGGAGCAGGGGATCGAGAGCGTCTCGCTGAACCCCGATTCCGTGCTGGAAACCTGGTTCTTCCTGGCTGAAGGCCAAGCGTCCGCCTAAGGTCGCGTGGTCAAAAGTGCCGGTCACTCGTTGCGGGTGACCGGCATTCTTATCTGTACAGGGCGGGAATCCTTGCGGACGCCGCCCTTTTTTGTGCAAGAGCATTATGCAAAGCAGCAGCCATCTGTTTCCTGTCGCCCTGATCAGCGCTGAACGTCGGGGTGACCTGAGTGAAGACGTCTACCGACTCAAACCCGGTAACAGCCCGGACGGCACCGTCGAGCTGGCGGTTACCCGTTTGGGCCTGGCCGATGTCCCTGAAAACCGGGGCACGCCGATTATTTTGTTGCATGGCAGTTTTTCCAACCGGCGTTTCTGGTATTCGCCCAAAGGTATCGGCCTGGGGGCTTACCTCGCGCGTCGCGGATTTGATGTGTGGATCCCGGAAATGCGCGGCCATGGTTTGTCCAAGCGCAATCACGATTACGCCAGAAACCGTGTCGCCGATTACGCGCGCTACGATTTGCCGGCCGTGGGGGCGTTTGTGTGTGAGCAAAGCGGGCAGATTCCGCACTGGATCGGGCATTCCCTCGGCGCCACCACCTTGGCTGCGGCCTTGGGTGGGCAGCACTTGGATGCATCAGCGGTGGCGTCGGTGGCGTTGTTCGGCTGCCAGGTCAGTCGCACCCACTGGCCGTTGAAAATTCCACCGGTGGAGTGGTGCGCTCGCTTTATCCTCAAGCGCCTTGCCCATCTGTCCGGCCCGCGCTTCAAGCGTGGGCCCGAGGACGAGCCGGCCGGCGTGATGATCGAAGCGATGCGTTGGAACGGCCTGTTCGGCCGGTTTGGCGATGCCGAGCATGACTGGTGGAAAGGCTTGGCGCAGGTCGATGTGCCGCTGTTGGCGGTGAGCGCAGCGGGCGACCGGCAAGACCCGGACTGGGCCTGCCGCAAGCTCTTCGAGCAAGTGGGCAGCGAGCATCGCCAGTACCTGTGCCTGGGGCGTCAGCAGGGTTTCAGCGAGGATTTCGGGCATGTGCAGATGCTGGTCAGCAAAGCCGCACAGGCCCAAGTGTGGCCTTTGGTCGAGCGCTGGGTGAACGACCCGCTGACACCCTTGCTGGGTACGCAGCCCGAAGTGTCCGCAGTGATTTGACGAAACGCTCTACCAAGGGCGTTTCACTCTTGAATGGTTGCGGCTAAGATATGACGCGCCACGCGCTTCTGGTCATATTCAGTCGCGTAACGTGTATTGCGTTGCGCTGAACGTGGTTTGATCATGGCCGCCGCCCACCCGCAGGCGCTTAAAGAATGCCTGTCGCGGGGCGTTTTCTTGATGTACACCGTGGATGTTCGACCTCTTCTTTGATGACAGGAGTTTCTCGATGAACCATTACGTGACCCCCGACCTGTGTGACGCCTACCCGGAGCTGGTGCAGGTAGTGGAGCCGATGTTCAGCAACTTCGGTGGCCGAGACTCCTTTGGTGGCGAGATAGTCACCCTCAAATGCTTCGAGGATAACTCGCTGGTCAAGGCGCAGGCTGACCTGCCGGGCGCTGGTAAAGTGCTGGTGGTCGACGGTGGTGGTTCGCTGCGCTGCGCGTTGCTGGGCGACATGATTGCCGAGAAAGCCGCGAAAAATGGTTGGGAAGGGCTGGTGATCTACGGGTGCATCCGTGACGTCGACGTCATCGCTCAGACCGACCTGGGTGTGCAGGCCCTGGCCTCTCATCCGAAAAAAACCGACAAGCGCGGCCTTGGCGACCTGAACGTGCCGGTGACATTCGCAGGCGTGACGTTCCGCCCCGGTGAGTACATTTATGCCGATAACAACGGGGTGATCGTGTCACCCAGCCCGCTGAAAATGCCTGAATAAACTGCCGCAACCGATCGGGGTGAGGATGTTCGAAGAAGAAAACGCGCAATGGGGGCTGGTGCATGCCCTGGTGCTGGATGGTAAAGGCGGTGCGCGTTCGATTGCCCGGACTGAGCTCGACGATTTGCAGCTGCAGCCCCAGGAAAGCCTGTGGCTGCACTGGGATCGCAGCCATCCTCAAACCCAGACCTGGCTGCGTAAATCCAGCGGCCTGAGCGAGTTTGCCTGTGACCTGCTGCTGGAGGAAAACACCCGTCCACGCCTGTTGCCGCTGCCGGACGCCGAATTGCTGCTGTTTCTGCGCGGAATCAATCTCAACCCAGGCGCGGAGCCGGAAGACATGGTGTCGGTGCGCATTTTCGCCGCCGCCAACCGAGTGATCTCCCTGCGTTTGCGCCCCCTGCGCGCTACCGATGAGTTACTGGTGCAACTGGCAGACGGCAAAGGCCCCAGGACGGCGTCTGAACTCATCCTTTATATGGCTCAGTACCTGACCAACAAAGTGCAGGATCTGGTCGCCGGCTTGTCTGAAATCGTCGATTCCGAGGAAGAAAAACTCGATGCCGACGAACGGTATACTCCGGAGCACGGCAGCGTTCTGCAGATCCGTCGAAGAGCCGCCGGACTCAAGCGCTTCCTGGCCCCCCAGCGGGATATTTTCGCCCAGCTGACACGAATCAAATTGGCGTGGTTCTGCGACGACGATGCCGACTATTGGAACGAACTGCACAACAGCCTGACCCGTTACCTGGAAGAGCTGGAATTGGCCAGAGAGCGCGTGGGGCTTGTGCTGGAGGCTGAAGACCGGCGCTTGAGCCTGCGCATGAACCGCACCATGTACCGCTTCGGGATCATCACCGGGATCTTCTTGCCGATGAGTTTTCTTACCGGTTTGCTCGGTATAAATGTGGGTGGCATTCCGTTCTCTGCCAGCCCTTACGGATTCATGATTGCGTGCCTGTTGATGGTGTCTGTGGCACTGGGGCAATGGTGGCTGTTTCGACGATTGCGCTGGGTTTGACCTGAATATGACCTGAACGTAAGAAAGGGCCGATGTGACCCGATGAATTTTACCCTCGTCTTTTAAATCACTTGCGAGAGGTCTCTATGCACGATCCGTTCGAACAGTCTTTGCGTGACATGCTCAATGCTTCGCCATCCAACCGTGATGACGATGCCTGCCTGGGCCGCGTACTGAAAACCGCCAACCGTCAGGTAGGGGCGGGTGACCTGTTCGGTCTGCTCGGGCGTTGGTTGCCGGCGTTGATGATGGCCCTGAACAACGGTTCGGCCCATGTTTCACCGGTTTCCCGTCGTAAACCTCTTGCTAGCACTGCTGATAAGGCTGATTGAATATGGAACTTGATCTCTGGACCCAGAGCCTGGTCACCGCGATGACCGCATTGTGGACCAAGGTGGCGAATTTCATTCCCAACCTGTTTGGTGCCCTGGTCCTGGTATTGCTGGGTTTTGTCGTAGCCAAGTTGCTTGATACCCTGCTGTCCAAATTGCTCGCCAAACTGGGGCTCGATCGCCTGATGGCCGGCACTGGCCTGACCAAATTGCTCGGCCGCGCGGGGTTGCAAGTACCGATTTCGACCCTGATCGGCAAGATCGTCTATTGGTTTGTTCTACTTATTTTTCTGGTTTCTGCAGCGCAGTCCCTTGGACTTGAGCGAGTTTCAGCTACGCTCGACATGCTGGCACTGTATTTGCCGAAAGTTTTCGGCGGCGCGCTGGTGCTGCTGGTGGGGGTTTTACTCGCGCAACTGGCCAACGGGCTGGTGCGCGGGGCCGCCGAAGGCGTGGGGTTGGACTACGCAGCGGGCCTGGGGCGAATCGCACAGGGGCTGGTGATTATCATCAGTATTTCCGTCGCGATCAGCCAGTTGGAGGTCAAAACTGACCTGCTCAACCACGTTATTGTGATTGTTTTGATTACCGTTGGTCTGGCAGTTGCGCTGGCCATGGGGTTGGGAAGCCGGGAAATTGCCGGTCAGATTCTTGCGGGAATCTATGTGCGTGAGCTGTATCAAGTTGGGCAACAGGTGCGTGTGGGTGAGGTCGAAGGGCAAATCGAGGAGATCGGCACAGTCAAGACGACCGTGCTGACCGATGACGGGGAACTGGTGTCGCTGTCCAACCGGATTCTCCTGGAGCAGCAGGTCAGTAGCCGCTAATCCGGCAAATCCTGCTAATGTACGCCGCCGCAAACCCGGGTGACCGGGTTGCAGCGGACATTGACCTGACTGTCGGCACGACTTGTTTTGAATAAAGCCCAAACGCTGTCCACGCGCTATGACCCCCGTGAGCTCTCTGATGAGGAGTTGGTCGCGCGCTCGCACACGGAGCTGTTTCACGTAACACGCGCGTACGAAGAATTGATGCGCAGGTATCAACGCACTCTGTTCAACGTTTGTTCAAGGTATTTGGGGAACGATAGAGACGCGGATGATGTCTGTCAGGAAGTGATGCTCAAGGTGCTATACGGCCTGAAGAACTTCGAGGGCAAATCGAAGTTCAAGACCTGGCTGTACAGCATCACGTACAACGAGTGCATCACGCAGTATCGGAAGGAACGGCGAAAGCGTCGCTTGATGGACGCTTTGAGTCTGGACCCCCTTGAGGAGGCGTCTGAAGAGAAGGCGCCGGCACCCGAGGAAAAGGGCGGACTTGATCGCTGGTTGGTGCATGTGAACCCGATTGACCGCGAAATTCTGGTGCTTCGATTTGTCGCAGAGCTGGAATTTCAGGAAATCGCTGACATCATGCATATGGGTTTGAGTGCTACAAAAATGCGGTACAAGCGTGCTCTTGATAAATTACGTGAGAAATTTGCGGGCGAGACTGAAACTTAGTGCGTAGCAAATATCTCTTACGTGTAGGCAAGTTCTGTTAGACTTGTCGCCGAGTTGTCCCCCGGTTTGTGGGACTGCTTTACAATCACCAGATGGGGATTTAACGGATGAAACTGAAAAACACCTTGGGCTTGGCCATTGGTTCTCTTATTGCCGCTACTTCTTTCGGCGTTCTGGCACAAGGCCAAGGCGCAGTTGAAGGCGAGCTGTTCTACAAGAAGCAGTACAACGATAGCGTTAAGCACATCGAAGACGGCTTCAACCCAGGCGCTCGCATTGGTTACTTCCTGACCGACGATCTGTCGTTGAATCTGTCGTACGACAAGACCAACCACACCCGTTCGAACGACGGCACTGGCAACCAGAAGATCAAAGGTGACACTGGCAGCCTCGTTGCTCAGTACCACTTCGGTCAGGCTGGCGTTGATAGCCTGCGTCCATACGTTGAAGGCGGTTTCGGCCACCAGAGCCGTACCAACGTTCAGGCTGACGGCCACAGCGGTCGCGACCAGACCACTTTCGCTACCATCGGTACCGGCGTGAAGTACTACTTCACCAACAACCTGTACGCTCGTGCTGGTGTTGAAGCTGACTACGGTCTGGACAACGGCAAGTGGGACTACTCCGCACTGGTTGGCCTGGGCGTGAACTTCGGCGGTAACGCTGGCGCAGCTGCTCCAGCTCCTACCCCAGCACCAGCTCCAGAGCCAGTTCCAGAGCCAGAAGCTCCGGTTGCTCAGGTTGTTCGTGTTGAGCTGGACGTTAAGTTCGACTTCGACAAGGCCGTTGTTAAGCCTAACAGCTACGGCGACGTTAAAAACCTGGCCGACTTCATGGCTCAGTACCCAGCTACCAACGTAGAAGTTGCTGGTCACACTGACTCCGTAGGTCCAGACGCTTACAACCAGAAGCTGTCCCAGCGTCGTGCTGACGCTGTTAAGCAAGTCCTGGTTAAAGACGGCGTTGCTCCTAGCCGTGTAACTGCTGTTGGTTACGGCGAATCCCGCCCAGTTGCTGACAACGCAACTGAAGCTGGTCGCGCTGTTAACCGTCGCGTAGAAGCGTCGGTTGAAGCTACCGCTCAGTAATTACTGAGTAGTAAAGAAAAGCCCGGCTCAGGCCGGGCTTTTTTTCGCCTGCGATTTGCCTCAGGCGCTTGCCGCAGCGGCGATGCTAGCCATCTGTGCGGCGCCGGCAACCTGGCCAATCACCAGGATGGCCGGGCTCTTCAGTGCAAAGGCTTTTGCAGCTTCATGCATGGCCGCCAGGGAGCTGCGGCATTCGCGTTGTTGGGGCAATGAAGCGTTTTCGATCATTGCCACTGGCATATCCGCAGCCATGCCGCCGTTGAGCAGTTGTTCGCGGATTTCTTCCAGCTTGGCCACGCCCATATACACCACTAGCGTGGTTCCACCCTCCGCCAGCGCACGCCAGTTCAAGCTACTGTCATCCTGGGTATGCGCGGTGACCAAGGTCACTCCACGGCTCACCCCGCGCAAGGTCAACGGGATATCGCACTGGGTCGCCCCGGCCAGCCCTGAGGTGATGCCATTGACCAATTCCACCTCGATTCCATGCTCGCGCAGCCAGGTTGCCTCCTCGCCACCGCGGCCAAAAATACACGGGTCACCGCCTTTAAGGCGTACCACGCACTTGCCCTGGCGTGCATAACGCAACATCAGGCGGTGAATAAAATCCTGCGGGGTAGAACGACATCCCCCGCGCTTGCCGACGGTAATCACCCGAGCGCTGGTGCAGTGTTCCAGTACTGCCGGGTTGACCAGATCATCAATCAGCACGACGTCCGCTGCCTGCAGAGCCCGGACCGCTTTCAGGGTCAGCAACTCCGGGTCACCCGGACCTGCGCCTACCAGCCACACTTTTGCGCTCATGTTGTTCCCCTTACACACTGATGGCGATTGGCTGCGGTTTGCTAGCCAAAAGACGTTTGATTTCCGGCACGCAGGAGCCGCATTGGGTGCCGCAGCCCAAGGCCTGTTTGAGGCCATCCAGGTCCAGGCCGCTGCCGATACCGGCACACACGGCGTTTTCGCTGACGTTCTTGCAGTTGCACACAATCTTGTTGCCGGCCGTGGTACCGCCCGGTGGCGCGCTCAATGGCGCCAGCAACCAGCGCCGCAGTTGCTCGTCGGCCCGGCCTTCCAGCCACAGGCTTTGCAGCCAGTGACGGGCGAGGGTTTCGCCGGCCAGGCGCAGGGCGGTGATGCGGCCTTTCTCGATCTTCACGCGCTTGCCGATTGAGCGGCGCGGGTCGTCGTAGGCCATTACCGGGCCATCGTTGAGGCCCAGCAGTTGGTCGATACGGGTCAAGAGTTGCAGGTCGGGCGCCTCGGTATGCGCGGCGCGCACCAGCAGCGCGGGGCGTTCACGGCCAGCCAGGCTCAGGCTGACGTAGGCAAAGGTTTCACACAGTGGGCGCAAGGCTTCGAAGTGTTGCTGTACATCGCCTTCGATCAGCGCAAACAGCTGCCACGGCAGTTGCACGGCTTCCAGGCGCACGCCGCTGTGCTTGAGCTCCGGCTGCTTGGACAAAGGGTCGAACGCCGGTTGAGTGAGGGTATTGACGCCGCCCTTGAGAAAGCGGTCGCCCCAGTGCATGGGCAGAAACGCTTGGCCGGGACGCACACTGTCATCGCTGCCGACGGCGACGATCACGCTGCCGCGACGGCTTTTCAGGCTGACCAGGTCACCCTCTTTGAAGCGGTGGCGGCGTAGCTCATCCGGATGCAGGCTCAACAATGCTTCACTGACGTGCCCGAACAGCTGCGCTGCCGTGCCGGTGCGGCTCATCCCGTGCCATTGATCACGCAGGCGACCGGTGATCAGGGTCAGGGGGAATCGCGCATCGCGCTGTTCCTTGGCGGCGCGGTAAGGCTCGGCGACAAATCGCGCCCGGCCCGTGTCAGTAGGGAAAATGCCGTTGGTGTACAGGCGCGACGTACCCGCTTGCGCACCCTCGGGAAAGGGCCACTGCTGCGGGCCGAGCCGGTCGAGCAGGGCGTGGCTGATGCCGGACATATCCAGGTCACGGCCTTGGGTCAGTGGCTTGAATTCATCAAACAGCTGCGCCGCTTGCTCAAAGGCGAACAGGCTCGGCAATCCCGGACGCAGACGACGCTCCAGGCGCTGTGCGAAATCCACGGTGATCGCCCAATCCGCGCGTGCTTCACCCGGTGGGTTGATGGCGCGGCGCACGTGGGAAATACGCCGCTCGGAGTTGGTCACCGTGCCGTCTTTTTCACCCCAACTGGCGGCGGGCAGTAGCAGGTCGGCATAGGCGGCGGTTTCGGTGGTACGAAACGCTTCCTGCAACACCACGAACGGGCACGCTGCCAAAGCGGCGCGCACCGCGTTCTGGTCGGGCAGCGATTGGGCAGGGTTGGTACAGGCAATCCACAACGCCTTGATCTTGCCAGCCTGCACCTGTTCAAACAGTTCGATGGCGGTAAGGCCCGTAGTCGCGGGCAGTTGTTCCACGCCCCAATAGGCCGCTACTTCAGCGCGGTGTTCAGGGTTGGCCGCTTCGCGGTGGCCCGGCAGCAAGTTGGACAGGCTGCCGGTTTCGCGCCCGCCCATGGCGTTCGGTTGGCCGGTCAGGGAAAACGGCCCGCAGCCCGGCCGGCCAATGGTCCCCGTGGCTAAATGCAGGTTGATCAACGCGCTGTTTTTGGCGCTGCCAGCGGTGGATTGGTTAAGCCCCATGCACCACAGCGACAAAAAGCTGCTGGAGGTGCCGACCCACTGTGCGCACAGGCGCAGCTGTTCGACGCTGATGCCGCACAGCTGCGTGACCATCTGCGGCGTGTAGTCATGCACCAGGCGCTTGAGTTCGGCCAGGCCGTCGGTATGGGCCTGGATAAACGCACGGTCGACCCAGTCTTCCCACAGCAGTAAATGCAAAATGCCGTGGAACAACGCCACATCCGTTCCCGGCAAGATGGCCAAGTGCAGGTCGGCCAAGTCGCAGGTGTCGGTACGCCGAGGGTCAATCACCAGCACTTTCATCTGCGGGCGTTGTGCCTTGGCTTGCTCCAGGCGTCGGAACAATACCGGGTGGGCGTAGGCCATATTGCTGCCGACGATCATCACGCAGTCGCTGTTTTCCAGGTCTTCATAGCTGCACGGCGGCGCATCGGCGCCCAGGCTGCGCTTGTAGCCGACCACCGCCGAAGACATGCACAGCCGGGAGTTACTGTCGATATTATTAGTGCCCACCAACGCCCGCGCCAACTTGTTGAAGCTGTAGTAGTCCTCGGTCAGCAGTTGCCCGGAGATATAGAACGCCACGCTGTCGGGCCCGTGTTCGGCAATCGTCTCGGCAAACACGTTGGTCGCGTGTTCCAGGGCGGTGTCCCAGTCGGTGCGAGTGCGCGCCAGTTCTTTGCCCAAGCGTAGTTGCGGGTAAAGCGCACGGGCGCTCAAGTCGCCGGTCAGGTGCAGGCTCGCGCCTTTGCTGCACAACTTGCCGAAGTTGGCCGGATGGCTGGGGTCGCCTTGCACCCCCAGGATCTGTTCGCCGTCATGCTCGATCAGCACGCCGCAGCCCACCCCGCAATAACAACAGGTGGACGCGGTGGTCTGGCGGTTCATCAACCCGCGTCCCGCAGGGCCAGCATCACCCGGCCGTTTTCGACCCGGGCCTGATGATGGTGGGCGCAGCCGATATCCGGGGCCTGGGCTTGGCCAGTCGCCAGGTCGATCTGCCAGTTGTGCAGCGGGCAGGCCACCCGCTTGCCGTAGATCAAGCCCTGGGACAGCGGCCCGCCTTTGTGTGGGCAGCGATCGTCAAGGGCAAAGACTTCATCGTCACTGGTGCGAAAAATCGCGATGTCACCTTTGGGTCCGCTGATGATGCGCGAGCCCAGGGCGTTGATTTCATCGAGGGCGCAGATATCCAGCCAGTTCATAGCGAGACCTCCAGGTGTTTGACGGGGATCACGTCGAATTCCTTTTTCAGCTGCGGCTGTTCCAGGCGTTCTTTCCACGGGTCCTGCTCGAATGACAACGAGAACTGCAAACGCTCATTGAGGGCCTGGCGGCGGGCCGGGTCTTCCAGCACAGCCTTCTTGATATGCTCCATGCCCACCCGCTGCAGGTAGTGCACGGTGCGCTCCAGGTAGAAGGCTTCTTCGCGGTATAGCTGCAGGAATGCGCCGTTGTATTCGCGTACTTCCTCGGCGGTTTTCACCTTGACGAAGAACTCTGCGACTTCGGTCTTGATCCCGCCGTTGCCACCGATGTACATCTCCCAGCCCGAGTCGACACCGATAATGCCTACGTCCTTGATGCCCGCTTCCGAGCAGTTGCGTGGGCACCCGGAGACCGCCAACTTGACCTTGTGGGGCGACCACATATTGAACAGGTCATGCTCCAGCTCGATGCCCAGTTGCGTCGAGTTCTGCGTGCCAAACCGGCAGAACTCGCTGCCCACACAGGTTTTGACGGTGCGGATGGATTTGCCATAGGCATGCCCGGACGGCATATCCAGGTCCTTCCATACTCCTGGCAAGTCCTGCTTCTTGATACCGAGCAAGTCAATGCGCTGGCCGCCGGTGACCTTGACCATCGGCACGTTGTACTTGTCGGCCACATCGGCGATGCGGCGCAGCTCCGAAGGATTGGTCACGCCGCCCCACATCCGTGGGACCACAGAGTAGGTGCCGTCTTTTTGAATATTGGCGTGGGCCCGTTCGTTGATCAGCCGCGATTGCGGGTCGTCCTTGGCTTCACCGGGCCAGGTGGAGATCAGGTAATAGTTGAGGGCCGGGCGGCAGGTGGCGCAGCCATTGGGGGTGCGCCAGTTCAGGTAACGCATGGTGCTGTCGATGGTCAGCAGGTGCTGCTCGCGGATGGCCTGGCGGATCTGCCCGTGGTTGAGGTCGCTGCAGCCACAGATGGCTTTTTCACTTTTGGGTTTGACGTCGGCGGCGCCGCCCACGGTGTTGATCAGGATCTGCTCGACCAGCCCGGCACAGGAGCCGCAGGAACTGGCGGCCTTGGTGTGTTTTTTCACCTCATCGACACTGAACAGCCCTTGTTCCTGGATCGCCTTGACGATGGTGCCCTTGCACACGCCGTTGCAGCCGCAGACTTCGGCGCTGTCGGCCATGCTCATGGCTTTGTCCTGGCCTTGGTGGCCGACATCGCCGAGTGCATTTTCACCGAACATCAGATGATCGCGGATTTCACCGATGGCGTGGTTCTCACGGATCTGGCGGAAATACCAGCCGCCATCGGCGGTATCGCCGTACAGGCAGGCGCCGACCAGGATGTTGTCCTTGATCACCAGCTTCTTGTACACGCCGCCAATCGGGTCGGAGAGCGTGATGGTTTCGGTGCCTTCGCCGCCCATGAAGTCGCCGGCGGAGAACAGGTCGATGCCGGTGACTTTCAGCTTGGTCGAGGTCACCGAGCCCTTGTAAGTGGCAAAGCCCAATTGGGCCAGGTGGTTGGCGCAGACCTTGGCCTGTTCGAACAAGGGCGCCACCAGGCCATAGGCGATGCCGCGATGGCTGGCGCATTCACCGATCGCATAGATACGCGGGTCGTAGGTTTGCATCGTGTCGTTGACCAGGATCCCACGGTTGCAGGGGATGCCGGACTTTTCCGCGAGTTCGGTATTGGGGCGGATGCCGGCAGCCATCACCACCAGGTCGGCGGGGATGATGTCGCCATTCTTGAACTGCACCGAGCCGACGCGGCCATTGCCAGCATCGTGCAGGGACTGGGTTTGCTCGCACAGGCGGAACACCAGGCCGCGACTTTCCAGTTCGGTTTGCAGTAGCTGGCCGCTGGTCTTGTCCAGTTGCCGCTCCAGCAGCCATTCACCGATGTGCACCACCGTCACGTGCATGCCGCGCAGCATCAGGCCGTTGGCCGCTTCCAGGCCGAGCAGGCCGCCGCCGATCACCACCGCATGCTTGTGGGTCTTGGCGGTGTCGATCATCGCCTGTGTATCGGCAATGTCGCGGTAACCAATCACGCCCTGCAAGCTGTTGCCGGGAATTGGCAGGATAAACGGCGTGGACCCGGTGGCGATCAGCAGGCGGTCATATTCGGCCTCGCTGCCGTCTTCGGCGATGACTTTGCGCTTGACCCGGTCGATCTGCACCACTTTGCGGTTGAGCAGCAACTTGACGTTGTTGTCCAGGTACCAATCCAGGTCGTTGAGCACGATCTCTTCGAAGGTTTGTTCACCGGCCAGTACCGGCGACAGCAGGATGCGGTTGTAGTTGGTGTGAGGCTCGGCGCCGAACACGGTGATGTCGTACAGCTCGTTGCTCAGCTTGAGCAGTTCTTCCAGGGTGCGAACCCCGGCCATGCCGTTGCCGATCATCACCAGTTTGAGTTTTTTCATGTCGTTCTCCGCAATGGCTCGACAAATCGTGCGCAAACAAAAAAGGCATCCCCGCTAGTCAGCTAGCGAGGACGCCTTTGTCCTGGTCCCGTTCTCTCGGGAAGCTCGGCCCTTCGTCGTTGAAGGAGCGGCTATATGTGGGGTGTTGGGAACGTTAATGCAGCAGCTGTGCCAAGTCCCTATAGCCCAGGTTTACTGGGCGTTTACACGGAGAGTCGGCGCATTCTGCCCGCTAGTGGTGCATCAGCCAGTACAGCAGCACCAGATTGAGTAGCAGCGAAGCCATCGCCAGGGTCTGCCAGACTTTCAAGGGTTCGCGTTCGAGCAAAGGGCGTGGGCGTACGCTCAATTCGCGGCGATCGGCCTGCTCCAGCACCAACAGCCATTCTTCGGCGGTTTCATAACGTTGGGCAGAGACAGCGGTCACCGCTCGTTCCAGGCTGTGTGGCAACCATTCCGGCAAGTCGGGGCGATAACGGCTGGCGCTGACGGATTGGGAAAACCTGGGCCGTTGGAAGGCCTCGATTTCACCGTAGGGGTAATGCCCGGTTAGCAGGTAATACAAGGTCACGCCGACGCTGTACAAATCCTGTTGTGCCGTAGGCTGCTCGCCAGCGAACGCCTCGGGCGCGATGAAACTCGGGGTGCCGGGCAGCAGGTGCGCACGGTCCTCGGAGAGCCCGGGGCAATAGGCCAGGCCGAAGTCCAGCACTCGCAGTTCGCCATCTTCTCCCAGCAGCAGGTTTTCTGGCTTGATGTCGCGGTGCAGGATCTGCCGGCGATGCAACAGGCCCACGGCGCGCAGCAAGCGTTCGGCAATCGACTGCCATTGTGCCAACGGCAGCGGGCCCTGTTGTTGGAACAGTTGGGCCAGGGTTTGCCCGGCGTATTCGCGCATCACGTAGTACAAATGCTGACGGCCACTGGCGGCATGCACTTCGGGAAAGGCCCGGCCGGCGACCCGGCGCAGAAACCATTCCTCCGATAACAAGGCCTGGGCGGCGTCGGTATCGTCGCAACGCAACGGCAAGGTCTTGAGCAGCCAGGGTTGCCCCTGGGCGTCGTGCACGCGGTACAGCAACGACTGCCGACTCTGCGCCAGCACGCTTTGCACCTGCCAACCTTCAAAGGTTTGTCCGACTTTCAGCGGTGGCGGCAGTGGCCATTGCTGCAACTGCACCAAGGCGTCGCCGAGGGTGGCCGCGCCGAGTTGATCGATGCGCACCAGCAAGGCGCTGGCGTTGTCTTGACTACCCGCCAGGTGGGCGGCGTTGACCAGGGTGTTGACGGCCAGCTCGAGGTCGCTCTGTTCGCGCAGGATCGCGCCGATGCTGTGATCGCCCAGCGTGGCCCATACCCCGTCGCTGAGCAGCAGGAAACACTCGCCCTCGCGCAATGGACCATCGAGGAAGTCCAGCACTAGGTGCTGATCCAGGCCGAGGGCGCGCTTGAGTACATGTTGCATGCCCGGCTGTTCCCACACATGGTCTTCGCTGATGCGTTGCAACTCGCCGTCAAGCCAACGATACGCCCGGCAATCACCGACATGGGCCAAGGTGAAGCGTTGGCCGCGAAACACCAGGGCGCTGAGGGTGGTGAGCAACGGTTGGCCGCCGCCGTTGGCTTGCAACCAGCGATTCTGCGCCAGTAACAAGCGCTCCAGCGCCTGGGCCACGCCCCAGGTCTGTGGCGTAGCGTAGTAGTCCAGGGCCAGGGCCTGCAGGGTCGAGCGTGCGGCCAGGCCACCGTCGGCGCACTGGCTGACGCCGTCGGCCAGTGCGCACAGGTAGCCTTTGCTCGCGGCCAGTTCCGCCATGGGCGTGACCACCCGCAGCGCATCCTGGTTCTCGCTGCGCGGGCCGATGGCACTGGCCTGGGCGACGCTCAGTTGTAAGCTCATCAGACGCGTGCGGCGGTCACGGCGGCCGAACCCCAGGTGGTTCTCCAGCGCCGTTTCACCCCATGCAGGCCGAACCAGGCCAGCACACCGAGGCTGGCGAACAACCACAGGGCCAGTTGATAGCTGCCAGTACTCTGCTTGATGGCGCCCATGCCCGCCGCAAGGGCGAAGCCACCGATGCCGCCGGCCATGCCGATCAGGCCGGTCATGACGCCGATCTCACTGCGAAAACGCTGCGGCACCAGTTGGAATACCGCCCCATTGCCAGCGCCCAGGCCGAGCATGGTGCAGACGAAAAGTGCCAGCGCCGCGTAGGAACTGGGTAGGTTGAACCCCACTGCCGCAATGCAGATCACCGCCACGCTGTACATGCCGAGCAAGGTTTTGATCCCGCCGAACCGGTCTGCCAGGGCGCCGCCCAATGGGCGCATCAGGCTGCCGCCGAACACACAGGCGGCGGTGTAGTAGCCGGCGGTCACCGGGCTCAGGCCATATTGGTCGTTGAAGTAGCCGGGCAGGGCGCTGGCCAGGCCGATAAAGCCGCCGAAGGTCACGCTGTAGAAGAACATGAACCACCAACTGTCGCGGTCGCCCAAGGCCTTGAAGTAGTCGGCCATGGCTTTGGCTTTCGGCCGTTCAGGCGCATTGCGCGCAAGCCAGGCGAATACGATCAGGGTCAGCACCAGTGGGATCAGTGCAAAGCCGAACACATTGCTCCAACCAAAGGCGGCCGCCAGCACGGGCGCCAGCAACGCCGCAAACACGGTGCCGGAGTTACCGGCGCCGGCGATGCCCATGGCCTTGCCTTGGTGCTCCGCCGGGTACCACTGTGACGCCAAGGGCAGGGCGACCGCGAAGGACGCACCGGCCATGCCCAGGAACATGCCTAGCAGCAGCGCTTGTTCGTAGCTGTGGATCCCCAGTTTCCAGGCGCAGAACAGCGCCACGATCACAATCACCTGGCCTATCAGCCCGGCGGTCTTGGGCGACAGCTTGTCGGCCAGCATCCCCATCAAGAAGCGCAGTACCGCGCCCGCCAGGATCGGGGTGGCGACCACTAGGCCGCGCTGTTGGGTGGTCAGGTGCAAGTCAGCGGCAATCTGCACCGCCAGGGGGCCCAGCAGGTACCAGACCATGAAGCTCAGGTCGAAATACAGGAACGCGGCAAACAGGGTCGGGGTGTGCCCGGATTTCCAGAAGCTTGATTTCATCACGCACCTCAACGGTTGGGGGTCTAGAAACGAAAAAACGCCGCCACCGGGTTCGCAAGGGCAAACCGGGTGGGCGACGTCTTTGTCGTGAAGGGGCAACCGCCGTTGGCTACCTGTGATAATTCTTTAGCAAGAGCTGAGCCAGATCAGCCGAGCAACTCGCTCATGGCAATAATCTGCTCCGCCACCTGGATCAGTTTCTGTTGACGGCTCATGGCCTGGCGGCGCATCAGGGTGTAGGCCTCTTCCTCGTTGCAGCTCTTCATCTTCATCAGCAGGCCCTTGGCCAACTCGATGCGCTTGCGTTCGGCCAGTTGCTGGTCGCGGGCATGAAGCTGGGCGCGCAGGGCCTGGTCACTCTCGAAGCGCGCCATTGCCACATCGAGGATCGGTTGCAGGCGCTGGGCCTGGATACCTTCGACGATATAGGCACTGACGCCGGACTTGATGGCCTGGCGCATTACATTCGGGTCGTGCTCGTCGGTGAACATCACGATGGGCCGTGGCTGATCGCGGCTGACCAGCACCACTTGCTCCATCACATCGCGCCCGGGTGACTCGGTATCGATCAGGATCACATCAGGACGCACTGTTTCGACGCGTGCGGGCAGGTCGATGGTCAAGCCGGACTCATCGATCACCTCGAAGCCGGCCTCGGTCAATGCGGCCTTGAGGCGCCCGACCTTGCGCGGGGTGTCGTTGATCAACAGGATTCGCAGCATCGTCGGGCTCCTGTCAGCGCAGCGCTTGGCGATTGGCATCATCGGCCAGGGCATGCAGGTGGAAGCTGCGGGCGTAGCCAGCGGGGTCGCTGCCGTCCCAGGTCTTGCCGTCGAGCAACTGGCTGCGGCGCATGTCCGAGTCGCCTGCGTTAATGCCCAGCGCCTCGGCAGCCTGGCGATACAGTGCCAATTGCTGAACTTGCCGGGCAACGCCCAGGTAGTCAGGGTCTTCCCGCAGCAAGCCCCAGCGCCGGAACTGGGTCATGAACCACATGCCATCGCTGAGGTAAGGCAGGTTCACCTCGCCGTCGGCGAAAAAGCGCAGTGCATGGGGATCCTGCCAGTGGTTGCCCAGGCCATCGTCATAGTGCCCCAGCAGGCGCGGTTCGATGCAGCCCACAGGTGCGTCGAGGTATTCACTGGCACTGAGCAACTGGGCGGTAGAGCGGCGGTTTTCACGGCTCTGTTCGATAAACCGGCTGGCCTCGAGAATCGCCATGACCAGCACGCGTGCGGTATTGGGGTACGCGTCAGCGAAGGCTTGGGTGCAGCCCAGGACTTTTTCCGGGTGGTCCGGCCAGATTGCCTGGCTGGTCGCCAGGGTAAAGCCCTGGTTCTGTTGCACTGCGCTGGCGCACCAGGGTTCACCCACGCAAAGTCCATCGATGCGTCCGGCTTGCAGGTGCGCCACCATTTGCGGCGGCGGCACCACCACACTGTTCACATCCTGCAATGGATGAATGCCTTGGCTCGCCAGCCAGTAATACAACCACATGGCGTGGGTGCCGGTGGGAAACGTCTGAGCGAAGGTCAGTTTTGTCCGGCTTTGGTGCACATGGCCTTTCAACGCCTCAGGAGTGATCACCCCTTGCTGTTGCAGGCCGTGGGACAGGTTGATGCCCTGGCCATTCTGGTTCAGCCCCATCAGCACTGCCATGGGGCTGGCGGCGACGCCGCCGATGCCCAGGTGTACGGCATAGATCAGCCCGTAGAGACTGTGGGCGGCGTCCAGTTCACCGCTGACCAGCTTATCGCGCAGGTTGGCCCAGGACGCCTGGCGCTTGAGGTTGAGTGTGAGGCCGTAAGGTTGGGCGAAGCCCTGGGTGGCGGCGACCACCAACGAGGCGCAATCGGTCAGGGCCATGAACCCAAGGTCCAGGCTGCTCTTTTCCGGGGCATCGCTGCCGTGTACCCAAGCCAGCGGATCGTTCATCAATACCTGCCTTTTCTGAAAAAAAAGCGCCGTTTCCCAAGCTGGCGTTACAGGCCATTGCAGGGAAACGACGCCTTTGTCCGTAGGCCCGTGCCGCCGTTGGTGCGAGCCTGATACAGAGTGCATAGCAAGGCACATGCCATGGGTGGGCCGGTGCAACTGGCCGTCAACTTTCCATCATGATTGAACCTCGTGCGCCTCGCAGTATGGCCGCTTCCTCAGGCCAGACCGCCAGGCATTCCCACGGTGCACGCTGATTTCCTCGCAACCCTCAATTGCCGCTGGCTGTACAGCGTGCTGCTGTGCGCCGCGCTGTTGCTGGGCAGTCGCACGGCCTGTGGCGAGGTGTACCAGGCACAGGATGAGGGGCTGCCGGCTTTCTTTGCTGCGTTGTCTGTGTCATTGGGCCTGCCCGTGGTGACCAGCCGTGCCGTGGCTAGTAGGCAGGTGAGCGGAGCGTTCGATTTTGCGGCGCCGCAACAGGTCATTGAAACGCTCGCCGCGCGCGAAGGCTTGATCTGGCACAGCGATGGCCAAGTGTTGCACGTCTACGCTGCCGACGAAGCGAGAAGCTCGGCGGTGGCGCTGCAACATATTAGTGTCGACAGGCTGCGTGGCATCATGCGGCGTGCAGGGCTGGATGAGCCGCGTTATCCGCTGCGCGCAAACGGGGCGCGCATGTTCTACGTGTCCGGGCCTCCCAGCTATGTCGATCATATATTGCGGCTGACGCAACTGATGGATCAGCCCCCTCGCAAGGCGCCAGAGCGCCCGCCTGCATTTGGCGTGGTGCAAGTGGTCAATTTCCCGGTGGAAGATCACCCGCACGGCGTGGGTACCAACAGGGGCCGGGTACCAGGCATGCTCTCGATGATCCAGGCCCGGCTATCCCAGGCGCAGAGGGACCAGTTGGCCGACGGCCGCCTTGCGTTGCTGGCCTATCCGGATACCAACAGTGTGTTGATCAAGGGCTCGCCTGCCCAAGTGAAAGTTATCGAGAAATTGCTCGCCGAGCTGGATGTGGCCCAGGTGCTGAATGAAACCTTGCCGGGGCAGGCGCATGCCGGTGGTGGCGACCCGCAGGCCGGGCCACCTCAGTTGACCGCCGCGCAATATGAGCGTGTGCAACGTGCGTTCCTACGGACGGAGCGCGAGTTTTCCCCCTGAAAAGGCATTTGTCCATGCACCTGGAAATACTGCTGCAGGAGCAATTGATCAGCCGCAAGCGTTTGGCCGCGTTCGCGCCGGGAAAAGTGCTGCCCTTGGACCCAGGCGTCACACGATGTGTGGAGGTGCGGGTCAATGGACAATTGATGGCGTTAGGTGAGTTGGTGCAGTTGGAGGACCGGCTAGGGGTCGAGTTGCAGGAGACCTTTCAGGAATGGCTGTCGCGATAAGGGGGCAAGCGATTTGTCTGACCGGCAGCGGCCCAAAAAAAACCATTGAATGGGTTTTTTCCTAACGCGAGTCTGCGGGGCGGTTTTTATAGTCGTGCCAATGGCAGGTGAGCCGGTTCACACAGTAAGGATTTGAATGTCAGTAGTCGATACAGAGGTGCGTATGGCCGTCGTGACGCAAGAAGCGGCGGCATCCCTGGTCTTCGCTCGCTGGACCTTGCACGGCGATGGTCGGTTGATAGGCGCGGATGCGGATATACAGCTGCCTCCCAAGGAGGCGCAGGTGCTGAGGTTGCTGCTGGCCTCCGGTGGCGCACTGATGACCAAGGACCGCTTGCTGGAACTGGCCTGGCCTCGGGGCGAGGTAGCCGATGAGTCACTTACGCGTTGTATTTATTCCCTGCGCAAGCACTTGAGGGCCGACAAAGGCTTTATCAAGACTATTTATGGCAAGGGCTATCGCTTTACATGCCCGGTACGGGTGGGTGATCAACCGAGGGCTGTCCTGCACCTGTGCGCCGTCTGTGGTCAGGCCAGTAATGTTAAAGGTTAGGGTCGGGGGCAGAGGCCTGTTGTTCAGTGTGCTGATGGGCTGTAACCCGGCATGGGCCTATTGCTGGGAAGAGGCGGCCAGCCGCTACGATCTCGAGCCAGAGTTACTGCAGGCTATCGCCTCAGTCGAGTCGGGTTACCGTGCGCAAGCAATGAACTACAGCAACCGAAACGGCACACGGGATATTGGCTTGATGCAGATAAACAGCATTCACCTGCCTCGTTTGCTCAAGCAGGGTATTACCGAAGAGCGGTTGTTGAACGAACCTTGCCTGTCGGTGGAAGTAGGCGCCTCGATTCTTGCCGATTTTATACAGCGTTTTGGCTACAACTGGACGGCAGTGGGCGCTTACAACGTTGGGCCCGGCCCCGGCCCTCAGCGTGAGGCATTACGCCTGCGCTACGCCGAGAGGATCTGGGTGCGCTATGAGGCCTTGATGGCGCAGCGTCAATGAGATCGAGTGTCATGCCTCGCATGCAACCCACCGCCGCGGCTATAATCACCGCCACCTTTTACCGCCATCCGAGTCTAGCCCGCCCATGTATAACCTGGCCCGCCAGCTGTTGTTCAAACTTTCCCCGGAAACCTCCCACGATCTGTCCCTGGACCTGATCGGCGCTGGTGGCCGCCTGGGGCTCAATGGCCTGGTATGCAAGGCACCGGCGAAAATGCCGGTGTCGGTGATGGGGCTCGACTTCCCCAACCCGGTCGGGCTGGCAGCCGGCCTGGACAAGAACGGCGCCGCCATCGACGGGTTTGCGCAGTTGGGTTTCGGCTTTGTCGAAATCGGCACCGTGACCCCACGACCGCAACCGGGCAACCCCAAGCCCCGCATTTTCCGCCTGCCGGAAGCGGAGGCGATCATTAATCGCATGGGCTTCAATAACCTCGGCGTCGACCATCTGCTGTCGCGGGTTCAGGCGGCGAAATACACCGGCATCCTGGGTATCAACATCGGCAAGAACTTTGACACCCCTGTGGAACGTGCGGTGGATGACTACCTGATATGCCTGGACAAGGTCTACGCCCACGCCAGCTATGTCACCGTCAACGTCAGCTCGCCCAACACTCCGGGCCTGCGCAGCCTGCAATTTGGCGATTCCCTCAAGCAACTGCTCGAAGCCTTGCGCCAGCGCCAGGAAGACCTGGCCGTGCGTCACGGCAAGCGTGTGCCCCTGGCCATCAAGATCGCGCCGGACATGAGCGATGAAGAAACCGTACTGGTGGCCCAGGCCCTGGTGGATTCAGGGATGGACGCGGTGATTGCAACCAACACCACCCTCAGCCGCGTGGGCGTCGAAGGCCTGGCCCATGGTGACGAGGCGGGCGGCCTGTCGGGCGCGCCAGTGCGTGACAAGAGTACCCATATCGTCAAGGTGCTGGCGGCCGAGTTGGCCGGGCGTTTGCCGATCATCGCGGTGGGCGGTATTACCGAAGGCAAGCACGCGGCCGAGAAGATCGCGGCTGGCGCCAGCCTGGTGCAGTTGTACTCCGGCTTTATCTATAAAGGGCCGGCGTTGATTCGCCAGTCGGTGGATGCCATCGCTGCCTTGCGCTGACAATCTGCGGGGCAATAAAAAGGGCTCCATAAAGGAGCCCCTGGGCCGAAGCCCGCCGCCCGGATGGGGCGCGCGTGGTTAAGTCGTTACTCGTTCAGAGATGTGTGTCGGAATAAAGTGCCCCTGATTAGCCGACGGCGTGAAGTTCGTTGAGTCTGTGGATGCCCGCAGTGCCAGTCATACCGTCCCAGTTGTCGCCGCGTCCTTCTCGCCAGCCGTTGATCCAGGCTTGGCGTACCGACGGTAGAGTAAATGGGCAAAGCTCACGGGATTTTCCATGAACGCCATATTGATATCCGCGTAAAAATGCTCTTTCCAACGGATCACGCTTAAGTCTTCTCATAGGGTGTTTCCCTCACTTGTTGACTGTCTAGATATCCTTCGGCCTTGTCCAAGGCCGGGCAGAGTTTTTCTGCCGTTGGTGGGCTCGCTGCCGGCGTGGCGAGCCGATGTGTCGGCACCGTTACGGCGCCAACCTGTGTTGAGTTCTAACCAATAGGTCACATGTATTCAATGATCGTTTTGTCATAAGCACGTAACGATAACGATGCTATAGCCATAAGCTGGGATGGTTATTCGCCCCTTTTATAGGGCAAAGCCAGCTATGATGTGCCCTGCACAGAGGAAAGGTTTAATCCCTTGGTGAGAATGACCGCCTGTTGCAGTCGGTTATTATTCGACGAAGGGTCGGAATATTTCTTTTTATTGCACAACATTCTTCTTCTGCCTCGCCAATAAAGGCTCAAGGGCCCGTCAGACGGGGTGGAACGGCACATTCGTGCCACGCGAGCACTCTTCGAGAAAAGTGCTTGATTGAAAACCGAACCGGCGATGCGTCGCCTGTTCACTTATTGCTGAAAAGCCTGGAATGCCCCATGTCGGACCGTTTTGAACTCTTCCTCACCTGCCCCAAGGGCCTCGAAGGCCTGCTGATCGAGGAAGCCGTCGGGCTTGGCCTTGAGGAAGCCCGCGAGCACACCTCGGCCGTGCGCGGCATGGCCGACATGGAAACCGCCTACCGCCTGTGCCTCTGGTCGCGCCTGGCCAACCGTGTGTTGCTGGTGCTCAAGCGCTTCCCGATGAAGGACGCCGAGGATCTTTACCACGGCGTGCTGGACATCGAATGGGCTGACCACATGGTCCCCGACGGTACCCTTGCGGTGGAGTTCAGCGGGCACGGCTCGGGCATCGACAACACCCACTTCGGCGCGCTGAAGGTCAAGGATGCGATCGTCGACAAACTGCGCACCCCGACCGGCGAACGTCCATCCATCGACAAGATCAACCCTGACCTGCGCATTCACCTGCGCCTGGACCGTGGCGAAGCCATCCTGTCCCTGGACCTTTCCGGCCACAGCCTGCACCAGCGCGGCTACCGCCTGCAGCAGGGCGCGGCACCGCTGAAGGAAAACCTGGCGGCGGCGATCCTGATCCGCGCCGGCTGGCCGCGTATTGCGGCCGAAGGCGGCGCGCTGACAGACCCGATGTGCGGTGTGGGTACCTTTCTGGTCGAGGGCGCGATGATCGCCGCCGACATGGCCCCCAACCTCAATCGTGAACTGTGGGGGTTCACCACCTGGCTGGGCCACGTCCCGGCGTTGTGGAAAAAACTGCACGCAGAAGCCACTGAGCGTGCCGCTATCGGCATGAACAAGCCGCCGTTGTGGGTGCGTGGCTATGAAGCCGACCCACGCTTGATCCAGCCTGCTCGCAATAACATCGAGCGCGCCGGGCTGAGCCATTGGATCAAGGTGTACCAAGGCGAAGTCGGTACTTTCGAGCCGCGCCCGGACCAGAACCAGAAAGGCCTGGTCATCTGCAACCCACCTTACGGCGAGCGCCTGGGTGATGAAGCCAGCCTGCTGTACCTCTACCAGAACCTCGGCGAGCGCCTGCGCCAGGCCTGCATGGGCTGGGAAGCGGCGGTGTTTACCGGCGCGCCGGACCTGGGCAAGCGCATGGGTATCCGTAGCCACAAACAGTATTCGTTCTGGAACGGCGCATTGCCGTGCAAATTGCTGCTGATCAAGGTCAACCCGGACCAGTTCGTGACGGGCGAACGCCGCACTCCTGAACAGCGCCAGGCCGAACGTGAGCAAGCGGCCTACGACCAGGCCCCGAGCGAGCCGGCAGAGCGTCAGTACAACAAGAACGGCAACCCGATCAAGCCCGCCCCGGCCCCCGTGGTGGAACAGGCGCGCTTGAGCGAAGGCGGGCAGATGTTCGCCAACCGCCTGCAGAAGAACCTCAAGCTGTTGGGCAAATGGGCCAAGCGCGAAGGGGTGGATTGCTACCGTGTGTATGACGCTGACATGCCTGAATACTCCATGGCTATCGACCTGTACCACGATTGGGTGCACGTACAGGAATACGCCGCGCCTAAATCCATCGACCCGGAAAAAGCCTCGGCGCGCATGTTCGATGCCTTGGCGGCAATTCCCCAGGCACTGAACGTCGACAAGAGCCGTGTGGTGGTCAAGCGTCGTGAGCGTCAGAGCGGCACCAAGCAATACGAGCGTCAGAGTGCCCAAGGCAAGTTCACCGAGGTCAGTGAAGGCGGCGTTAAGTTGCTGGTCAACCTCACCGATTACCTGGACACCGGCCTGTTCCTCGATCATCGCCCGATGCGCATGCGCATCCAGAAGGAAGCGGCGGGCAAGCGCTTCCTCAATCTGTATTGCTACACCGCCACAGCCAGTGTGCATGCTGCCAAGGGCGGCGCGCGCAGCACCACCAGCGTCGACCTGTCCAAGACCTATCTGGACTGGGCGCGTCGCAATTTCTCCCTCAACGGCTTCTCCGACAAGAACCGCCTGGAACAGGGTGACGTGATGGCGTGGCTGGAAGCGAGCCGCGATGAATTCGACATGATTTTCATCGACCCGCCGACCTTCTCCAACTCCAAGCGCATGGAAGGCATCTTCGACGTGCAGCGTGACCATGTGCAGTTGCTCGACCTGGCCATGGCGCGCCTGGCGCCGGGTGGCGTGCTGTACTTCTCCAACAACTTCCGCAAGTTCCAGCTGGAAGACAACCTCAGCGAACGCTATGCGGTCGAGGAAATCAGCGACAAGACCATCGACCCGGATTTTGCGCGCAATGCCAAGATCCACCGCGCCTGGAAAATCACCGCACGCTGATTTTCCCCTGTAGGAGCGAGCTTCTGTGGCGAGGGAGCTTGCTTCCGCTGGGCTACGCAGCGGCCCCGGAAACTTGCGGGCGCTTCGCACCCGAGCGGGAGCAAACTCCCTCGCCACAATAAGTCCGTTGACGGTTTTGCACTGGTCAAACCCATGACCGATGGCTATAACTTAAGCCCTAGCCAAAGTGACACCCCCGCACACTGGCGCTGTGAGTGTTGCCTATGCCGATGCAAGTCGTTCGCCCGAAAATCCTTGGTTTTATCAGTGAGCAGGCATCGGCTTGGCTGGTGGCATTGGTGGTGTTAGTGGTTGGTAGCGCGCTGACGGTGGTCGTCGCGTGGGCGGCTTCGGATCTGTATCAGCAACAGGTGCGCCAGCGGTTCCAGTTGCTGGTCAACGAGCGCTACAGCCGCATCCAGGAACGTTTTGAAGACCAGGAACAACGCCTGGGCAGCCTGCAGCGTTTCTTCGTCAATTCCGGCGAGGTGTCCCGCACCGAGTTCGACGGTTTCGCCAAACCGCTGTTGTTGCATGCTCGCGCTTATGCCTGGGCACCACGGATATTTCGCCCGCAGCGCAGCCTGTTTGAACAGGACATTTCTCGCCAGCGTGGCATTCCCTTCAGTATCCGCGAACTGAATACCTCCGGTGAATTGGCGCCAGCGGCCGAGCGCGATGAATACGTACCTGTGCTGTACAGCCAGACGCAAAGTTTGCTGGGCTCGCCGCTGGGCTTTGATCTGCTGGCGCAGCCCCTGCGCCGTGCAGCGCTGGAGCGTGCGCAACAAAGCGGCCAGTTGGCGGTGTCACAGCCCATGCAATTGGTGGGGGTGGAGCCCGCTTATGCGGCAGGCGTGTTATTGGTGGCGCCCGTGAGCAAAGTCGTGGGGGCCGAGCCTTATGGTTTTGTGATGGCGGTGATCAGCATGCGCCAGCTGGTGGCCGAGGGGTTGCCCAGGCCCAACCGTGACAACCTGGTGATGCAGATCGTAGA
Source organism: Pseudomonas sp. GW821-FHT07B01 (assembly GCF_059419065.1). Lineage (NCBI taxonomy): Bacteria > Pseudomonadati > Pseudomonadota > Gammaproteobacteria > Pseudomonadales > Pseudomonadaceae > Pseudomonas > Pseudomonas sp. GW821-FHT07B01. Next base: position 392,933 of record NZ_JBWKRA010000001.1, on the reverse strand, counting down.
CACCTCCGACACCCAGCAACGGGTGTTGTATGCGTCCAGTAACGCGTTGGGCAGTAGTGGCTTGACGGCTGCACGCCGCCTCTCCCTGGGGGATCATGTCTATGCCCTGAGCCTGAGCGCCAGCGAAGTGTTCGACAGGGCCAACCATTCTTCGATGCACACCATTCTGGCGATGGGCGTGTTGCTCAGCGCCTTGCTCAGTGCGCTGCTTTACATGTTGGTCAGCCAGCGCCAGCGCGCACTGAAACTGGTGGAGCAACGCACCGTTCAATTGCGTGCCCGTGAGCAGGAGTTGCGTGGCGCCCATGGGCAACTGCGCAGCGTGTTGAATGCGGCGACTCAAGTGGCGATCATTGCCACTGACCTGCGCGGTGTGATCAACACCTTCAATGCCGGTGCCGAACAGATGTTGGGCTTTACGGCCGAGGAGGTGCTGGGGCATATGACCTTGGACCGTTTGCATGTGGCCGTGGAACTCGACGCCCGCGCCGAGCCGTTGAGCAGGGCGCTGGGCAAGCGCATTCCAGCGAGTCAGGCGATGCTGGTGGAGAGCCCGGACAGTCAACATGAAGGACGTGAGTGGACGCTGGTGCGCAAGGATGGCAGCCAGTTGACGGTCAACATGTTGCCGACCGTGCTCTTGGATGACCATGGCCTATGGGTCGGGCACCTGGCGATTTACCTGGATGTCACCGAGCAAAAGCGCGCCTATGAGGCCCTTGCCGTCCGCGACCGCCTGCTGAAAAAACTCAGCGCCCATGTGCCTGGTGGCATCTTCCAGTTCACCCTGGAGCCCCAGGACAACGGGCGTTTCATCTATGCCAGCGAAGGCATGCGCGATATCTATGAAATCGAGCTGGGCATGCTGCAGAAGGATGCGCGCACGGTCCTGGAGCGCATTCACCCTTTGGATCTGGAGCGAGTGCGTGCGTCGATACGCCTTTCTGCGTTGCAAATGAGCCATTGGCGAGAAGAGTACCGCGTGCAATTACCCCAGCGAGGCCTGCGCTGGATTCGCGGCGAAGCGACGCCGGAAGAGTTGCCGGGAGGCGGTACGCTTTGGCACGGTTATGTATCGGATATTTCTGATCTCAAACGGGTCGAGGAAGAACTGCGCGCGTTGTCCATCACCGACTCCCTGACAGGGATCTATAACCGGCGCTATTTCCAGGATCGTCTCAAGGGCGAAATGCTTCGGCTCAACCGTATATCTGGCGCGCTGTCGTTGATCATGCTCGATATCGACCACTTCAAGCGCATCAACGATCAGCATGGCCATGCCGTGGGCGACAGCGTGTTGCAGGAGTTGTGCAAGCGTATCGGCCAGCGCTTGCGCCGCACCGATGTGTTTTGCCGGATCGGTGGGGAAGAGTTCGTGGTGCTGTGCCCCAACACCGATGGCGCGCAGGCATACAGCCTGGCGATACAGTTGTGGCAGTCGTTGCGTGATGCGTCGATGGAAACGGTGGGGGTGGTTACCGCCAGTTTCGGCGTGGCCAGTTGGCGGATTGACGAAGGCATTGATGGGTTGCTGCTGCGCGCTGATTCGGCGGTGTACGTGGCCAAGCAGGCGGGCAGGGACCGGGTCGAGGAAGCCCTGATGCTTGAATGATCGTTCCCACGCTCTGCGTGGGAATGCATCCTAAGACGCTCCGCGTCACGCCTTGAGCGCGGACGCAGAGCGTCCAAAACAGCATTCCCACGCAGAGCGTGGGAACGATCAGACAGGGTAATGGGGTGCTTAGAGGACCGGCGCGGCCGCAACGGCCTTCGGCTGGCGATACAGGTCCAGCAGCACCTGATCCAACACCGACGAGGCTCCCCAAGGCTTGGAGTCGTTGAGAATCGCCACCACCGCCCAGGTATTGCCATTGTTGTCGCGGCTGTAACCGGCAATGGCGCGTACGGTGTTCAAGGTGCCGGTCTTTACGTGGGCTTCGCCGCGCAAGGCGGTGGTTTTCAGGCGTTTACGCATGGTGCCGTCGGTGCCGGCGATCGGCATCGAGCTGATGTACTCTGCTGCATAAGGGCTTTTCCACGCCGCTTGCAGCATGGCCGCCATCTCCCGGGCGCTGACCCGTTCGGCGCGGGACAGGCCGGAGCCGTTTTCCATCACCAGGTGCGGCGCGGTGATGCCTTTCTTGGCCAGCCACTGGCGCACGACGCGTTGCGCGGCCTTGGCATCGTCGCCATCGGCATCGTTGCGAAATTGCGCACCCAGGCTCAGGAATAACTGCTGGGCCATGGTGTTGTTACTGTACTTGTTGATGTCGCGGATGATCTCCGCCAGGTCCGGCGAGAAGGCGCGGGCCAGCACCTTGGCATCCTTGGGCACCGGAGCCTGGATATCACGGCCCTGGATGGTACCGCCCAACTCCTTCCAGATCGCCCGCACGGCGCCGGCGGTGTAGGTGGCGTGGTCGAGCAGCGACAGGTAAGTCTGCGAGCTGCAGCCATCACCCAATTGGCCGCTGACGGTCACGGTCACGCTGCCGTCGGCGGCGGTCACCGGGCTGTAGCGCACGTCACCGGTGCACTGCTTGGCGTTGGTGACTTTCACCTGGTTGTCGATGCGAATGCTGGCAATCGGCGGCTCGACCGATACGATCACCCGCCCCGAATCATTGCGGGTCACGAAGCGCAGGGCCTTGAGGTTGACCAGCAAGGCGTCGGGCTTGACCAGGAACGGCTTGTTCTCATCGTTGCCGTCGTCGTTGAACTCGGGTAATTGCGGCTGGTTGAAGAAGTTACGGTCTAGCACCAGATCGCCGGTGACTTGCTGAACGCCATTGGCGCGCAGGTCGCGCATCAGCAGCCAGAGCTTTTCCATGTTCAGCTTGGGGTCGCCGCCTCCCTTGAGGTACAGGTTGCCACGCAATACGCCGCCGCTGAGGGTGCCATCGGTGTAGAACTCGGTCTTCCACTGATGGTTGGGGCCGAGCATTTCCAGGGCCGCATAAGTGGTGACCAGCTTCATGGTGGAAGCCGGGTTCACCGAGACGTCGGCGTTGAAGACCGTAGGGGTACCAGGGCCGTTCAGGGGCAGCATCACCAAGGACAGCGCGGTATTTTGCAGCTTGGCCTTCTGCAAGGCCTGCGCAACGCTGGGTGGCAGGGTGTTATTGACGGGAGCAGCGGAAACGGAAAGGGCCAGGGGCAAGACAACACTGGCAAGTAACACTGAACGCAAAGATTTGATCATAAGAAATAAAACCCTACTGCTGAGGAGGGTGAAAAAGGCGAGGGGTATGGAAGAAAATCCCTCAGTGGTCACGAAAGTGTCGGCATTATGCCCCAAGCTGGCGCTGCTTGTAGCTGAACGATAGCTGCTAATCGCGGTTTTTTTGCGCGCATTTGCCCGTCGGTCCCAGAGATTCGGGCAATTGCCGCCTTAAACTGCTAAAGTGCCGCCCGTTAATACTTATGAGGATTGTTCCAATGGCGACTAACCGTTCCCAGCGTCTGCGCAAAAAACTGTGCGTTGATGAATTTCAAGAGCTGGGTTTCGAACTGAACCTGGACTTCAACGAAGGCCTGAGTGAAGAAGCTATCGACGCTTTCCTCGAAGCATTCATCAAAGAAGCCATGGAAGCCAATGGCCTGGGCTATGTCGGCGGCGATGACTACGGTCTGGTTTGCCTGCAAAAGCGTGGCTCGGTCTCCGAAGAGCAGCGTGCTGCGGTCGAAGCCTGGCTGAAAACCCGTTCCGAGCTGACCAAGGCTGAAGTCAGCCCGTTGCTGGACGTGTGGTATCCGGAAAAGCCGATCAACGCGGCGAAGTGATACTGAAAAAAACGGCGACCTGAGGGTCGCCGTTTTTTTATGCCTTGCGCCAATTCAGAATCAGCAGCGTCAACACCCCCGCCACAATCCCCCAGAACGCCGAACCGATGGAAAACAACGTCAAGCCTGACGCCGTGACCATAAAGGTGATCAGCGCCGCTTCCCGTTCCTTCGGCTCATTCATGGCGATGCTCAAGCCATTGATGATCGAGCCAAACAACGCCAACGCCGCAATCGACAGCACCAGTTCCTTGGGCAGGGCTGCGAACAATGCTGCCAGCGTGGCGCCGAATACCCCGGCAATCCCATAGAACACCCCACACCACACCGCAGCGGTGTAGCGCTTGTTGCGGTCTTCATGGGCGTGCGGCCCGGTGCAGATCGCGGCGCTGATCGCCGCCAGGTTGATGCCGTGGGAGCCGAACGGTGCTAGCACCAGTGACGCCAGGCCGGTGATGGTGATCAACGGCGACGCCGGCACGGTGTAGCCGTCGGCTCGCAGCACGGCTACGCCGGGCATGTTCTGCGAGGTCATGGCCACCACGAACAGCGGAATGCCGATGCTGATGGTCGCCGCCAGCGAGAAGTGCGGCGTCGTCCAAACAGGCGTCGCCACCTCCAGATGAAAACCGCTGAAATCCAGCAGCCCCATCAGCCCTGACAAGGCGGTACCGATGAGCAAGGCGGCCAGCACGGCATAACGCGGCGACAGGCGCTTGATGATCAGGTAGGTGAAGAACATCCCCAGCACCAGCCCGGTACGATGCTGGGCGGCGACGAAAATCTCGCTGCCGATCTTGAACAGGATCCCCGCCAGCAACGCCGCCGCCAGTGACGCCGGAATCCGCTTGACCAGTTTCTCAAAGCTGCCGGTCAAACCGCAGAGCGTCACCAGTACCGCGCAGGTGATGTAGGCACCGATGGCCTCGCCATAGCTCACGCCGCCCAGGCTGGTGATCAGCAGCGCCGCGCCAGGGGTGGACCAGGCGATGGTGATCGGTGTGCGATAGCGCAGGGACAGGCCGATGCTGCACACCGCCATGCCGATGGAAATCGCCCAGATCCACGAAGAAATCTGCGCCGTGGTCAAGCCGGCGGCCTGGCCGGCCTGGAACATCAGCACCAGGGAGCTGGTGTAGCCGGTCATCATGGCGATAAAGCCGGCGACGACGGCCGACGCAGAAGTGTCGGCCAGTGGGCGCAAGGGCGCTTGGGTGGCGTCGGTCATGGAGAGGTGTTCCTTATTGCCGGGAATTTGCCGCTGGCGGCTCTGATTCAAGCCTAAACTCAAACGTAACGAGTCATTGCAATACAGCCGAGCCCGCAAACAGCCGTACAGTGTGTTGGCGCAGTGGGTTGTGTACAATGTGCGCTGTTTTTAGGTGATACTTGCCAGCGACACGCTGTTGCCGTATTACCGTTAATTCGCCGTTCTCAAACCCGAGTGCCCATGAACGAACAGTTGCAACCTCTCAAGAAACAACCGCGAGCCGGCAAGGCCGGTCGCAGCGGAACCCAGGACGATATCGTCTATGCGCATATCTTCGAGGCGATCCTTGAACAACGCCTGGCGCCCGGAACCAAATTGAGTGAAGAGGCACTGGGCGAGATCTTCGGCGTGAGCCGCACCATCATTCGCCGCGCGCTGTCGCGCCTGGCCCATGAAAGCGTGGTACTGCTGCGGCCCAATCGCGGTGCGGTGGTTGCCAGCCCAAGCGTCGAAGAAGCACGCCAGGTGTTCATGGCCCGGCGCCTGGTGGAGCGGGCGATCACAGAATTGGCGGTGCAGCACGCCACGGCCGAGCAGTTGGCCGAGTTGCGCCAGATGGTCAACGACGAGCGAGACAGCTTCTCGCGCGGTGACCGTGGCGCCGGTATCCGTCTCTCTGGCGAGTTCCACTTGAAGCTGGCCGAAGCCGCGAAGAACGCGCCGCTGATCAGCTTCCAGCGCAGCCTGGTGTCCCAGACGTCATTGATCATCGCTCAGTACGAAAGCGGCAACCGCTCGCACTGTTCCTACGATGAACACACCCAGTTGATTGACGCGATCGAAGCCCGGGATGCGACGTTGGCGGTGAACTTGATGATGCATCACATGGATCACATCGACAGCAAGCTCAACCTCGATGAAGAGAGTGCGTCGGATGATTTGCATGCGGTGTTTTCGCACCTTTTACAGACTAAAAAACCTGGGCGTTCGTCTGTAAAGTTGTAAACCCAATCAAATGTGGGAGCAGGCTTGTATGGGAGCCGGGCTTGCCCGCGATGCAGGCGCCGCGGTGTATCAGTTACACCGCGGTGATGCTATCGCAGGCAAGCCAGCTCCCACACAAGCCAGCTCCCACTTTGGTTGTGTAGCTTGAATCAGCGCTGGTGCACCAGCTGCCCGGCTGCATAGGTCTGCAACACCGTCCGATCATCCCCAAGCGTCATCAGCACAAACAACGTCTCGGCAATGTTATTGGCCTGTTTCAGGCGGTAGCTCAGCAGCGGCGTGGCGTTGTAATCCAACACCAGGAAGTCTGCATCGGTGCCTGGTTGCAACGTGCCGATCTTGTCTTCCAGGCGCAGCGCTCGAGCGCCGCCCAGGGTGGCCAGGTACAGCGACTTGAACGGGCTCAGCCGCGCACCTTGCAGTTGCATGACCTTGTAGGCTTCGTTCAGGGTTTGCAGCAGCGAGAAGCTGGTGCCGCCGCCCACGTCGGTGCCCAGGCCCACGTTCAAGTTGTGTTTCTCGGCCATCGGCAGGTTGAACAACCCACTACCGAGGAAGAAGTTCGAAGTCGGGCAGAACGCCACCGCCGAGCCGGTCTCTGCCAGCCGTGCGCATTCGTCGTCGCACAGGTGTACGCCGTGGGCAAACACCGAGCGCTCGCCGAGCAGCTTGTAGTGGTCGTAGACATCCAGGTAGCCGTTGCGCTCCGGGAACAGCTCATTGACCCACTCGATTTCCTGCTTGTTCTCGCTGATGTGGGTCTGCATGTACAAATCCGGGTACTCGCCCAGCAGCTGACCGGCCAGCGTCAGTTGCTCCGGCGTGCTCGTAGGGGCGAAGCGTGGCGTCACCGCGTAATGCAGGCGCCCCTTGCCGTGCCAGCGCTCGATCAGCGCCTTGCTTTCCTGGTAGCCGGATTCGGCGGTGTCGGTGAGGTAGTCCGGCGCGTTGCGGTCCATCATCACCTTGCCGGCGATCATGCGCAGGTCGAGTTTCTCGGCCGCTTCAAAGAATGCATTCACCGATTGCGGGTGCACGCTGCCGAACACCAGCGCTGTGGTGGTGCCGTTGCGCAGCAGTTCCTTGATGAAAATATCCGCGACTTCTTCGGCGTGAGCCTTGTCGGCAAACTGGCTTTCACAAGGGAAGGTGTAGGTGTTGAGCCAGTCCAGCAGTTGCTCGCCATAGGCGCCGACCATCCCGGTCTGTGGCAGGTGGATATGGGTGTCGATCAAGCCAGGGGTAATCAGCGCGTCCTGGTAATGGGTGATGTCGATATCGGCGGGCAGGCTCGGCAGCAGGTCGCTGGCGTGCCCGAGGGCACTGATCTGGCCGTTGTCGATCACCAGCAGGCCGTCCTCGAAATATTCATAAGAGGCTTCGATCCCCGCGATGGCAGGGTCGGCGATGCTGTGCAGGATGGCGGCACGGTAGGCTTTGCGAGTCAAAGGCATGATCGTCTCAATTCAGATAGCGTGGCTGCGGCGCGAAGCCGGCAGCAGTTTGGCAATAGGTTCGGCGCCGGCAAGGTGCTGGCCGAAATTGGCGTTATAGGTGGCGATGATTTCGCCGGCGATGGAGATGGCGATCTCCACCGGAAGCTTGCCCTTGACCTCGGGGAGGCCCATGGGGCAACGCATGCGTTGCAACTGCGCGGCGTCAAAGCCGCGATCACGCAGGCGGTGTTCGAATTTGACCCGCTTGGTTTTCGAGCCAATCAGGCCGAAGTAGGCGAAGTCGTTGCGCTTGAGCAGGGCGGCAGTCAGTTCCAGGTCCAGCGCGTGGTTGTGGGTCATGACGATGCAGTAACTGCCTGCTGGCAAGTCGGCAATTTCGTCGACCGGCTCTTCGCTGACGATTTTACGCACGCCTTGGGGGATGTGCTGCGGGAATTCCTGCTCGCGGGAATCGATCCAGCGCACCCGGCAGGGCAGGCTTGCCAGCAATGGCACCAACGCACGGCCGACATGGCCGGCGCCAAACACGGCGATGTGCGCCTGCGCCTGGCCCATGGGCTCGAACAACAGCACGGTGACGCCACCGCAGCACTGGCCCAGGCTGGCGCCGAGGCTGAAGCGCTCCAGATGGGTGTTCTGCTGGCCGCGCACCAACATGTCTCGGGCGATCTGCATCGCCTTGTATTCCAGATGCCCGCCGCCGATGGTGTCGAAGGTGTGCGCGGCGCTGATGACCATCTTGGAACCGGCGTTGCGCGGGGTTGAGCCGAGTTCTTCGATGATGGTGACGAGCACGCAGGGTTCGCCCTGATTGTGCAGGGTGGCGAGGGCGCTGATCCAGTTGTCCATGTCTACCTCAACATTTCTGCTGTTAGTTCGGCCGCTATCGCAGGCAAGCCAGCTCCCACATTTGATCGGGTTAGCACCTCAAAATGTGGGAGCCGGGCTTGCCCGCGATGGCAGCGCCTGGGTCTAGAGCGAAGCCAATTCAGTGTCAGCCTCGACAGCTTTCGCTGCCCGCAACTGCCGCATCTGCTCACACCCCCACAACACCCGCTCGGGCGTGGCCGGCGCATCGATCTTGGGCTGCTGGCGATAGTCAGCCAAACTCGCCACCGCGTCCTTGATCGCACACCACGACGCAATCCCTAGCATGAACGGCGGCTCGCCCACGGCCTTGGAATGGAACACCGTGTCTTCCGGGTTCTTGCGGTTCTCTACCAGCTTCACCCGCAGGTCCAGCGGCATGTCGGCCACTGCCGGGATCTTGTAGCTGGCCGGGCCGTTGGTCATCAGCTTGCCCTTGTTGTTCCACACCAGCTCTTCCATGGTCAGCCAGCCCATGCCCTGGATGAAGCCGCCTTCCACCTGGCCGATGTCGATGGCCGGGTTCAGCGAGGCGCCCACGTCATGCAGGATGTCGGTGCGCAGCATTTTGTATTCGCCGGTCAGGGTGTCGACGATCACTTCGCAGCAGGCCGCGCCGAACGCGTAGTAGTAGAACGGCCGCCCGCGTGACTGGCTGCGGTCGTAGAAGATTTTCGGGGTTTTGTAGAAACCTGTGCTGGAGAGCGATACCTGGGCGAAATACGCCTGCTGGATCAACGCCTCGAAGCTCAGGATCTGCTCGCGCACGCGCACATGGCCGTTGCGAAACTCCACGTCCGCCTCGCTTACGTCGTACTTGCGCGCCGCAAATTCCACCAGGCGCTGCTTGATGGTTTCGGCCGCATTCTGCGCGGCCTTGCCGTTCAGGTCGGCGCCGCTGGAGGCAGCGGTGGGCGAGGTGTTGGGTACCTTGTCGGTGTTGGTGGCGGTGATCTGGACGCGGTCGATTTCTACCTGGAATACCTCGGCCACGACTTGCGCGACCTTGGTATTCAAGCCCTGGCCCATCTCGGTGCCGCCGTGGTTCAGGTGGATGCTGCCATCGGTGTAGATATGGATCAGCGCGCCGGCCTGGTTGAGGAAGCTGGCGGTGAACGAAATACCGAATTTCACCGGGGTCAGCGCCAGGCCTTTTTTCAGGATCGGGCTGTGGGCGTTGTAGAGGCGGATCGCTTCGCGGCGCTCGGCATATTGGCTGCTGGCTTCCAGTTCGGCGGTCATTTCTTCGAGCATGTTGTGCTCGACGGTCTGGTAGTAGTGGGTGACGTTGCGTTCGGTCTTGCCGTAGTAGTTGGCCTTGCGCACCGCCAACGGGTCTTGGCCCAGATGGCGCGCAATGGCGTCCATCACTTCCTCGATGGCGACCATGCCTTGGGGGCCGCCGAAGCCGCGATAGGCCGTGTTGGAGGCAGTGTTGGTCTTGCAGCGATGGCCATTGACCGTGGCGTCGCCCAGGTAATACGAGTTGTCGGCGTGGAACATGGCGCGGTCGACAATCGAGTTGGACAGGTCCGGCGAACAACCGCAGTTACCCGCCAGTTCCAGGTTGATGCCGTGCAGTCGGCCGTTGTCGTCAAACCCTACGTCGTATTCGATATAGAAGGGGTGACGCTTGCCGGTCATCAGCATGTCTTCGACCCGTGGCAGGCGCATCTTGGTCGGCTGGCCAGTGAGGCGCGCCACCACGGCGCACAGGCACGCCGGGCTGGCGGCCTGGGTTTCCTTGCCGCCGAACCCGCCGCCCATGCGGCGCATGTCCACGACGATCTTGTTCATCGACACGTCAAGCACTTCGGCCACCAGCTTCTGCACTTCGGTGGGGTTTTGCGTGGAACAGTAGACGATCATGCCGCCGTCTTCGGTGGGCATCACCGAAGAGATCTGGGTTTCCAGATAGAAGTGTTCCTGGCCACCGATATGCAAGGTGCCCTGGATACGGTGCTTGGCGCTTGCCAGCGCAGTGGCCGAATCGCCGCGCTGGTGGGTGTGGCTGTCGAGCACGAAGTGCTTGTTGCGAAACGCCTCGACCACATCCAGTACCGATTCCAGGTCTTCATATTCGATCACCGCCGCCATCGCCGCCTTGCGTGCGGTCTCCAGGTCGCGGGCGGCCACGGCCAGTACCACCTGGCCGACGAACTGCACGGTGTCGATGGCCAGCAGCGGGTCGCCGGGCATCAACGGCCCGATGTCTTTCAGGCCCGGTACGTCTTCATGGGTGATGGCAATGCGTACGCCGTCGAAGGCGTAGCAGGGCGCGGTGTCGATGCTGATGATCCGGGCATGGGCGCGGTCGGACATGCGCGCATACAGGTGCAACTGGTTGGGAAATTCCAGGCGGTCGTCGATGTACTGCGCTTCACCGCTGACGTGCTTGGCGGCGCTGTCATGCTTGACGCTGCGACCTACCCCGGTGGTGAGGTCCTGGGCAAAGAGTGCGGCAAGTTCGGCCTCGGTTTTTACCACGGTGTGATGGTTAGACATAAGCGGTCACCCGAGTTTCGATGTGCGGCGTTTGCAGTTCGATGAAGTATTTGCGCAGCAGGTTCTGCGCGCTGAGCAGGCGGTATTCCTTGCTGGCGCGGAAGTCCGAGAGTGGGGTGAAGTCCTGTGCCAGGGCGGCGCAGGCTTTCTCGATCGTGGCCAAGTTCCAGATGGCGCCCACCAACGCGGCCTCGCAATTTTTTGCGCGTTTTGGTGTGGCGGCCATGCCTCCGAAGGCAACGCGAGCCGCGCTGATCACACCGTTGTCGATGTTCAGGTTGAACGCTGCGCACACCGCGGAAATATCGTCGTCCAGGCGCTTGGACACTTTGTAGGCCCGGAACAGCGTGTGGCCCTTGGGCACGATGATGGTCTCGATGAACTCGCTGTCCAGGCGCGCGGTGACGCGGTAGTCGACGAAATAATCTTCCAGCGCCAGGGTGCGGCGTGTGTTGCCTTTGCACAGCACGATCTGGGCGCCCAGGGCAATCAGCAGCGGCGGCGAATCACCAATGGGCGAAGCGTTGCCAATATTGCCGCCCAGTGTGCCCTGGTTGCGGATTTGCAGGGAGGCGAAGCGCTGCAGCAGTTCGCCGAAGTCCGGGTATTCGTGGTGCAGCGCGGCGTAGCAGTCGGAGAGGGCGGTGGCCGCGCCGATTTCCAGGCGGTCGTCGAACTGCTCGATGCGCTTCATGGCTTCAATGTTGCCGACGTAGATCATCACCGGCAGGGTGCGGTGGAACTGGGTGACCTCCAGCGCCAGGTCAGTGCCGCCGGCCAGCAGGCGGGCTTGCGGATAGGCGTCATAGAGGTCGGCCAGGTCGGCGACGGTCAGTGGCACCAGGCAGCGCTTGTCACCGCTGTTGAGTTCACCGGTTTGCGTCGGCGCGATGGCCTTGAGGCGGGCGATGGTTTCAGCCTGGCGGCTGTCGAATTGATCCTGGGGCTTGTTGCAGCAGGCCTGTTCGGCGGCGGCGAGGATCGGGCGATAACCGGTGCAACGACACAGGTTGCCGGCCAGGGCTTCATGGGCTTTCTGGCTGTCGGGGGCATCGCTGTTCTTTTGCAGGGCAAACAGCGACATCACAAAACCTGGGGTGCAAAAGCCGCACTGCGAACCGTGGCACTCGACCATGGCCTGTTGCACGCTGTGCAGTTGGCCCTGGTGCTTGAGGTCTTCGACGCTGATCAGTTGTTTGCCGTGCAGTGACGACACGAACGTCAGGCAGGAATTGAGGCTGCGATAACGAATCTGCTCGACGCCTTGCTCGTCGGTATGCAACTCGCCGACCACCACGGTGCACGCGCCACAGTCGCCGCTGGCGCAGCCTTCCTTGGTACCGGATTTGCCCACATGCTCGCGCAGATAGTTGAGCACGGTCAGGTTGGGGTCCAGGGCGTGCTCGCTACGGAGTTCCTGGTTAAGTAAAAACTGGATCACGGAAGGCCTCGCAGACTCATTATTGTTGTTAACCGCTTTGCGCCGAATCTAGTCATGTCTGACTTTTCGGTCAATGGTTTTCTGACCTAAGGGTCAAGAAAATACGATCACAACACTTTCAATTATGGTCCAGTCTTCTGGAACCGGCGTTTTTGGCGGCTTACAGGCTTTCAACGTAGCTTATTTCGTGCCAAATTCGCCAAGGTGGGCGTAGCGCCATCAGCGGGCCAATGCGCTACACTGCCGCGCTTGTACCGATAGCAGATTTTGAAGGGAAAACATGACGTTCAAGGCGCCGGACAGTCTCGCCGAGCAAATTGCTCACCACCTCGCCGAACGTATCATTCGCGGCGATCTCATGCCTGGGGAGCGGATCCAGGAACAGAAGGTCACGCTGGCGCTCAACGTCAGCCGTGGTTCCGTGCGCGAAGCTTTGCTGATCCTTGAGCGCCGCCATCTGATTGCGATCCTGCCGCGCCGTGGCGCCCACGTCACCGAACTCACCGCGCACAAGGTGCAGAGCCTGTGTACGTTGATGGGCGAGATGTACATCCTGCTCGGCAATGCGGTTGCCGAAGGCTGGCAGACCCAGGCCGACATGGCGCCGTTTCTGCAGATCCAGCAACGCCTTCAATTGAGCCTGGAGCGTGAGGACATCCGCGCTTTCGTCGAAGAAAGCTTCAATGTGATGCGCGCTGCGTACCCCTTCGCCAACAACCCGTATTTGCAGGAAACCGTCGAAAACCTGCAACCGGCGATGAACCGCGCCTATTACCTGGCGCTGGATCAGCGCAAGGCGTCCATGAGCGAGTTCCTGGCGCTGTTCGAGCAATTGCTCGCCGCAGTACTGGCCCGTGACCTGGTGCAGATTCGCCTGGTGCTCACAGCCTATTGCCAGCGCAGCAGTTCGCTGGTCATCGCAGCCTTGGCGGACGCCTAAGCGTGCGGCTCAAGTGCATCAAGTTGGCGGGGTTCAAATCCTTCGTCGACCCGACCACCGTCAACTTCCCCAGCAACATGGCGGCGGTGGTGGGGCCCAATGGCTGCGGCAAGTCGAACATCATCGACGCCGTGCGCTGGGTGATGGGCGAGAGCTCGGCGAAAAACCTGCGCGGCGAGTCGATGACCGACGTCATCTTCAACGGCTCCACCAGCCGCAAGCCGGTGAGCCAGGCCAGTATCGAACTGGTATTCGATAATTCCGACGGCACCCTGATCGGCGAATACGCAGCCTACGCGGAAATTTCCATCCGTCGTAAAGTCACCCGCGACAGCCAGAACAGTTACTTCCTCAACGGCACCAAGTGTCGCCGTCGCGATATCACCGATATCTTCCTTGGCACTGGCCTGGGCCCGCGCAGCTACTCGATCATCGAGCAGGGCATGATCTCCAAGCTGATCGAAGCCAAGCCCGAAGACCTGCGCAACTTTATCGAAGAAGCGGCTGGCATCTCCAAATACAAGGAGCGCCGCCGCGAGACTGAAAACCGTATCCGCCGCACCCACGAAAACCTCGCCCGCCTGACCGACCTGCGCGAAGAGCTGGAGCGCCAGCTCGAACGCCTGCACCGCCAGGCCCAGGCCGCCGAGAAGTATCAGGAATACAAGGGTGAAGAGCGCCAGCTCAAGGCGCAATTGTCGGCCCTGCGCTGGCAAGCATTGAATGACCAGGTGGGCCAGCGCGAAGCGATTATTGGCACCCAGGAAGTCAGCTTTGAAGCGCTGGTGGCCGAGCAGCGCAATGCCGACGCCAGCATTGAGCGCCTGCGTGACGGTCACCATGAGTTGTCCGAACGCTTCAATCTGGTGCAAGGCCGCTTCTATTCGGTGGGCGGTGACATTGCCCGGGTCGAGCAGAGTATCCAGCACGGCCAGCAGCGTTTGCGCCAGTTGCAGGATGACTTGAAGGAAGCCGAACGCGCACGCCTGGAAACCGAATCGCACCTGGGCCATGACCGTACCTTGCTGCTGACCCTGGGCGAAGAGCTGGACATGCTCACCCCCGAGCAGGAAATCACCAGCGCCGCCGCCGAAGAAGCCGCCGCCGCCCTGGAAGAATCCGAAGCCACCATGCACGGCTGGCAGGAACAGTGGGACGCCTTCAACCTGCGATCCGCCGAGCCACGCCGCCAGGCCGAGGTGCAGCAGTCGCGCATCCAGCAGTTGGAAACCAGCATGGAACGTCTGGCCGAGCGCCAGCGTCGGTTGCAGGAGGAGCGCGTATTGCTCGCTGCCGATCCGGAAGACGCGGCGATCATGGCGCTGAGCGAACAACTGGCCGAAAGCGAAATGACCCTGGAAGAGCTGGAGGCCAGCGAAGAACAGCAAGTGGAGCGCCTGGAGCAACTGCGCCAGCAATTGCACACCGCGACCCAGGCGCAGCAGCAAGCCCAGGGCGACTTGCAGCGGCTCAATGGTCGGTTGGCTTCGTTGGAAGCCTTGCAGCAAGCCGCGCTCGACCCCGGCACCGGCACCGCCGAATGGCTGCGCGACCAGCATTTGGCCGAGCGCCCACGCCTGGCCGAAGGCTTGAAAGTCGAAGCCGGCTGGGAACTGGCGGTGGAAACCGTGCTGGGTGCCGATCTGCAAGCGGTGCTGGTAGATGATTTCGGCGGCTTTGACCTGGCCGGGTTTGCCCAGGGCGATTTGCGCCTTCTCAGCCCGGCGCCCGAGGGTGCTCGGGTACCGGGCAGCTTGCTGGACAAGGTCGAGGCGGCGATGGATCTGGCGCCATGGCTGGGCCAGGTCAGGCCCGTGGAGTCCCTTGAACAAGCCTTGGCCCAACGTGGCCAATTGGCGGCCGGCGAAAGCTTGATCAGCCGCGATGGTTATTGGGTCGGCCGCCACTTCCTGCGCGTGCGCCGCGCCAGTGAGGCGGAAAGTGGCGTATTGGCCCGTGGCCAGGAAATCGTCAACCTGAGCGCTGAGCGTGAAGAACGCGAAGCCACACTGGAAAGCCTGGAAACCGAACTGCAAACCCTGCGCGCTACCCAGCGCCAGCAGGAAACCGGCCGCGAACACCTGCGTCGGCTGTTGCAGGACGAAGCGCGCCAGCAAGGCGAATTGAAAGCCCAGTTGTCTGCGAGCAGGGCCAAGGTGGAGCAATTGACCCTGCGCCGCACCCGTCTTGACGAAGAAGTGGCCGAGATGGGCGAACAGCGCGCCCTGGAACATGAACAGATCGGTGAAGCGCGCCTGCACTTGCAGGAAGCCCTCGACAGCATGGCCCTGGACACCGAGCAGCGCGAGTTGCTGCTGGCCCAGCGCGACAGCCTGCGTGAGCGCCTTGACCGCGTGCGCCAGGAAGCCCGGCAGCACAAGGACCACGCCCATCAGTTGGCCGTACGCTTGGGCTCGTTGCGCGCCCAGCATGATTCCACGCGCCAGGCCCTTGAGCGCCTGGAGATGCAGTCCGAACGCCTGACCGAAAAGCGCGAGCAACTGAGCCTCAACCTGGAGGAGGGCGAGGCGCCGCTGGAAGAGCTGCGCCTCAAGCTTGAGGAATTGCTCGACAAGCGCATGACCGTCGATGTCGAACTCAAGACCGCCCAGATCGCCCTGGAAGACGCCGACCGTGAACTGCGCGACGCCGAAAAGCGTCGCACCATGGCCGAGCAGCAATCGCAGTTGATCCGCGGCCAGCTCGAACAACAGCGTATGGAATGGCAAGCCCTCAGCGTGCGCCGCAAGACCTTGCAAGACCAATTGCTGGAAGATGGCTATGACCTGCACGGCGTGCTCAACACCCTGACCGCCCAGGCCAACGAGAAAGACGCCGAAGAAGAACTTGAGCGAATTGCCGTACGTATTCAACGCCTGGGCGCGATCAACCTCGCCGCTATCGATGAGTACCAGCAGCAGTCCGAGCGTAAACGTTATCTGGATGCCCAGGACGCTGATCTGGTTGAAGCCCTGGACACCCTCGAAAACGTGATCCGCAAGATCGACAAGGAAACCCGCAACCGCTTCAAAGATACCTTTGATCAGATTAATGGCGGTTTACAGGCGTTATTCCCAAAAGTTTTCGGTGGTGGCAGCGCCTACTTGGAACTGACGGGCGAAGATCTACTCGATACAGGGGTAACGATCATGGCGCGGCCTCCGGGCAAGAAGAACAGCACCATCCATTTATTGTCCGGCGGCGAAAAAGCCCTGACCGCATTGGCCCTGGTATTTGCCATCTTCAAGTTGAACCCGGCCCCGTTCTGCATGCTCGACGAGGTTGACGCACCGCTGGATGACGCTAACGTTGGACGCTACGCTCGGTTGGTCAAAGAGATGTCCCAGACGGTGCAGTTCATCTATATCACCCACAACAAGATCGCCATGGAAATGGCCGACCAGTTGATGGGGGTGACGATGCATGAGCCCGGCTGTTCGCGATTGGTCGCAGTGGATGTGGAAGAGGCGATGGCGATGGTGGAATCCTGAGCCACGCTGGGAGAGAGAATTTACAGCACGCTGTAGGGCGATTTACCGGCCTGGGGAAAGTGGCAAATGGACATATTTGTTCAAGGCATTTTGACAGACGGTGTAAAGTTATCTTTGGTCGTGCTAGTTTAATGTCAATTTTTCGTGTGCGTGGGCAAAACGTCAGTCAGAACATAGAGTTGGCGCCACGTTTTAAAGCGGTTTGCACGGTGCTAAACCCCTTATTTTTCAGCATTTTTTATTAGAGGCACGGGATTACATGGAAATCGGTCTGCGCGAGTGGCTGATCGTCATCGGCATTATTGTCATTGCCGGTATTCTTTTCGATGGCTGGCGCCGCATGCGCGGTGGCAAGGGCAAGCTCAAGTTCCGGCTGGACCGAAACCTGTCCAACTTGCCTGACGACGACGGCGCCGCCGAGCTGCTGGGGCCGCCCCGTGTGCTGGATACCCATAAAGAGCCGCAACTGGACGAGCACGACCTGCCGTCGATGAGCGCCCCGCTGCGTGAAGCCCGCGAGCCGTCGTCCAAGCGTGGCAAGCGCGCTAGCGCGGCGGTTGCCGAGCCGCACCAGGGCGACCTGAACCTTGACGTCGATGATGGCCCGAGCTTCAGCAGCCGCGATGACGATTTCCCGGACGAGACGTCCGCCAAGAGTGCGGCGCGCCAATCGGTCAACGATCAGCCGGCTGCCGAAGAAGTCCTGGTCATCAGCGTGATCTGCCGCGACGCCGGCGGTTTCAAAGGCCCGGCACTCTTGCAGAACATCCTCGAAAGCGGCCTGCGTTTTGGCGAGATGGATATCTTCCATCGTCACGAAAGCATGGCCGGTAACGGCGAAGTGCTGTTCTCCATGGCCAACGCGGTCAAGCCGGGCACGTTCGATCTGGACGATATCGACCTGTTCAGCACCCCGGCGGTGAGTTTCTTCCTTGGCCTGCCAGGCCCGCGTCACCCCAAACAAGCGTTCGACGTGATGGTGGCCGCTGCCCGCAAGCTGTCCCAGGAGCTCAACGGCGAGCTCAAGGACGACCAGCGCAGCGTGCTCACCGCCCAGACCATCGAACACTACCGTCAGCGCATCGTCGAGTTCGAGCGTCGCGCCCTGACACAGAAACGCTGAGGATCGATCTTAAGCGTTGTCTGTAGAATCCGTGCACTAACATATTGAGCAGCTTCGGCTGCTCTTTTGCTTTATGAGAGAACACCCATGACCGCCGCCCAAACCCGCATCCTCGAACTGCGTGCTGAACTGGATCAGCATAACTACCGCTACCACGTCCTCGACGAGCCGAGCATCCCGGACGCCGAGTACGACCGCCTGTTCCATGAACTCAAGGCCCTGGAGGCCGAGCACCCGGAACTGGTGACGCGTGATTCACCGACGCAGCGGGTCGGCAGTGCGGCATTGTCGGCGTTCACCCAGGTCAAGCACGAGATCCCGATGCTCAGCCTGGGCAACGCCTTCGATGAAACCACCATGCTGGAGTTTGATCGCCGGGTCACCGAGGGCCTTGATCTGCCGGTGGGCGATCTGTTTGGCGCTGGCGCGGCGGTGGAATACAGCTGCGAGCCGAAGCTGGATGGCCTGGCGGTCAGCCTGCTGTACCAGGATGGCGAGCTGGTGCGCGGTGCCACCCGGGGCGACGGCACCACCGGCGAGGACATCAGCGTCAATGTGCGCACCGTGCGCAATATCCCCCTGAAACTGCACGGCACGGGCTGGCCAGCCACCCTGGAAGTGCGCGGTGAAGTGTTCATGTCCAAGGCCGGTTTCGAGCGGCTGAACGCCTCGCAACTGGAAGTGGGCGGCAAGACCTTCGCCAACCCGCGCAACGCCGCGGCGGGCAGCCTGCGCCAACTGGACTCGAAGATCACCGCCAGTCGCCCGCTGGAATTCTGCTGCTATGGCATCGGCCAGGTGACCGCGGATATCAGCGACACCCATATCGGCAACCTCAAGCAGTTGCAGAAGTGGGGTATGCCGATCAGCCACGAATTGAAGCTGGCCAAGGGTATCCAGGAATGTCTGGACTACTACCGCGACATCGGCGAGCGCCGCAATGCGCTGGGCTATGAAATCGACGGCGTGGTGTTCAAGGTCAACAGCATTGCCTACCAGCGTGAACTGGGCTTCCGTGCCCGCGAGCCGCGCTGGGCGATCGCGCACAAATTCCCGGCCATGGAAGAACTCACCGAGCTGCTCGACGTGGAGTTCCAGGTCGGTCGTACCGGTGCGGTCACGCCGGTGGCGCGCCTCAAGCCGGTCAAGGTGGCCGGCGTGACCGTGTCCAATGCCACCCTGCACAACATGGACGAAGTGGCACGCCTGGGGCTGATGATTGGCGACACCGTGATCATCCGCCGTGCCGGTGATGTGATTCCGCAGGTGGTCTCGGTGGTCACCGAACGCCGCCCGGAAAACGCCCGCGCCGTGCAGATCCCGCAAAATTGCCCGGTGTGCGGTTCCCATGTGGAGCGTACGCAACTGGTCAAGCGTAGCAAGGGCAAGGAAACCGTCAGCGAAGGCGCGGTGTACCGTTGCGTCGGGCGCCTGGCCTGCGGTGCGCAACTCAAGCAGGCAATCATTCATTTCGTCTCGCGCCGGGCCATGGACATCGACGGCCTGGGCGACAAGACCATCGAGCAACTGGTGGATGAACAGCTCATCGGTTCGCCGGCCGATCTCTACAAGCTCAAATATGAACAGATCATCGACCTGGAAGGCTTTGCCGATATCTCCAGCAAGAAGCTGATCAGCGCCATCGAAAACAGCAAGACCCCGACCCTGGCACGCTTTATCTACGCCTTGGGCATTCCCGATGTGGGCGAGGAGACGGCCAAGGTGCTGGCACGCTCGCTGGCGTCCCTGGAGCGCGTTCAAAAGGCGTTGCCAGAGGTGCTGACGTACTTGCCGGATGTTGGGCTGGAAGTGGCCCATGAGATCCATAGCTTCTTTGAAGACGGGCACAACCAGCAGGTGATTGGCGCGCTGTTGTCGCCAGACGAATGCGGCCTGCAATTGCAGGAGCAGGGCGAACTCAGCGCGGAATTCGCCGCCAGCACCACCTTGGGCGGTTTGCTCGACAAGCTGCACGTGCCGTCGGTAGGGCCAGGTGCTGCGCAGAAGCTCGCGGACAAGTTCGGTTCGCTGGAGGGCATCATCAAGGCTGACTGGCTCGATATGCGTCAGGCGCTGCCCGAGAAGCAAGCCAAGGCTGTGCGGGACTTTTTCGATAATGCCGACAACGCCAGCCATGCCTTGGCCATCGAGCAGCAGCTCAAGGACTTCGGTATGCATTGGCAGAGCGAGAAAAAGGTCGTTGAAGGCTTGCCCGAAGCCGGGCACACCTGGGTACTCACGGGCTCCCTGGAGCTGATGAGCCGCGATGTGGCCAAGGACAAGCTCGAAAGCCTGGGGGCCAAGGTGGCCGGTTCCGTTTCGGCGAAAACCCACTGTGTGGTGGCGGGACCGGGCGCTGGCTCGAAACTGGCCAAGGCCAATGAGCTGGGCCTGAAAGTACTGGACGAAGAGGCCTTCGTCGCCTTCCTGGCCAAGCACAACATCACCGTCTGATTGATCGTCCCCACGCTCCGCGTGGGAACGCATCCTGTGACGCTCCGCGTCACGGCCTTCGCGCAGACGCAGAGCGTCCAAGGCGGCATTCCCACGCGTAGCGTGGGAACGATCTCTCCCGAGAAATGATCTAGTCTCTGTCACCCAGGGAGAGATCGCCATGTTCCGCTACTTCGAGCAACTCAGCACGCGCATCGCCGCTCCGTTCATGGCCGAAACCTCGCGCAACAGCAAGGTGTGGCAATGCCGATGTGGCCAGTCGCTGTTCTTTCGCAACAGCCAATGCCTGGCCTGCCAGGCGGCATTGGGTTACCAGCCGCAGCAAAGCCGCCTGTCGTCCTTGCAACCTGGGCCGGTGGTCGGTACTTGGCTGGCCGACGACAATCTTGATGCTGGCGCTTTTCGGCGCTGCGCCAACCTCGACTCACCGGCTGCGTGCAACTGGCTGATTCCTGCCCACAGCACCGCGCCGTTGTGCGTGGCCTGTAGCCTGAACCGCACCATTCCTGACCTATCAATTGCGGAAAACCCCGAACGCTGGCGCAAGGTCGAAACCGCCAAGCGCCGCTTGGTGGCGCAACTGATCAGCCTGGGCCTGCAAGTGGTGCCCAAGAGCGTTGACGAAGAGACTGGCCTGGCCTTCGACTTTATCGGTATCGACCTGGAAGGCAACGCGCCCACCACTGGCCACGCCAATGGGCTGATCACCCTGGACATCAAGGAAGCCGATGACGCCCACCGCGAAAAAGTCCGTGTACAGATGCGCGAGCCATACCGGACCTTGCTTGGCCATTTTCGCCATGAAGTCGGCCATTACTACTGGGATCGCCTGATCGCCAACAGTCACTGGCTCACACCTTTTCGCAACCTGTTCGGCGATGAACGTGCCAGTTATGCCGAGGCCCTCGACCGGCACTACCAGAACGGCCCGCGCCCGGACTGGCAACTCACCTGCGTGAGCGCCTACGCCACCATGCACCCCTGGGAAGACTGGGCCGAAACCTGGGCCCACTACTTGCACATGATGGACGCCGTGGACACGGCCCTGGGCTTTGGTATGAGCGCCCGCGAGATGGACCTGGATTACCAGCCATTCCCCCTGACCACGCTCTACGACCCGCAACACCCTGGAGGCCCGGCATTCCTTTCCTTCGTCAATGCCTGGATCGAACTGGCCGGCATGCTCAACGAACTGTCCCGCGCCATGGGTCAGCCGGATTTCTACCCCTTCGTGCTGCCGCCCGCGGTGATTGCCAAGCTGCACTTTATTCACCTGGTCATCCAGGAAGAAGGCGGCAGGGCTGATGGGGTTATGGCAAGTACTTGAGCCTTCTCATTTTTTAATCCGGAACCAACGGTTGTAACTTCCGATGAGATGGGTACAATGGCGCGGCTTGCCGAGAGGCAGCGTCGTTATGGTGACCCCATCGGTCCCCCCGCAACGATTACCCGTGAACCTGGTCAGAGCCGGAAGGCAGCAGCCACAGCGGGAACATTGTGTGCCGGGGTGTGGCTGGTGGGGTTGCCTCCATAACGCTCCCTTCTGCAGTCCCTTCTAAAACTCAAGTTATTTTCAGCCAGTCATCTGTGATGCTTCCTGCACAGTGCATGACGGTCATTTCGCGTCTAGTGGCATACTCCCAAGCGTCTCTTCCCCTGGCTACGAGGCTCTATGCACTCGGAACATTTCGACTTATCCAGCCCCGTATTCTTGCCGATCACCGAGCACACCTGTGCGGGTTTGTTGGGCGGCGAGGGTTTCGATGCGCTTGTAGCCCTGAGCGAGCCCCAATTGGCGGCGGTGCTGGTGATCCAGAACCTGGCGCAGGTGCCGGAAAGCGACCTTAGTGCCAACGGTGCTGAAAAAGTGTTGGCCAAGCTGATTGACTGGGCAGTCGATGCCCGCCATTCGGCCAGTGTGTCCCTGCTCTCTGAAGCGCAGCGGCTGTTCGATCAGAGGAAGCTGTACTTCGGCCTCAATGTGGTCAAAAGCCTGAAGCTGCGCTTTCTGCTGGAGGAGGAAGTCCAGGCGCGGGACTACCTGTTACCCAGTGGCAAATGGGACGTCGAGTATAAAGTCCGCCATCTCAAGGCCAATGATCCGTTCAGCCAGCAGGTGATCACGCCCAGGCATCGCGAGCGCTGGTTGAGCGCCGAGCAGGACAAGCTGCTCAGAACCTTCCGTGCCAACCTGAACGAAGACCTGCATGTGCAAGGCTACGCAGGCATTGGCAAGAGTCACCTGCTGGTGGCCTTGCTGGAGCACCTGCGCCCGGAAAAGACCTTGCTGTTGGCACGCACCCCGGCAAAACTCGAAACCCTGCGTGCGCGCATGGTGGGAGCGCGGGAGCGTAAGGCCGGGCATACCTTCCAAGACTTCGCCCATGCTCTATTGCACGGCCCGAGGCCAAAGCCGCTGAATACGCCAGTGAGGGTGCCGACCAAGCAGGCGCTCGCTCAAGAACTGAATATCTTTGGTTTCCGCCGCCTGGAAGGGCAAGCGGTGGTGGAGGTGTGCCTCAAGGTGCTTGAGGCCTACTGCCGCTCCTGGGAGTACAGCTTGTCGGCCCAGCATTTGCCGCATTTCAAGCAACCGCTCGCCGGCGTCGATGCCAGGGTGCTGCTCGAATATGCCAGCCGGTTGTGGGGCTACCTTGAGGCGAACCCGGCCTGGGGCCGGCATACCGGGTTTGAAGCCTTGTTGATGATCAAGCGCGCCAGTCTTGCAGGCTGCGTGGTGCCCGAGCGCTATACCCACGTGCTCATCGATGAGAGCCAGGACATCCCGGCGCCGCTGTTGCAAATCATCGAGCGCGGCCGCCAGGTGCTGATCACTTTGGGGGATGAGTATCAGCAGGCCAGTGGCGGCGTGGTCAAACGCGCCCGTGAGGTTCGCCATACCGACGTGTGCTACTCCGTGCGTTCCGGGCGCAATGTCGAGCGCCTGGTCAACCCGTTGATCAGCTTGCACTCGGAAAAAAGCAAATCGCTTTTCGAGGGCGCGCGCGATGCCGATGTCGGCATTGAGTTTTATCCGCAGGGTTTCGTGCCCCCGCAAGGTTGCGTGGTGTTGACCGCTTCCCATTGGGACACCATGCAGTGGGCGATCCAGCTGAGCCACGCCCGCTGTGCGTTCGGCTTGGCGAGCAAAGAGGCCCAGCAGTCGCTCAAGCATTTCATGGACACGGTCATCGCGTTGTTCAAACCTGATTTCTATAGCAATGAGTTCAATGACCTCGGCCCCCATGCGTTTTTCAGCGACATGGCCGATTGGCAGCAGGTGCGCGAAGCCTGTCAGTTCGATGAGGCATTTCTGTGGGTCGAGGCCGAGCTGGAAAAAGGCTTTAACGTGGCGGATGTCACGCGTCTAAACAGGTTGATTGGCCATCCGGACGAGCGCGTCCTGTTGATGCTGGCGCAGGATGCGGGCGGCATGGAGTTCGACCGGGTACTGCTCACCCCGGAATTGTTGACCAATGTGAAGTTCCAGGACGCCTACGCGTTCGATCAACGACTCTGTGCGGTGTATATCGCGATTTCACGGGCCAGGGTGCAGTTGTACCTGCCCTACGATGTGGTCGAGTGGCTCGACTACCACAAGTATCAAAAGACCCGTGAATCCCACGGTTACTGACGGATTTAATCCGGCTGTTTCACAACTTTCATAACGTCCTCTGGACAATCCGCAGACCGCCTTGTTAGCTTGCGCCGGCCACTTGTTTCAGAATATGACAAGGGCGTGGATTTGATATTGAAGTGCTATCACTTCTTTCACTCACAAGGATGTCTGTCATGAAAAGCCTGCAAGGGTTGCCTCGTCTTATCAGCGCGTCGGTAGGGACGCCCGGCAAAGCCCGCAACTTGCCCGCCGATGTTCAGTGCATCCAGTATTTATTCAATTTGATCATTCCCAAGATGGGGTTTGCCTTGCTGGAAAACGGCAAGTGCGACGGCCAGTTGGTGCAATGCATCAGCCAGTATCAGTTTCGCCATCTCAAGTACGCTCATCCCGATGGCGTGATCGACCCCACCGGGCGGACGTTCAACAGTCTGATCGAAGAGGCGCTGAAGGTACCGGTGCGGGCTTTTCCCAATACGCGCATTCCGACGTTTCTCAACATTTTCGGCAATAACAACGTCGATGCGGTACAGGCCACGGTCAATGTGTACCTGGACCGCGTGCGTGCGGTGATCGAGGCCGAGCGGCGTAACCGGCAGTTGATGATGCAGTCCACCTGCGATGGCGGGACGACATTGAGCGATACGGATTTCCAGAACGCCGCCAAGCAATTGGGCAACGGTATTTCGGTGAATGTGGTCAAGGCGTTCGCCACGGTGGAGTCGGGCGGGAAAGTGGGGTTTGGGCCGGCCAAGTTGCCGATCATCGCTTTTGAAGGGCACCACTTTCGCAAGTACACCAAGCACATCTACGACCAGTCGCAGCCGTTGCTGTCGTATATCTACAAGAAAAAAGCCGGCCCGCAATGGCAGACGAACAACAAGGATCAGGTCAAGGCCTGGGAGACCATGGCCACTGCCTTTGCGCTGGACCAGGAAGCGGCCTTGATGTCGGCCTCCTGGGGCATGTTTCAAATCATGGGGTTCAATTTTGCTGCGTGCGGATTCAAGACGGTGTTTGAGTTCGTGGCGTCATTAAAGATCAATGCCGGTAACCAACTCAAAGCCTATCTCAGCCTTTGCAGCCACAACTCGGCGTTGTTGAGCGCGATGAAAAACAAGGATTTTACCGCCATGGCCCGAAACTATAACGGCGATGATTACGGCAACTATGACGTCCTGATGAAACAAGCCTACGAAGCCTTTGAAGGGAAGAAATAAGATGATTC
Source organism: Pseudomonas sp. GW821-FHT07B01 (assembly GCF_059419065.1). Lineage (NCBI taxonomy): Bacteria > Pseudomonadati > Pseudomonadota > Gammaproteobacteria > Pseudomonadales > Pseudomonadaceae > Pseudomonas > Pseudomonas sp. GW821-FHT07B01. Next base: position 367,810 of record NZ_JBWKRA010000001.1, on the reverse strand, counting down.
GTTATCTGGCGATGGGAGTGTTGTCGTGGTGCGCCGTGGCGCCTGCGTTGGCCGGCTCGGCGGCGTTGCATTCAGGTAAATATGAAGGGCTGATGCTGGCGGTGACGCCGGGGCATCAGGTGGAGGGTTTCTACCAGGAATCGATGGGCGAGGGTGTGGCCCGTGGTTGCTCGTTCTACCTGCAAGGCAAACCCGAAGCGCTCACCACCTGGCTGGACGCTGCCTACCCAGGCAGTGTGGCAGCGGCGTCCGACGGGGTGACTCTGACCGTGGCGCAGGGCCGTCAACACCCCGGCTGCATCAACGTGCTGATGCCGGAAATCGCCACCGGCCTGGAGCTGAGCCAGACCGCCAGCAAACAATGGATCGGCTTGGTGACGGTGTCTGCCGACAAGGCTTATTTGTTGAAAACGCCGGGCGCCAAAGCGGCAAAGCGGCCCTACATCGTCAAGCATGACGTAGTGGGCGTACTGGCATTCAAGGACGGCTGGGCGCAGGTGGAATTCATCAACGCTGACGACCGCTCGTTCACGGGCTGGATCAGCCAGGGCCAGTACGCACGGTTGGCTGCCCCGAAGCCCTAAATTGTAGGAGCGAGCAAGTCAGCCAAAGGTCTCGCGCAGTAGCCCGGCGAACGCATCTCGCGCCAGGTGCCGCTGGGTGTCCGTATGCCAGAACAACAGGTTGTCCACGGGCGTCAGCGCTTCAAAGCGATAAGACGCCAACTGATTGGCCTGTTCATAGCGCGCCAGGATCCCCTCGGGTGCCAACGCCACGCCAATCCCCGCGCTCACGCATCCGATGATCGTGCCCCAGCTTGCATAGCTGGCAATCGCTGGCTTGACGTTATGGGGCTTGAGCCAGTTTTCCAGGGCGGCGCGATAAGGGCAGCCCGGCGGCCATACCAGCAATGTACGGCCGGCCAAGTCCTCGGCGCTATTGATAGGCGCGCTGCACGCGCTGGCGATCAGCACCAGGCGTTCGCTGTAGACCACGCTCTGTTCCAGCTTCGTGCGTTTGCCGCCGGCGGCCACCAGCGCCACGTCCAGGCGGTGGTGCTGCAGGTCGTCCAGCAGTTGCGCCCAGGCACCGGTGACGAGTTCCAGGCTGACATCGGGATAACGCCGGTGGTATTCCGCCAGCAGCGGCGGCAAGCGCCCGCTGGCACTGGATTCCACCGCGCCGATGCGCAAGGTGCCACGGGGAATGGCGCTGGCATCCACCGCGCGTTTGGATTCATCCACCAAGGCCAGGATACGTTCGCAGTAATCCAGGAAGATTTCTCCCGCAGCGCTGATCGCCAGCCCTCGGCCAGCACGGATAAACAACGGCGTGCCCAACTCGCTTTCCAGCTGCTTGATGCGCGTGGTGATGTTGGACGGCACACAGTGCAATTGCAGTGCAGCCTGGGCCACGCTGCCGGTTTGCGCCACGGCTCGCACCATTTTCAGTTGGGCCAGTTCCATTGCTCAGTTCCAATGATTTCAGAAGTCAGAAACGCTTAATTGTCCTATGCCTGGCCTGGGCCAAGACTGGCAGCATTCCTTTTTGCGTGGATGCTGTCGATGAATACTCCGTCACCTCTGAAGCTTACGCTAGTCATTGCCAGCGTCATCCTCTGCTGGGCGTATTCTCCCATCGGCGTACATATGGGGCTGCACAGTTATAGCCCCGGCCAATTGGCGCTGCTGCGGTTTTTGATCGCGTCGGTATTCATGGGCGGCGTGGCCTGGGGGGTGGGAATTGGACGGCCACCATTGCGCGACCTGCCGTGGCTGTTGGTGCTGGGCTTTTTCGGGGTGTTCCTGCACCACACCAGTCTCAATCATGGGCAGCAATGGGTGACGGCGGCAGCGTCGAGTGTGTTGGCACAGTCGGCGCCGTTGTTCAGTGTGTTGATCGCGTTTTTCTGCTTGAAAGAGCAGGTCAGCGCCTGGCGCTGGGGTTGCGTGCTGTTGGGGTTGGCTGGCGTACTGGTGGTGATCTGGGGCGACCAGGGCATGGGCGATCTCAACCCACGGGGTTTGCTAATCTTGTTGGCGGCCTGCTCATGGAGTGTGTACTTCGCCATCCAGCGATATTACGCCCATCGCTACAGCCCGTTGACGATGGCGTGCTACATGGTGTGGTCCGGTACGCTGATGCTGTGCGTGAACCTGCCGGGACTGCCCGCCGCCATCGTGCAGGCACCGATGGGAGAGAATCTCGCCGTGCTGGTGCTGGGTATTTTTCCCAGTGCCTTGGCCTATCTGGCCTGGGGTTACGTGTTGAAGCACGTCGAGGTCAGTCGTGCGTCGGTGGCGATGTACCTGATTCCACCGGTTGCCATGCTGATGGCCGCCACGCTGCTTGGCGAACACGTCACCCTGCAGGTGATGCTGGGCGCGGTGATCGTGCTGGCAAGTGTCGCCGCTATCAGTCTGGAAGGGCATTGGCGCTCCAAGGTGCCAGCAAAACGCCCGCAGGTGCCCTCTGGGAGGCCAATCGAACAAGCTTCGTCAGATTAGACGAGCGTGCCGGATGCAATTTCCCCCTTGCTCCGCTAGCATTACCGGCTTCTGCTTCCCAGTTGCGACGGTTTTCGATGAGTTATCAGGTTCTTGCACGTAAATGGCGCCCGCGCTCGTTCCGCGAAATGGTCGGCCAGACCCATGTGCTCAAGGCTCTGATCAATGCCTTGGACAGCCAACGGCTGCACCACGCCTACCTGTTCACCGGTACGCGCGGGGTGGGCAAGACCACGATTGCGCGCATCATCGCCAAGTGCCTGAATTGTGAGACCGGTATTACCTCGACGCCTTGTGGCACCTGTTCGGTGTGCCGTGAGATCGACGAAGGGCGTTTCGTCGACCTGATCGAGATCGATGCCGCGAGCCGAACCAAGGTCGAAGACACCCGCGAACTGCTGGACAACGTGCAGTACGCGCCGAGCCGTGGCCGCTTCAAGGTCTACCTGATCGACGAAGTGCACATGCTGTCCAGCCACTCCTTCAACGCCTTGTTGAAAACCCTGGAAGAGCCGCCGCCCTACGTCAAATTCATCCTGGCCACCACCGACCCGCAGAAACTTCCGGCAACGATTTTGTCGCGGTGCCTGCAGTTCTCCCTGAAAAACATGACCCCCGAGCGTGTGGTCGAGCATTTGACCCATGTGCTGGGCGTCGAAAACGTACCGTTCGAAGACGACGCGCTGTGGTTGCTGGGCCGCGCCGCCGACGGTTCGATGCGCGATGCCATGAGCCTCACCGATCAGGCCATCGCGTTTGGTGAAGGCAAGGTCATGGCCGCCGACGTGCGCGCCATGCTCGGTACCCTGGACCACGGCCAGGTGTTCGACGTGCTGCACGCGCTGATCGAAGGAGACGCCAAGGCGTTGCTCGAAGCGGTGCGCCACCTGTCGGAGCAAGGCCCGGACTGGAATGGCGTGCTTTCGGAAATCCTCAACGTATTGCATCGCGTCGCCATCGCCCAGGCCCTGCCGGAAGGCGTGGACAACGGCCATGGCGACCGAGATCGCGTATTGGCCCTGGCCCAGGCCTTGCCGGCCGAAGACGTACAGTTCTACTACCAGATGGGCCTCATCGGTCGCCGCGACCTGCCACTGGCACCCGACCCTCGGGGTGGCTTTGAAATGGTGCTGCTGCGCATGCTGGCATTCCGGCCGGCAGATTCGGCAGACGCACCGAGACAGCCGCTAAAGCCAGTGGGGATCAGCCAGGCCACAGTTGATTCCGCCAAACCAGTGGCTGGCGCGGCCGTTGTCGCGCCAGTAGTTACTGCGCCTGCGGTTGCTGTGCCTGAGCCGGTTGCGCCGGCACCTGAGCCTGGACCTGCGCCGGTTGCCGTCGCACCGGTGGTCGAGCCCGAGCCGGTCATCGAGCCCGAGCCCGTGGTCGACTTGCCTTGGAATGACCCGGTCGAAGCGCAAGTAGAGCCCGAGCAACAGCCCGCCGTGGAGCCCGTGCTGGAAACCACCGGCGAGCAACCCGAGCTGACGCCGATGCCTGCGCCGACTCCGGACAGCGTGGTGCCGGACGCCCCTGAGTGGGTATCGGCCCCCGTTCCTGAACCGACGGTCGCCCAGGTCGACGCGGCCACTCCCGGCATTGACCTGGACGACGAACCGCCGCTGGACGAAGACTACATCGAGCCGGACATGGATTCGGCCTACAGCTACCTGGACGATTTGGCCAGTGAGCACACCGCGGAACCTGCGCCCGAGCCTGAGGCAGAACCTGCCGCGGCCCCGGCTACCGGCCTGGCCCTGCAATGGCTGGAATTGTTTCCGAAATTGCCGATCTCCGGCATGACCGGCAGTATCGCCGCCAACTGCACCCTGATTTCCATCGAAGGCGACCACTGGCTGCTGCACCTGGACCCGGCCCATAGCGCCTTGTTCAACGCCACCCAGCAGCGCCGGCTCAACGATGCGCTCAACCAGTACCATGGGCGCACGCTGACCATCGCCATCGAGCTGATCAAGCCCGAGCAGGAAACCCCGGCCCAGGCAGCGACCCGTCGGCGCCTTAACCGCCAGCGCGAGGCCGAGGACTCGATCCACGCAGATCCGCTTATCCAACAAATGATGCAACAGTTCGGTGCGGTCGTCCGCCACGATACTATTGAACCTGTCGAAGCCCCGGTGCCCCAAGCGTCATGACACCGGGCTACTCATTGATCCACGTACTTTTGAGGTGATTCCCATGATGAAAGGTGGCATGGCCGGCCTGATGAAGCAGGCGCAGCAGATGCAGGAAAAAATGGCCAAGATGCAGGAAGAGCTGGCCAACGCCGAAGTCACCGGTAAAGCCGGTGGCGATATGGTCAGCGTGGTGATGACCGGTCGTCACGACATCAAGCGTGTCAGCATCGACCCAAGCGTATTGCCGGGCGTGGGTGAAGATGACCTGGAAATGCTCGAAGCGCTGTTCGCCGCAGCCGTCAACGACGCTGTGCGCAAGATCGAAGCCAACAGCCAGGACAAAATGTCCGGCGTGACCGCTGGCATGCAACTGCCACCGGGCATGAAACTGCCGTTCTGATACACGCTTTAGCTAGACTCAAATGCCAGGCATCGCGCCTGGCATTTTTTTTGGCCGGTCGAAACATCGAACCCCAGGCCTTCACCGATGGTCTGCACCCTATACCGTTGAAACCACTCACCGATAAAGGAGCCCCGCTGATGCCTCAAGAAATGACGCTCAACCAACGCATCGTTCTGGTCTCACGCCCTCAAGGCGCCCCCACGCCGGAAAACTTTCGCCTGGAACGTGTGAGCCTGCCGGACCTGGCAGACGGTCAGGTGTTGCTCAAGACCCTGTACCTGTCCCTGGACCCTTACATGCGTGGACGCATGAGTGACGCGCCTTCCTACGCCGCGCCCGTGGAAATCGGCGAGGTGATGACCGGTGGGGCTGTCAGCCGTGTCGAGCAATCGCGCAACCCGAAATTCGAAGTGGGCGACCTGGTGGTCGGCGCCACCGGCTGGCAAAGCCACTGCATTTGCGAAGGCCATAACCTGATCCCGCTGCCCAAGGGGTTGCCGAGTCCGTCGATGGCCTTGGGCGTACTGGGTATGCCGGGCATGACGGCCTATATGGGCTTGATGGATATCGGCCAGCCCAAGTCCGGGGAAACCCTGGTGGTGGCGGCTGCGTCGGGCGCGGTGGGGTCGGTGGTGGGCCAGGTGGCCAAGCTCAAGGGCTTGCGCGTGGTGGGCATCGCCGGTGGCGCAGACAAGTGCCGCTACGTGGTGGATGAGTTGGGCTTTGACGCCTGTATCGACCACAAGAGCGAAGACTTTGCCCATGAGCTGGCCCTGGCCTGTTTCAAAGGCGTGGACATTTATTTCGAAAACGTCGGCGGTAAAGTCTTCGATGCCGTGCTGCCTTTGCTCAACCCCAAGGCGCGCGTGCCGCTGTGCGGGTTGATTGCCGGCTATAACGCCCACGAAGCGCCCAGCGGCCCTGACCGTTTGCCGGCCCTGCAACGCACCTTGCTGACCAAGCGGGTGCGCATCCAGGGCTTTATCGTGTTCGATGACTACGGCGACCGCCAGCCGGAGTTCCTCAGTGCCATGGCGCCTTGGGTGCGCGAGGGCAAGATCAAGTTCCGCGAGGACGTGGTCGACGGCCTGGAGCAGGCGCCCGAAGCCTTTATCGGCCTGCTCGAAGGACGCAACTTCGGCAAGTTGGTGGTGCGCGTCGCGCAGGATTGAGTATTTGACGCTAATCCGGGGCGCGGGTATAAACCGCGTCTCGTTGTTTTGTCGGACCCTTCGCCCATGAGCTTCAGCCCCCTGATTCGCCAACTGATCGACGCCTTGCGCACCTTGCCCGGCGTTGGCCAGAAAACTGCCCAGCGCATGGCGCTGCAACTGCTGGAGCGTGACCGCAGCGGCGGCACCCGCCTGGCCCAGGCCCTGAGCCAGGCCATGGAGGGCGTGGGCCACTGCCGCCAGTGCCGCACCCTCACCGAAGAAGAACTCTGCCCGCAATGCGCTGACCCGCGTCGCGACGACACGTTGCTGTGCGTGGTGGAAGGGCCGATGGATGTGTACGCCGTGGAGCAAACCGGTTACCGCGGGCGTTACTTTGTGCTCAAGGGCCACCTGTCGCCGCTCGACGGTTTGGGGCCGGAAGCCATCGGTATTCCACAACTGGTGGCGCGAATCGAAGAGCAGGGCACCTTTACCGAAGTGATCCTGGCAACCAACCCGACGGTGGAAGGTGAAGCCACTGCGCACTACATCGCTCAGTTGCTGACCAATAAAGGTTTGATTACTTCACGGATCGCCCATGGCGTACCGTTGGGGGGCGAGCTGGAATTGGTGGACGGCGGCACCCTGGCGCACTCGTTCGCAGGCCGCAAACCCATCGCGCTTTAAAACCTACTGCAGTCCCAATGTGGGAGCTGGCTTGTCGGGTCGCCGCATCGCTGCGATAGCATCACCACGGTGTAACTGAAAGACCGAGGTGCTGGCATCGCGGGCAAGCCCGGCTCCCACCTTGGTCTTGTGTGGTGGTAAAAAATGTATTCGGCTTGATAACCAAGCAAGCGCTTGGTAAGTTCGCTCCATCTCGCCATGGAGCTTGCCGATGTCTGCCTATCAGGAATACTTCGACCCCAGCCACCAATTGGTCCGCGACAGCGTGCGCCGCTTCGTCGAACGCGAGATGTTGCCCGGCATCGAGCAATGGGAGGAAGCGGAAAGTTTTCCCCGCGAGCTTTACCTCAAGGCCGGTGCGGCGGGCATTCTGGGCATCGGCTACCCCGAAACGCTGGGTGGCAGCCACGAAGGCGATCTGTTCGCCAAGGTCGCCGCCAGCGAAGAGCTGATGCGCTGCGGCTCCGGCGGCGTGGTTGCAGGGCTCGGCTCCCTGGATATCGGCCTGCCGCCCATCGTCAAATGGGCCCGGCCCGACGTGCGTGAGCGCATAGCGCCTCTGGTGCTCGCCGGCGAGAAGATCATCGCCCTGGCGGTCACCGAGCCCAGCGGCGGCTCGGATGTAGCCAACCTGCAAACCCGCGCTGTACGTGAAGGCGAGCATTACCGCGTGAGCGGCGCCAAGACCTTTATCACCAGCGGCATTCGCGCTGATTTCTACACCGTGGCCGTGCGCACGGGCGGGCCGGGCTTTGGCGGCATCAGCCTGCTGTTGATTGAAAAAGACACGCCCGGTTTTACCGTCGGCCAGCCACTGAAGAAGATGGGCTGGTGGGCGTCGGACACCGCCGAGTTATTCTTCGATGACTGCCGCGTGCCTGTGGGCAATCTCGTCGGTGTCGAGAACATGGGCTTTGCCTGCATCATGGGCAACTTCCAGAGCGAGCGCCTGGCCTTGGCCCTCATGGCCAACATGACCGCGCAACTGGCCTTGGAGGAAAGCCTCCAGTGGGCCGCCCAGCGCGAAGCATTCGGCAAACCCATCGGCAAATTCCAGGTGCTCAAGCATCGCCTGGCGGAAATGGCTACCGCCGTGGAGGTTTCCCGCGAGTTCACCTATCGCCAGGCCGCGAAGATGGCCGCCGGCAAGAGCGTGATCAAAGAGATTTCCATGGCCAAGAATCTGGCCACCGATACCGCTGATCGGGTGACGTATGACGCGGTGCAGATATTGGGCGGGCAGGGATATATGCGTGGCAGTCTGGTGGAGCGGCTGTATCGCGATAACCGGATTTTGTCGATTGGTGGCGGGACGCGCGAAGTGATGAATGAAATCATCAGTAAGCAGATGGGGTTGTAAACCGGGGTGTTCTTTCGTGCCTCATCGCGGGCAAGCCCAGCTCCCACAGGGGAATGCATTCCAAGGTGGGAGCCGGGCTTGCCCGCGATGACGGCAGTACTGCCGACCCTTATCTCTCAGTCAGCCCAAATTGCGTCAGGCAAAACGTCGGAATCCCCATGTCTGCCAACCGCTGCGAGCCACCCAGCTCTGGCAAATCAATAATCGCCGCAGCCTCAAAAATCTTTGCCCCCATGCGCCGCACCAGGTTCGCTGCAGCAATCAGGGTGCCGCCGGTGGCGATCAGGTCATCGAACATCAGCACCGAATCGCCTTCGCACAGGCTGTCGGCGTGCACTTCCAGGAAGGCTTCGCCGTACTCGGTCTGGTAACCCTCGGCCAGCACGTCCGCCGGCAGCTTGCCTTGCTTGCGGAACAGGATGAGCGGCTTGTTGAGTTGGTAGGCGATGATCGAGCCGATCAGGAAGCCACGGGCATCCATTGCACCGATATGGGTGAAATCGGCTTCGACATAGCGTTGGGCAAAGCTGTCGGCCACCAGGCGCAGGGCGCGGGGCGATTGGAACAGCGGCGTGATGTCACGAAAGATCACACCCGGCTTGGGGAAGTCGATAACGGGGCGAATCAGGGATTTGATGTCGAACGAATCAAAAGTCATCGTCGAGGAGTCCAGAGCGGAAAACGGACTCGAAGTATACCTGCGGCCTCGCCGATTGGCGCGGCCGCAGCCTGGATCAGACCTCCAGCGAACCGCCAGCCAATGCACACAGCTGGATCGGGTCGAGGATATGCACTTCTTTACCCTCGGCGGCAATCAACTGGTTCTGCTGGAAACGGGTAAACACGCGGGACACGGTCTCCACTGCCAGGCCCAGGTAATTACCGATCTCATTGCGCGACATGCTCAGGCGGAACTGGTTGGCCGAGAACCCACGGGCGCGAAAGCGCGCCGACAGGTTGACCAGGAACGTGGCGATACGCTCGTCGGCGGTTTTCTTCGACAGCAGCAGCATCATTTGCTGGTCGTCACGAATCTCGCGGCTCATCACGCGCATCAACTGGCGGCGCAATTGCGGCAGTTGCAGGGCCAGTTCATCCAGGCGCTCGAAAGGAATTTCGCACACCGACGTGGTTTCCAGGGCCTGGGCCGACACCGGATGAATCTCGGTGTCCATCCCCGACAGCCCGACCAACTCGCTTGGCAGGTGGAAACCGGTGATTTGCTCTTCGCCGCCGTCGCTGAGGCTGAAGGTTTTCAACGCGCCCGAGCGTACTGCATAGACGGAATCAAACTTGTCGCCCTGGCGAAACAGAAACTCGCCTTTTTTCAGTGGGCGGCCGCGTTTGACGATGTCGTCCAGCGCATCCATGTCTTCCAGATTCAACGAAAGTGGCAGGCAGAGGGGGGCCAGGCTGCAATCCTTGCAATGGGCCTGGCTGTGAGCGCGCAGTTTGACTGGCTCGGACATTTCTTAAATCCTTGTGGGAAAACACACATAAGACGTAAGGGTAACGCACTGGGGGGCAGCGAAGCCAGCGTGTACAGAAAACCTGCACAGGTATAAAGATTTGTTGCTTGAGGTCGATACAAAGAGCACATCTCTTAGACGGAGCTCGGATCATGTCTGTTATAGCGGCCTACAACCCGGCTATTCGCATCCCTGTTGTGCATGACGCGAAGCCGGTTAATGCGCTCAAGGACGAAGATCCCACCCTTGAAAAGTCCGCTGAAACCAAGGTCGTGGAAGGTGTGACAGTGACTATTTCCGCTGCGGCATTCAAAGCTGCAGGCGTTGAGCAGCGCAGCAATGCGGACATCGATGACAGTGGCCTGGAAGACAACGTCAAACAGGTATTGAAAATGATCCGCCAACTGAAGCAACAGATCGCCGAAAAACAGGCCGAACTGGCGGCGGTGGCAGCAGACAATACTCTTTCCCCTGAAGAGGCGCGTGCCAAGGCCAGCGCGCTGCAGACCGAGATCGGTTCGCTGCAGGCTGGCCTGATGTCGGCTCAGACGTCGCTGGCCAAGGCGATGAAAGGCATGAGTGCCGAGGATTCGATGAAAGCTGCCTCCCTGGCGATGTAATCAAATCACCCGCGAAAACCGTTGCCTGTTCTGGTGCTCCAGGTAGGCATCGAACACCATGCACACCGAGCGCACCAACAAGCGCCCGGCCGGCAGCACGCGAATGCCCTGGGCGTCCAGTTCGATCAAGCCATCATCAGCCATTGTCTGCAATTGCGGCCATAACTCGGCAAAATAGCCGCGAAAATCGATGTTGTACGCCTGTTCGATCCCCTCGAATACCAGGCTGAAATTGCAGATCAACTGCTGGATCACGTCCCGTCGCAACCGGTCGTCCGTAGTGCAGACCAGGCCGCGGCTGGTCGCCAGTTGCGCGCCCGCCAAGGCATTCTGGTACTGGTTCAGGTCACTGCTGTTCTGGCAATACAGGTCGCCGATCTGGCTGATCGCCGACACCCCCAGCCCAATCAGGTCGCAGTGCCCGTGGGTGGTGTAACCCTGGAAGTTGCGCTGCAGCTTGCCTTCCTCCTGGGCCACCGCCAGTTCGTCGTCCGGCAGCGCAAAGTGGTCCATGCCGATGTAGCGGTAACCGGCCTGGGTCAGCTGTTCGATGGTGGTTTGCAGCATCAGCAGTTTTTCTGCCGGCGAGGGCAGGTCGTCGGTGTTGATCCGCCGCTGGGGCATGAAGCGTTCCGGCAGGTGCGCGTAGTTGAACACCGACAGGCGGTCGGGCTGCAAGCGGATAACTTCCTCCACGGTGCGCGCAAAGTTCAACGGCGACTGCTTGGGCAGGCCGTAGATTAGGTCGATATTGATCGAGCGAAATTGCAAGGTGCGCGCTGCATCGATCACGGCGCGGGTTTCCTCCAGGCTTTGCAGGCGGTTGACCGCCCGTTGCACGTCGGGGTCGAGGTCTTGCAGGCCGATGCTCACGCGGTTGAAGCCCAGTTCGCGTAGCAGGCCCATGGTGGCCCAGTCGGCTTCGCGCGGGTCGATTTCGATGCCGTAGTCGCCCGAGTCATCATCCAGCAAATTGAAATGCTGGCGCAGGCGTGTCATCACCTGGCGCAGTTCATCGTGGCTGAGAAACGTTGGCGTACCGCCGCCGAAATGCAGTTGCTCAACGGGTTGCTGCGGGTCGAGGTGGCAGGCCACCAATTGGATCTCCTGCTCCAGGCGCTGCAGGTAGGCCTGGGCGCGCCCCCGGTCCTTGGTGATCACCTTGTTGCAGGCGCAGTAGTAGCAAATGTTGGCGCAGAAGGGTACATGCACGTACAGCGACAGTGGCCGCACTGCCTTGCGGCTGTCACGCAGGGCGTGGAGCAGGTCGAAGGTGCCGACCTGGCTGTCAAATTGTACGGCGGTGGGGTAGGACGTGTAGCGCGGCCCCGCCAAGTCGTAGCGGTGAATCAGATCTGTGTCCCAACGAATGGCGTCGAGCATGCGGGCGGTCCCCCGGATTGGCTAGTGGGCCGAGTCTAGGGGCAGGGCGGTGCAGCCATCTTGATTTGCATCAACGGGGAGCGGCGCTATGCCACAGGGCCTGTTAATGCCCCATTAGCCAGTGCTGATGGGGGCCGGGCAAGGTCCAGAGGCCGAAGATCATCACCAGCACCCCACCGGCCACCCGTACGCTGCGCTTGCGCAATAACGCCGTCACCCGTTCGGCGGCCAGCCCGGTGGCCAGCAGCACCGGCCAGGTGCCCAGCCCGAACGCCAGCATCAGCAAGGCGCTGTCCAGCGCATTGCCCTGGCTCGCCGCCCATAGCAGGGTGCTGTAGACGAGCCCGCACGGCAACCAGCCCCACAGCGCACCCAGCAACAAGGCGCGGGGCAGGCTGGACACCGGCAGCAAACGGTTGGCCACCGGCTGCAGATGCCGCCACAGGCCGCGCCCCAGGCTTTCGATACGGGTGAGGCCGCTCCACCAGCCGGCCAGGTACAGGCCCATGCAGACCAACAGCAGGCCGGCGAGCACACGCATGAACATCGCCGCCGGGCTGTTGGCCACCGCCCAGCCGGCCAGGCCGATCAATAAACCAGCGGTGGCATAGCTGAGGATGCGCCCCAGGTTGTACGCCAGCAGCAGGCGAAAACGGCGGCTGCGTTGTTCCTTGGGAATCGCCAGGGTCAGCGCGCCCATCAATCCGCCGCACATGCCCAGGCAGTGGCCGCCGCCGAGCAGGCCGAGGATCAGCGCCGAGACCAGCAAAGGCGCCAGCTCAAGCATGAGGGGGCTCTTTGGGCGCTTGCTCGGGGTTGTTGGCTTCATCGATGGCGGCCAGGTGGTTCGGGTCCTGGTCGTCGAACAGCACGCTGTGGGCCGGGCCATCGAGGTCTTCGTACTGGCCGCTGTCCACGGCCCAGAAGAAGATGTAGATGGCCACGCCCACTAACAGCAGTGCCGCCGGAATCATTACATAGAGAGCTGGCATCTGTACTCCATGCCCACGCGGCTCAGGCCGGCAGCGGGCGGGTTGCTGGGGCGGTGCCCGGGGCTTGCGCGCTCGGCAGGCGAGTCAGGCGCAATGCGTTGAGTACCACGGTCAACGAACTGATGGACATGCCGATGGCCGCCCAGATCGGAGTGATCCAACCCAGGGCGGCGAACGGCAGCATAAGGCCATTGTACAACCCGGCCCACAACAGGTTCTCGATGATCACTCGGCGGGTGCGCCGCGCGAGGCTGAAGGCCTGCACCAGCGCATCCAGGCGGTTGGACAACAGCACCGCATCGGCGCTGGTTTTTGCCAGGTCGGTGGCCGAGCCCATCGCCACACTGATATCGGCAGCAGCCAACACCGGCACATCATTGACCCCATCGCCCAGCATCAGCACTTTGCGACCTTCCTTGTGCAGGTTTTGCAGTACCTGCAACTTGTCGTCAGGGCGCAGGCTGCCGTGGGCCTCGTCGATACCCAGCTCAGAGGCGACACTGGCCACCATCGGCGAACTGTCGCCGGAGAGCAACAGCGTGCGCCAGCCCCGCGCCTTACATGCGGCGAGCAAGGCGGGGGCGTCGCTGCGCAGACGGTCGTCGAGTACGAACCAGGCCAGCGCCCCGCTGCGGTCGCCCAGCAGCAGCCATTGCCCGGCTTCCTCCGGTGAGGCGGGAATCGCGCAGCCACTGAGTTCACAGACAAAACCCGGCTGGCCGATGCGCAACAGACGTTCTCCCACACGACCCTCCAGGCCCAGCCCTTGCGTGCTCAGCACTTCATCGGCGGCCAGCGGCGCACGGCCGAAGGCACGGGCAATCGGGTGTTCGGAACGGTTCTCCAGGGCGGCGGCAAGGCCCAGGCACTGGTCGCTGTCCAGCGTACTCAAGGGCCGAATGGCGCGCAACGCCAGGCGCCCTTCGGTGAGGGTGCCGGTCTTGTCGAAAATCACCGTATCAATCTGGTTCAGGCCCTCCAGCACATGGCCGCGGGTCAGCAGTAACCCGAGACTGTGCAATGTACCGGTGGCGGCGGTAAGGGCGGTGGGCGTGGCCAGCGACAGGGCGCACGGACAGGTCGCCACCAGCATCGCCAGCACAATCCAGAACGCCCGGGTGGGGTCCAGCTCCCACCACAGCAGGCCTATCAGTGCGGCGGCGATCAGCGAGCACAACAGGAACCACTGCGCAGCGCGGTCGGCGATCTGCGCCAGGCGCGGCTTCTCGGCCTGGGCGCGCTCCAGCAGACGCACGATGGCGGACAAGCGCGTGTCATGCCCCAGGGCGCGCACTTGGACGGTCAGCGCGCCTTCGACATTCAGCGTGCCAGCCGTGACGCTGTCACCCGAGCGCCGAGGTTGCGGCAGGTACTCGCCGGTCAGCAGGGATTCATCGATGCTGGATTGGCCGTCGAGAATCACCCCATCCGCCGGCAGCACGGCGCCAGGGTGCACCAGCACCCGATCACCCAGCGCCAATTCGCTGAGCAGGATGCGTTCGCTCTGGCCATCGTCCTTGAGGCGCAGGCAGGAGGCGGGCAACAGGTTGACCAGTTGGGCGGTGGCTGCGGCAGTACGCTCCCGGGCGCGGCGCTCAAGGTAGCGTCCGGCCAGCAGGAACAGGGCAAACATGCCCACGGCATCGAAATACAACTCGCCTACGCCAGTGATCGCGGTCCAGATGCCGGCCAGGTACGCGCCGCCAATCGCCAGGGACACCGACACGTCCATGGTCAGGTGGCGGGTGCGCAAGTCACGCAGGGCGCCTTTGAAGAACGGCGCGCAGCTGTAGAACACGATGGGCGTTGTCAGAAACATTGCGACCCAGCGCAGGATGATGTGCAGCTCCGGGCTCAGGTCAATATTGAATTCCGGCCAGGTGGCCATGGTTGCCATCATGGCCTGGAACCACAGCAAGCCGGCGACTCCCAGTTGTCGCAGGGCCAGTCGATTCTCGCTGGCCAATTGTTCGGCGGCGCGGTCGGCCTGATAAGGATGGGCGGCGTAACCGATATGGCGCAGCTCGCTGAGCAGTTGGCTCAACGGCAATTGCCCATCGGCCCAGCGCACGTGCAGGCGGTGGTTGGACAGGTTCAATCGCGCTTCGGCCACCGCAGGCAGGCTGCGCAGGTGTTTCTCGATCAACCAGCCGCAGGCGGCGCAACTGATGCCTTCCATCAGCAGCGTGGTTTCGGCCAGGTCGCCCTGATGGCGTACAAAGGGTTTTTGCACATCGGCGCGGTCGTATAGCGCCAGCTCGTCCACCAACTGCACGGGCAGCGCCTCGGGGTTGGCCGAGGCTTCGCTGCGGTGTTGGTAATAGCTTTCCAGCCCGCCGTCCACTATCGCCTCGGCCACGGCCTGGCAGCCCGGGCAGCAGAGTTCACGGCGTTCGCCGAGGATCTGGGCGGTGAACCGACTGCCGGAGGGGACGGGTAGGGCGCAGTGGTAGCAGGGGGTGGGTTGGGTCATTGCTCAGTTCCGTAGATCGTTCCCACGCTTTGCGTGGGAATGTTGCCCGTGACGCTCTGCGTCACAAAGCAGACGCAGAGCGTCCAGCAAGGCGTTACCACGCAGAGCGTGGGAACGATCATCATCTACTTCTTCAGGTCCTCGGCGCCCTGCAACGGTTCGTCACCCAGCAGCAAGTCCTTGTCGTGGCTGACCTCTTCTTCTTCGAACAGGCGCCAGGTGTTGCCGCCCTCCACGCCAAGCAGTTCCACGAAACGGCGACCTTCGACCTTGTCGGTGACCTGGCCGATGTAGCGGCCGGGCTCGCTGTCGCTGCGGGTGAGGTTGATCTTGCGATCCTTCTCTGGCTGGGTCGGGGAGATCAGGTTCAGCTCCAGGGTATTTGGATTGCTGTAGCCAGTCAGTTGCAGCTCGACCTCGCCGGTCAGTTCGTCCAGGTGCAGCTTGCCGCGCAGTTGCAGGGTCTGGGCCAGGCGTTCGCGGTCCAGGGAACGGTTGATGCCTTTGCCGGCCTCGTAGTAGTTGTCGTTGACCAGATTGTCCGGGTTGTTCACTGCGATGGTCACCATGGACAAGGTCAGGGTCACCGAGCAGGCCAGAATCGCGATGATGATCCAGGGCCAGAGGTGCTTGTACCAAGGGCTGGCGGCAGTAGTTGCGGGCATGCGTATGTTCCCTGTTAACGGACTTGTGGGCCGATGAATCGGCTCTTGGCTTCAATATGGACGCTGGTGTCATCGGCGTCTTCGAGGATGAAGGTCACCTCGTTGGTGCTCGACGGCAACTGCTCGGGCGCACTCGACAACTCCACCGGCATGCTGACGATATCGCCGGCGGCCACTTTGATTTCGCGCCGGCCTTGCAGCTTGAGGTCCGGCAGGCCAGCGGCGTCGAGCACGTAGGTGTGGTCGCGCTGGTCTTTGTTCATGATCTTCAGGCTGTAGACGTTTTCGATGCGTCCTTCGGCGTTCTCGCGATACAGCACGCGGTCTTTGCTGACGTCGAAACCCACCAGCGAGCGCATGAAGAAGGCGGCCACCAACAGGCTGATCATCGCCAGCAATACCAGGGCGTAACCGATCAGGCGCGGGCGCAGCTTATGGGTTTTCTGCCCCGAAAGGTTGTGTTCGGTGGTGTAGCTGATCAGGCCGCGTGGGTACTCCATCTTGTCCATGATGTTATCGCAGGCATCGATGCAGGCGGCGCAGCCGATGCATTCGATTTGCAGCCCGTCGCGGATATCGATACCGGTAGGACACACCTGCACGCACATCGTGCAGTCGATGCAGTCGCCCAGGCCCTGGGCCTTGTAGTCGGTACCCTTTTTACGTGGGCCACGCACTTCGCCACGGCGGGGGTCATAGGACACGATCAAGGTGTCCTTGTCGAACATCACGCTCTGGAAGCGCGCATAGGGGCACATGTAGATGCACACCTGTTCGCGCAGCCAGCCGGCGTTGCCGTAGGTGGCGAGAGTGAAGAAACCCACCCAGAAATACGACCAGCCATCGGCCTGGCCCGTGAAGAAATCGAATACCAGTTCGCGAATCGGTGAGAAGTAGCCGACGAAGGTGATGCCGGTGGCAAAGCCGATCAGCAGCCACAGGCTGTGCTTGCTGAACTTGCGCAGGAATTTGTTGGCGCTCATGGGCGCCTTGTCGAGCTTGATGCGTTGGTTGCGGTCGCCTTCGGTGACCTTTTCGCACCACATGAAGATCCACGTCCACACGCTTTGCGGGCAGGTATAGCCGCACCACACGCGCCCGGCGTATACGGTGATAAAGAACAGGCCAAAGGCCGCGACAATGAGAATGCCCGACAGCAGGATGAAATCCTGAGGCCAGAACGTTGCACCAAAAATAAAGAATTTACGCTCCGGCAGGTTCCACCACACCGCCTGGTGCCCCCCCCAGTTCAGCCACACGGTGCCGAAGTACAGCAGAAACAGAGCGGCACCGCCGACCATGCGCAGATTGCGGAACAAGCCAGTGAAGGCGCGGGTGTAAATCTTCTCACGCGAAGCGTAGAGGTCGACGGTTTTGGCAGGCGGGGTAACGTCATGTACCGGTATCTGGTCGCTCATCATTGCATCCCACGGCGGTGGAGATTTGCCTCGGCCAGTACGTGCCAGCCGGGGTCAAATTAAGGGTGTTGCAGTGGCCTAATGATACGCCCCCGATGGTGCGCAAAGGGTGCGACCTTTGGTCGCGTTGGGGGAAATCAATTGATGGTGTACATGACCTGGATCAATTGACTTGGCAAGTATGGACGGTTTTTGTCGCTGTGGTGGTCGGGCAGGTCCGAAAGGCGTTCACTTGAGAGCCCCGGTTTTTTTGAACAAAGCAGTCCAGATGTGGGAGCGGGCTTGCTCGCGAATGCGATGTCTCCAGTAATGAAAATCGTAGCCGGTACTCCGTATTAGCGAGCAAGCCCCCCATTTGAATCCCGGCGTTTTTAGAACTGTGGCCGTTTAAATGACTCAATCATCGAACTGTGCCCTCGTAATAATGGTTGTGCGCCCAGGGAGAAAGTCGATGTTGTCTTCGTTCACGCATCAGCCCGATTGTAAGCGTCAGCGCTCAAACTTAATGCCTGCTGTGTTTCAGAGCAATAAACAAAAAGCCCCGCCAGCATTCGCTGCGCGGGGCTCCATTATTGTTTCAGAGGTCTTACTGCTCCTCAGCCTTCTTATCCCCATGAGACAAGCTATACACATACGCCGCAAGCAAGTGCACTTTGTCATTGCCTTGCAACTGCTCCTGCGCCGGCATCTGGCCCTGGCGGCCATAACGGATGGTCTGCTGCAGTTGCGCGAAGCTTGAACCGTAGATGAACGCACCCGGATGCGTCAGGTCGGGCGCGCCCATGGCTGGGGTGCCTTTACCGGCCGGGCCGTGGCAGGCCACGCAGTTGGCGGCGAAGAGCTTTTCACCGTTGGCCACATCGGCCTTGGCACCTTCCGGCAGTTTGCGGCCATCGAGTTGGGTCACCACAAAGCCTGCTACGTCAGCCACGCCTTGCTCGCCGATGACTTCGGCCCAGCCTGGCATCACCGCGTGGCGGCCCTTCATGATGGTTTCCTTGATGGTGTTGGGTTCGCCACCCCAGCGCCAGTCGGCGTCGGTCAGGTTGGGGAAGCCGTAGGCGCCCTTGGCGTCGGAGCCGTGGCACACCGAGCAGTTGGAGGCGAACAGGCGGCCGCCCATCTTCAAGGCTTGCGGGTCCTTGGCGACTTCTTCAATCGGCATCGACGCGAATTTGGCGAAGATCGGCCCGAACTTGGCCTCCGACCTGGCCATTTCCTTTTCCCACTCGTGCACGCCGGTCCAGCCGGTCTGGCCGTTGGCGAACGGGGTTTGCTTGTCGTTGTCGAGGTAGTTGTAGCCTGGCAGCAGGCCCTTCCAGTTGCCGAGGCCAGGGTAGAGCACCAGGTAACCAAGGGCGAAGACGATGGTGCCGACAAACAGCATGAACCACCACTTGGGCAGCGGGTTGTCGTACTCCTCGATGCCGTCGAACGAGTGGCCGACGGTCTCGTCCGTCTGCTCGGTGCGCTGGCCCTTGCGGGTCGACAGCAGCAGCCAGGTCAGGGCGAAGATGGTACCCAGACTGAGGACTGTGACGTACAGACTCCAGAACGTAGTCATTCTTTGTTACTCCTAGAAGCTTGCTCGACGTGCTTGATGGCTTCGGGATCATCTGCAAAGGGCAGCATGGTCGCGTCGTCAAACTCCGACTTGCGCCGTGGGCTGAACACCCACAACGCCAGGCCGATAAAGGCCACCATCACCACAACGGTGCCCAGGCCACGAATCATCCCGATATCCATGTAGGTCACCGTTTGCTTTTGATGATGGTGCCAAGGCCTTGCAGGTAGGCCACCAATGCGTCCATTTCGGTCTTGCCCTTCACGGCGGCGGCCGCACCGGCGATGTCTTCGTCGGTGTAGGGCACCCCCAGGGTGCGCAAGACTTCCATCTTCTTCGCGGTGTCCTTGCCGTCGAGCTTGTTTTCCACGAGGAACGGGTACGCCGGCATTTTCGACTCAGGTACCACGTTGCGCGGGTTGTACAGGTGCGCACGCTGCCAGTCATCGGAGTAACGCCCACCCACACGGGCCAGGTCCGGGCCGGTGCGCTTGGAACCCCACAGGAACGGGTGGTCCCACACGCTTTCACCGGCGACCGAGTAGTGGCCGTAGCGTTCGGTTTCGGCGCGGAAGGGGCGGATCATCTGCGAGTGGCAGCCCACGCAACCGTTGGCGATGTAGACGTCGCGGCCTTCCAGTTCAAGGGCGGTGCGCGGCTTCATGCCTTCGACCGGCTTGTTGGTCACGTCCTGGAAAAACAGTGGGACGATTTGGGTCAGGCCGCCAATGCTCACGGCGATGACCATGAAGAAGGCCAGCAGGCCGATGTTCTTCTCGACGACTTCATGCTTCATCAGTGAGCTCCCACAACGGCGATCTTGGCGGCGGCTTCGGCTTCTACAGGGTCGCTGGCACGCACGGTGCGCCAGACGTTGTAGGCCATCAACAGCATGCCACTGGCAAAGAACGCACCGCCCAGGGCACGTACGATAAAGCCCGGGTGGCTAGCTTGCAGCGCTTCTACGAAGGAATAGGTGAGGGTGCCGTCATCGTTGATCGCACGCCACATCAGGCCCTGGGTGATGCCGTTGACCCACATCGAGGCGATGTAGAGCACGGTGCCGATAGTGGCCAGCCAGAAGTGTGCGTTGATCAGCCCGACGCTGTGCATCTGCACGCGGCCGAACAGTTTGGGGATCATGTGGTACAGCGCGCCGATGGAGATCATCGCTACCCAGCCCAGAGCGCCGGCATGTACGTGGCCGATGGTCCAGTCGGTGTAGTGGGACAGCGAGTTGACGGTCTTGATCGCCATCATCGGACCTTCAAAGGTCGACATGCCGTAGAACGCCAGGGACACCACCAGAAACCGCAGGATCGGGTCGGTGCGCAGCTTATGCCAGGCGCCCGAGAGGGTCATCATGCCGTTGATCATGCCGCCCCAGCTTGGCGCCAGCAGGATGATCGACATCGCCATGCCCAGGGACTGTGCCCAATCCGGCAAGGCGGTGTAGTGCAGGTGGTGAGGGCCGGCCCAGATGTACAGGGTGATCAGCGCCCAGAAGTGCACGATGGACAGGCGATAAGAGTAGATCGGACGCTCGGCCTGCTTGGGCACGAAGTAGTACATCATCCCCAGGAAACCGGTGGTGAGGAAGAAGCCTACGGCGTTGTGGCCGTACCACCACTGGATCATCGCGTCCGTTGCGCCGGAATAGGCCGAATAGGACTTGAACAGGTTCACCGGCAGGGAGGCGTGGTTGACGATGTGCAGCATCGCCGTGACCACGATAAAGGCCCCGTAGAACCAGTTGCCTACGTAGATGTGCTTGGTCTTGCGCTTGACGATGGTGCCGAAGAACACCAGGCCGTAGGTCACCCACACAATGGCAAGCAAAATGGCGATCGGCCATTCCAGCTCAGCGTATTCCTTGGTGGTGGTGTAGCCCAGGGGCAGGCTGATGATGGCGCCGACGATGACCGCCTGCCAGCCCCAGAAGGTGAAGGCGGCAAGACCATCGGAAATCAGTCGCGTCTGGCAGGTGCGCTGCACGACATAGTAGGAGGTGGCAAACAGTGCACATCCGCCGAAGGCGAAGATCACCAGGTTGGTGTGCAGTGGGCGCAGGCGGCCGAAAGTCGTCCAGGGCAGGTCGAAATTCAATTGCGGCCAAACCAGTTGCGAGGCGATGAACACCCCGAGCCCCATGCCAAGGATCCCCCAGACCACCGTCATGATGGCGAACTGGCGGACTACCTTATAGTTATAAGCAGTCGGACTGATTGCTGTGCTCATTCTAAGGTTCCACGGTTTAGGTTTTTTTATAGGTAAAATCGGCCGCAAGTATGTAGAAACCGAGGGGCCATTGCAACGCAATGGCTGACCTGTATCAATGCGTTCCACGCCAGATTCTGCGCCCTTTCCATGTTTGGTGTAAGGATAAAGACCGAAATAGAAAGCTGATCAAGTGGACAGGAATTTTAGGGGGCGCAACGAATACCGTCGTCTACGCCAGAATTGCTCCACTGTGGGAACAAGCGTAGACCCGAATAGGAGGAGGGGAAAGTTGGGTTTGGAAGGGGTGCGACACTTGGTCGCGACTTATGTCTGTGGCGAGGGAGCTTGCTCCCGTTGGGCTGCGCAGCGGCCCCAAAATCGTGGGAGCGCTTCGCACTCCAGCGGGAGCAAGCTCCCTCGCCACAGGTAGAGCTTTTACTGCGGTTGGTTGTCTGGCGTTGCGCCATCAGCGTTATGGGACAGGCTGTACACGTAAGCCGCCAGCAGGTGCACCTTGTCATTACCTTGCAGCACATCCTGGGCCGGCATCTGGCCCTGGCGACCATGGCGGATGGTCTGCTGCAACTGCGCCAGGCTGGTGCCGTAGATAAACCCGGCAGGCTCGGTCAGGTTGGGCGCACCCATGGCTTCCACGCCGTGACCTTGCGGACCATGACACGCCACGCAAGTGGTGCTGAAGGCGGCTTGGCCGGCTGCCAGGTCGGCGGTGTTGTCGGCGGGCAACGGCAGCTTGGCCAGGTCGTGACGCACGTAGGCGGCGACGTTCTTCACCCCGTCCTCGCCCAGCACTTCACCCCAGGCCGGCATCGCCGCGTGGCGACCGTTCAGGATGGTGGCCTTGATGGCCTCGGCCGAACCGCCCCAGCGCCAGTTGCTGTCCGCCAGGTTGGGGAAGCCATAGGCGCCCTTGGCGTCCGAGCCGTGGCATACCGCGCAGTTGGAGGCGAACAGGCGACCGCCCATCTTCAACGCTTGCGGGTCCTTGGCGACTTCTTCCACCGGCATGGCCGCGAACTTGGCGAAGATCGGCCCGAACCTGGCGTCGGCCTTGGCCATTTCCTTGTCCCATTCCTTGGTCTGGGTCCAGCCGTCTTCATAGCCCGGCAGTACGCCTTTCCAGTTGCCCAGGCCCGGGTAGAGGATCAGGTAGCCGACGGCAAACACCAGGGTGCCGGCGAACAACATGAACCACCACTGGGGCAGCGGGTTGTCGTATTCCTCGATACCGTCGAAGGCGTGGCCCATGGTCTGGTCGACGCTGCCCTTGGTTTCGCCCTTGCGGGTGCCGACCAACAGCCAGGTCAGGCCGATCAGGCTGCCCAGGGTCAATACGCAGATCCATGTACTCCAGAACGTAGTCATGGCCGAGTGCTCCTTGTGGCTGGCTCTGCTTGAGCGTCGGGTGGGGAAGGTTCATCGGCAAACGGCAGTAGGCGGGCCTGCTCGAATTCCGCGTTGCGGCGGTTGTTGAACACCCACAGCGACAGGCCGATAAAGGCGATGGCGACCACCAGCGTGCCAAGGCCGCGGATGGTGCCCGCATCGAATTCAAATCCCATGGCTCACCTCTTGCTCTTGATGGCAGTGCCGAGCACTTGCAGGTAGGAAACCAGCGCGTCCATCTCGGTCTTGCCCTTGAGGCTGGCGACGGCGCCATTGATGTCGTCGTCGGTGTACGGCACGCCGAGGGTGCGCATCACTTTCAACTTGGTCTCGGTGTGGCTGCTGTCGACGGCGGCGGTGACCAGCCAGGGGTAGGCCGGCATTTTCGACTCTGGCACCACGTTGCGCGGGTTGTACAAGTGCGCGCGGTGCCAGTCGTCCGAGTAGCGCGCGCCGACGCGGGCCAGGTCCGGCCCGGTACGCTTGGAGCCCCACAAGAACGGGTGGTCCCACACGCTTTCGCCAGCCACCGAGTAGTGGCCGTAGCGCTCGGTCTCGGCGCGGAACGGGCGGATCATCTGCGAGTGGCACTGCACGCAGCCTTCGCGGATGTAGATGTCGCGGCCTTCCAGTTGCAGCGCGGTGTAGGGCTTCATGCCTTCGACCGGCTTGTTGGTCACGTCCTGGAAGAACAGCGGGACGATCTGGGTCAGGCCGCCGATGCTCACGGCGAGCACCATCAGCAGCATCAACAGGCCGACGTTCTTTTCAATCGTTTCGTGTTTCATCATCGACTCCTCAGGCCATCTGCGCGGCAGCGGTGACTTCGGCAGGTTGCGCCGAACGCACGGTGCGCCATGTGTTGTAAGCCATCAGGAACATGCCGCTGAGGAAGATCGCACCGCCCACCAGTCGCACGATGAAGCCTGGGTGGCTGGCCACCAGGGTTTCGACGAAGGAGTAGGTGAGGGTGCCGTCTTCGTTGACCGCACGCCACATCAGGCCCTGGGCGATGCCGTTGACCCACATCGAGGCGATGTAGAGCACGGTGCCGATGGTGGCCAGCCAGAAATGCGCGTTGATCAGGCCGAGGCTGTACATCTGCTCGCGACCGAAGACTTTCGGGATCATGTGGTACAGCGCGCCGATGGAGATCATCGCCACCCAGCCCAGCGCCCCGGCGTGGACGTGGCCGATGGTCCAGTCGGTGTAGTGGGAGAGGGCGTTGACGGTCTTGATCGCCATCATCGGGCCTTCGAAGGTCGACATGCCGTAGAAGGCCAGGGAGACGACGAGGAAGCGCAGGATCGGGTCGCTGCGCAGCTTATGCCAGGCGCCCGAGAGGGTCATCATGCCGTTGATCATGCCGCCCCAGCTTGGCGCCAGCAGCACCAGTGACATCACCATGCCCAGGGACTGCGCCCAGTCCGGCAAGGCGGTGTAGTGCAAGTGGTGAGGGCCGGCCCAGATGTACAGGGTGATCAGCGCCCAGAAGTGCACGATCGACAAGCGATAGGAATACACCGGGCGCTCGGCCTGTTTGGGCACGAAGTAGTACATCATCCCCAGAAAGCCCGCAGTGAGGAAAAAGCCTACCGCGTTGTGCCCATACCACCACTGCACCATGGCATCCGTCGCACCGCCGTACAGCGAGTAGGACTTGGTCAGGCTGACCGGGATTTCCAGGTTATTGACGATATGCAAAATGGCCACGGTGATGATGAACGCGCCGAAGAACCAGTTGCCCACATAGATGTGCTTGGTCTTGCGTTTCATGATCGTGCCGAAGAACACGATGGCGTAGGCGACCCAGACGATGGTGATCAGGATGTCGATCGGCCATTCCAGCTCGGCGTATTCCTTGGAGCTGGTGTAGCCCAGTGGCAGGCTGATTACCGCCAGCAGGATCACAAGCTGCCAGCCCCAGAAGCAGAACGCGGCGACTTTCGGCGCGAACAGCTGCGTCTGGCAGGTGCGTTGCACCGAGTAAAAGGAGCTGGCGAACAGCGCACAGCCACCGAACGCGAAGATCACCGCGTTGGTGTGCAAAGGGCGCAGACGGCCGAAGCTGGTCCAGGGCAAATCGAAGTTGAGCGCAGGCCAAACCAATTGGGCAGCGAGAAAAACCCCGAGCCCCATGCCGACGATGCCCCACACCACCGTCATAATGGCGAATTGGCGGACCACCTTGTAGTTATAGGCGGTACTTAAAGTAGTGTTCATGGTTCCCCATCCACGGTTCAACCCAAGCAAGTGCGGCACTTGGGCTGGAGTTATAGGCAGACTAAAAAGCGAGGCAAGCATGGGCAAAGAGCACAAGGCCAGTATTGACGGGGATCAATGGGCGCAGTGTGTACGGGAACATGGCTGGTTGTGGGATGTCGCCACCGGTGCGACGTCGGGTGAGCCGGTCACGCTGATCCTGGCCCACGGCGCTGGCGCACCGATGGACTCGGCGTTCATGAACGATATGGCCGCACGCCTTGCCGGGCATGGCGTGAGCGTGTTGCGCTTCGAGTTCCCGTACATGGCCCAGCGTCGCGTGGACGGCGGCAAACGCCCCCCGAATCCGGCGCCGAAACTGCTGGAGTGCTGGCGCGAGGTGTATGCCGAGGTGCGACATCATGTCGCTGGGAAACTGGCGATGGGCGGCAAGTCCATGGGCGGGCGGATGGCCAGTTTACTGGCCGATGAACTGGGCGCCGATGGGTTGGTGTGCCTGGGCTATCCGTTCTATGCGGTGGGTAAACCGGAGAAACCACGGGTCGAGCATCTGGCCGGGTTGAAAACGCCGACGTTGATTGTGCAGGGTGAGCGCGATGCGCTAGGCAATCGAGCGGCGGTTGAGGGGTATGACTTGTCGCCGAACATCGAGCTGATGTGGCTGGTGGCGGGGGATCATGATTTGAAGCCGTTGAAGGCGTCGGGATTTACCCATGAGCAGCATCTGGACGCGGCGGCGGTGCAGGTGTCGAGTTTTTTTGCTGAGTCTTGAATGAAACCTGTGGCGAGGGAGCTTGCTCCCGCTGGGCTGCGCAGCGGCCCCAAAAGTCTTGGGAGCGCTTCGCACTCCAGCGGGAGCAAGCTCCCTCGCCACAGTGGTCTATCGGTTAAAACGCTCCACCAGCGAATACTGGGTATTGGCGGTATGCGTCAACTCTTCACTCAGTTGCGCCGAGTTCATCGCCTGCTCCGAGGTCTGGTCCGCCAACAGTGCAATGGTGCTGATGTTGCGGCTGATCTCCTCGGCCACCGCACTTTGCTCCTCGGTTGCGGCTGCGATCTGAGTGGTCATGTCGGTGATATTGGCCACCGCCTCACTGATACCCACCAAGGCCTGGTCCGCTTCCATCACCCGCGCTACACCTTCTTCAGCCTGACGGTGCCCGGCGTCCATGGTCTGCACGGCGGCGGCCGCCGTGTGTTGCAGCTTGGCAATCAGGGTGTGGATCTGCCCGGTGGATTCGGCCGTACGCTGCGCCAGTTGGCGCACTTCATCGGCGACCACCGCAAATCCACGGCCCATCTCACCGGCACGCGCGGCTTCGATAGCGGCATTGAGCGCTAGCAGGTTGGTCTGGTCGGCGATGCCTTTGATCACATCGACCACGCCGCCGATTTCATCGCTGTCCTTGGCCAGTTGAGTGACGGTCACGCCGGTCTCGCCAACGGCGGCCGAAAGTCGCTGAATCGCCTCGCGGGTTTCCCCGGCGATATCGCGGCCGCGGCCGGTCAGGCGGTTGGCTTCCTGGGTGGCGTCGGCGGTGCGCTGCACGTGGCTGGCCACTTCTTGGGTGGTCGCCGCCATCTGGTTTACCGCAGTGGCCACCTGTTCGGTTTCCACGCGCTGGCGTTCCAGGCCGCTGGAGCTGTTGTGCGCCAGGGTGTTGGATTGCGCGGCCTGGTCGTTGAGGTGCTCGGCGGTGTCCTGCAGGCGGGTAAGACAGGTCTTCAGACGCGCTTCCTGGCTGAGGATCGACATTTCCAGGCGCGCTTGTGCGCCACGGCTGTCGGTGTACATCTGCGCGATCAACGGGTCGGACGTGGTCTGTTCGGCCAGGCGCAGCAAACGCTTGAGACCGCGCTGTTGCCAGCTCAAGCCCAGCAGGCCCAACGGCACCGACAGCGCCGCTGCCAGGGCGAAGCCCCATTGGGAGGTGAGGGTGGCGCCGATCATGAAGCTTAACTGGCTGACCAGGATAAACGGCAGCCAGTCCTGCAACACCGGCAGCCACTTGTCCCGTTGGGGGACGGCCGACTTGCCTTGGTTGATGCGTTGATAGAGCGCCTCGGCCCGGCGGATCTGCTCGGCGGTGGGCTTGATGCGCACCGATTCGTAGCCGATCACCTGGTTACCGTCGAAGACCGGCGTCACATAGGCGTTAACCCAATAGTGGTCACCGGTCTTGCAGCGATTCTTGACAATGCCCATCCATGGCAAGCCTTGTTTGAGCGTGGACCACATATGCGCGAACACGGCCGGCGGCACATCCGGGTGACGCACCAGGTTGTGTGGCGCGCGCACCAGTTCTTCGCGGGTGAACCCACTGATTTCGACGAAGGCGTCGTTGCAGTAGGTAATCACACCCTTGGCATCTGTGGTGGAGATCAACCGTTGCTGAGCGGGGAAGGTACGTTCGCGCTGGGTAACGGGTTGGTTATTACGCATGATTGTTCAATCCGCAAGGCTTTCAGGGGGTATCGGCCATGCGGGGCATTTATTTAACTTATTTTTGCAACAATCCTGCGAACGCTGGGCTGACTGTGGCGAGGGAGCTTGTTCCCGCTCGGGTGCGTAGCGCCCGCACGTTTTTTGGGGCCGCTTCGCAGCCCAGCGGGAGCAAGCTCCCTCGCCACGACCGCTCGTTCCGACAGGAAGGTAGGCTTAGCCGGCGAGCATCGGGTAGGTGAAGAGGCCGAAGTGCAGCAGATTCAAGCCAAAATGCGTGGCAATCGCCGCGCCCAAGCCACCAAAGCGATAGGCCAAGCCGTAACCCACGCCGGCAATACCCGCCAGCAGCATCCACTGCCAACCCGCAGCAAAATGCACCAGGCCAAATAACAGCGAGGCCAGCAGCAGCGCGAGGTTTTCGCCATAGGGCAGGTGTTTGAAGCGCTGGCTCAGGCCGCCCTGGATATACCCGCGAAACAGCGCTTCTTCGACCAATGTCACCAGCAGCAGGTTATTCAACACCCACAGCCACGCCTCGTCCGGCCACTTGGGCGCCCAACTGATCATCCCCAGCAGGGCCGCGCCACCCAAGGCGGCGATGGCGGCCAGAGTCAGGGCCATGGCTGTGACGCAGATCGACAGGCGCAATGAGCGCCGCGCCACAATCCACGGGCAGGCCAGCAACAGCCAGAAGCCGATCAGGGGTTTGTCCTGGTTCAGGTACATCGAGAAGGGCACTGAGTCCGGAGTAAAACGCTGGGGCGCAATACCGCGGCCGTTATAGAAACCCGGCAGCCAGTGCATCGCCAGGCCCAGGGCCAGGACGATAAACAAGCCGTGGCCCAAGTAGCGTGCCCAAGGGTTGCGTTGCTGGCGCACGGCGTACCCGGCCACCAGCAACAGTGCGATGGAGACCGCCGCCAGTACGCCCAGTTGGCCGTAGATCAAAGCCACGACATAGCCAATGGAAAGTAGGGTGAGGTACAGCCAGGGCAAAGCAATCATGTGAAATCCTTCGAAAAATCCGGGCGGCATTATAGCGAGCGGCCAGGTTCTAGGGCATGAAAACGCCTCCACGTACAAGGCAAGGGGGAAAGGATTGCAAAGTATGTTTGCGGCTGGTTATAGTCGTCGCGTCTTTATCCCTTCAAAAAGATCAGCACATGCCAGCTTCCCAGCGCATAGCGGTAGTCGATTCAGCGGTCAACGCTGTGGTCGTGCCGTGCGGCGCCAAGCAGCCTGCGCAGATCAGTCACTACCCCCCACCTGTCAGTAGCACGCCGGTGTACGCAGTCGTATCACCGCCGGGTGTTGGCATTTCGGGCTGATCAGCGATTCGCTGTTGCCCCTGCCCGCCTGAAAAAACCTACTGAAATTCAGTTTTTTACTGAGTCGGCTTTTTTGCCTGATAACAGGTGGTAACCATGTCTGTGCTTTCGAAACAATCCGTGGCCGCGGCGGCCTCGACGAGCGTGTTTGTCTTGCTGTGGAGCAGCGGGGCGATCTTCTCCAAGTTGGGCCTGGCCCATGCTTCGCCCTTTGCCTTTCTGTTGATCCGGTTTGCCATCGCCCTGATGGGGTTGGTGGTGTTGGGACCCATCCTCAAGTTGAAGCTGCCACGTCCCGGCAAGCCGCTGCTGTATGCGGCGGCGACGGGCCTGGTCTTGCTGGGGGCCTACCAGATTTTCTATCTGCTGGCCCTGGACCTCAACGTCACCCCTGGGGTGATGGCGACCATCATGGGTGTGCAGCCGATCCTCACCGTGGTGCTGATGGAGCGCCAACGCTCCTGGCGCCGGCTGTTCGGCCTGGGGTTGGGGTTGGCGGGCTTGATCATGGTGGTGTACCAGGGCATCGGGTTGGCGGGCATGTCCCTGGCCGGGATGGTGTTCGGGCTGCTGGCGCTGGCGAGCATGACGTTTGGCTCTATCATGCAAAAGCGCATCACCGACAACCCCTTGGGCACGCTGCCACTGCAATACCTGGCCGGGTTGCTACTGTGCGCGGTGTTCGTGCCGTTCCAGCCGTTCCACTTTGAACACAGTGCACGTTTTTACCTGCCGGTACTGTGGATGGGGCTGGTGGTGTCCGTGCTGGCGACGCTGTTGCTGTATCGGCTGATTGCCCGCGGCAACCTGGTGAATGTCACCAGTTTGTTCTATCTGGTGCCGGCGGTGACCGCGGTGATGGACTACCTGATCTTCGGTAACCGCCTGGCGCTGTTGAGCGTGCTGGGAATGGCGTTGATCATCGTCGGCTTGGTCTTCGTGTTCCGTAAGAGCTAGAAACCACCCCTGTAGGAGCGAGCTAGCTGTGGCGAGCAAGCTTGCTTGCGCTGGGGTGCGAAGCGCCCCCAGGAGCTTGCGACTGCTACGCAGTCGAGCGGGAGCAAGCTCCCTCGCCACAGGGGCGCTCCTACAGTTTTTGCGGGCGCAACACCAACCACAACGCCCCGGCAATCAATACACCACCATACAGATGAGCCATGGACAGCGGCTCATCCAACAACAACGCCCCCCACAACACGCCGAACGGCGGAATCATGAAGGTCACGGTCATTGACTTGACCGGGCCGATGGATGACAGCAGGCGGAAGTACAGGATGTAGGCGAACGCCGTACATACCAGCCCCAATCCCAGCAGCGACACCCACACCTGCCAGCCGCCCCAATTCGCCGGTGGCTGGGTGATGGCGCTGAAGGCGAAGAACGGCAGCAAAAACAACGTAGCACCCAGCATACTGCCCAAGGCAGAGAGACGACTGTCCAACCCGCCGCGCTGATCCAGCCAGCGTCGCGCCAGGAAACCGGCGAAGCCATAGCAGGTGGTCGCCAGCAGGCACGCCAATGCGCCCATTAACAGTTCCAGATCAAATGCCACCGGCCCCGCGCGGGTGAGCACGGCAACACCAAGCAGACCCAAGGCCACACCCGCTATTTTTGACGGCGTCAGGCGTTCGCTGAAAAACAACCCGCCGATCAGCACACCCATCAGCGGCGTGGTGGCGTTGAAAATCGCCGAATAACCCGCCGGCAGTACCTGCGCCGCCACCGAGTACATAGTCGCGGGAATCCCCGAGTTGATAACCCCCAGCAGCAGGACCGTCTTGAACTTGCCTTGGAAATCCCAGCTCACGCGCATCATCGCCAGGATCACCAATAAACCCGCGGCGGCAATCGACACGCGGAAAAACGCGGTGGGCACCGTGCCGATTTCCGGCGCGATGATGCGCATAAACAGGAAACTCGCGCCCCAGATGGCAGCCAGCCCCAGCAGATACAGGGTGTCAACAGGTCTCACGGAAAACTCCTACGCCAATCGGGCGCAGAAGTGTTGCCCAGCGGGCAGGTCGGCACAATGGCTAATTGCAGTCAGTTCACCCCTGCGCAAAATCATTCTTCTCCTGCCTCGGTTCACTGGCTAAGCTCTGGGCTTCCAGATACCCGTTCGAGGTTTCCCGCATGTCGCAGTCCGCCCTCGCTATCGCCCGGATGATCCTCGACGGTTTCGACGATTACCGTGAGCATTTCCGCCAGATCACCGATGGTGCCCGTGAGCGCTTCGAGAAGGCCCAGTGGCAGCAGGGGCAGGCGGCGTCGGCCGCGCGCATCAACCTCTATGAAGAGAAAGTCGCTGAGGTCACGACCCGCCTGTGCGCCAGTTTTGACCCTGCGCCGTTGCAGGACATCGGCCAGTGGCCCCTGGTAAAAAGCGCCTATATCGACCTGATCGACCTGCGCTTTGACGATGAGCTGTCGGAGACCTGGTACAACTCGATCTTCTGCGGCCTGTTCAGCCATGACCTGATCAGTGACGGCTGCATGTTCATCCATACCACCCGGCCTAGCCTGCGCCGGGCGCGGGCGGCGCAAACCCGTATCTACACGCCGGCCGGTAAAATAGCGGACATGCTGGCGCAGGTCTTCTCTGACTACAGCTTCAGCGAGCCCTACGCCGACCTGCCCGCCGACCTGCGCCGCCTCGAAGCCCAGTTGCGGGAAAACCTGCCGGATTGGGTGTGCAAGGACCCGGACCTCAAGGTCGAGTTGTTTTCCTCAGTGCTGTACCGCAACAAAGGCGCCTACCTCGTGGGGCGTATCTACACCCGCGACGAACAATGGCCGCTGGTGATTCCGCTGCTGCACCGCGAAGGGCGTGGCATCCAGATCGATGCGTTGATCACCGACGAAGCCGACGTGTCGATCATCTTCTCGTTCACCCGTTCCTATTTCATGGTCGACGTGCCCGTGCCAGCGGAATTCATTGGCTTTCTCAAGCGCATCCTGCCGGGCAAGCACATTGCCGAGTTGTACACCTCCATCGGTTTCTACAAGCACGGCAAATCCGAGTTCTACCGCGCGCTGATCAACCACCTGGCCACCACCGATGACCAGTTCATCATGGCCCCCGGCGTGCGCGGCATGGTCATGAGCGTGTTCACGCTGCCGGGTTTCAATACGGTGTTCAAGATCATCAAGGACCGCTTCTCGCCGTCGAAAAACGTCAACCGCGCCACGGTGATCGAAAAGTACCGCCTGGTGAAAAGCGTCGACCGGGTAGGGCGCATGGCCGACACCCAGGAGTTCGCCGACTTCCGCTTCCCCTTGAGCAAGTTCGAGCCCGAGTGCCTGGCCGAGCTGCTGGAAGTCGCCGCCGGTACCGTCGAAGTGGAGGGCGACACCGTGCTCATCCGCCACTGCTGGACCGAGCGACGCATGACCCCGCTCAACCTCTACCTCGACAACGCCAACCCCGCCCAGGTGCGCGAAGCATTGGAGGATTACGGCCTGGCGATCAAGCAACTGGCGGCAGCGAATATCTTCCCCGGCGACATGCTGCTGAAAAACTTTGGCGTCACCCGCCACGGCCGCGTGGTGTTCTACGACTACGACGAAATCTGCTTTCTCACCGAAGCCAACTTCCGCCATATCCCCGCGCCGCGCACCCCCGAGGATGAAATGGCCTCCGAGCCCTGGTATTCCATCGGTCCGCTGGATGTGTTCCCCGAAGAGTTCCCGCCGTTCCTGTTTGCCGACGCCGGGCAGCGCCGGTTGTTCGATGAGCTGCATGGCGAACTGTACAACGCTGATTACTGGAAAGGCCTGCAAGACGCGATTCGTGCCGGCAAGGTGATCGACGTATTCCCCTACCGCCGCAAAGACCCGCTATAACCTATTGCCCCTGTGGGAGCGGGCTTGCTCGCGAATACGGTGGTTCAGTTGATACATCTGTGACTGACACACCGCTTTCGCGAGCAAGCCCGCTCCCACATTTTGGTTCGGTTTACACCCGTTGAAGCTCAACTGCCTGCCAGATGGGCTGCTTTTCTGCCACACTTGCCGGCCGTGCATAAATAGATGACCGTCGAAATAGCTGATGACAGACCAAGCACCCACCCTCGACCAACTGCTCAAAGCCCTCGATCACGCCATGCTCGCTGACCGCCACCGCTTGCGCCGGCAGTTGCTTGAGCTGCGCAAGAAGCCCGATGAGGAGAAGCTGGCGCAGTGGGTGGCGCGCATGCAGGCATCGTGCGCCCAGGTCACGGCGCGGCGCGCCAGCCTGCCGGTGATTCGCTACGACGACAGCCTGCCGATTGCTGCCAAGCGCGATGAGATCAAAGACGCACTGAACAAACACCAGGTGCTGATCATTGCTGGCGAGACCGGCTCGGGTAAAACCACGCAGTTGCCGAAAATCTGCCTGGAAATCGGTCGCGGCCAGTACGGTCTGATCGGCCACACCCAGCCACGCCGGATCGCAGCGCGCAGTGTCGCCAGCCGTGTCGCTGAAGAGCTGGCCACGCCATTGGGTGCGCTGGTCGGTTACCAAGTGCGCTTCGAAGACCAGAGTGACTCCAACACCCTGATCAAGCTGATGACCGACGGCATCCTACTGGCCGAAACCCAGAACGACCGCTACCTCGAGCGCTACGACACGATCATCGTCGACGAAGCCCACGAACGCAGCCTGAACATCGACTTCCTGCTTGGCTACCTCAAGACCCTGTTGCCGCGCCGCCCCGACCTGAAAGTCATCATCACTTCGGCCACCATCGACCTGGAGCGCTTTTCCAAGCACTTCGACGATGCGCCGATTGTCGAGGTGTCGGGCCGTACCTTCCCGGTGGACACCTGGTATCGCCCACTCACCCTGGAACAGGACGAGGAGGGCAACCGCGTCGAGGACGACCTGACCGTCGACCAGGCGATCCTTGCCACCCTTGATGAAATCGCCGCCTATGAGCGCAGCGAACGGCGCAGTCCTGGCGACGTGTTGGTGTTCCTGCCCGGCGAGCGCGAGATTCGTGATGCGGCCGACATGCTGCGCAAGGCCCAGCTCAAGCACACCGAGATTTTGCCGTTGTACGCACGGCTGTCACCGGCCGAGCAACAGCGCATTTTCCAGTCCCACCCAGGCCGGCGCGTGGTACTGGCGACCAACGTTGCGGAAACCTCGCTGACGGTGCCGGGCATTCGCTATGTGATCGACAGCGGCACGGCACGCATCAGCCGCTACAGCTACCGCGCCAAGGTGCAGCGCCTGCCGATCGAGGCGATTTCCCAGGCCAGCGCCAACCAGCGTAAAGGCCGTTGCGGCCGGGTTGAACCGGGTATTTGCGTGCGCTTGTACAGCGAAGAAGATTTTATCGGGCGCCCGGAATTTACCGACCCGGAGATCCTGCGCACCAACCTCGCTGCCGTGATCTTGCAGATGCTGCACCTGCGCCTGGGCGAGATCACCGATTTCCCGTTTATCGAACCGCCGGATGGCAAAGCCATCAGCGACGGTTTCAACCTGCTGCAAGAACTCTCGGCGGTCGACCGCAACAGCCAGCTCACGCCGTTGGGCCGCCAGCTTGCCCGCTTGCCGGTGGACCCGCGCATGGGCCGCATGTTGCTGGAAGCGGCCAGGCTGGGCAGTTTGCAGGAAGTGTTGATCGTCGCCAGCGCCATGTCGATCCAGGACCCGCGCGAGCGCCCACCGGAGCGTCAACAAGCGGCCGACCAGGCCCACGCACAGTGGAAAGACCCGGATTCGGACTTCGCCGGGCTGGTCAACCTGTGGCGCGGTTTCGAGGAGCAGCGCCAGGAACTGACCGCCAGCCCGTTGCGCAACTGGTGCCGCAAAAACTTCCTCAACTACTTGCGCCTGCGCGAGTGGCGCGACTCCCATCGCCAGTTGAGCCTCATCTGCCGCGACATGCAGTTGAGCATCAATAAAGAACCAGCAGACTTCCCAAAATTGCACAAGGCGGTACTGTCCGGCCTGCTCAGCCAGATTGGCCAGAAGACCGAAGACGGCGATTACCTCGGGGCGCGCCAGCGTCGCTTCTGGATTCACCCGTCTTCTGGCATCGGCAAGAAGCGCCCGCAATGGCTGATGACCGCTGAACTGGTGGAAACCACCAAGCTCTATGCACGCATGGTGGCGAAAATCGACGCCGACTGGATCGAGCCGCTGGCCGGGCATCTGATCAAGAAGAACCACTTCGAACCCCATTGGGAGAAGAAGCGTGGCCAGGTGGTGGCCTTTGAGCAGATCACCCTGTTCGGGCTGATCGTGGTCGGGCGCCGGCCGGTGCATTACGGGCCGATTGACCCGGTGGTGTCCCGTGAGTTGTTTATCCGTGAAGGCCTGGTGCGCGGCGAGATTCAGTCCCGTGCCAAGTGCCTGACGGCCAACCAGAAACTGCTGGAGCAACTCGACGAGCTGGAAGCCAAGGCCCGCCGTCGCGACATCCTGGCCGACGAAGAAACCCTGTACGCCTTCTACGATGCGCGCCTGCCCGCAGAGATTCACCAGACCGCCACCTTTGACAGTTGGTACAAGGTCAACAGCCAGAAAGACCCGCAACTGCTGATCATGCGTGAAGAAGACGTACTGGCCCGCGAGGCCAGTGAAGTCACCGCCGCGCATTACCCGGACACCTTGCACCTGGGCGACCTGGCCCTGGCCTTGAGTTACCACTTCGAACCCAACCACCCCCGTGACGGCGTGACCCTGCGGGTGCCGGCGCCGTTGTTGCCGGCGTTGCCAGCCGAGCGCCTGGAGTGGCTGGTGCCGGGGTTGATCGAAGCCAAGTGCATCGCTCTGGTGCGCAACTTGCCCAAGGCGCTGCGCAAAAACTTCGTGCCGGTGCCGGACTTCGTCAAGGCTGCGCTGCAACGTATCGAATTCGGCCAGGGCTCTCTGCCCCAGGCGCTGGGGCGTGAATTGCTGCGCATGACCGGTGCGCGGGTCAGCGATGAGGCGTGGGCCGAAGCGGCGCAACAGGTGGAAAACCACCTGAAGATGAACCTGGAAGTGGTCGACGGCCAGGGCAAATTCCTCGGCGAAGGCCGTGACTTGGCCGAGCTCACCGCACGGTTCGCCGAAGCCAGCCAGGCGGCCTTGGCCGTGCCGCAAACCGCGAAAAGCCAGCAGCCGGTAGAGGCCAAGGTGTTTGCGACGGTGGCGGAAAAAACCCAGCAGAACATTGCCGGCCTGTCGATGACGGTGTATCCGGCACTGGTGGAAGAGAACGGCACGGTCAAGGAGGGGCGCTTCTCCACCGCTGCCGAAGCCGAGTTCCAGCACCGTCGCGCCTTGCAGCGCCTGCTGATGCAGCAATTGGCGGAGCCGGCGAAATTCCTGCGCGGCAAATTGCCGGGCCTGACCGAACTGGGCTTGATGTACCGCGAACTGGGGCGAATCGACGCGCTGGTGGAAGACATCCTGCTGGCCAGCCTCGATACCTGTGTACTTGAAGGCGAAGCCAGCCTGCCACGCGATGGCGCTGGCCTGGCAGCCTTGGCTGAACGCAAGCGCGGCAGTTGGACTGAGCACGCCGAACGCCTCGCGCGCCTGACCCTGGAAGTGCTGAAACTCTGGCACGGCCTGCAAAAACGCTTCAAAGGCAAGATCGACCTGGCCCAGGCCGTGGCCTTGAACGATATCAAGCAGCAACTGAGCAACCTGGTGTATCCAGGTTTTGTGCGGGAAACCCCGGCCCAGTGGTTCAAGGAACTGCCGCGTTTCCTCAAGGCCATCGAACTGCGCCTGGAAAAACTGCCGAGCCAGGTGCAAAAGGACCGCGTGTGGAGCAGCGAATTGGGCGGCCTGTGGGCGCAGTACCAGAACCGCCTGAACAAACACACCCAGGAAGGCAAGCGCGACCCGCAGTTGGAGCTATATCGCTGGTGGCTGGAGGAGTACCGGGTGTCGCTGTTTGCCCAGCAGTTGGGTACCAAAGTGCCGATTTCCGATAAGCGCTTGAGCAAGCAGTGGAGTCAGGTAGAGCCCTGAAGCGCTTCCCCAACTGTAGGAGCGAGCAAGCTCGCTCCTACAGGTATGAGGACAAACCTCTCCCACAATTGGATGTTTGTCTGGCATATGGCGCCAAATCACCGGCGTTGTGGCAAACTTCGCGGTTACAAGATTAGATAAAGCGTTGCCAGTTTGATGCCTGCTGGACGGAATCAAACGACTTACAGTTTGGTACGACGGTACCAATATCTTCTGCCTGACAGATTTAGAGGAACGACCGTGCATAACGTCGTCATCAGCGGCACCGGCCTGTACACCCCGGCCAACAGCATCTCCAACGAAGAGCTGGTGCAGTCTTTCAATGCCTACGTCCAACAGTTCAACGCCGACAACGCCGCCGCGATCGAACGTGGCGAGGTGCAGGCGCTGACCGAGTCGAGCGCGGCATTCATCGAAAAGGCATCCGGCATCAAGAGCCGTTTTGTGATGGACAAAGACGGCATCCTCGATCCGCAGCGCATGGCGCCGCGCCTGCCCGAGCGCAGCAACGACGAATGGTCGGTGCTTTGCCAGATGGCCATCGGTGCCGCCGAACAAGCCCTGCAGCGCGCCGGCAAGACCGCCGCCGACATTGATGGCGTGATTGTCGCCTGCTCCAACCTGCAACGTGCCTACCCGGCGATCGCCATTGAAGTCCAGGAAGCCTTGGGTATCCAGGGTTTCGGCTTCGACATGAACGTGGCGTGTTCCTCGGCCACCTTCGGCATCCAGAACGCGGCCAACAGCATCCAGTTGGGCCAGGCCCGGGCGATCCTGATGGTCAACCCGGAAGTCTGCACCGGCCACCTGAACTTTCGTGACCGTGACAGCCATTTTATCTTCGGTGATGCCGCCACGGCGGTGATCCTGGAACGTGCTGACCTGGCGACGTCCGAACATCAGTTCGATGTGGTGAGCACCAAGCTGCTGACCAAGTTTTCCAACAACATTCGCAACAACTTCGGCTTTCTCAACCGCACGGCGGAAGAGGGCATCGGCGCCCCCGACAAGCTGTTCGTGCAGGAAGGCCGCAAGGTATTCCGCGATGTTTGCCCGATGGTGGCCGAATTGATCGGCGAGCACTTGGCAGAAAACCAGCTGAGTGTGACTGATGTGAAGCGTTTCTGGCTGCACCAGGCCAACCTGAGCATGAATCACTTGATCGTGAAAAAATTGCTGGGGCGCGAGGCATCGGTGGAAGAAGCGCCGGTGATCCTCGATACTTACGCCAATACCAGCTCGGCCGGCTCGGTGATTGCGTTTCACACTTATCAGGATGACCTGCCCAAGGGCGCGGTTGCCGTACTCAGCTCCTTTGGCGCCGGGTATTCGATTGGCAGTGTGATCCTGCGCAAACGCTGAGTGTGTGGCCGGACGCGATCAACTGTGGGAGCTGGCTTGCCTGCGAAGGCATCGGCTCGGTGTGCCTGAATCACCGAGTTGTCTGGATCGCAGGCAAGCCAGCTCCCACATTGAGCGTATTTCCACGGCAATATTGAGGTAATCGATGGCAGCAGCGGACGATGCGCACCTGCTTGAACGCCTGCTCAAGGGTGAGCAGCGGGCTTATAAGGATTTGGTCAACACTTACCAGAGTGCGATGCGGGCAGTGGCGTATGCCATCGTCGGCCAGCGCCATGCCGATGAGGTGGTGCAAGATGCCTGGCTCTCGGTGGTGCGCAACCTGGCCAAGTTCGAAGGGCGATCGAGCCTCAAGACATGGTTATTGACGATCACTGCCAACTCCGCAAAGAGCCGTTACAAACAAAATCGTCGGGAAGTCCTTCTCGACGATTTGCCCTCACCCCACGGCACCATTGGCGATGAACGCTTCAGCCCGGATGATGGCCATTGGGCTGTCGCCCCTTACGCTTGGCACCAGGACACCCCGGAAGCGCTGCTGACCGAAGATGAACTGCGCAAATGCCTGGAGCATACGATTCTGAGTTTGTCCGAATTGCAAAGCAGTGTGCTGGTCCTGCGTGAACGCCAGGGCCTGGAACTGGAAGAAATCTGTAATCTTCTGACCCTTTCACTCTCCAACGTCCGTGTGCTGTTGCATCGAGCGCGGCTTAAAGTCTTCGCCACGGTGGAGCATTTTGAGGAAACGGGCGAATGTTGACCTGTAAAGAACAAGTAGCGCGTTCCAGTGACTATCTCGATGGGCAATTGACCTTTCGGGAGCGTCTGCTGGTGCGTCATCACTTGATGTTTTGTCCGAACTGCCGGCGCTTTATCCGTCAGATGCGCCTGATGCAGGCAACGCTCAAGCGTATGCCGCAGGAGCCGGTGGAGGGGGTTGATGCGCTGGCCGAACAACTGGCCGCCGAGCGGCGTAAGGATATGTAGGAGCGAGCTTGCTGTGGCGAGGGAGCTTGCTCCCGCTCGACTGCGCAGCAGTCGCAGGCTTTTGGGGGCGCTTCGCACCCCAGCGCAAGCAAGCTTGCTCGCCACAGCAAGCTCGCTCCTACAGTTAAGCGTTAGAACTTGGCTTCAGCATCCAGCTGCAAGGTGTTGGTATCGGCATCCCGCTGGGTCCGGCTGGCGAAGTCAGCCTTGGTCAGGAAGTAGGTGGCGCCGATGGCGAAGTTCTTGTCGATGTCATAGCTGACTTTCATCTTGTGACCGCGCGAGCCGGTGGTGCCGTTGGCGAAGTCCGAATCGGTGAAGGCGCCTACGACGGCGTTACGTTGAACGTCGCGGTAGTTGTAGTCCAGGTTCAAACCGAACACCTTGGACTTGGCACCCAGCAACCAGGCGGTGTCCTGGTCGGTCACCGCATCGTTGTTTTTCACGTACTGGCCGTAGAACGACAGCGGCACGGCCAGGCCACCGATGTCTGCTTGCGCAAAGCCTTCGTACAAGCGGAATTCATTGTTGGCCGAGTTGCCGTTGACCGCCAATGCGCAAGGCGTGGTGGTGGTTGTGCAGCGGCTGTCTTCGTCATTCTTGTAGGCGTAGATGCTGCCGCCCAAGGTCATTTTCAGGTTGTCGGTGACCGAGAACCGCGTGCCCAACTGGCCGGACGTCAGGCGCAGGTCATGGCGAAATTGCACGCCGTCACCGTCCACGTTGTCCTTGAGGTTGTAGTTACCCAGGCTACCGAACAGCTCAGCGCTGCTACCCAGTGGGTATTTGTAGGTGACGGCCAGGCCTTCAGGGTTGATGTCGCTATCCCAGATCACATCGCCCATGTTCACCCACGGCTGCAGCATCTTGCCGCCGATCACGTGCAGGTTCTTGATCTGGTCCGGGTGGTAGTCGATGTAGCCGAGGTCCAGCCAGATCGACTTTTTATCGAAGTAACCATCCTGGTCCTGGTTGGTAGAGCGTGCATCATCGCCGCCGCCGGTGGCGATACGGATACCGGTGTCCACCTGCGGGTTGATTTCGGTGTAGGCACCCAGGCGGGCACGAATGCGTTGACGGTCTTTGTCACGCCCACCGTTGTTGGGCTCGCCGTCGATCTTGATGGTTTCCTGGCGGAAGCGCACGTCACCCTTGAACTGGGTCTTGGCTGCCCAAGCCAATTTCTGGTCGAAGCTGCTCAGCTCGTTGGTTTTTTTCGCAGTGGCCGCGATCTGCTCGTTGGTCTCTTGTTGAGCCTGGCGTGCGATCTGCTGCTCTTTCTGATCCCTGGCCAGTTCCATTTGCAGTTCGGTGTACTGCGCCGCGGTGATCTGGCCGTTGGCCTTGAGCATGTCGAGCAATTTAGCGTCGACTGCAGCGCTGGCCGGAACGCTCAGTGCCAGCAGCAGGCCGCCACACAGGACCGCCGCAGTTTTAGTGGAAGCAAGACGCATATCAATCTCCGAAAGTGAGGAGGGAGGGCAACACCCTCCAGGACACAACCGACCCATGACGGACGGAAAAAATGTCGCCCGGTAGACCCGGACGCTCTAAAAACTGGCGTCAGTATCGCGACCGTTTATGACGGAGTAGTGGCTAAGTGATTTCATCTAGATGACAAATCGTTACGCAACGGAACTAAGGGTTTTGACGTCTGTCCGCGTGTTTTGAGGATGTGTGCGCGGCTGTGATCAGCGATACTCCCCAGGTTTTCATGCCAAGAAACAATGAGGATGCCGATGCCGCTGCAACGCCTGGACAGTCTGTCCGATATCGCTGCGCACACGTGGGATGCCCTGATGCCACAGGCCCAGCCGTTTATGCAGCATGGGTTTCTCAGTGCGCTGGAAGACAGCGCCAGCGTCGGCCCGCATTCGGGCTGGCAGACGGAGCACTTGCTGCACTGGGAAGGCGACCGGCTGATGGCGGCATTGCCGGGTTATCGCAAATGGCATTCTTATGGCGAGTACGTGTTCGATCACGGCTGGGCCGACGCTTGCGAGCGCGCCGGCATCGACTATTACCCCAAGTTGCTGACTGCCGTGCCGTTCAGCCCGGTCGGTGGGCCGCGGGTATTGGCTGCCAGTGCTGCAGATGCTTTCGAATTGCTCAACAGCCTGCCGGGGTATCTGGAGATCGAGGGCCTGTCGAGCGCCCATATCAACTTTACCGATGCCCTCGCCGATGAAGCCATGGCCCAACACCCCGGCTGGCTGCAACGCCTGGGTTGTCAGTTTCATTGGCAGAACCGTGGTTACCGCGACTTCCAGGATTTCCTCGACGCTCTGAGTTCACGCAAGCGCAAACAGATGCGCAAAGAGCGCGAACAAGTGGCAGGGCAGGGTATCGAGTTCGAGTGGTTGCAAGGCCATGAGCTGAGCGAATCCCAGTGGGATTTTGTTTACGCCTGCTACGCCAACACCTACGCGGTGCGTCGGCAATCGCCCTACCTGACCCGCGTATTTTTCAGCCTGTTGGCTGAGCGCATGCCCACAGCCATACGCGTAGTCTTGGCCAAACAAGGCACGCGCCCGGTGGCGATGGCCTTCAGCCTGATCGGTGGCGACAGCTTTTACGGCCGCTACTGGGGTTGCCTGGCGGAATTCGACCGCCTGCATTTCGAGACCTGTTTCTACCAAGGCATGGACTACGCCATCGCCCACGGCCTGCAACGCTTCGATGCGGGTGCCCAGGGGGAGCACAAATTGATTCGCGGGTTTGAGCCGGTGATTACGCGGTCATGGCACTACCTGCGCCACCCGGGGTTGAAGAACGCTGTGGAAGATTTTC
This sequence comes from Pseudomonas sp. GW821-FHT07B01, assembly GCF_059419065.1. NCBI lineage: Bacteria > Pseudomonadati > Pseudomonadota > Gammaproteobacteria > Pseudomonadales > Pseudomonadaceae > Pseudomonas > Pseudomonas sp. GW821-FHT07B01. Next base: position 326,257 of record NZ_JBWKRA010000001.1, on the reverse strand, counting down.
TTGAGCGCGAACGGGTGGGGGTTCTGGCGTATGCCGAAGAGGCGAGGGCGGCCCTGCCTTATCGGCACTCTGACGGCACGTGAAACACCCTGTAGGAGCGAGCTTGCTCGCGAAGAACGTGCAGACGACGCGGGTTTACAGCTGTAAGCACTGCGTCATCGTTGGCGTTTTTCGCGAGCAAGCTCGCTCCTACAGGGATTGGGTCAAGCTGTTTTTTCTGCACCCAACCATCGGTACGTAATGCCGCCGATCACCGCGCCGAGGATGGGCGCGAGCCAGAACAGCCACAATTGCTGCAGCGCCCAGCCGCCTACAATCAACGCCGGCCCTGTGCTGCGGGCCGGGTTGACCGAGGTGTTGGTCACCGGGATGGAGATCAGGTGGATCAGCGTCAGCCCCAGGCCAATGGCGATGGGCGCGAAGCCTGCCGGGGCTCGACGGTCGGTGGCGCCAAGGATGATCAGCACGAACATCGCCGTCATCACCAGCTCACAGACAAAGCCTGCCGCCATTGAATAACCACCGGGTGAATGCTCGCCATAACCATTGCTTGCCAGCCCGGAGGCCAGTTCGAACCCGGGTTTGCCGCTGGCGATGAAGTACAGCAGAGCGGCGGCGATGGCGCCACCGATCACTTGCGACACGATGTAGGCCGGCAACTCCCTGGCCGGGAATCTGCCGCCGACCACCAACCCCACCGAGACGGCCGGGTTAAGGTGACAGCCGCTGATATGCCCGATGGCAAATGCCATGGTCAGCACCGTGAGCCCAAAAGCCAGGGACACCCCGAGCAGGCCGATGCCAACGTTGGGGAACGCTGCGGCCAACACCGCACTCCCGCAGCCACCCAACACCAGCCAAAACGTACCCAGTCCTTCCGTTACGGAACGTTTGAACAGTGACATGCACACTTCCTTAGATTGCTCTATCTGATTAACGGTCTGTGTGGCTTCCCTGCCGCCTTAAATCAGGGCCCTCCTGGGGCCTGATTGCAGTACAGCAGGATTGTGTCGCAAGACCAGCCAGATAGAGAAAGCTGTCAGAATTGTTCGGAATTGAGCGGGGCTTTACCCAGCGAAATCAGTCTATGCCGACAAAACCCCCGGTCTGATGCTGCCATAACCGCGAATAAAGCCCGCCGTATGCCAACAACTCTGAATGGCTGCCGCTTTCGGCAATCTGGCCTTTTTCTAGCACCACCAGGCGGTCCATTCGTGCGATGGTCGACAACCGGTGTGCAATTGCGATCACCGTCTTGCCCTGCATCAAGGTTTCCAGGCTCTCCTGGATCGCCGCTTCTACTTCCGAGTCCAGCGCGGAGGTGGCTTCGTCCATGATCAGGATCGGCGCGTCCTTGAGCAGCACGCGAGCGATAGCGATACGCTGGCGTTGCCCGCCGGAGAGTTTCACCCCGCGTTCACCCACATGGGCATCCAGCCCGGTGCGGCCCTCGGAATCCGACAGCAGCGGGATGAACTCATCGGCGCGGGCCTTGTGCACCGCCGCCCAGAGTTCTTCGTCAGTTGCGTCGGGCTTGCCATACAGCAGGTTGTCGCGGATCGAGCGGTGCAGCAACGAGGTGTCTTGGGTGATCATGCCGATCTGCGCGCGCAGGCTTTCCTGGGCCACTTCGGCGATGTCCTGGCCGTCGATGAGGATGCGCCCGCCCTGCAGGTCGTACAGGCGCAGCAGCAGGTTGACCAGCGTCGACTTGCCCGCGCCGGATGGGCCGATCAAGCCGATCTTTTCCCCGGCCTTGATCTCAAGGTTGAGGCCGCCAATGATTCCGCTCTTCTTGCCGTAGTGGAAGTCCACTTGCTCAAAGCGTACCTGGCCGTGGGGCACCGTCAGGCGCGGAGCGTTTTCACGATCGATAACGGCCAGTGGCTGGGCGATGGTCTTCAGGCCGTCCTGCACGATACCGATGTTTTCGAAAATGCCGTTGACCACCCACATGATCCAGCCGGACATGTTGACGATGCGGATCACCAGGCCGGTGGCCAGGGCAATCGCGCCCACGGAAATCAGCGACTGGGTCCACAGCCACAGGGCCAGGCCGGTGGTGGTGACGATCAGCAGGCCGTTCAGAATACAGATCACGGTGTCCATGCTGGTGAGCACGCGGGCGGCCAGTTGGGTTTTTTCGGTCTGCTCGATGATCGCTTGCTTGGCGTATTCCTGTTCGTTCTGCGTATGGGCGAACAGCTTCAAAGTGGTGATATTGGTGTAGCCGTCGACGATTCGGCCCATCAGTTTGGAGCGCGCCTCGGAGGAAATCACCGAGCGTTCTTTCACCCGAGGTACGAAGTAACGCAGGGCCAGGCTGTAGCAAACGATCCAGGTGATCAGCGGAATCATCAGCCGCCAGTCGGCTTCGGCAAACAATACCAGGGCACTGATGGCGTAGATCGACACGTGCCAGATAGCCTCCGCGGTCGCCACCGCCGAGTCACGCAAGGAGTTGCCGGTTTGCATGATCCGCTGGGCGATGCGCCCGGCGAAATCGTTTTGAAAGAAATTCAGGCTCTGCTTGAGCACGTAGCTGTGGTTCTGCCAGCGAATCAGGCTGGTCATGCCAGGGTTGATGGTCTGGTGCACCAGCAAGTCATGCAGGCCGTTGAAAAGCGGGCGCAACAACAAGGCGACCACGGCCATCCAGATCAGCTCGGCGCTGTGGATCTGGAAAAAATTCGCCGGTGGTGTGCCCTGGGCCAGGTCGATGATGCGGCTCAGGTAGCTGAACAACGCAACTTCGATCAGGGCGCCGACCAGCCCCACCACCAGCAGTGCGGCGAAGCACGGCCACACCTGGCGCAGGTAATAGAGATAGAAGGGCAGGACTTTTTCGGGAGGGGCCGCGCTGGGGGCGTCGCGGAAAATATCGATCAGTTGTTCAAAACGACGATAGAGCATTAGGTTTGACGCCCGCCGTGCGGGCTCTCCTTTCAAAGGTGCACGGTGCCATGCGGGCACCGTGCAAAGCTGCCTGCGGACCTCAGTCGATGCGCTTGGCCGACTTGATGATCACAGGATCGATAGGCACGTTCTGCATGCCTTGCTTGGTGGTGGTCTGGGAGTTGACGATGATGTCGACCACGTCCATGCCCTTGACCACTTTGGCGAACACGGCATAACCGGCATCGCGGCCCGGGTCGAGGAAGGCATTGTCGGCCACGTTGATGAAGAATTGGCTGGTGGCCGAGTTCGGGTCATTGGTGCGAGCCATGGACAAGGTGCCACGCACGTTATGCAGGCCATTGCTGGCTTCGTTCTTGATCGGTGCTTCGGTCGGCTTTTGTGACATTTGCTGGGTGAACCCGCCGCCCTGAACCATGAAGCCGGGGATCACGCGGTGAAAGATCGTGTTGGTGTAGAAGCCCTTGTCGACATAGGCCAGGAAGTTCTTGGTGCTGAGCGGCGCCTTGACCGGGTCCAGTTCGATTTCAATCTGGCCGTTGGTGGTGTCGAGCAACACGTGTGGCGCCTTGGCCGGCTCGGCCGCCATCAGGTTGGCAGCGAACAGGGCGGAACCGGCAAAGAAGGCGATTTTTTTCAGCATGGGTCAGTGATCCTGGGTAGTGGTTTCGACGGTCTTTAGAAACTCGAGCAAGGTCGCGTTAAAGACCTCGGGTTGATCCAAGGGCGTGGCATGGCGGGAATCTTCGATGACCACCAGCCGCGCATCGGGCAGCAGTTTTACATAGATTTCTTTCTGCGCCACGGGGGTGTAGTCATGGTCGGCGCTGATGACCAGGGTTGGACAGGCAATTCTCGACAGTTGTTCCTGCACGCCCCAGCCCACGATGGCGTCGAAGCTGGCGAGATAAGCACGTTTGTCGTTGCTTGCCCAGCGTTCGGCCATCTTGCGGCGCAGGTCGGCCTGCTCAGGTTTTGGGAACAGCCGATCGCCCAAGGCCTTGCCGATGGTGCCCAGGCTGAGCACGCGGGCCAGGGTCCAGCGTTTGGCCCACTGCCAATAGTCGTCGGCACTGCGCACCTTGACCTCAGGCGCGCTGTTGACGATGCACAGGCTTTTGACCCGCAGGGGTTCATCCACCGCCAGTTGGAAGGCGATCATGCCGCCCATGGATAAACCCACCACGTGGGCCGCTGGCAGGTCGAGGTGTTCGATCAGCGCGATCAGGTCGAAGGTAAACCCCTTGATGCTGTAGCGCTCCCGGGGTTTGGCCGAGCGACCATGACCGCGCACGTCAACCACGATCAGGTGGTAGTGTCGGGCGAGTACCGGTACTTGCAGTTCCCAATCCTGGCTGCTGGAGCCCAGGCCGTGGATCAGGATCAGGGGGTTGCCATGGCCATATTCTTCGTAATGCAGGCTGCAGCCTTCATGGTCGAACCAGGCCATGGATGAACTCCGTTTCAGGCTTGTTGGGGGGCGGCAAAGGGCGCGTCCAGGGGAGCGGTGTCAAAGGTGCGCAGCAATTCCACGAGGATCTGCGTGGCGGGCCCCAAGGGTTTGTCTTTGTTGGAGTACAGGTAAAACGTCGGGTTGCGACTGCCACCTTTTTCCAGGGGAAGCTGCTTGAGCACGCCCTCCTTGAGTTCGCGCTCGATCATGTGCCGGGGCAGCCAGGCAAAGCCCAGGCCGCTGGCGACGAAGGTGGCCGCGGTAGCGAGGCTGCCGACGGTCCAGCGCTGTTCGGCGCCGAGCCAGCCGACGTCGCGCGGTTGCTGGCGGCCGGAGTCACGGATCACCACCTGCATCTGGCTCTCCAGGTCGTGGAAACTCAGCTCACGGTTGAGGCGATGCAGCGAGTGATCGGGGTGGGCCACGGCGACGAACTCCACATCGCTCATTTCCGTGCCCAGGTAGCCCGGGATGATAAACCCGCAAATGGCCAGGTCCGCCATGCCGTCGAGCAGCAACTCTTCGACGCCGGACAGTACTTCTTCGCGCAGGCGCACCCGGCAGCCACGGCTTTGCGGCATAAAGGCGGTCAGCGCGCGAACGAGACGTGCGCTGGGGTAGGCGGCGTCCACCACCAAGCGCACTTCGGCTTCCCAGCCCTGTTCCATATGATGAGCGAGGTCCTCCAGCTGGCTGGCGTTTTTCACCAGTTGGCGGGATCGGCGCAGCAGCACTTCACCGGCCTCGGTCAGCACCGCCTTGCGCCCATCAATGCGCAGCAGCGGGACGCCGAGTTGGTCCTGCATGCGCGCCACGGTGTAGCTCACTGAAGATTGCGAACGGTGTAGCGCTTCGGCGGCCTGGGCGAAGCCGCCATGGTCGACCACGGCTTGCAAGGTGCGCCATTGATCGAGGGTAACGCGGGGCGCTTTCAAGATGAGCTCCTCTTGTCCTAAGCTGGCGGTCCTTATTGGAGACTGCCGAATGAGAAAATTGTGTTGTGTGTTGCTGGCGCTGCTGCCGATGAGTGCGTTTGCGTACCCCATTGACGTGACAAAAAAGATCAACGGCGTGAGCATTGATTACACTGCGTCCGACGTGGACGCAGACATCAGTTCGATTCAGCTAAGCAACTACGGCACCCGGGATGCTGTGTGTTCGGCCACCTTCACCAACGGCCCGGAATCGCCACGCCGTCGCACCGTGACGGTGCCGGCCGGTAAAAGCACCAACACCACGGTCAAGTTCAATCGCTCCATCATCAAGATGCGTATTGCCTTGGACTGCGCGCCAAAATAAAGCAACAGCGGAGCGTGCTCACAGGAATACTCCGCTTATAAACAAATTTCTAGATGGGTTGTAGCAGTTTTTTGCGCTTTTTTATCGAATAGGCCCTGGTTAACCTTCTCTCCATCGACTTACAGCAATTACCGATGGAGCCTACGAAGCCATGTCCAATGTTCTGATCATCGAAAGCAGTGCGCGCCAGCAGGATTCCATTTCCCGCCAGCTCACCCAACAGTTCATCAGCCAATGGCAAGTCGCCCATCCGGCAGACCGCATCACCGTGCGCGACGTAGCGCTCAATCCGGTACCCCATCTGGATGCCAACCTGCTGGGCGGCTGGATGAAACCGGCGGAGCAGCGTAACGACGACGAACAGGTGTCCCTGGACCGCTCCAACGAGTTGACTGACGAACTGCTGGCCGCCGACGTGTTGGTGATGGCCGCGCCGATGTACAACTTCGCCATTCCGAGCACCCTTAAAGCCTGGCTGGATCACGTGTTGCGGGCGGGTGTGACCTTTAAATACACCGCCACCGGGCCCCAGGGTCTGTTGACCGGCAAGCGCGCTATTGTGCTTACCGCACGCGGTGGTATCCACACCGGCGCCACCTCGGATCACCAGGAACCGTACCTGCGCCAGGTCATGGCATTTATCGGCATTCATGACGTTACCTTCATTCACGCCGAAGGCGTCAACCTGGGCGGCGACTTCCAGGAGAAGGGCCTCAATCATGCCAAGGCGCAACTGGCCCAGGTGGCCTGAGGCGTTAATCGTCAGATAATCCCGTGCTGCTTATATAGCCCCACGCAAACCCTTCAAGTACGCGTATCGAACCTCCCTTTGCACTTTTGCTCCTGAGTGCTCCCGCCCGACTGCCGCTTTAGCGAGGTCGGGTTTTTTTTGCGCCGAGTTTCTTCAAAAACCAAAAAGCTTTAATGTCGCGCCCATTCGAAACGAGGCGCGCATGGGCTATCTACTGGTTGTCACCCTGATTCAGGCATTTTCCTTCAGCTTGATTGGCGAATACCTCGCCGGTCACGTCGACAGTTACTTTGCGGTGCTGGTGCGCGTGGTGCTGGCCGGGCTGATCTTTATTCCGCTGACGCGCTGGCGCTCGGTGGAGCCCGCGTTCATGCGCGGCATGTTGGTGATCGGTGCATTGCAGTTCGGCGTGACCTACGTATGCCTGTACCTGAGCTTTCGTGTGCTGACGGTGCCGGAAGTGCTGCTGTTCACCATCCTCACACCGTTGCATGTGACCCTGATCGAGGACGCGCTTAATCGTCGCTTCAATCCCTGGGCACTGGTGGCGGCCCTGGTGGCGGTGGGGGGGGCGGCGGTGATTCGTTTCGATCAGATCACCCCGCATTTCCTGATGGGGTTCTTGCTGCTGCAATTGGCCAATTTCACCTACGCCGCCGGGCAAGTCATGTACAAGCACCTGGTGGCGCGTTATCCCAGTGACCAGCCGCACTTCCGGCGTTTCGGTTATTTCTACCTGGGCGCCTTGTTGGTGGTGTTGCCGGCGTTCCTGCTGTTCGGCAAGGCTGACTTCCTGCCGCAAGCGCCGCTGCAATGGGGTGTGCTGGTGTTCCTCGGGTTGGTCAGCACTGCGCTGGGCATGTACTGGTGGAACAAGGGCGCCTGCCTGGTCAATGGCGGCACCCTGGCGGTGATGAACAACCTGCATGTGCCGGTGGGGTTGCTGCTGAACCTGCTGATCTGGAACCAGCACGAACCGCTGGGCCGTTTGGCCCTGGGCGGTCTGGTGATTCTGGGGGCGGTGTGGATCAGCCGGCTGGGTGTGCGTCGGGCGGTATCGTCCCCATCGTGATCACCACCTTGCCTTTGGCGCGGCCTTGTTCGACATAGTCCAGGGCCGCCGCTGTGAATTCGAACGGAAAGGTACGGTCGATAACCAGCCGGATACTGCCGGACTCGACCAGCGCGGTGATTTCATCCAGTTGTGCGCCACTGGCACGCATGAAGACAAACTCATAGCTCACGCCTTGCTTGCGTGCTTTCCTGCGGATACCGCTGCTCAACACACCCATGACCAGGCCCAATAACCAGGGCAGGTTCTGGGCGCGGGCGAAGGCGGGTGTCGGCGGCCCGGAGATGGAGATGAGCTGACCGCCGGGCTTGAGAATCTTCAGTGACTTGGCCAGCGCATCTGGGCCCAGGCTGTTCAGCACCACATCGTAATCCCGCAGCACGGCCTCGAAGGCTTGCTGTTTGTAGTCGATCACTACATCCGCGCCCAACGCCTTGACCCACTCGACATTGGCGGTGCTGGTGGTGGTGGCGACAAAAGCGCCCAAATGCTTGGCCAGCTGAATGGCGATACTGCCCACTCCGCCTGAGCCCGCATGAATGAACACTTTCTGGCCTTTCTTCAGCTTCGCGGTTTCCACCAGCACCTGCCACGCCGTGAGCGCGACCAGGGGCAGGGCCGCGGCTTGCTCCATGGTGATGTTGTCGGGTTTGCGCGCCAGTGCGTCTTCGTGCACGGCAATCAACTCAGCGAAGGTGCCGATACGCTGCTGGGGCGGGCGGGCGTAGACTTCGTCCCCCGGCTTGAAGCGTCGTACCGCCGCGCCGACGCTGAGCACCACGCCGGCCAGGTCATTGCCGAGTGTCAACGGCATCGCATAGGGCAGGATCAGTTTGAATTCGCCCTTGGCGATCTTTGCATCCAGCACATTGACGCTGCTGGCCCGCACCTGAACCAGCACGTCATGCTCACCCACAACAGGCGCGGGGGCCTCGGTGAGGCGGCCGGGCTGTTTGCCGTACCGTTCGATGGAAAATGCCTTCATGGTTCAACGCTCGTTGCTTCGGTGAGAAGGGGCAGGCGCGCAGCACGCCTGCTACCGGTTGTTCAGGCGTTGGCCAGGTAACGCTCGGCAACCTGGGACTGCTTGATCTGTGCCAGCAAGCCTTGCCGCGCAGCCTGCAACGCGTCCCAACGGGCGCCGTCCTGCAACGGCGGAATGGTCACCGGCTCGCGGCGATCGAACCCCACCAGGGCTGCGTCCACCAGATCACCCACTTCCATCACGTCGGTGAGGGTGTTGATATCGATGCCCGCACGCTCCCAGATCTCGGTACGCGTGGCGGCGGGCAGCACGGCTTGCACGTACACGCCTTTGGGCGCCAGCTCCAGGCTCATGCCCTGGGACAGGAACAACACGAACGCCTTGGTCGCGCCGTACACCGTCATGCCAAATTCCGGGGCCAGGCCCACTACCGAGCCGATGTTGATGATAGCGCCGTTGCCCGCTGCCGCCAGGCGCGGGGCGATAGCACTGGCCAGGCGCACCAGTGCAGTGGTGTTGAGGGCGACCAACTGCGCGACGCTGTCGGTGGACTGCTCGATAAAACCGCCGGACTGCGCGGCGCCGGCATTGTTGACCAGGGTGCCAATGCTGGCGTCATCACGCAGGCGCGCTTCAACTGCTGCCAGGTCAGCGGTCTGGGTCAAGTCGGCGGGGAGGATATCAACGCTGACGGCGTGGTGCTCACGCAACCTGGCGGCGAGCGCTTCCAGGCGCGTGATGTCACGGGCGACCAGTACGAGGTCGTGGCCGCGTGCGGCAAAGCGTTCGGCGTAGGCGGCGCCAATGCCGGTCGAAGCGCCAGTGATCAGAACGGTGTTGGAAGTACTCATGGTGTGATGCTCTGTGAGTGCGAGGAGGTTTTATGATGTCGATCATAATCAAAGCTGTCAACGGTTTTGATTATGATCGACATCATAGTAATATGCCTATCTCGCACGCTGTCAGGACCACAGACATGAAGATCACCAAGGCGCAGTCACAGAGCAATCGGGCCCATATCGTCGCGACAGCTTCGGAGCTGTTCCGCGAGCGGGGTTTCGATGGGGTGGGCGTGGCCGAGTTGATGGCTGCGGCCGGTTTTACCCAAGGCGGCTTTTACAAGCACTTCGGTTCCAAGGCGGACTTGATGGCGGAAGCAGCCGCTAACAGTCTGGCGCAGTCACTGGCCGACAGCGCGGAGATGGAGGTGGAGCAGTTTTTCGAGGTTTACCTGTCCAGGCAGCACCGCGACCATCGCGGCGGCGGATGCACATTGGCGGCGTTGTGTGCCGATGCCGCCCGTCAATCGGACACGCTGAAGGCGACCTTTGCCGACGGTTTGGAAAATACCCTGCAGGCCCTGGAAGCAAAGTACAACGCAGCTCATGAGACGCCACAAGAAGGCGTGCGCGCGAAAATGCTCGACAGCATGGCCCATGCCATCGGCGCAATCATGTTGTCGCGGGCGTGCCCGGATGATTCCGCACTGGCCGATGAAGTGCTTGAGGTTTGCCGCAAGGAGATTACGGCGTCACTGCCGTAATCCCGTTTGCATCACTCATGCCGTTTCGGCGACGGGTACCTGCGTGGCTCCGGCCAACGCCGGCAGCACGCCGGCGCGCAGGTCGTTGCCGCTCGGCTGCTGATACAGGCTCAGCCCGAACTCCGGCAACACTGCCAATAGATAATCGAAGATATCGCCCTGGATCCGCTCGTAATCGCCCCACGCCGTGGTGCGGGTAAAGCAGTAGATCTCCAGCGGCACGCCCTGGGCGGTGGTTTGCATCTGGCGCACCATGCAAGTCATGTTGGGCTGGATGTCCGGGTGGCTTTGCAGGTACGCCAGGGCGTAGGCGCGGAAGGTGCCGAGGTTGGTCATGCGCCGACGGTTGGCCGACAGTTGCGCGCTGTGGCCCTGAGCCTCGTTCCAGGCCTTGAGTTCGGCCTGCTTGCGGCTGATATAGCCGCTGAGCAAGTGCACCTGGGTCATGCGCACTTCTTCCTCATCGTTCAGGAAGCGTACGCCGCTGGCGTCGATGTACAGGCTGCGCTTGATACGGCGCCCACCGGAGGCCTGCATGCCACGCCAGTTTTTGAACGACTCGGACATCAGGCGCCAGGTGGGGATGGAGACGATGGTCTTGTCGAAGTTCTGCACCTTCACCGTGTGCAGGGTGATATCCACCACATCGCCATCGGCGCCGACCTGAGGCATTTCGATCCAGTCACCGACGCGCAGCATGTCGTTGCTGGTCAATTGCACACTGGCGACGAACGACAGCAGGGTGTCCTTGTACACCAACAGAATCACCGCCGACATCGCACCCAGGCCGGAGAGCAGCAACAGCGGCGAGCGGTCGATCAGGGTGGCGACGATGATGATCGCGCCGAACACGAACAGCACCATTTTCGCCAGTTGCACATAGCCTTTGATCGAGCGGGTGCGTGCGTGTTCGGTGCGTGCGTAGATATCCAGCAGCGCGTTGAGCAGGGCACTCATGGCCAAAACCATGAACAGGATGCTGATCGCCAGGGCGACGTTGCCGATAAACAGAATGGCGGTCTTGCTCAGGTCCGGCACCAGGTACAGGCCGAACTGGACCACCAGCGATGGCGTCATCTGCGCCAGGCGATGGAAGACTTTGTTATGCCGCAGGTCGTTCAGCCAGTGCAGGGCCGGCTGCCGGCCGAGCAATTTGACCGCGTGCAGGATGAGGTAACGGGCGACCCGTCCCACCACCAATGCCACCACCAGCAACACCAGCAAACCGAGGCTGGAATGCAGGACCGGGTGTTCATCTAGGGCGCCCCAAAGGTCTTGGACGTTGAGCCAGAGCTGTTTGATATCCATGCGTGAACCGATTCTTCTGTAAGACAACACGGGGCGATTAGAGCATTTAAGTGCAACAAAGTTGACGCTCTGGACAAAATCGCTGACAAAAAAGCAGCTGATTAGCCCCGTTCGCGTAAAGAAACTCGGTTTGGGCGCCCGAAACCGGTAACCTATGCAGCTGATATTTGTATTTCTTCGAGGTAGCACCCGTGTTTTCCCAATTCGCCCTGCACGAACGCCTGCTTAAAGCCGTGGCCGAGCTTAAATTTGTCGAGCCTACGCCTGTGCAAGCAGCGGCCATCCCGCTCGCGCTGCAAGGGCGTGACCTGCGGGTGACGGCGCAAACCGGCAGCGGCAAGACCGCCGCTTTCGTCCTGCCGGTACTTAACCGCCTGATCGGCCCGGCCAAGGTGCGCGTCAGCATCAAGACCCTGATCCTGCTGCCGACCCGCGAGCTGGCCCAGCAAACCCTGAAGGAAGTCGAACGCTTTTCGCAGTTCACCTTCATCAAGTCCGGCATCATCACCGGTGGCGAAGACTTCAAGGTCCAGGCCGCGATGCTGCGCAAGGTGCCGGACATCCTGATCGGCACCCCAGGGCGCATGATCGAGCAACTCAACGCTGGCAACCTTGATCTCAAGGAAGTCGAAGTGCTGGTGCTCGACGAAGCCGACCGCATGCTCGACATGGGCTTTGCCGATGATGTGCAACGTCTGGTCGGCGAGTGCGTCAACCGCCAGCAGACCATGCTGTTCTCCGCCACCACCGGTGGTTCGACCCTGCGCGATATGGTCGCCAAGGTGCTGAACAACCCTGAGCACTTGCAGGTCAACAACGTCAGCGACCTGAACGCCACCACGCGTCAGCAGATCGTTACCGCTGACCATAACGTGCATAAAGAACAGATCCTGAACTGGTTGCTGGCCAACGAGACCTACCAGAAGGCCATCGTGTTCACCAACACCCGTGCCGCCGCCGACCGTATCTACGGGCGCCTGGTTGCGCAGGAATACAAGGCGTTCGTACTGCACGGCGAGAAAGACCAGAAGGATCGCAAGCTGGCCATCGACCGTCTTAAGGCGGGCGGCGTGAAGATCCTGGTGGCCACCGATGTTGCCGCACGCGGCCTCGACGTGGACGGCCTGGACCTGGTGATCAACTTCGACATGCCCCGCAGCGGCGACGAATACGTGCACCGTATCGGCCGTACCGGACGGGCCGGCAACGATGGCCTGGCTATCTCGCTGATCTGCCACGGCGACTGGAACCTGATGTCGAGCATCGAACGCTACCTGAAGCAGTCGTTCGAGCGCCGCACCATCAAGGAAGTCAAAGGCACGTACACCGGGCCGAAGAAGGTCAAGGCGTCGGGCAAGGCCGTTGGCGTGAAGAAGAAGAAGACCGACGCCAAGGGCGACAAGAAGAAAACCGGCGCCAAGTCGCCGACCAAGCGCAAGATCGCCAACCGGCCGAAGACCGACAACCTGTCGCTCGTCAGCAAGGACGGCATGGCGCCGCTCAAGCGCCGCAAGCCAGAAGCACCGGCTGCCGAATAAGCAGGCGGGCCTAAAAAAACCGGACGATGTCCGGTTTTTTTTCGCCATGATCGTTCCTACGCTCCGCGTGGGAATGCCTCCAGAGACGCTCTGCGTCGCGTTGTGCTCAATGCTTCCCCGCAGCCTCTCTGAGCTCCTTGAGCCGCGCATCGATCAACTGGCACTTGTCGGGAAACTTGGCGCTTTCAGTATCCAGGTCCATCTTCTGCAACTCGTCATTCATCTCCTTGGCCTTGTTCGGGTTCTGCTCGGTGAGCTTGGTCACTTCCTTGGCCAGCTCCTCGCGCTTGGCCGTGGCCTCCTCAGGCGTGCAGGCCCAGGCGGGCAGGGTGCTCAACAGCGTGGCGGCGAGGGTCAGCTTCATCAAGGTTTTCATGGTCGGACTTCCTTGGCAGTGATGTGCAGTTGAGGCGGCGAACCTAGGGAAAGTTCAGAGAAATGACGCCCGTCCGTTTGGTTGAACGGCCCGTGCCGGAACGTGTCACTCCCTAAGACGGGCTAACTCCATCGGCCTGCAGGAGGAATCAGGATGACAACTTACAATTGGGATCTGATCGAACGTCTGCTGCATGAAGTGCAGAACGGCGAGGGCAGCTTTGCCCCGCGCAAATACGCCGAACAAGAAGCGGCCGAGAAGGCGACGGCCGGCGAGGACACTGGCAACCTGGACGCACTCAAGAGGACCGCTGCCGATTACGAGGCGCTGCTGTTCAAGCGTGGCTTTATTGAGTCTCGGCCTGAGGAAGAGGGCGGCAATGGCGAGAACTTCATCCTGACGGCGCTGGGGGCGCAATTGCTGGCGCTGATCGACAGTTCGATTCCGGGCAATGATCATCCGCGTCAGGTGTTGGATGAGCAGGAGGACGCGCTTGATCCGGCAACGTTCGCTGAAGTGGCCTCCAAAGCGCAGATCGCCTGATCTTCTTATGCCCCGGCGCCCCGAGGGAGCCGGGTGAACCTGTCGAATCGGTAATCTGCCGCTAAGGTTGCTGACAGCCAGCGACGCCTAATCTGCTGCCATTCAACTCGCGGACTTGAATCGGCATGCACTCCACAACCTCCAGACGCACATTCGTCAAAGGCTTGGCCGCGGGCGGCCTGCTGGGCGGGCTCGGGCTTTGGCGCCCGCCGGTGTGGGCGCTGGCCAGCGCCGGCCAGCCTACGGTACTCGCCGGCAGCGAATTTGACCTGTTTATTGACCAGACTCCCGTCAACCTGACCGGCCGTGCTCGCACCGCGTTGACCGTCAACGACAGCCTGCCAGGCCCGCTGTTACGCTGGCGGGAGGGCGACACCGTGACCCTGCGCGTGAAAAACCGCCTTGGCGAGCCCACCTCGATCCACTGGCACGGCATCCTGCTGCCATCGACCATGGACGGCGTGCCCGGCCTGAGCTTCAAGGGCATCGAACCGGGCGGCCTTTACGTCTACCAGTTCAAGGTCAAACAGCACGGCACTTACTGGTATCACAGCCATTCAGGGCTTCAGGAACAGCAGGGCGTGTATGGCCCGCTGGTCATCGACCCCAAGGAACCCGAGCCGTATATCTACCAGCGCGATTACGTGGTGATGCTGTCGGACTGGACCGACGAAGACCCCGTCGCCCTGATGAAAACTCTCAAGAAGCAGTCCGATTACTACAACCTGCACAAACCCACCCTGGGCGATTTTATCCGGGATGTGGGCAAGCAGGGCTGGTCGGCCACGGCTGCCGACCGGCTGATGTGGGCGCAAATGAACATGAACCCCACCGACCTTGCGGACGTCAGCGGCGAGACCTACACCTACTTGCTCAACGGCCAGCCGCCTGGGCAGAACTGGACCGGAGTGTTCAAGGCGGGGGAAACGATTCGCCTGCGTTTTATCAATGGCTCGGCGATGACCTATTTTGATGTGCGCATTCCAGGGTTGAAGATGACCGTCATCGCCGCGGATGGTCAGCCGGTAAAGCCTGTAAGTGTCGACGAGTTCCGTATCGCCGTGGCGGAAACCTACGATGTGCTGGTCGAGCCTGTGGCAGAGGCTTACACCCTGTTTGCTCAGTCCATGGACCGCACAGGCTATGCCCGTGGCACCCTCGCCCGGCAGATGGGAGCGACCGCCTCAGTTCCACTGCTTGATCCGCGCCCGTGGCTGACCATGGAGGACATGGGCATGGGCGGCATGGACCACGGCGCGATGGCCGATATGCCGGGCATGGAAGGCATGGATCACAGTGCCATGGGCGCGATGGCGATGCAGAAACACCCCGCCAGCGAGCAGAACAACCCGCTGGTAGACATGCAGGCGATGAACCCGGTGCCCAAGCTGGACGACCCTGGAATCGGCCTGCGCAACAATGGCCGCCGGGTGCTCACCTATGCCGACCTGCGCAGTACCTTTGAAGACCCCGATGGCCGCGCCCCCTCGCGCACCGTCGAATTGCATCTCACCGGGCATATGGAAAAGTTCGCCTGGTCGTTCAACGGCGTGAAGTTTTCCGATGCCGAGCCCTTGCAACTGACTTATGGCGAGCGCGTGCGGGTGGTGCTGGTCAACGACACCATGATGGCCCACCCGATTCACCTGCATGGCTTATGGAGCGACCTGGAGGACGAAAACGGCCAGTTCCTGGTGCGCAAACACACCATCGACATGCCACCGGGCTCCCGTCGCAGTTACCGCGTCACCGCCGATGCCCTGGGGCGCTGGGCCTATCACTGCCACCTGCTGTACCACATGGAAATGGGCATGTTCCGTGAGGTGCGCGTGCATGAATAAGGAAGCGAGCATGAACCGTTGCGTCTCGTCCCTTTGCATCGCGTTCGCCACGCTGGGGTTCGCCCCATGGGCGTTGGCGGCCGAGGATGAATTTCAGGGCATGAGCCCGGCGACGCCAGCGTTGACGCAAAGCCGTACGCCGATTCCGGCGCTGACCGACGCAGACCGCGCAGCGGTCTACAACGCGCCGGGAGGGCATCAGGTACATGACAGCGGCGTCAACTCGATGCTGCTGGTCCACCAGTTGGAATGGCAGGGCGGCGACGGCAACGCGCAGAGTTGGGACATCAAGGGTTGGGTCGGCGGTGACATCGACCGGTTGTGGCTACGCAGTGAAGGCGAACGCAGCGCCGGCCGCACTGAAAGCGCCGAAGCCCAAGCGCTATGGGGGCGCGCAATCAGCCCGTGGTGGGATGTGGTCGGCGGCGTGCGCCAGGACTTCAAGCCCGGTGCCAGCCAGAGCTGGGCGGCCTTTGGCCTACAAGGCATGGCGCTCTACAACTTCGAGGCCGAAGCCACGTTGTTTGTCGGCGAATCGGGGCATACCGCCGCACGTCTTGAGGGTGACTACGACATTCTGCTCACCAATCGCCTGATCCTGCAGCCGACCGCCGAACTCAACTTTTATGCGCAGAACGATCCGCAACGCGGCGTTGGTTCGGGCTTGGCGGAAAGTGAGCTGGGCTTGCGTTTGCGCTACGAAGTTCGCCGCGAGTTTGCGCCTTATGTCGGGCTCAGCTGGAACCGCACTTATGGCCAGACCGCGCAATACGCACGGGACGAAGGCGAAGACGTTAACCAACTGCACTGGGTGGTTGGCGTGCGCCTATGGTTCTGACCGCAAGCATCCATCAAGACTGTGCGCTTTTCAGGCATTTAAGCGCCTGGAAGTCGCTGCGGACCTTGTCGATTTTCTGGGTGAGTTTCAGGCGCTGCGCTGGGGAGCTTTGGGCCATCACGTCCACGAGCAAACTGCGCGCGGCGGCTTCGGTCTGTGCGTAGGCGGCGCGGTATTGCGGGGTCCACAGGCTTTCGCGATCCACCAGCAGTTGCTGGATTTTCTGCGGGAAATCGGCATTGTGGCGTTGTTGCAGCGCCTCGATAAATTGCGCCTGCCAATGGGCGCGGTTGCCGATCCACGCTTGGTTTTGCGCGCCCAACTCGGCCGACCAGGCCGTGACGCGGTTTTGCTGGCCTGGGCTCAACGGGCCGACCCAGGCGTCTAGGCGCTTGCTCATACGCTCGGCGCGTTCCTTGATTTGTTGAGCCAGTGGTGGCTTGAGGTATTCGTCCTGGCGTTTGCGCAGGTCCTTGGCCAGAGCATCGCTCATGTCCTTGACCTGCTGATCGTCCAGGCCTTGCAGCAATTGCACAGCTGAGGGCGTGATTTCCCGAGCAATCTCGGCAATTGCCTGTTTGGCTTCGACAGTACGGGTTTGCAATGCGGCGTCGGTGACCTGGTTACTGTCGACCATCTGCTGCAGGCGGTCGAGCCAGTCCAGGTAGCCAGGCAATTGCGTGGTGCAGTGCCAGGCCAGGTGTTCCTTGAGGGTGTCGTTGAACCAGCTCTTTTGCCCGGCATTCATGTCCAGGTAGTCGTTGAGGGTCCAGGGGATGATCACGTCGAGGTTACGGTAGGCCAGGCCCACGCGATTGCAGCCGGCGAGCACCAGGCTCAGAGTCAGCAGTACCATCAGGAATTTGAGCCGGCGCAACATGGGCAGGTCCTTGCATGGAGGGCGTTAATGCATGTGAACCTGCGCGGGGTGCGACAGTTCAGCCCATCAATAAAACGACCGCGCGGCCTTCAAGGTCAACAGCCCATCACATTGCGAGTTGTGTCCGGAGTAGGCCGAGCAGTCACTGCCGCTGAGGCTGGAGCCGCTGTAGATCAGGTCCAGGTCAATGCCTTTCCAGGCCCGGGAAAACTGTACCGACCAATCGCTGAAACTGCTGATGGCGCCGTTCTCTACCGAGACCGGTGTGCCCAGTTGATGGGTGGTGTATTTCATGCTGACGCCGATGCCGAAAGGCTGGGTGCCGCCCAGGTCTGCAAACAGGGTGCTGTCCTGGCGGTCGGGGTCGTTGCTGAAAGACACGCCAAAGCGGTTGCCCAACAGGTTCAGCCCGCCGTAGAACTCCTGGCTGTCGAGGGGGCTGAGCTTGGGGTAGCTGTAGTGGATCAAGCCGACTTCATAGCCCAGGGTCTGGTCGAACGGACGCTTGAAGCCCATGTAGGAGTCGACTTCAAGGTTATTGGCCGACGACAGGCCCATGTTCGGGGAAAACTGGCCGAAATACAGGCCGCTGTCGTGGGTAAGGTCCAGGCCTCCGTGGAACGAGTCGCTGCCAGGGGCGGTCGGCTTGACCAGGCCCTGGGCCATGGTGCGGCTGGGGGTTGTACCTAATTTCAGGTCGAAGTCACCCAATTCGCGCTGGAAGATATGCGCTTCGGCCAAAGGGCTGGCGACCAGGATGCTGACCACGAAAATACAGCGTTTAAGCATGCTTCACTCCATGAAAAGCGAGGAGCAGTAACGGAAAGATTCAGGCAGATGCCCGTGCTAGACGTGTGCAAGGATACCGGCGAATGCCAGGCATTGAGGCCCGTTCGTCGATTAGCTGCGTATTGAGGGTGTCGGGAGGGGGTGGCAACTCTAGTCCTAGCGCCTCGAAGGCAAGACGCTTAGGGACCAGATGCAGTGCGCGGGTATGACTATTACTTCTTGCCCAGGCTGATCTGCTTGGACGGGCCGAAAGTCTGGCCGCTCACGCCCTTGGCAATTTGCTGGATTTCGCCGCCGGACTTGAGGAACGCAGCAATCTGGCTGTTGATCGATTCGCTGGTTTCAACGGCGGGAGCTGGCTTTGCTTTGCTGTTGGATGCTTTTACACGCATGGCGGCCACTAACCTGTAGAAAATTAACTTGGCCAGCTATCGTACAGGAAATACTTGACAATTGCTTGGCAAATATCCCTCGAGAATAAGTGCTCGCGGCTGGAAATAGCCGAAGTTCAGCGCTGAAATAAAGCGCTAACTTACTGTTTTAGCTGGAAACCCAACGCCTTTGGACACGCTGATGGCCTGCTCAAAGTGAACCGAACGATCAGACGAGTGGGGCGATGCCACTGGAACGCCATGCCAGCCGCGATTTTTCAGGCGCGTGCGCGTGCAGGGCACAACTCGGGTAGAATGCCGCCCACGCAATGAGGGTATTGGAAATGGCTTTAGTCGGGCGCTACAACAGCTTGCAAGTGGTCAAGCACACTAACTTTGGTTTGTACCTCGATGGTGCGCAAGATGGCGAAATCCTCTTGCCTAATCGGTATATCCCTAAAGATATTCCCAGTGAAGATGAAGACTGGCTCAACGTTTTCATTTATCTGGACAGCGATGACAAACTTATCGCCACCACCGAAAAGCCCAAAGTTCAAGTCGGTGAATTCGCCAGTTTGAAAGTTGTGGAAGTCAACAGCATTGGCGTGTTCCTTGATTGGGGTTTGCCCAAGGATCTGCTGCTGCCTTATTCGGAAGAAAAACGCCAGATGACCGCGGGTGAATATTGCGTGGTGCACGTCTACCTCGACAAGCACACCAAGCGCATCACCGCCACCGCTCGCCTTGACCGTTACCTGGACAAGACGCCGGCGAACTATCAGGTGGGCCAGGAAGTCGACCTGCTGGTGGCCGAAGCCACTGACATGGGCTTCAAGGCGATCATCAACAACAAGCACTGGGGCTTGATCCACAAGAACGAAGTGTTCAAGTTCCTGCGCCCGGGCAAGGAAGAGAAGGGCTTTATCAAAGAGATCCGCGCCGATGGCAACATCAGCCTGAGCCTGCAGCCGGTGGGCCAGGAAGCGGCCTCCAGCCTGAACTCGAAGATCCTCGCCAAGTTGCGCGACAACAATGGCAGCCTGCCGGTCAGCGACAAAAGCGACCCGGCGGTGATCAGTAACTTGTTCGGCGTGAGCAAGGGCAACTTCAAGAAGGCCATTGGTGCGCTCTACAAGCAGGGCCAGATCGTGATTCATGCGGATCGCATTGAACTAAGCTGAGTACGCTTCGCTCTCCTGTAGGAGCGAGCTTGTTGTGGCGAGGGAGCTTGCTCCCGCTCGACTGCGTAGCAGTCGCAAGCTTTTTTGGGGGCGCTTCGCACCCCAACGCAAGCAAGCTTGCTCGCCACAACAAGCTTGCCTTCACAGTAGGGCTTGCTCATGTCCAGAAAGTCGTTGTATGCCTACCTCGGTACCTTGCTCGCCTTCCTGGTCCTCGACGGCCTTTGGCTCGGCGTGCTCATGGGGCCCACCTACAAATCCCTGCTTGGCGCGCTGATGCTTGATCAGCCACGCCTGTTGCCTGCGGTATTGTTCTATCTCCTGTATGTCCTCGGTTGCGTGGTGCTGGTTATCTTGCCCAGCGCCAGTTGGCAGCGCGCTGCGCGTTTGGGCGCCTTGCTTGGCCTGGTGGCCTACGGCACCTATGACCTGAGCAACTGGGCCACGCTTCAAGGCTGGTCCGCTGGGTTGGCGCTGATGGACATGGCGTGGGGCACGTGCCTAACCGCCATTTGCTGCACTGTTGGCCATTTGTGTGCAAATCGGCTGTGGCGGTAGAGGGCGGTTGATCAGTATTGAACCTGCTAATAACAACCCGGTACCGGCAGCGACCAACGCCGGTTGCAGGCCGCCACTGAGGTGGCTGCTGACCGACGCCAATAGTGGCCCGCTCAATTGGCCGACGGCGAAGCTGGCGGTCAGCAGCCCCGTGCTGCGTTGGTAGCCATGGGGTGCGACCTCCCTTAATCGCGCCATCACCAACTGCATGCAGGCCAAAAATGGCGCACCGCACAGCAACACGCCCAGCGCCAAGCCCCAGCCATTGCCCAGCAGGCAGGCAAATACCCCGGCCGCTTGCAGCCATAAAGTCGCCATCAGCCAGCGACGGGTGGTGTTCGGGTGCTTGCGGCGCAGGCTGGCCACCCCCACTCCCAGCGCGGCCGCCAGGCCAAAGCAGGGCCAGAACAGATCGGCCTGCCAGGCCCCGTTGAATTGAGCGCTGGCCATCTGCGACAGAAAAGTCGCCGGGATGATGTAGCCCAGGCCGTACAGGAAATAAATCCAGCACAGGTGCGCGATGCTGCCGTTGCTCCCCGCGCTGGAGACCTGGGTAACAGTGACGGCCGGCTTGGGTAAAAACGGCAGGATCGCCAGCAGCATCACCAGCGCCACCGTCCCGTAGATCAACCACAGCGCGGCAGAGCTTTGCCCTAATAGGTTCGACACCAGCGCCAGCAGCCCCGTCAGCACAATCCCCAACCCCGGCCCGGCAAACACCAGCGCACCCAGGCGCGGGCGGCCGGCGGCAATCGCCAGTGGCTGGCTCAGGCTGGTAATCATCACCAGGGCCCAGGCACTGGCGACCCCGATGCCAAAGCGCAGCAACAAGTGCGGCCAGAACCCGTTAGCCCAATAGGACGCCAAGGTCAGCAATACGCACAGCCACAACCCGCCGTAGAGGCGCCCGCGCACATGCTGATGGCTACGGGCAAAGATCGAGTCCACCGCGCCGACGAAATAACCCAGGTAATTGGCGGCAGCGAGCAGGCCGGCGCCGGTCAGGCCGATCTGGCCTTCACTGAGCAAATGCGGCATTTGCGGAGTCAGGGCGAAGCGGCCAATGCCCATGGCCATCATCAGGGCGACGGAGCTGGCGAGTAAACGAATCAGCGGGGACATGTTCAGGTTTCCTGCAAAGAAGCGAATGCCTTGCAGGCTAAGACGGATTGACTTTCTGTAAAATTGAATAATAGTGAGTAACTTGTTCAGTTTTGGAGAAAGTAATGGAGTTCAGTCAATTGCGCATTTTCCAGGCTGTGGCGGAAGAGGGCTCCATTACCCGTGCCGCCGAGCGCCTGCACCGCGTGCCGTCCAACCTGTCGACCCGGCTTAAACAAATGGAAGAGCAATTGGGTGTCGACCTGTTCGTGCGCGAGCGCCAGCGTTTGCAGCTTTCTCCGGCAGGCAAGGTACTACTGGACTACAGCACCCGCCTGCTGGCGCTGCACGATGAAGCCCACGGCGCCGTACAAGGCGGGCAACCGGCTGGTGATTTCGTATTGGGCAGCATGTACAGCACCGCCGCGGTTCATTTGCCGAAGCTGCTGGCGCGCTATCACAAGACTTACCCCATGGTGAACCTTCAGGTGCAGTCGGCACCCAGTGGGGAGTTGCTGGAAGGGCTGATTACCGGGCGCCTGGATGCAGCCTTCGTCGACGGCCCGCTGACCATCGCCACCCTGGATGGCGTACCGCTGTGCGAAGAGCGCCTGGTGCTGATTTGCGAGGCCGATCATCCGCCGGTGCGTGGCCCCCAGGATGTGGCGGGCCGTGCGGTGTTCACGTTCCGGCGCAGTTGCGCCTACCGCACGCGCCTGGAAACCTGGTTTTCCCATGAGCGAGTGGCGATGGGGCGGGCGATCGAGATCGAGTCCTACCAAGGCATGCTCGCTTGCGTGATCGCAGGTTCCGGCGTGGCGTTGATGTCTGAATCCATGCTCGCAAGCCTTCCCGGCAAGGACAGCGTGTCCGTTCATCCGCTGACCGGGCCTTTTGCCACTGCGACCACCTGGCTAGTGTGGCGAAAGGGTATGCTCGGCGCTAACCTCAATGCATGGATCGACCTGCAGCAAGACGGCAACCCACTGTGCGTGCAAGACACTCGCGCGATTGCTTGAACGATCCGTCAGGATTCGGATCAATTCAGTAATAGTTCGTTGTGGTTTCCTTCAAGCATTACCTAGGACTTAGGGCTACTATCACTGTAGGAAACGGCGACAGAACTCACGCCGGCCAGCACTACCCTCAAAGGGGGCAATCATGAAAGAGAAAATCCAAAACTGGCTCCACGACCTTGGCGTTGCGTTGGGCTTGATCGAGCCTCCGCTGCAACCGGTGCCGATTCGCACGGATGACGAGCAACGTCGGCCCCGTCGCCGCTAAAGAATGTGGGAGCGGGCTTGCTCGCGAAAGCGGTGTATCAGCCAACGGAAAGGTTGAATGACACACCGCTTTCGCGAGCAAGCCCGCTCCCACAGTTGTATTGCACTAGGCGAAAAAAACGGGCGCGACCTCCGACGTCGCGCCCGCTGAAGAAAATATCCTCGTCCCTGTTATAGCTCAAACCACCGCAGCCGCCACCTTGGCCGGCCGACGCGACAGCAAACTCACCAGTACAAAGCTCACCAGCGCCACTGCCAGGCTGTAGTAGATCGGCGTGTTTGCATCCAGCCCATCCTTGAACATGAATACCAGCGCGGTCACAAAGCCCAGGCTCATGGACGTGATTGCGCCCGAGGTGGTCGCGCGCTTCCAGAAGATCGCGCCGATCAAGGGCACCAACATACCGCCCACCAACAGGTTATAGGCCAGTGTCAGGGCGCTGATCACATCGTTCACCACCAACGCGATGCCCAGCACGGCAATGCCGGTCAACAGGGTGAACAGGCGGTTGATACGCAGGCTCGACGCCTTGCCGCCGCGCAGGCGAGGCAACAAGTCTTCGGTTAACACAGTGGAGGCGGCGAGCAGGCCGGCGCTGGCGGTGGACATCATGGCGGCCAGCGCGGCGGCGATGACCAGGCCGCGAATGCCGTCCGGCAGCGAGGCTTTGACGATCGCGGCGAAGGCATTGTTGACGTTGTCCAGGTCCGGGATCAGCACATGGGCAGCCATGCCGATCAGCGCACAGGCCAGGCCGTACAGGATGCAATAGAAGCCGGCGAAAGTGCCTGCGTACTGGGCGACCTTTTCGTCACGGGCGGTGAAGACCCGTTGCCAGATATCCTGGCCGATCAGGATGCCAAAGAAGTAGATCATGAAGTAGGTGATGATCGTGTCCCAGCCGATAGCGGTGAAGCTGAAGTTCGACGCCGGCAGTTTGGCCACCAGTTCATCCCAGCCACCGACGCGGTACAGGCAGATCGGCAACAGGATGAACATCAGGCCGATGGTCTTGATCACGAATTGCACAATATCAGTGAGGGTCAGCGACCACATGCCACCGATGGTCGAATACACCACCACCACGCCGCCGCCCACCAGTACCGACATCCAGAACGGCAGGTCAAACAGCACTTGCAGCACGGTGCCGATGGCCAGGATCGAGGTCACGCCGATCATCAGCGCGTAGGCCAGCATGATCACCGCGCTGGCCTGGCGGGCCATGGGGTTGTAGCGTTTTTCCAGGACCTGGGTGACGGTGAAGATTTTCAGCTTCAACAGCGGCTTGGCCAGGAACAGGTTCAGGGCAATGATGCCCGCGCCGAGCGCGGCGCACAGCCAGAAACCCGAAATACCATGCACATACCCCAGGCGCACGGTACCGACGGTGGAGGCACCGCCCAGCACCGTAGCGGCCATGGTGCCCATGTACAGTGACGGGCCGAGGTTACGGCCGGCGACCAGGTAGTCTTCGTGGGTTTTGGCGCGACGCATGCCGTAGTAGCCGAGCACCAGCATGCCGGCGGCGTAGATGAGTACGACGAATAAATCCAAAGCCATGACGGCGGTTCTCCGATTATATTTTTTATGGGCGATCAGGCGGCAGCTGGCTCGGTAAACACGCGAGCGAAAGTCAGGTACATCGTTGTCGGGGATCTGTGCGACCCCCTTGGTTGTGAGTGTGAAGACGCGGTTTTTATTGTTCTCAGCGCGTTCGCCTTATCAGCGATGCGCGACGCCAGGCAGTACGCAGAGCATCTCGTACAGCAAGTTGGCGCCCAGCAACGAGGTATTGCCGGTGGTGTCGTAAGGCGGCGAAACTTCTACCAGGTCGCAACCAATCAGATCGAGGCCCTGGCAGCCACGGATGATTTCGATGGCCTGAATGGTGGTCAGCCCGCCGATTTCAGGGGTGCCGGTGCCGGGCGCCCAGGCGGGGTCGATGCCGTCGATGTCAAAGCTCAGGTACACCGGGCCGCCGCCGACTTTTTCCCGCACTTCGGCCATCAGCGGCGCGAGGGAGTGATGCCAGCATTCTTCGGCCTGGACCACACGGAAGCCTTGCTTGCGGCTCCAGTTGAAGTCTTCGGCGGTATACCCCTGGGCGCGCAGGCCGATCTGCACCACGCGGTCGCAATCGAGCAAGCCCTCTTCCACGGCGCGGCGGAAGGTGGTGCCGTGGGCAATTTTTTCGCCGAACATATGGTCGTTGACGTCGGCGTGGGCATCAATGTGCACCAGCCCGACCTTGCCATGTTTTTTGTGGATCGCCCGCAGGATCGGCAGGGTGATGGTGTGGTCGCCACCCAGGGTCAGGGGGATGACGTTGTGCTCGAGGATCTCGTCGTAGGCTTCTTCGATGATGCGCACCGCGTCGAGCAGGTTAAAGGTATTGATCGCCACGTCGCCGATATCGGCCACCGACAATGAGTCGAAGGGGGCAGCGCCGGTGGCCATGTTATAGGGGCGGATCATCACCGACTCGGCACGGATTTCCCGTGGGCCGAAGCGCGTACCGGCGCGCAGCGAGGTGCCGATATCCAGAGGCACGCCGACGAAGGCGGCGTCCAGGCCCTTGGCGGTTTGCAGGTGGGGAAGACGCATCATGGTGGCGATGCCGGCGAAGCGCGGCATTTCGTTGCCGCCCAGTGGTTGGTGGAAAATCTTGTCCACGGGATTGCCTCATCGTTGTTTATTGATGGCCGATTCTGCGAAAAGCCTGGCTTAGGAAGAATCGGCAGAGGCAAATACTTAGTTCAGATTTTTCTGAACTAAAGCCTGGGGTAAACTCCATTCAAATGTGGGAGCAGGCAAGTCAGCTCCCACAATTTAGTGTGCCCCCCCCTGGAGCCCCCATGGCCAACGCCTTGCCCGACCTGAAACTCCTGCGCATCTTCGTCAGCGTCGTGCGCCACCAAGGGTTTGCCAACGCCCAGCACGAGCTCAACCTGTCGACGTCGGCCATCAGCACCTACATGAGCCAACTCGAGTCAGCCTTGGGCCTGGTGCTGTGCCATCGTGGCCGTGGCGGCTTCAGCCTGACCAGCAAGGGCGAGCTGTTTCATCAGGAGACCCTGCGCCTGTTGGGCGAACTCGAAGGTTTCGAGCAATACGCCGCTGCGTTGAAAGGCGAATTGCGCGGCACCCTCAAGCTCGGGGTGCTCGACTCCACCGTCAGCGACAAGGCCTTGCCGTTCGCCGAAGTGATTGGCGCCTACAGCCTGGAGCACCCGGCAGTGCATTTGCACCTGTCGGTGATGAGCCCCTACGAATTGCAACTGGGGGTCCAGGACAATCGCCTGGACCTGGCCATCGGTGCGTTCTCCAACCGCATGAGCGGGCTGGTCTACATGCCGCTGTACCGCGAACAGCACTGGTTGTATTGCAGCACCCGGCACCCATTGTTCAACGAGCGGCGCATCCCGGAACAAGTGATCACCCAGCAACGCATGGTCGGACGAGGTTACTGGAGCCAGGCCGAGCTGGCGCGCCACGGCTTCAAGCACAGCGCTGCCACGGTGGAAAGTATGGAGGCGCAACTGATTCTGGTGCTGTCGGGCGCTTATATTGGCTACCTGCCCGAACACTACGCCCAGGCCTGGGCTGACAAGGGCGACCTGCGCGTTTTGCTGCCGGCGACCTTCGGCTACCAGGCGCCGTTTTCGCTGATCATGCGCCGTGGCCGCAGCCGCGAGCCACTGATCCAGACCTTCCGCGATTTGCTCAAGACCCAGCTCAACCAGGCCTGAAAACACCATGTCCCGACCCCATTGCCCGCGCTGCCTGCGCCCGACCACGCACTGCCTGTGTGCGCTGATCCCCCACCTTGACAGCCGCACTCGTGTGTTGGTGTTGCAGCACCCGAGCGAGGTCGGCCATGCGCTCAATACTGCACGGTTGGCGGCGTTGGGCCTGAACAACGCGCAGTTGGTGGTGGGGGAGGTGTTTGATGACCTGGCGACGCTATTGAACCCGCCTGGCTATCGGCCACGCCTGTTGTTTCCGGCGGATGATGCCGAGCCGCTGCACGCCTACGCACCTGACGATCAGCCACTGCTGTTGGTGGTTCCCGATGGCACCTGGCGCAAGGCGCGCAAACTGCTGCACCTCAACCCTTTGCTGGCGGCATTGCCCCGGGTGACATTGGCTGAAGGCGGCGTTTCCCGCTATCGCTTGCGCAAGGCGCCGGGGCCTGGTGCTTTGTCAACGGTCGAAGCGATTACGCAAGCGTTGCAGGTATTGGAAGCGCCGACGTCGTTTGAGCCACTGCTCAAACCTTTTGAAGCGCTGATCGAAGGGCAGATTGCTGCGATGGGCGATGAAGTATTCCAGCGCAACCATGGCGACCCGACATAACCCCAGCTTATGCCTTTAAGCCATAAGCACCACACTTTGCGTGATATGGCCCGCCGGCCTTTCCCGGTATGATGTGCGCCCCGCAGTCTGGATTGCGAATACGCCATGACCTTGCAGTACCCAACAATCGCCGATTGTGTCGGCAACACGCCCCTGGTCCGCTTGCAACGCATGGCGGGTGAAACCAGCAATACCCTGTTGCTCAAACTTGAGGGCAACAACCCGGCCGGCTCCGTCAAAGACCGCCCGGCACTGTCGATGATCGCCCGCGCCGAGTTGCGTGGGCAGATCAAACCCGGCGACACCCTGATCGAAGCCACCTCCGGTAACACCGGGATCGCCCTGGCCATGGCCGCAGCGATCAAGGGTTACAAGATGGTGCTGATCATGCCCGACAACGGCAGCGCCGAGCGCAAGGCGGCGATGACCGCCTATGGCGCCCAGCTGATCCTGGTGACTCAGGAAGAAGGCATGGAAGGCGCCCGCGATCTTGCCGAGCGCATGGCCGCCGAAGGCCGTGGCGTGGTGCTCGATCAGTTCGCCAACGGCGACAACCCCGAGGCGCACTACACCAGCACCGGCCCGGAGATCTGGCGCCAGACCCAGGGCACCATCACCCACTTCGTCAGCTCCATGGGCACCACCGGTACCATCATGGGCAACTCGCGCTACCTCAAGGAGCAGAACCCAGCGATTCAGATCGTCGGCCTGCAACCGATGGAAGGCGCGGCCATCCCGGGTATTCGCCGTTGGCCCGAAGAGTATTTGCCGAAGATCTACAACGCCACGCGGGTAGACCGCATCATCGACATGGCCCAGCGCGAAGCCGAAGACACCACGCGCCGCCTGGCCCGTGAAGAAGGCATCTTCTGCGGCGTGTCCTCCGGTGGCGCCGTGGCCGGTATGTTGCGCTTGTCCAAAGAAGTGGAAAACGCGGTGATCGTCGCGATCATCTGTGACCGAGGCGACCGTTACCTGTCGACCGGCATTTTCGACGAACCCAACTGATGGCCAAGCACGAGAGAGGCCTGCGCTTTCAGCCGACGGGCGGCAGCCGGGCCCCACAGATACCTGTGGGCAAGAAACAGCGCCTGACCATCGAGCGCCTGGCCAATGACGGCCGGGGCATCGCGTTCTTTGAAGGCCGCACCTGGTTTGTGAATGGTGCGTTGGCCGGCGAAGAGGTGGAAGCACGGGTGTTGGGCGCCCATGGCAAAGTGGTCGAGGCGCGCACCGAGCGGGTGTTCCAGGCGAGTGAGCTGCGGCGCCCTGCGCCCTGCGCTCATGTTGGCCGCTGTGGCGGCTGCAGCGTGCAGCATCTGCCTCACGACCAGCAACTTGCCCTGAAACAGCGCATGCTCGCCGAGCAACTGTCGCGGGTGGCAGGTGTCGAACCGCAAGAGTGGGCCGCGCCGTTGAGCGGGCCGGAGTTCGGTTATCGGCGCCGCGCCCGCGTAGCCGTGCGTTGGGACGCCAAGGCGAAGCAACTCGAAGTGGGTTTTCGCGCCGTGGCCAGTCAGGACATCGTCGCTATCGATGATTGCCCGGTGCTGGTACAGGCCTTGCAACCGATCATGCAGCGTTTGCCAACGATGCTGCGTCGCTTGAGCAAACCGCAGGGGTTGGGGCATGTCGAGTTGTTCAGCGGCTCGTCCATCGCCGTGTTGCTGCGGCATATGGCGCCGTTGTCCGAGACTGACCTGCAGATCCTCAAGGAATTCTGCACCTTCCATGACGCCCAATTGTGGCTGCACGGGGAAGGGCAGCCGGAGCCCGTCGAGCCGGGTCAGGCCCTGGGCTTCCGTTTGGAGGCGTGGGATCTGGAGCTGGCGTACCGTCCGGGCGACTTTGTGCAGGTCAACGCCGGGGTCAATCAGGCGATGGTCGCCCAAGCGCTGCAATGGCTGGCGCCACAAGCCGACGAACGGGTACTGGACCTGTTTTGCGGCCTGGGCAACTTTGCCCTGCCACTGGCTCGCCACGTACGCGAAGTGGTGGCGGTGGAGGGCGTACAGGCCATGGTGGACCGTGCGGCCCTCAATGCCGTCAGCAACCATTTGCATAACGCACAGTTTTTTCAGGCCGATTTGTCCCAGCCTTTGACCGACGCAGAATGGGCCAAACAGGGCTTTTCTGCGGTACTCTTGGACCCACCCCGCGATGGTGCCCTGGAGGTTGTGCGCAAACTTGCCGCCTTGGGGGCCAAGCGCCTGGTGTATGTGTCCTGCAACCCAGCCACGCTGGCGCGGGACACGGTTGAGTTGGTCAAGCAAGGCTACCGGCTAAAGCGTGCCGGGATCCTCGACATGTTTCCGCAGACCGCGCATGTCGAGGCCATGGCGTTATTTGAAGCGGGCTAGGATGCCCGTTTAATCCGACTGGCCTGCGTTCTCCAGGGCCTGAACACTGCCACGGAGCTCGCAGTAAAGTCGGCGATGATTTTGGCGCATCGAAGGTGCGTCGTAGGGAAGGTAAGCAAGATGGTACAGGTGAGAGCACACCAGCCGATCAACACCGACGGCAGTATCAATCTCGAGGCATGGCTGGATCATGCCGTCAGTGTCGACCCGGCACTGGACCGTGAAGCCTTGAAAGCAGCCTGCGAGTTCGCTCGTGAGTCTGAACAGCAAGACAATGCGGCCAAGAACCTGTGGGCCGAAGGCACTTCAAGTTTTCGCACTGGCCTGGAAATCGCCGAGATCCTGGCCGATCTCAAGCTGGACCAGGATTCGCTGATCGCCGCCGTGCTCTATCGCGGCGTACGCGAAGGGCATATTCCGTTGGCCACCGTTGGCCAGCGTTTCGGTTCGGTGGTGGCCAAGCTGATCGACGGCGTGCTGCGCATGGCCGCCATCAGTGCCAGCCTCAGCCCGCGTCAGTCCATGGTGCTGGGCACCCAGGGCCAGGTAGAAAACCTGCGCAAAATGCTGGTAGCGATGGTCGACGATGTGCGCGTCGCCCTGATCAAGCTGGCCGAGCGTACTTGCGCGATCCGTGCGGTGAAGACCGCCGATGATGAAAAGCGCAACCGTGTGGCCCGCGAAGTCTTCGACATCTACGCGCCGCTGGCCCATCGCCTGGGCATCGGCCATATCAAGTGGGAGCTGGAGGATTTGTCCTTCCGCTACCTGGAACCTGACCAGTACAAACAGATCGCCACGCTGCTGCATGAGCGGCGCCTGGACCGCGAGCGCTTTATCAGCGACGTGATGGGCCAGTTGCGTTCGGAGCTGCAGGCCACCGGCGTGGACGCGGACATCAGCGGCCGCGCCAAGCACATCTATTCCATCTGGCGCAAAATGCAGCGCAAGGGCCTGGCCTTCAGCCAGATCTACGACGTGCGTGCGGTGCGCGTGCTGGTGCCGGAAATGCGCGACTGCTATACCGCGCTGGGTATCGTCCACACCCTGTGGCGGCACATTCCCAAGGAATTTGACGACTATATCGCCAACCCCAAGGAAAACGGCTACCGCTCGCTGCACACTGCCGTGATCGGCCCTGAAGGCAAGGTGCTGGAAGTGCAGATCCGCACCCACGCCATGCACGAAGAGGCCGAGCTGGGGGTGTGCGCGCACTGGCGCTACAAGGGCACCGACGTCAAGGCCGGGTCCAACCAGTACGAAGAGAAGATCTCCTGGCTGCGCCAAGTGCTGGAATGGCACGAAGAACTCGGCGACATCGGCGGCCTGGCCGAACAACTGCGGGTGGATATCGAGCCGGACCGGGTCTATATCTTCACGCCTGACGGCCACGCCATCGACTTGCCCAAGGGCGCCACGCCGCTGGACTTCGCCTACCGCGTGCATACCGAAATCGGGCATAACTGCCGCGGCGCCAAGATCAACGGGCGCATCGTGCCGCTCAACTACAGCCTGCAAACCGGTGAACAGGTCGAGATCATCACCAGCAAGCACGGTACGCCGAGCCGCGACTGGCTGAACCCGAACCTGGGTTACATCACCACTTCGCGGGCGCGGGCGAAGATCGTCCACTGGTTCAAGCTGCAGGCGCGTGACCAGAACGTCGCCGCCGGCAAAACCTTGCTTGAACGCGAACTGGCGCGCCTGGGCCTGCCTCAGGTGGACTTCGACAAGCTGGCCGAAAAGGCCAACATGAAGATCGCCGAAGACATGTTTGCCGCCCTCGGCGCGGGCGACCTGCGCCTGGCGCAACTGGTCAACCTGGCCCAGCAACTGGTCGAGCCTGAGCGCGGCAACGAACAGCTGGAGCTGATCCCGCGCAAAGCCACTGGCTACAAGCCGGGCAAGCGTGGCGATATCCAGATCCAGGGCGTGGGCAACCTGATGACGCAAATGGCCGGCTGCTGCCAGCCGTTGCCGGGCGACGCCATTGTCGGCTACATCACCCAGGGCCGTGGCGTGAGCATTCACCGCCAGGACTGCGCCTCGGTGCTGCAGCTGGGCGGGCGCGAACCGGAGCGGATCATCCAGGTCAGTTGGGGCCCGGTGCCGGTGCTCACGTATCCGGTGGACATTATCATCCGTGCCTACGACCGTTCCGGCTTGCTGCGTGACGTCTCGCAAGTGCTGCTCAACGAGCGGATCAACGTGCTGGCGGTCAACACCCGTTCGAACAAGGAAGACAACACTGCGTTGATGTCCCTGACCATCGAGATTCCGGGGTTGGACGCACTGGGACGGTTGCTGGGGCGGATTTCCCAGTTGCCGAACATCATCGAAACCCGGCGCAACCGCACCCCATGAATAGCTGGATGGGCGCGAACTGAATTGTGTTAGCTGCTTCATGTGGGAGCTGGCTTGCCTGCGATAGCATCACCTCGGTTTAACTGAAGCACCGAGTCGCGAGCATCGCAGGCAAGCCAGCTCCCACATTGGATTTTCAGCGGAAAGAGATACGATGTATTCACTCGAAGACCTGCTGCACCTGATGAGCCGTCTGCGCGACCCGCAATACGGCTGCCCGTGGGACATCAAGCAAACCTACGCGACCATCGTCCCGCACACGCTGGAGGAGGCCTATGAAGTGGCCGACGCCATCGAGCGCGGCGATTTCGATCACCTGCAAGGTGAGTTGGGCGACCTGCTGTTCCAAGTGGTGTATTACAGCCAACTGGCGCGGGAAGAAGGGCGCTTCGAGTTTGCCGGCGTGATCGACAGCATCACCCGTAAGTTGATTCGCCGGCATCCTCACGTGTTCCCAACCGGCGACCTGTACGCACCGCTGGATATCCCGCAGTTGAGCGAAGAACAGGTCAAGGAACGCTGGGAGCAGATCAAAGCTGAGGAGCGCGCAGAAAAGTCCGACGCTCCCGAGCAACTCTCCCTGCTCGATGATGTGCCCACCGCCTTACCGTCGTTATCCCGTGCGGCCAAATTGCAAAAGCGCGCCAGCCAGGTCGGTTTCGACTGGCCGTCCGCGTTGCCGGTGGTGGATAACGTGCGCGAAGAGTTGGACGAAGTGCTCGAAGCCATGGCCGATAACGACTCGGCAGCCATCGCCGATGAAGTCGGCGACCTGCTGTTTGCCGCGGTCAACCTGGCCCGTCACCTCAAGGTCGACCCGGAAACCGCCTTGCGCGGTGCCAATGCCAAGTTCGAACGACGTTTCCGATTTATCGAACAGGCATTGCGCGATACGCACCAACCCATAGAAGATTGCACCCTCGAAGAGTTGGACGCCCTGTGGGGCGAAGCCAAACGCCAGGAAAAGAATGTGTCCAGCTGCGGTTGAGCAGTTGCCTAAGTGAGTAAGCACCATGAGCCTTTCCCTTCGCGACCAGTTGCTCAAAGCAGGTCTGGTCAACCAAAAGCAGGCCAAGCAGGTCGGCAAAGAGAAACAGAAACAGCAGCGCCTGGTCCACAAGGGCCAGGCCGAAGTCGATGATACCCAGGCGCGCCTGGCCGCTGAGGCACACGCCGAGAAGGTCAAGCGTGACCAGGAGCTGAACCGTCAGCAGCAGGAAAAAGCCGAGGCCAAGGCGCGTACCGCCCAGGTCAAGCAACTGATCGAGACCTCGCGCCTGCCCAAGCTGACCACCGAGGACTACTACAACTTCGTCGATGACAAGAAGGTCAAGCGCCTGTCGGTCAACACGCTGATGCGCAACAAGCTGAGCAACGGCTCTCTGGCGATCGTGCACCACGGTGGGGGCTACGAGGTGATCCCGCGCGAAGCGGCGCTCAAAATCCAGGAGCGTGCTCCAGAGCGTATCGTGCAGCTCAACATCCTCACCGAAAGCCAGGTGCCGGATGAGGACGATCCATACGCCGCTTACCAGATCCCTGATGATCTGATGTGGTAAGCCGCTAGAAACGACAAACCCCGCCAAACGGCGGGGTTTGTGTTTTAAGCGTGCAGCCTGTTACCAATCCACTGCGTAACTCAGGCTGAAGGTACGACCTTCGGCATTCGGGTACGGTGCGCGGGCGTTGGCCTGGGCGAACATGTTCTGGTAGTTGCGGTTGGTGAGGTTGTACACCGCACCTTCGAGGCGGCCTACCGGTAGCTTTACCGAGCCCAGCAGGTCGACCAGGGTGTAGCCCTGGATATCGCGGCCGTTGTTGTCTTTGGCCGCCGCGTCATAATTGGCCAGGCGCATACCCTGCAAGCGCAGGCTGTAGTCGTCACGCTCATAGCCGACAAAGGCTGTGGTCTTGGCGGGGGAGATGCGGGTGGCAGGCAGGTCGATCCACTTGCCGTTCTGCTGGGTCTCGCCTTTGGCGTAAGCGTAAGTACCGCCGACGGACCATTGGTCGCTGATGTTATAGGTCAGGCCGGTTTCGACGCCACGCACGCGCTCTTTCTGATTGATCAGGCGCAGCACACGATCATTGGCATCATAGAACTGCGTGACATCCGAGGTGTTTTCGTACGCGGTGACACTGGCCTGCCACTTGTCCCAGTCGCCACGCCAGCCCAGCTCGTAGCTATCGACTTTCAAGGCCTGGGCATTGAGGTCCTGGATATCGTATTTGCTGTTCACGTCACGCAGGAAGCGCTGGATATCCGGTAGGGAAAAGCCCTGGCTGAAGTTGACGAACACATCCTGGTTGTCGGTCAGGTGGTACACCGCACCGAGGTTATACAGCGTGTCATCGTATTTAAGCGTGCCACCGGGCAGTGTCGCGCGGTTGCCGGTCTGGACGATTTCGCCATACGCGATGCTGTCGGAGACTTTACTCTCAATCCATTCGCGACGTACGCCACCGCGCAAGGTCCAGCTGTCGATGTCGTAGGAGAGCTGGCCAAAAATGGCTTTGGTGGTGGTCTCGATATCTGGACCCAGTTCGAACGTGGTACCGGTTTTCGTGTAGGTCAGGCCATTGACCCGGTATTGGTCGCCACGCTGGCGTGAGGTTTCATGGTCGTAGTCCGCGCCCCATACCAGGTTGCCCGTTGCCGGGCCGATGTCCGGCATCTGGGTCTCGATCGCCGCACGCAGGCCGTAGACGTCCTGCACGCTGTTGTTATCTGACACGCCTGCCCGGCCTCGGGACAGGTCTGGAAAGAACAGGGCGTCGGCCCGCCGCCAGTAGCTTTCGATCTGCAGGCCCTGGCCGTAGAAATCCTTGTCGGCGTAGTTGAGGTTGACCGCCTGGTTGTGGGTGTAGGGTTGGTCGCCCAGGTCCAGGCCTTTTACGGCGACTGCGTTGCTGGTGATGCGGGGGTTCTTGGTGTAGCGGGTGTCTTGTTCGTCCTTGTAGTCTTGCAGCGACAGGCTGATTTTCTTGTCGTCATCAAGCTCATAGCCGAAGCGACCTTGCAGGTCGTAGGTATCGGTGTCCATGTTGCTGCCCTGGGACGTGTCCTGGGGAATGCGCTTGCCATTACCGTCGAACTGATCGTTGCGCTGCACGGTGTTGCCCGAGAGGTACCAGTCCACCGGGCCCTTGCGCCCGGTGGCGCTTTGGAACGCCTGATAAGCGAACCCCTTGTGGCTGAGGTTGTTACCGGCGGTCATGCCGATCTTGCTGCTGAACGCCAGGTCTTCACCTTGGTTGCGTTTGGTGATGATGTTGATGATGCCGCCCGATGCGCCTGCGCCGTAGACACTGCTGGCACCGGAGATCACTTCGATACGCTCGATGCTTTCCGGTGCCACGCTGTTGAGCTGGCGGAAGTTATCGCGCGTGGCGTTTTGTGAAACCCCATCGATCAGGATCAGGGTATTACGCCCGCGAAGCGTCTGGCCGAAGTTGCTCATGCCGCCGCTGGAAGGGGCAATGCCAGGCACCAGTTGGCCGAGGATATCTGCAACCCGACGTCCTGCTCCGGTCTGCTGGCGGATTTGCGCTTCATTGATCACCTGCACTGAGCCTGGAATCTGCGCAATGCTGGTTTCGCTGCGCGTGGCCGATACGACTGTTGCCTGTAATTGCAGGCTGGTCGGGGCTGCCTGTGTCTGTTCTGTCTGATCGGCCCAGGCGGGCGCACTCATCGAGCCGAGAAGCGGCAGCAGAACGGCCAATTGCGATTTATTCATGGGTTTGTCTCAGAGTTATTAGAAGTATTGACAGAAAAATCGGGTGTCTCAGGCGCTCGCGTGTATGAACGGATCGCGCGGATACTCACGGCGGCCAATGCATAGGTCAGTGCGACCAGCCAGAAGCTGTGCGCCAGGCCCACCCACCCCATGCCGATACCGCCTATCAAGGCGCCGCACAGCGCACCTGCTTTGGCGGCGCTGTTACCCATGCCCAGGGCAAAACCCTGCTGGCTGGACGCGACGGTATTGGCGATCAGCGTGTAGGCCACGGGCAGCAAAGCTCCCTGCCACACGCCCCACAGCAACCGGCTGGCGATGAACCCCAACCATTCACTGGCCAGCGCCGTGCAGGCCAGCGTGAGGGCGCAGGCCCAGGTGACCCATTCGATGATGCGCAGCGTATGTGCTGGCTGATGTCGATCGAACAGGCGGCCCCATAACGGCGCAGACAGTGCCAGGGTCAAGGCGCTGGCGCCATAGCTGGCGCCGATCAGCCACGCGGGCGCCTGCAAAACCTCGGCAACATATAGAGCGTAAAACGGTTGCGGCATCATCCTGGCTGCCTGGATCAATACGATGATCCCCAACATCGCGCCAAGCCAGCCTTTGGGCAGTGCGACAGGCTTCGATGGGCGGGCAGGTCTGGATCGTGGTGAGTCGCTGGGTAAAAACGCGCTGATTATCGCGCACAACAGGCAGACGACGGTGGCGCTGTAGCACAGCAATGCGAAACCGGATATGTCCATCAGCCAGCCGCCCAATACCGGTCCGGCCAGGGAGCCTACGGCAGTGGCTGATTGCAGCCTGGCAAGAATGTGCCCCCGTCCGCCGTCGCCGCAGCAGGCCAGTGCGTAGGCTTGGGCAGCTGCAATGAAGCCGGCCAACGCACCTTGCACCACGCGGATGACCACCAGCCACCACGGATCAGGCGTTATCGCAGCCAGCGCCTGACACACCGCCAGTGCCAGCAACGCGCGGATGATCATGGGCTTATGGCCGGTACGGTCGCCCAGCTTCCCCCACATGGGCGTGAGGATCATCGCTGCCATCATCGGCCCGGCATACACCAGAGAAGACAGCAGGCCGGTGTACTGAGCATTGGCGGCGCCCAACAGCTTCTGGATTTGCAGCGGCCAGAACGGGCCGCTCATTTCCATCGCCCCCATCGACACCAACTGAATCACCACCAGCAGCCGCAGCGCTGTGTTGTTAGTCGGCATTGGCGGCCGCGCTCAACGGGTTGGGCAGGCGCCCGACGATATCGGCATGACTCTCCAGCAGACGCATGCGCATGAACGACTTGGCCGGCCACGCGTGCTCCAGCAGTGCTTCGCGCTCGGTGGCCCAGCGCGGCGGATCAACCTGCGAGCGCAGGTCGTCAAAACACTGGCTGACCTGAGCCGACAGTTCATTCCAGAGCAGCGTCTGGGGGATGTCGAAGTGGCGCGCGGCAAGCAGGATGAGCTCGCCCAGATGGCACATGAATACGGTGTGCAGCAGCTTGTCCCTTACGAAACCTGCGTCGTCGTACAGCGTCATCTTCGGGTCGTGCAGTTCAATGTCCAGGCCGTGGGCGTGCAAGGTTTTGCGGTCGATACGGATATCGCCGAAATCGCGTAACAGCAGGCGGCTCAATTGCCCGTCTGCGGCCATGACCATAAAGGAGTTCTGCTGATGGGCCTCGAATGCAACGCCGTAGCGCAAATACATGCCCAGCAGCGCCGGCACACTGATCGCCGCGTACTCATGGAAGAAGGCGAGCATGGCCGCCGCGTCATCCTTGCCTTGGCTCAGGCGCACCCATTGGCGCAGCAGCGGCTGGCCGTGTTGATCAATGGCAAACAGGCTGCCCACCGGCACGGCCATTTCCCCGGGCTGGAGCTGGCTATGGGGATTGTCGCGATAGAGCACCGCCAGGTGGCGGGAGTGCTCGTCATTGGCCGGCTGTGGCTTGAAATGCACACCGATACGCTCGGGAACGATGCTGAGGATTTTCTGAATCGCAGGCTCGCGCTCCAGGATGGCCAGCAGCAAATGGCTGATCCGTGGGCCCATGCGTGCTGAGCGCGGTGAGACGGTGCGCTGCACGCTGGTCAGTCGCAGCGACACGGGCAGTTTGACCATAGGCGCATCGCAACGCCCTTCAGGCAACACGGTTCTGAATGACATGGTGGGGTGGGCGGTAAACGCGACGATATCGGTCAGCACCAGCAGTTTGTCGCCGATTTCGTTGGCGAACAGTTGGGGCAGTTCCTGGCGTGCCTGCCAGGGGTGGGCGGGCAATGGCAGATAATCGCCTGCCTGAAGGCCCTGTGCTTGCAGGACTGCGGTCAATTGCTGTGCCGCTTGCGGGAAGTGCTCGCTCCACCACTGCCAGTAATCGGCGGTACCGGCCAACTTTTCGACATGGGCAAATTGGCGATGCAGCGCGCACAGCAGCACCGGGAAGCGTGCTTCGAACTCTGGCGAATAGTCGATGACTTGCTCGGTATTCAGGCCCAGCTTGGTCTTGTAATTGGGATGCCATGGGTGACCCAGTGTTCCCCACTGTTCAAGCACGGAAGTCGGGTTGATAACGCTCGGGCTGTTTTTGAGATGACTCAGCAGATTGTCTTGATGCTCCGGGCCCAGGGATGCATGCAGCTTGAGCGTCCATTGCTCATGGAAGGCCAGGCACAAGGTGTCGTTGATGAAGCTGTCGTCGATCTCGACGTTGAGGCGGTTGAGCACTTCCCGGTCGGCAGGCGACTCAAGGCTGGCGTTAAGCAACGTCAACAACTGTGATGGGAACTGGATTTTCTGTTCGGGCTGGCCTTCGCGCAACAGGATGACTTCGCCACGCAGGTCCCAGCTTGCCATGCGGCCAGGGTGCAAATGTTCGAAACGCAATCGGGCCTGGCAAGCCAGTGTCAGCGAGCAATGCCCATGTTCGTCATAAAGGAGAGTGCTGGGGTCCAGCAGGCTTTCACGAAACAATGCTTGGATCAGGCGTTGGAAGCTACGTTCGGCGGCAGGTGCCAGCGTATTGATCAGGGCTTCGAGGGTGACGTGGCTGGTCTGAAATTGCGCAGTGGCAAGTGCTTCGCTCCAGCGTTCCAGTAACGCGTTTTCTGGCTTCCTGCTATTTCCGTGCATCAAATTGATTCCCTGATCGTCAGCCTGAATGAAAGGCGCACGAATGATATCGAGAATCATTATTTGTGTGTACTTTTGTTACATTAATTTATACCGAATCTTTGACAAAAAAACCGCGCTCGAATGGCGCGGTTTTTGATGTAGACGGCCCGGCTGCGTGGGCCGGGCGTCAACATGATTTCAGAGCTTCAGGAGCTTTTTGCCTGGCGTTGCAGTTCGAGAGTTTCGAGCTCGTTTTTATAATTGTGGGCGTCGCTCTCGTTGTGGAACATGCCGACCAATACGTCTTGCTGATGGACATCCCAGATGTGAATCCCATGGCCTACTGCTTCATGGGACATATGCTCATCGTCGCGTTCAGTTACTTTTACAGTCATCTGCTTGCTCCAATCTCTGGTTGATCTGCGGCAAGTCGTCGCAGGCCTCTGTTATATGATTTGTTAGCTTGCTAAGTAAACTGATTTTGCGCGCAATAATTCATTGCGGGGAACGCAACAATGCTGCAGGCCTTGTAAACCAAGGCATTGCGTCGCCATCGCAGCGGCTTTATGACAAAAGTTTCATGTTAAGGTTGGCTAGGTTGACCTCGGCACCGCTATCGCAGGCAAAAAAAAGCCCCGCATTCAGCGAGGCTCTTTTTCGGTGCATCAGCAATCAGCTACCTTTGACGGCCTTACCGTCAACGGTGCCATCCTGCAGCATGATGTTGTATTCCTTGCCGTCAGTCTCGACCTGACGCAAGGCAACCAGAATGCCGCCCTGGTCCTTGGCAAACCACATCTGTGTGATGCGCTTGCTCTGCGACGGGTCGCGCACGCGCTCGACCTTGATCGCGTCGATCGAACCGACCTTGGTCTGGACCTTTTCCGAGCCGATCACGCGGAAGTCGTAGGTATCGGTATCTGTACCTTCAACCACGCGGTAGCTCATGCTCTTCTTGCCCGCGGCAACATCGCGTTGCAGGGCAAGCTGGTAGGTGGACTTGTCGAGCATGCCGCTTTCGAGCGTGACATTGACCGGGTCTTTGTTTTCAAAGCCGGTGACTTTCTTGGCGCTCTGGTCGAAGTCCAGGTTGATCTTCTTCGCCTTGCCCAGGCCGCCGCGTTCGAAGCTGTAGCTCTTGGGTTGCAGGGTGTCCTTGTCGAACAGGATCACACTGGTTTCGGTCAGGCTGGCAATCATCATCGAGGCCTTGAAATTCAAGGTCCAGGTACCGTCGCCATTCTTGCTCAGGCTGCGTTCAGCCGAACCGCTCATGGGCAGTTGTTTCCAGTCGGCGGTGTAGCTGACGGAGAAGGGGTGAAGGTCTGCCGCTTGTACGGCAGGCAAAGCGAACAGCGCAAAAGCGAAAAGCAGGGCGCGACGCATAAAATCTCCTAGGTTCGAATCAAGTGGCCGCTGGCCGCGAGTAACTGGCCGTCCAATAATGCACCCTGGTCGCCAAGAATCAACCGTCCTTCGGCAAACCAGCGAACAGCCAGCGGGTAAATCCTGTGTTCCTGGGTATGAACCCGTTGCGCAAGCGTCTGCGCCGAGTCGCCTGACTCTACCGGAACCACTGCCTGTACGACCAGAGGCCCGCCATCGAGTTCCTCGGTCACAAAGTGCACGCTGCAGCCATGCTCACTGTCGCCGGCGTCGAGGGCGCGCTGGTGGGTGTGCATGCCTTTGTACTTGGGCAGCAGGGAAGGGTGGATATTGAGCAGGCGCCCTTCGTAGTGCCGGACGAAATCTGCGCTGAGGATGCGCATGAAACCGGCAAGGACCACGAGTTTGGGGTTGAAGGCGTCGATCAGTTCGATCAAGGCGCTGTCGAAGGCCTCGCGACCGTCGAACGCCTTATGATCCAGGGAGCGAGTATCGATACCCGCGTCACGGGCGCGTTGCAGACCGTAGGCGTCGCTGCGGTTGGAAATCACCGCAGCGATGCGCACCGGGCTGTCGCCGGTGCGCGTGCTGTCGATCAGGGCCTGCAAGTTACTGCCGGTGCCGGAAAGCAGCACCACGACATCACAGGTCTGGGGCATCAGTGAGCCTTGAGGTTCTTCAGTTCAACCTGGGCTGCGCCTTCGGCAGCAGTGGCGATCTGGCCAATGACCCAAGGTTGTTCGCCGGCTTCACGCAGCACGTTCAACGCGGTTTCAACGTGTTCCTGCGCGACGCAGATCACCATGCCTACGCCGCAGTTCAGCACGCGGTGCATTTCGGTTTCGTTGACGTTGCCTTTTTCCTGCAACCAATCGAAGACTGCCGGGCGCTGCCAGCTGGCCACGTCGACAATCGCCTGGGCACCTTTTGGCAGTACGCGTGGGATGTTGTCCAGCAGGCCGCCACCGGTAATGTGGGCCATGGCCTTGACGGCGCCGGTGTCCTTGATCAGCTTGAGCAGTGGCTTGACGTAGATGCGGGTCGGCGCCATCAGCAGGTCGGTCAGTGGCTTGCCGTCGAGCTGGATGTTCTCGATGTCGGCGCCGGACACTTCGATGATCTTGCGGATCAGCGAGTAGCCGTTGGAGTGCGGGCCGGACGATGGCAGGGCGAGCAGGGCGTCACCAGCAGCTACTTTGGAGCCGTCGATGATCTCGGCTTTTTCCACCACACCGACACAGAAGCCGGCCAGGTCGTAGTCTTCGCCTTCGTACATGCCTGGCATTTCAGCGGTTTCACCGCCGACCAGGGAGCAACCCGACAACTCGCAGCCAGCACCGATGCCGGTTACGACCTGGGTCGCGGTCTCGACATTGAGCTTGCCGGTGGCGTAGTAGTCGAGAAAGAACAGCGGCTCGGCGCCGCACACCACCAGGTCGTTGACGCACATGGCGACCAGGTCGATGCCAATGCTGTCGTGCTTGTTCAGGTTCAGGGCCAGGCGCAGCTTGGTGCCTACGCCGTCGGTGCCGGACACCAGTACAGGCTGCTTGTAGCCGGCCGGGATTTCGCAGAGGGCGCCAAAACCGCCCAGGCCACCCATGACTTCAGGGCGCGCAGTGCGCTTGGCGACGCTCTTGATGCGTTCGACCAATGCTTCACCGGCGTCGATGTCTACACCGGCGTCCTTGTAGCTCAGGGAGGGTTGCTTGCTCATGATCCAGGCCTTTAGGGGGGATTTCTGGGTAACGACCGGGCGGGCGGGGGCTTTTGGAAAGGGCCCTGCCGTTGACGGTCTGCGAAGGCGCGCGATTTTATCAGGCTTGAGGGGCAGCGGCCATCCTCGGGCCGACGGGCAGGGCATATGAGTTCAAAAAAATGCAAATCGGGCCGGTAATCGTGCGTATTAAGGTATAGCCTTGAGCTCGCTAGCGTTATGACAGTATGAAAACTTACCGGGACCCTGTGAATGTTTTACCGGTCGCTGTGTCACAGCCTTGCCAAACCGAGATCACGCGGTCTGTTCCAACCGCTAAATTTGTCGTTCGGGAATCTTCCATGCGTCTGTGTAAATTCTTCTTTGTAGGCTGCTTGTCGTTGGTCAGCCTGGCGAGTCATGCCGAAACCCTCAATGGCCTCTATCAAGTACTTGAACCAGTCAGCAGCCAGTCGCCCCAAGAGCGCGACCAAGCCACCCAGCGTGCCGTGCAGACCCTGGTGATCCGCCTGACCGGCGACGCCAAGGCCGCCGATGGCCCGGGCCTGGCAGCGATCCGCAAAGACCCGCAACAAATCATCAGCCAGTACGGCTACGACGCCGGCCCGCCAGAAAGCCTGCAAGTGGACTTCGACCCGGTCAGCACCGACCGCGCCTTGCGGGATGCGGGCCTGTCGATCTGGGGCAGCAACCGGCCATCGATCCTGGGTTGGTGGCTGAACGATTCAACTGAAGGCAGCAGCCTGGTCGGCGATGGCCAGGCCGTTGCCCAGGCCCTGCGCCGGGCCGCGCAACACCGGGGTCTGCCGCTGCGCTTGCCGCTGGGAGACCTGGATGAACAGGTAGTCGCCACCGCGCCGAACCTTGAAAGCCCGGACGCCACGCCTTTGCGCGCAGCCTCCGAGCGTTACGGTGCCGATGCTTTGCTGGCGGTGCATGCGCGCCAGGAAGGCAGTCAATGGCAGGCCAAATGGCGCCTGTGGCTGGGCGACGAGGCTGAGGAGGGCACCGCCCAAGGCGCTGACACTGCCGCGCTCGCCGATGCGGTATTGCTGGCGGTCAGCCAAAAGCTGGCGCCACGCTTTGCGGTCAAGCCGGGCGTGAGCACTGAGCAACTGCTTGAGGTACAAGGCATGAACCTTGAGCGCTACGCCGCCCTGGGTCGTTTGCTGGAGCCCTTTGGCGGCCAGCCGCAGTGGGTGGATGGCAACCGGATTGTGTATCGCGTCAATGGCAGCGCCGAACAACTGCGCACCCAATTGAGCCTGGCCAAGCTGCAGGAAATTCCTGCTGGCGAAGCCCCGGCCCAGCCAGCCGTGATCGATGGCACGCAACCGGCTGTTGCACCTGAGCCCCAGGCGCAATTGCGTTTTCGTTGGTAAATAGTGTTCCTCCTTCTATATAGAAGAAGGGCGTAATAAACAGATGGAGTGGTTTATGGCGGATACGCGTCGTTGGGTGTGGCTTGGCGGGATTGTCCTGCTGTGCGGTTTTGTGTTCTTGCTGCATTCGATCCTGACGCCGTTCCTGGTGGCGCTACTGCTCGCCTATCTGTTCGATCCCGTGGTGGATCGCCTGGAAAAAGTCGGCATGTCGCGCACCTGGGGCGTGATCACGGTGTTTGCGCTGTTCACGTTGATCATCACGGCGCTGGTGTTGATATTGGTGCCGATGTTGGCCAAGCAGTTGTTTCGCCTCTATGAGCTGGCGCCGCAGATGCTCGACTGGTTGCAGCACACGGCGATGCCGTGGGCCCAGTCCAAGTTCGGGCTGGCGGATGGCTTCTGGAAGTTCGACAAGGTCAAGGCGGCCATCAGCGAGCACATGGACAAGACCACCGATATCGTCACGGTGGTGCTCAGCCAGGCGACTGCGTCGAGCCTGGCGCTGATCGGCTGGTTGACCAACCTGGTGCTGATCCCGGTGGTGGCGTTCTACCTGCTGCGAGACTGGGACATCATGATGGCCAAGATCCGCAGTCTGCTGCCTCGTGACCGCGAAGAGCGTGTTGTTTCCCTGGCAGCGGAGTGTCATGAGGTATTGGGTGCGTTCGTGCGTGGCCAGTTGCTGGTGATGCTGGCCCTGGGGGTGATTTACGCTGCTGGCCTGA
Organism: Pseudomonas sp. GW821-FHT07B01; assembly: GCF_059419065.1. NCBI lineage: Bacteria > Pseudomonadati > Pseudomonadota > Gammaproteobacteria > Pseudomonadales > Pseudomonadaceae > Pseudomonas > Pseudomonas sp. GW821-FHT07B01. The sequence continues at coordinate 282,477 of NZ_JBWKRA010000001.1, read as the reverse complement.
TGGCGATCGGCCTGGAGTTGGGGCTGTTGATCGGCTTGATCGCGGGCCTGGCGGCCATCGTGCCCTACATGGGCTTTGTGATCGGCATCGGTGCGGCGCTGGTGGCCGGGCTGTTCCAGTTTGGCGGCGACCTGTACCCGATGCTGGGGATTGTCGCAGTGTTCATGGTGGGCCAGGCCTTGGAAGGCATGGTGCTGACGCCACTGCTGGTGGGCGATCGAATCGGCCTGCACCCGGTGGCAGTGATCTTTGCGATTTTGGCGGGTGGCGAGCTGTTCGGCTTTACCGGCATCCTGTTGGCGCTGCCGGTGGCGGCGGTGATCATGGTGCTGGTACGCCATGTGCACGACCTGTACAAGGATTCGGACGTGTATACCGGGGTGGATGAGCCCGAGTTGTAATCGCGGTGTCACAAACCCGGCCCTGGCCGGGTTTGTTGATTCTGGCGCCGGGGTGCGTCAAACAAACTGCGTAAAACCGCCGGGTTAACGCAAACCTTTGATTTTGCTTGTGGTCTGCTGCATTGTGCGCCCGGCGTCACGGGTATAAACTTTGCAAACTTTACATAGAGGCCACTAACGGTTCGATGGGAGCCGTTCAGTCAGCATGAAACCGATTCAGCTGCCCCTAGGTGTGCGTCTGCGTGATGACGCTACCTTTATCAACTACTACCCAGGCGCCAATGCCGCTGCACTCGGCTATGTGGAGCGGCTTTGCGAAGCCGACGCCGGGTGGACTGAAAGCCTGATCTATCTGTGGGGCAAGCATGGCGTGGGGCGTACCCACCTGCTGCAGGCCGCGTGCCTGCGTTTCGAGCAGACGGGCGAGCCGGCGGTCTACCTGCCCTTGGCCGAGTTGATGGACCGCGGGATCGGCATCTTCGATAACCTTGAGCAATATGAACTGGTGTGTCTCGACGACCTGCAGGCAGTGGCCGGCAAGCCGGAGTGGGAAGAGGCGCTGTTTCATCTGTTCAACCGCTTGCGCGATAGCGGCCGGCGCTTGCTGATCGCTGCGTCCACCTCGCCGCGTGAACTGCCGGTGAAGCTGGCTGACCTCAAGTCGCGCCTGACCCTGGCGTTGATCTTCCAGATGCGCCCGTTATCCGATGAGGACAAGCTGCGTGCGTTGCAACTGCGCGCTTCCCGTCGTGGCCTGCACCTGACCGACGAAGTCGGGCACTTTATCCTCACCCGTGGCACCCGCAGCATGAGCGCGCTGTTCGATTTGCTTGAGCAACTCGACCAGGCTTCCTTGCAGGCGCAAAGAAAATTGACGATCCCTTTCCTGAAAGAAACTTTGGGCTGGTAAGGCCTTGATTTCCCGTGTGTCGGCATTTTCAAGGCGTCAGAAAACCTGCGTTTGAGCCCGAGGGGCTACGCAACTGAACCGAAAAATGGAATCACGGCTTAGATGGCATAGTCGAAACGATAAGTCACATAGATCGCGATTGAATTTGCAAATCGATGTGATAGAGGGCATAGTCTCGGCTTCTTTACACATCAGCCACGGTCGTGCCCATGCTAAATCGCTTCGCACCCCTCGTGCCTCTCGCACTCGTTACCCTGTTGTTCGGTTGCGCCTCCCACCCTCAGCAGGTGGCAGAACAGCAAAAACCACAGGTTCAAAATCAGGCAAAGTTCGTTGCTGCACAGTCTGCTTCTGTTTATGAAGAAGAGGTGGCAACCGAAAAAGAACTCGCCGAGTTCTCTGACAGCAAGCCTTACCAACTGCCTCTTCTGGCCGACAGTATCCTTGAGCGCGGCATGTCCTTGATCGGTACCCGTTACCGTTTCGGCGGCACCTCTGAAGCCGGTTTTGATTGCAGTGGGTTCATTGGCTACCTGTTTCGTGAAGAAGCCGGCATGAATCTGCCGCGCTCTACACGCGAGATGATCAACGTGAATGCACCGTTGGTCGCACGCAACAACCTCAAGCCCGGTGATCTGCTTTTCTTTAGTACCAGTGGTCGCGGTCGTGTCAGCCACGCCGGTATCTACCTGGGCGATAACCAGTTTATTCACTCCAGCAGCCGCCGCAGTGGTGGTGTTCGGGTCGATAACCTGGGTGACAGCTACTGGAGCAAAACCTTCATCGAAGCCAAGCGTGCACTCGCCATGGCTCCGACTACGGTTACCGCTAGTAAGTAAAGTTAAAGTGATACTTGAAGTTTGACGTGTAAGCGCTAGAATCCCTGGACATTGTTGTCATCCGTTCGCGCGAGCTTTGCTTGCGCGTTCTGGTTTTCAACGTTCGGCAGCGAAAGCCGCATCCAGACCAGGATTGTTCTGCACATGTCGACCTCGGCCCGCCTGATGCTTATTGTTTGCGCCGCGCTGCTCAGCGCCTGCGCCAGTCGTACACCGCCGCCCGCGCCTGTCGCGGTCAAGCCTAAGCCGGTGTTCAACTATGCCACCCAGAATTTCTCGCCTGCTGCCGAAGACGTGCTCTTTCGTGCGCTGGGCCTGGTCGGCACACCTTACCGCTGGGGCGGCAACACACCGGACTCGGGGTTTGATTGCAGTGGCCTGATCGGCTTTGTATTCCGCGACGCTGCCGGCATCTCATTGCCGCGCACCACCCGTGAATTGATCGTGATGCGTGCCCAGGACGTCAGCGAACAAAACCTGCAAACCGGCGACCTGCTGTTCTTCGCTACCGGTGGTGGTTCGCGGGTCAGCCATGCGGGCATCTATGTGGGGGAGGGCCGCTTCGTACACGCGCCTCAAACCGGCGGTACGGTGAAGCTGGATACGCTATCCAAAGCGTATTGGCAGAATGCCTACCTGAGTGCCAAACGCGTGTTGCCAGGAAATCTGGCGCGTAATCCCTGAATCAATAAAACTCCAAAATGTGGGAGCGGGCTTGCCCGCGAATGCAGTGTGTCAGTCAACGGCTTAGTTGGCTGGGCCACCGTAATCGCGGGCAAGCCCGCTCCCACATTGGTATGTGGTTATTTACTTAACAGCCGACACCCGCCAAACCTTATTGCCCACATCATCGGCCACCAGCAAATCCCCCTGCTGATCTATCACCACGCCGACCGGCCGGCCCATGGCTTTCTCATTGCTATCAAGAAACCCCGTCAGCACATCCACCGGTTGCCCTTTCGGCTGGCCCCCTTCGAAGGGAACGAAAATCACCTTGTAGCCACTGTGCGGCTTGCGGTTCCAGGAACCATGCTGGCCGATAAATGCGCCATTACTGAAGGGAGCGGGCAGTTTGCTGCCCTCGGCGAAGGTCAGCCCCAGCGACGCAGTATGAGGGCCTACCGCATAGTCGGGAGCGATGGCCTTGGCGACCATGTCCAGGTTCTGCGGGGTGACACGCACATCCACATGCTGGCCGTAATAACTGAAAGGCCAGCCGTAGAAGCCGCCATCCTTGACCGAGGTGATGTAATCCGGCACCAGGTCACTGCCGATTTCATCGCGCTCGTTGACTGCCGTCCACAGCTTGCCGCTCTGTGGCTCCCACGCCATGCCGTTGGGGTTGCGCAGGCCGGAGGCAAAAATGCGGTGTTGGCCGCTGGCGCGGTCGACTTCCCAAATGGCGGCGCGGCCCTGTTCGGCTTCCAGGCCGTTTTCGCCGACGTTGCTGTTGGAGCCGACGCTCACGTACAGCTTGCTGCCGTCCTGGCTGGCCACCACATTTTTGGTCCAGTGGTGGTTCAAGGGGCCACCGGGTAAATCCACCACCTTGGTGCCTGGGGAGGTGATCGCGGTTTCACCTGGCTGATAGGGGAAGCGCAGCAACTTATCCGAATCGGCCACATATAAGTCGTTGCCCACCAGGGCCATGCCAAACGGCGAGTTGAGGTTTTCCAGGAACACCGTGCGAGTTTCTGCCACGCCATCATGGTCGGCATCGCGCAGCAAGGTAATGCGGTTCGGGCTCGGCACGCCGGCGCCAGCGCGGTCCATGACTTTTTCCATCACCCAGCCGCGCACGCCTTTGGCATCGTCCGGCTTGGGCGGTGCATTGGTCTCGGCCACCAGCACGTCGCCGTTGGGCAGCACGTAGAGCCAGCGCGGGTGGTCCAGGCCTTCGGCGAATGCGGCCACTTGGGTGCCTGCGGCCGCGATTGGCTTGGCGCCTTCGGGCCAGCCGATGGCCGGGGCGATATTGACAGTGGGGATCAGCGTCTTGTTCGGTTCCGGCAGCCGGGGCGAGGGCCCGGTGCCGTCGGCGACCTGCAGGGTTGAGCTTTCGCCGCACGCAGCGAGGCTACCGGCGAACATGATCAGTAGGGCGAGTCGGGTTTTAGGCATGGTTTTCTCCTTGATACCTGTAGGGGTAGAGAAGCACGAACGGCAGATGGTTCAAGTACAAGGCCAGCTTTAATTGACGCTCCACCCCCAACCCACTAACCTTCGCGGCTTGTTCCAGGTGCTCTGTGGCGCGCGCGTCGACAGAGTGAAACAGGGAAGCCGGTGAGTGAGCGCACTTGTACACAGTGCCGCCGCGATTCCGGCGCTGCCCCCGCAACGGTAAATGAGTCAAGACGGTGCTGTTTGCCACTGTATCGCGTGCGATATGGGAAGGCGCACCCTCGGCTGCTTGCTATCAAAAGCGCCACTCATGAGCCCGGAGACCGGCCTGGATCATCCAACAGCATCACGGTGGGCGATGCTTGGCTGTCTGTTTTTTCTTTTTCCTGCCCGCCGTTTTTGTCCAGCCCCAACGGAGAGCTGCCATGACTGATTCCCCCGACCGCGACGAACGCCACCTGGCGCGCATGCTGCGCAAAAAAGCCGTGATTGACGAGCGCATCGCCAATTCCCCCAACGAGTGCGGCCTGCTGCTGGTGCTGACCGGCAACGGCAAAGGCAAGAGCAGTTCGGCGTTCGGCATGTTGGCCCGGGCCATGGGGCATGGCATGCAATGCGGTGTGGTGCAGTTCATCAAGGGGCGTAACAGCACCGGCGAAGAATTGTTTTTCCGCCGCTTCCCCGAGCAGGTGCGCTTTCACGTGATGGGCGAAGGTTTCACCTGGGAAACCCAGGATCGCCAGCGCGATATCGCCGCTGCCGAAGCGGCTTGGGCAGTGTCCCGGGCCATGTTGAATGACCCTTCCATCGGCTTGGTGGTGCTGGATGAACTGAACATCGCCCTCAAGCACGGTTACCTTGACCTGGACCAGGTACTCAGCGACCTGCAAGCCCGCCCGCCCATGCAGCATGTGGTGGTCACCGGCCGTGGCGCCAAGCCTGAGCTGATCGAAATGGGCGACACCGTCACCGAAATGGGCATGCTCAAGCACGCGTTCCAGGCCGGTATCAAGGCACAGAAAGGCGTCGAACTTTGAATCAGCCCCGTCATTGCCCGGCCGTATTGATCGCCGCTCCGGCGTCCGGCCAGGGCAAAACCACGGTCACCGCCGCGTTGGCCCGTTTGCACCGCAACCTGGGGCGCAAGGTGCGCGTGTTCAAATGCGGGCCGGACTTTCTCGACCCGATGATCCACGAGCGTGCCAGTGGCGCGCCGGTGTACCAGTTGGACATGTGGATGGTGGGCGAGCAGGAAAGCCGCCGCCTGCTCTGGGAGGCGGCGGGGGAGGCTGACCTGATCCTCATCGAAGGCGTGATGGGCCTGTTCGACGGCACGCCTTCCAGCGCTGACCTGGCGCGGCACTTCGGTGTACCGGTGCTGGGCGTGATTGATGGCACGGCTATGGCCCAGACGTTCGGCGCCCTGGCCCTGGGGCTGGCGCGCTATCAGCCCGACCTGCCATTCGCCGGCGTGCTGGCCAACCGCGTCGGCACCCTGCGTCATGCGCAATTGCTTGAAGGCAGCCTCACTGAGGGCTTGCGTTGGTACGGCGCGTTATCCCGTGAGACCGGCATCGAACTGCCCAGCCGCCACCTGGGCCTGGTGCAAGCCAGCGAACTGAATGACCTTGATATACGCCTGGATGCCGCCGCCCAGGCGTTGGGCAGCAGTTGCGAAGTGGCCCTGCCGCCGCCGGTGACCTTTGCCGCGCCGCACGTGATCGAAACCGAACCCTTGCTGGCCGGTGTGCGGATTGCCGTGGCCCGTGACGAAGCCTTTGCCTTTACCTACGGCGCCAGCCTGGATCTGTTGCGGGCAATGGGCGCGGAGCTGAAGTTCTTCTCACCGATCCATGATCGCCAATTGCCTCAAGCTGACAGCCTCTATCTGCCCGGCGGGTATCCGGAACTGCACCACCAGGCATTGTCGGCCAATACCTCGATGCTGGGCGCAATTCGTGCTCATCACGCCGCTGGCAAGCCACTGCTCGCTGAATGTGGCGGCATGCTCTATCTGCTCGACTCCTTGACCGATGTGGGCGGTACACGCGCCGAACTGGTTGGCTTGTTGCAAGGCGATGCGGTGATGCAGAAGAAACTCGCGGCCCTGGCGCTGCAAAGTGTCGAGCTGCCGGAGGGGACCTTGCGTGGGCATACCTATCATCATTCTCTGACCAGTACCGAATGGGCGCCGATTGCCCGTGGACTTAGCCCTAACGGCGGGCGCGGTGCCGAAGCGGTTTACCGACAGGGTCGTTTGACCGCCTCCTATGTGCACTTTTATTTTCCGTCGAATCCTGGCGCGGTGGCCGCGTTGTTCGCGCCAGACCTTGAGACAGCTATCGCAGGCAAGCCAGGTCCCACAGGGGAATGCATTCCAAATGTGGGAGGGGGCTTGCCCCCGATGAGGCCATGACTGACAACGCTTTCCCCCAAGCCGATCGAGAGGCCGTCTATCGCGCCATCGCCGAACGCCGCGACATGCGCCACTTCCGCGGTGGCAGCGTCGCGCCTGAACTGCTGCAACGCCTGCTCCACGCCGCGCACCAGGCGCCCAGCGTCGGCCTGATGCAGCCGTGGCGTTTTATCCGCATCAGCGACCGCTCGTTGCGCAGCCAGATTCAACAGTTGGTAGAGGAAGAGCGCGTGCGCACTGCCGAGGCATTGGGCGAGCGCTCCGATGCGTTCATGAAGCTCAAGGTTGAAGGCATCAACGACTGCGCCGAGGTACTGGTCGCCGCCTTGATGGACGATCGTGAGCGCCACATTTTCGGGCGCCGCACCTTGCCGGAAATGGACATGGCCTCGCTCTCCTGCGCCATCCAGAACCTGTGGCTGGCGGCGCGCGTGGAAGGGTTGGGCATGGGCTGGGTTTCGCTGTTCGACCCCCAGGCCCTGGCCGAGTTGCTGGGTTTGCCACCCGGTGCAAAGCCCCTGGCAGTGTTGTGCCTGGGTCCGGTGGCAGAGTTTTACCCGGCACCGATGTTGCAGCTCGAGGGCTGGGCCGAGCCGCGACCGCTCAGTGACATGCTGTATGAAAACAAGTGGGGAGTGAGTCAATGAGTGTGGCCTTGCTGTGTGTCGCTGCGGTCGCGCTGGATGCGCTGCTGGGTGAGCCCAGGCGCTGGCATCCGCTGGTGGCGTTCGGCAATTTCGCCGGGCGTATCGAACAACGTTTCAATACTGGCGGGCGTGGCTGGCGCAGCCATGGTGTGACTGCGTGGTTTATCGCGGTGGTGCCGCTGACCCTGCTGGCCACGGCGTTGTCGTGGGCGCCTTATATCGGCTGGCTGCTGGAGATCCTGGCGCTGTACTGCGCCTTGGGCATGCGCAGCCTGGGCGAGCACGTGATGCCAGTGGCCCAGGCTCTGCGCCGTGATGACCTGGACGAGGCGCGTACACGTGTGAGTTACCTGGTCAGCCGTCAGACCAGTGAACTGGACCGTACTGAAGTGGCCCGCGCAGCCACCGAATCGGTGCTGGAGAACGGCAGCGATGCGGTATTCGCCGCGTTGTTCTGGTTTGTGGTGGCCGGTGTGCCGGGCGTGGTGCTCTATCGTCTGAGCAACACCCTGGACGCCATGTGGGGCTATCGCAATGAGCGCTTTGAGCGCTTCGGTTGGGCAGCCGCCAGGATCGATGATGTGCTCAACTATATTCCTGCGCGCCTGGTGGCTTTAACCTACGCGCTATTGGGTAAAACCCGCCTGGCGCTCAAATGCTGGCGCACCCAGGGCCCGACTTGGGACAGCCCCAACGCCGGCCCGGTGATGGCGGCGGGGGCCGGTGCCTTGGGTGTGGAACTGGGCGGCGCGGCGATTTATCACGGCGAGGTGCATCAGCGCCCGCCATTGGGCGAAGGCCCGCCGGCCGACGCCGATTCCATTGATCGCGGCTGGCAACTGGTGCAGCGCGGCGTATGGCTGTGGTTGCTGGTCCTGTGCGTGGGGGCGCAAATCTATGCTTGAACATGGTGGTCGGCTGCGTAAGGCCGCGATTGAGTACGGCATTGCCGAAGCGGATTGGCTTGACCTGTCCAGCGGCCTGGCGCCCTGGCCGTGGCCGATCCCCGAGATTCCCTTGCGTGCCTGGGCGCGCTTGCCGGAAACCGATGACGGCTTGGAGAAGGCTGCCAGCGAGTATTACGGCGCCGGCCCGTTGCTGCCGGTGCCGGGCTCCCAGGCAGCGATTCAACTGCTGCCGCGCCTGCGTCGGTCCGGTAAGGTCGGCGTGCTTTCGCCCTGTTACGCCGAGCACGCCGAAGCCTGGCGCCGTGCCGGTTATGTGGTGCGTGAAGTGCAGGAGCAGGAAGTCGACTTCTTTCTCGACAGCCTCGACGTGTTGGTCGTGGTCAACCCCAACAACCCCACCGGCTTGAGCCTGAGCCCGCAACGCCTGCTGGACTGGCATGCGCGGCTGGCCCAGCGCGGTGGCTGGCTGGTGGTGGACGAGGCGTTCATTGACGTGACCCCGGACTTGAGCCTGGCCAGCCATGCCGATCAGGTCGGCTTGATCGTACTGCGCTCATTCGGCAAGTTCTTCGGCCTGGCCGGCGTGCGCCTGGGCTTTGTGCTGGCCGAGCGCAAGTTGCTCAAGCTGTTGGCCGAACAGGTCGGGCCCTGGGCCGTCAGTGGGCCGACGCGGGTGTTGGGCCAAGTGTGCCTGCGCGACACCGACGGGCATGCGCGCCAGCGCAGTCGTTGCATCGCAGCCGGCCAGCGTCTGTTCGAGTTGCTTGAGCGCCGTGGGCTTCAACCGCACGGCGGCTGCGCATTGTTCCAGTGGTTGATTACCCCCCACGCTGAACGGCTGTACGAATTCATGGCCCAACGCGGCATCCTGCTGCGCCTGTTCGTGCACAACAGCAGCGTGCGCTTGGGCCTGCCCGACACCGACGCCGACTGGCTGCGCCTTGATGAAGCCCTGGCCGCCTACAAGGACGCCACATGACCACGTTGATGGTGCAGGGCACCACCTCCGACGCCGGTAAAAGCACCCTGGTGACTGCGCTGTGTCGCTGGCTGGTACGCCAGGGCGTCGCGGTGGCGCCGTTCAAGCCGCAGAACATGGCGCTCAACAGCGCGGTGACCGCCGAAGGCGGCGAGATCGGCCGCGCCCAGGCGGTGCAGGCCCAGGCTGCCAACCTGGCGCCCCATACCGACATGAACCCGGTATTGCTCAAGCCCAACAGCGACACCGGCTCCCAAGTGATCATCCATGGCCGTGCGGTCACCAGCATGAATGCCGTGGCCTATCACGACTACAAAGCCATTGCGATGCAAGCGGTGCTGGCCTCCCACACGCGTTTGAGCCAGGCATACCCGGTGGTGATGGTCGAAGGCGCGGGCTCACCGGCCGAGATCAACCTGCGCGCCAATGACATTGCCAACATGGGCTTCGCCGAGGCGGTGGACTGCCCGGTGCTGTTGATCGCAGACATCAATCGCGGCGGCGTGTTCGCCCATCTGGTCGGCACCCTGGAACTGCTGTCGCCCAGTGAGCAGGCGCGGGTCAAGGGCTTCATCATCAACCGTTTTCGCGGCGATATCGCGTTGCTGCAACCAGGGCTGGACTGGCTCGAAGCGCGCACCGGCAAACCGGTCGTCGGCGTGCTGCCCTACGTGATGGACCTGCACCTGGAGGCGGAAGACGGCATCGACCAGCGCCAGATCGACAAGGCCGCCCAGGTGCTCAAGGTGGTGGTGCCGGTGCTGCCGCGCATCAGCAACCATACCGACTTCGACCCGCTGCGCTTGCACCCCCAGGTGGACTTGCAGTTCGTCGGGCCGGGCCAGGCGATACCTGCCGCTGACCTGATCATCCTGCCGGGCTCGAAAAGCGTGCGCAGTGACCTGGCCTATCTGCGTGCCAATGGCTGGGACACCGCCGTGGCGCGGCATCTGCGTTATGGCGGCAAGGTACTGGGGATCTGCGGCGGCTTGCAGATGCTCGGCGAGCAGGTCCATGACCCGCTGGGTCTGGAAGGGCTCGCGGGCTCCAGTGCCGGCCTTGGGTTGCTGGCGTTCAGCACCACCCTGGAACAAGAGAAACAACTGCGCAATGTGCGTGGACGTCTGGTATTGGAAGATGCCGACGTCAGCGGTTATGAAATCCATGCGGGGGTGACTTGCGGCGCTGCCTTGGCAAGCGCTGCGGTCCTGCTGGACGATGGCCGCAGCGATGGCGCGCAGAGCCCTGATGGGCAAATTCTAGGCACCTACCTGCACGGCCTATTCGAGACCCCGGCTGCGTGCAGCGCGTTGCTGCGTTGGGCCGGGTTGCAGGATGTGCAAGAGGTGGATTATCACGGCTTGCGCGAGCGCGATATCGAGCGGTTGGCGGACTTGGTGGAGCACCACTTGGACACCGATTTGTTGCGCAAGCTATGTGGGATCTGACGGTGTTCACACCATCCAACTGTGGGAGCTGGCTTGCCTGCGATAGCCATGTGTATCTACACGACGCTGTAGTGCTCAACGGTAACCACGATGCGAAGCGAGCCGCCCTTGATCTTGACCTGCTTTTGATCTTGATCTTAGGCGGCCCCCCAAATCACTGGCGGATTACGGGCACACCGAGCCTGGGCGAGGTGCCGAGTGGTGGGGCAAGAGCGTTTTGCTTACTTTTGCGCTTTTCAAAAGTGAGCCGCTGTAAAAGCGGAACCCTAAGTGGCCGTTACCGCAGAAATGGATATGTACACGGTCCAACTGTGTTGACTGTCAGGCCGTCTTCGCAGGCAAGCCAGCTCCCACATTTGGGTCGCGGTGCGTCAGCTGGATCAGCGTCGGCTGTCAGGCCGTCACGGGAGCAAGCTCCCTCGCCACATCGTTTGCCAGGGGCCTTTGCATGTATCAATTGATCCTCGGCGGCGCCCGTTCGGGCAAGAGCCGCCTGGCCGAAAAGCTTGCCGCAGAGAGCGGGCTTGCCGTCATTTATATCGCCACCAGCCAGCCGCTCGACGGTGAGATGAACGAGCGTGTCACTTTGCACCGCCAGCGTCGTCCCGACCATTGGGGCCTGGTTGAAGAGCCCATCGACCTAGCGCGTGTGCTACAGGAAAACGCCGCCACTGATCGCTGCCTGCTGGTGGATTGCCTGACCTTATGGCTCACCAATCTTCTGATGCTCGAAGACCCGGCGCGCCTTGCGTGCGAGCGTGATCAACTGTTGCAAACCCTGGCTTCGCTGCCGGGGGAAATCATTTTTGTCAGCAACGAGACCGGTCTGGGTGTCGTGCCGCTGGGCGAATTGACTCGCCGTTATGTGGATGAAGCCGGTTGGCTGCATCAAGCCTTGGCCGAGCAATGTCAGCGCGTTGTGCTGACGGTTGCCGGCCTGCCCCTGACTTTGAAAGGTACTGCGTTATGACCGATTCCTGGTGGCTCAACCCCTGCAAGGCGGTGGATACCACGACCCACGAACAGGCGCTGGCGCGTCAGCAGCAGTTGACCAAGCCCGCCGGTTCCCTCGGCCAGTTGGAGGCCCTGGCGGTGCGGCTGGCGGGTTTGCAGGGCCAGGTCAAACCGACGGTAGATCACCTGTGGATCGCGATTTTTGCCGGCGATCACGGTGTGGTCGCTGAAGGCGTGTCGGCATTTCCCCAAGAGGTCACCGGGCAGATGCTGCAAAACTTCGTCACCGGTGGCGCGGCGATCAGCGTGTTGGCGCGGCAACTGCAAGCGCAATTGGAGGTGATTGACCTCGGCACGGTCACGCCGTCCCTGGATTTGCCCGGCGTTCGTCACCTGAATATCGGTGCGGGCACGGCTAATTTCGTGCATGGCCCGGCGATGACCCAAGCCCAAGGGCAGTTGGCCTTGCAAGCTGGACGAGACAGCGCACGCCGTGCCCTGGAAAGCGGCGCGCAACTCTTTATCGGCGGTGAGATGGGCATCGGCAATACCACTGCCGCCAGTGCCTTGGCCTGCGCATTGCTGGATTGCCAGGTCACTGACCTCACAGGCCCTGGCACCGGTTTGAATGCCGCAGGGGTCAGCCACAAGGTCGCGGTCATCGAGCGCGCCCTGGGGTTGCACGCCGGTCAGCGCAGCGATGCGTTGCAAACCCTGTTCAATCTCGGCGGTTTTGAAATTGCTGCCTTGGTTGGCGCCTACCTGGCCTGCGCCCAGGAAGGCATCGTGGTGCTGGTGGATGGGTTCATCTGCAGCGTGGCCGCGCTGGTGGCGGTGCGCTTGAACCCGGCGTGCCGCGAATGGTTGGTGTTCGGCCATCGGGGTGCCGAGCCGGGCCATCGCCATGTGCTGCACAGCCTCGATGCGCAACCGTTGCTGGAACTGGGCCTGCGCCTGGGCGAAGGCAGCGGCGCGGCGTTGGCGGTGCCTTTGTTGCGCCTGGCGTGTGCGCTGCACGGGCAGATGGCGACCTTCGCCGAAGCCGCCGTGGCGGACCGCCCCGCATGACCTTGCGCCTGGACCTGCTGCGTCACGGCGAAACCGAACTGGGCGGAGGCCTGCGTGGCAGCCTGGACGATGCGCTGACCGCCAACGGCTGGCGGCAGATGCGCGACGCAGTGGTGGGGCAGGGGCCGTGGGATCGGCTGATCAGCTCACCGCTGCAACGCTGCGCTCTGTTCGCCCAGGAGTTGGGGGCACAGCTCGATGTGCCGGTGACTCTGGAGGCCGATCTGCAAGAGCTGCACTTCGGCGCGTGGGAAGGGCAGAGTGCGGCCGCGTTGATGGACACCGATGCCCAAGGGCTGGGCTTGTTCTGGGCCAACCCCTATGAATTCACGCCGCCGGAAGGCGAGCCGGTCATCCAGTTTTCCGCGCGCGTGCTTGGCGCTGTCAGGCGGCTGCATCAGGCCTATGCTGGCCAGCGCGTGCTGTTGATCAGCCATGGCGGTGTAATGCGCCTGCTGCTGGCTCAGGCGCGAGGGTTGCCCCGTGAGCAACTGCTGAATGTTGAAGTTGGCCACGGTGCCTTGTTCGGCCTGCAGGTTGAAGCCGATGGCGTGTTGAAGGAAGGACTCTGACGATGCTGCCGTTCTGGATCGCCCTGCAATTTCTCAGCAGCCTGCCCATTCGCTTGCCGGGCATGCCGCAACCTCAAGAGCTGGGCCGTTCGTTGTTGTTTTATCCGCTGGTTGGGTTGCTGTTCGGCGTGCTGTTGTGGGGCCTCAATCAGGTGTTGCAGGGCGCCCCGTTGCTGTTGCACGCCGCGTTGCTGCTCACAGCCTGGGTGTTGCTCAGCGGTGGCCTGCACCTGGACGGCCTGGCCGACAGCGCCGATGCCTGGCTGGGTGGTTTTGGCGACCGCGAGCGCACCCTCAGCATCATGAAAGACCCGCGCAGCGGCCCGATTGCGGTGGTCACCCTGGGGCTGGTGCTGCTGCTCAAGTTCAGCGCGTTGGTGGCGTTGATCGAACAACGCAATGGCGCCGCGTTGATCCTGGCGCCCTTGATCGGACGCGCTTCGATGCTGGCGCTGTTTCTCACCACGCGCTATGTGCGGGCGGGCGGATTGGGCCAGGCACTGTCAGATCATCTGCCGCGAATTGTCGGCCAACAGGTGCTGATCCTCAGCGGGTTGGCCTGCATCCTGATCGGTGGTTTCAGCGGCGGCATCGCGGTGTTGCTGGCGGCACTGTGTTTCGTGTGGCTGCGCCAGTTGATGGTCAAGCGTCTGGGCGGTACCACCGGCGACACTGCTGGCGCACTGCTGGAGCTGCTTGAAGTCGCGGTACTGGTCGGGCTGGCGCTGTAACGCTTTCTTGCAATTGATTAACTCCGGGTATATACACGCTCTATGCTTGCCTCCCAATGTTTATGCACCAACCTGCGACGCGCTGCCCGTGGCGTCAGCAGGCACTACGACGGCGCTCTCGACGGCTTCGGGATCAACGTTGCCCAGTATTCTCTGTTGTGCAACCTGCAGCGTCTCGACCAGCCGAGCATTTCCAGCCTGGCGGACGCCATGGGCCTGGATCGCAGCACCCTGGGGCGCAACCTGCGCGTCCTGGAAGGTGAGGGGCTGGTGCAGTTGGTCGAGGGTGACGATTTGCGCAACCGCCTGGTGGTGTTGACTGACGCCGGCCATGAACGGCTCGCCGCTGCGTTGCCGGCGTGGGAAGCAGCGCAACAGAAACTGATTGATAAGCTCGGCGCCGAAAAGCGCGAAATGTTGTTGGCCTTGCTGGATGAACTCGCCTGAACGGCGGTTTGTTCGACTACAAGCGGGTATATACCCGCGAACGGAGAATAAGAAATGACCTCGATGTGGCGCACCAGTGGTTGGGTCCTTTTAGGGAGTGCGCTGATCCTGGCGTTGTCCTTGGGCGTACGGCATGGCTTTGGTCTGTTCCTGGCGCCGATGAGCAGCGAATTCGGTTGGGGGCGTGAAACCTTTGCCTTTGCCATCGCCTTGCAGAATCTGATCTGGGGCTTGGCGCAGCCATTTACCGGGGCCTTGGCCGACCGTTTCGGCGCGACCAAGGCGGTGTTTGTCGGCGGGGTGTTGTACGCCGTCGGCCTGGTGCTGATGGGCATGTCCGACTCCGCGTGGTCACTGTCGTTGAGCGCAGGTTTGCTGATTGGCATTGGCCTGTCCGGCACCTCGTTCTCGGTGATTCTCGGCGTGGTTGGCCGCGCCGTTGCGCCGGAAAAACGCAGCATGGCCATGGGCATTGCCAGCGCCGCTGGCTCGTTCGGCCAGTTCGCCATGGTGCCCGGCACCCTCGGCTTGATTGGTTGGCTGGGCTGGTCCGCAGCGTTGCTGGCGTTGGGCTTGATGGTGGCGTTGATCCTGCCGCTGGTCGCCATGCTCAAGGACCGGCCGCTGGCGGTCACGGTGGGCCAGCAAACCCTGGGTGAAGCGCTGAAAGAGGCCTGCTCCCACTCCGGCTTCTGGCTGCTGTCCTTCGGCTTTTTTGTGTGCGGTTTCCAAGTAGTGTTTATCGGTGTGCATTTGCCGGCGTACCTGGTCGACCAGCACCTGCCGGCCACGGTGGGCACCACGGTGCTGGCCTTGATTGGCCTGTTCAACGTATTTGGCACCTACACGGCGGGTTGGCTCGGTGGCCGCATGTCCAAGCCGCGTCTGCTCACCGGCTTGTATCTGTTGCGGGCGGTAGTGATTGTGTGGTTCCTGTGGGCGCCGGTCACCGAAGTCACGGCGTATCTGTTTGGCATGGCGATGGGCTTTTTGTGGTTGTCCACGGTGCCGCTGACCAATGGCACCGTCGCGACCCTGTTTGGGGTGCGCAACCTCTCGATGCTCGGCGGGATTGTGTTCCTGTTCCACCAGCTTGGCTCGTTCCTCGGCGGATGGCTGGGCGGGGTGGTCTATGATCGAACCGGCAGCTACGATTTGATCTGGCAGGTGGCAATTTTACTCAGCCTGCTCGCCGCCGCGCTGAATTGGCCGGTGCGTGAGCGGCCGGTGGCGCGCATTCAGGCGCAGATGGAGGCGGCATGAGCATGACAGCGCGTCTTATGCTGTTGGCTGTGGGGCTGGTGTTATTGCTGCTGGCCTGGTGGGGTTGGCAACGGGGCGGCCTGGCGTTGATGCAACTGGGCATGGCGATCTGCTAAGTTGTGGGTCTGAACTGACTCAAGGACTTTTGACATGCAGATGCGCTGGCTCGCTGTACCCGTCCTGATGGCTATTGGTAGCGTGGCGATGGCCACCAGTTGCCCACCGTTGCTGGAGGGCCAGTTGCCCAAGCTGCGGGCCAAGGAATCCATCGATCTGTGCCAGCAATTCGCTGGCAAACCCTTGGTGATCGTCAACACGGCGAGCTTCTGCGGCTTTGCCCCGCAATTCAAGGGCCTGGAAGCGTTGTATCAGCGCTACAAGGGCGAAGGTCTGGAAGTGATCGGCGTGCCGTCCGATGACTTCAAACAGGAAGCCAAGACCGGGGAAGAAACCGCCAAGGTCTGCTACGTGAACTATGGCGTGACCTTCACCATGACCGAGCCGCAGAAGGTCAAAGGTTCGGATGCGGTGCATCTGTTCAAGGTGCTTGCGCAGCAGGCCGACGCCGCGCCCAAGTGGAATTTCTACAAGTATGTGGTGGATCGCCAGGGCAATCTGGTTGCCAGTTTTTCCAGCCTGACCAAGCCGGACAGTCCGGAGCTGATCAAGGCGGTGGAACAGGCATTGGCTTCCAAACCCTGACCGCCAGCCAAACAAAAGCCCCGCCTCCTTCACAGGAGAGCGGGGCTTTTTTATACGACTGCGGTTAGAACTTGTAGGTCATGCCCAAGCCGAAACCGTTGGCGCTGTTTTCATACTTGGCGTTGTAGCTGGCCAATTGGTTGGAGCGCGAGATCTTGACGTCCTCTTCCTTCAGGTAGGAGTAGGCCAGGTCGATGGTCATGTTATCCATGACCTGGTAACCCAGGCCCAGGCTGAAGATAGTACGGTCGCCGGTCGGGATGCGCGGTGAGCGATCCGTGTTGTTGGTAGGCGACTGGTCGAATGTCAGGCCGGTACGCAGTACCACTTGCTTGGTGAGCTGGTACGAAGTACCCACGGCGTAGGCCCAGGTGTCGTGCCAGTTCTGGTCTTCCTTGATTGTGCTGACCAGGCCTGGGGCAAGCGCGCCGCCAGTAGCGCCGCTGACGCCTTCGTTCTTGACGGTGATGTCTTTGAGGCGGCTCCAGCGTGTCCAGGTTGCACCGGCATAGAGTTTCCACGCGTCGGTCAGGTCTTGAGTGACGGACAGGTCGTAGGACTCAGGTGTGTCGATTTTCAGCGAGGCGTCATAGCGGTTGCTGCGCAGGAACGGCGAGGTCGCGGTCGGTGCGGTGACTTCGGTGTGGCCGTCCAGCTTGTAGCTGACCTTGGAGTGGTAGGTCAGGCCGACACGGGTGGTATCGGTGGCTTGGACCAGTACGCCGATGTTGAAGCCCAGCGCGGTGTCGTCACCCTTGATCTTGATATTGGTGTCTGGCGCGCGAGGGTTCAGCGTCAGGTCCGATTCCAGGGTGCCGGCGATGCGGTTGATGGTCGGGCCAAAACCCACGGAAACGCGGTCGTTGAAGGCGTAGCTGACGGTCGGTTGCAAGGTGATGACTTTCACTTCGCTCTTGCTGCCAAAGCCACGGCCCTGGAAGCCGCTTTCGTAGTCGGTTACCAGGCCGAACGGCGCATAGACGCCGAAGCCGACAGCCCACTGGTCGTTGAGCTTATTGGTGTAGAAACCGAAAGGCACGGCAGTGAAAGGCACCATATCGCCTTTGTTGCTGCCAGCGGAGCGGCCGCTGACATTGCTGATATCGGTGGAGGCATCAATGGCTGCAACGCCACCGGTGATCTGTTGGCCTTCCAGGCGTGCCATACCGGCAGGGTTACCGAACACAGTGCTCGCATCATCGGCAGAAGAAGAGCGACCTGCGAAACCGGTACCCATCCCGCTGACGCTCTGTTCGTTGAGGGCAAAGCCGCTGGCGAACAATTGGGAGGATGCCATGGCAACGGCGAGGCTAAGTGTGGTCTTGAGCATTACTTTTTTCATTATTAGAACTCCGTGTGATCACCGCTGCGGAAAGTATCAATAAATTTCACATCGCGCTATAGGCTGTAATGCAGGAGATAGAGCAGTTTTGTAGGACAATCCGACCAAAATTGCCGTTTTTTGCCGAATCTTGCAATTTGCCCGGTCAGCAAGCTGCCTGTTTCATGGGGCTTACACAGGTTTGCCACGCTTGGGTGAAATCTCGCAGGCGGCCTTGTGGATGGAATATTTCTTTCCAGATACGCGCCATGGCCAGCACATCGCCGGGTGCGGGAAGGGCGGGGCGTTGTTGTTCCACCAGCAACCAGGCGATGGCCGTGGCGTAGCGCAGGTTCACGGTCAACTCCAACTGAGGCGCGCTGAGGAACGCATGTTGGCTGGCCAGCCCGCGCACCAGGCTGGCGCGCTCCGGGTCCAGGGCCAGGTAGTCATCCCAGAGGGCGCGGTGGCGTGGTTCGGTGATGCTGTAGAGGCCATGGCCGCGGCGGTCATGCAGCGCCGAGCCCAGTTCTGACTGGCTGGCGGCAATGCCCAGCAGCAGGGATTCGGCTGTCGAGCTGTGACGGCCGAGGTACATCAGCGTCGGCCGGATCACATAACGACACAATTCACTGGCGGCAATACCCATACGAGCCTCAGTCCTTGCAAAGAGTGGACGAGCCTGAGAAGGGGAGCTTGGCAGCAATGAATCGGATCTCAGGCCCGTCGTAAGCGGATGATGCCGCTTGACTTGAAGTGTAGTGTCATATTCCTGATGTAAAGGACTGTTTTTAAAACATCTTCTGCAATCGGTTATAACGTTTATATCGATTTGTACTTAGCGCCACGGACTCAAGGCCAAATTCCAGGCAATAAAAAACCCTGTTGTTCAAACAGGGTTTTTGAGGTTTCAGCGACGCGGGTCGATCAGGCGGTCAGTGCCTGACGGGTACGATCGATCACGGCCTGCAGCGGTTCTGCGCTGGAGTATTGATCGGGGTACAGGCGTTCGCTGTGACGAGCGATGCCGTGTTCGTTGACCAGGGTAAAGCTGAAGCAGCCTTTGCGAGCAGCCATGATCAGGCAGTTCATTGGGGCAAAAGCGTTGGTGAGGGCGCGAATGGCATCCTGAGTGTGGATTTGAGCGTTCATATTATTGGTGTTCCTACAAATGACACGGATAAGAACCGTGCAACGTTAAAACGTTCCAGTAACGCTGATCACCATTGATCAAACGAAGAACCCGACTGGAACAAAGCAGCCAGTTTGAAGCGCAATTAAATTTGGCGCGCTTGGGCTGGCAGGTAGGTACTTAGGAGGGCAGGCAACACAACAAGGGCAAAGGTTCTGGGCCCAGGGTGGAGATCCTGATCAATTTGCAGGTTGGTTCGGTCAGAGTATTGGAACTTCGCGCCACCCTTTGCTTGTTCAAAGGCAGTGTCGTCGCAAGGAATACCTGGAAACCATCGAGGTGGCCGATCCCATGTGGTTCAGGGGATGTATTCGACCAGAATTGACTTTCAGCTTGGTACTAACGCCGCGGATAGTAACGGATTGAAACAGGGAAGGGAAGGCCGATTGCAAAAAAACTTCGATCAGCCGCCGAGCAACTCGCGATAGACCAGTACGGTCACGGACGCGGCCAGGGCGCAGCCCAGCCCATAGGCGGCGAGCGTCAATCGCAAGGACTGGCCGGTCTCGATCATGTGGATCACTTCGCGCATGTCATTGATCTTTCCGTCACTGAGTTCGATGCACAGGACCACGGCGGTAAAGGCTGCTGACAGCAAGATAGCAATGGCGAACAGTGCGCCGTCCGGAGAGGGGAGCGCGGTATTGATTCCCAGGGAGATCGCGCAGATGGCCAGTAGCAGCCCGGCGAATAACAGAATTCCTTTCATCGGCCCTACTGGTTTGCATTGGCGGTGGCGCAGTGTGGCGAGCCGAGGCAGATTTGAAAAGCCCTCGGGTTTGCGCGCTTAGTAACATGTTTAACCGGTGTTGAATCAAAAAACGCCGACGATATAACCAGCCGATCGGGACTTGTGCACATTTGTGGTCAAGGGTGTAACCCTGCTGCCACAGGTGTGCAAGTGCGCCCATTTGCCTGTAATCAAAATTTAAGTCAATGAAAAATCTCGCTTTTTTTTATTGGTGAAAAAATCGTCAGTTTGACCGCGGCCCCCGTTCCATGGGGCTTTGCGCCTGTTCAAGGGGGGTTGTCCACTGAGTTATCCACAGCTTCTGTGGATTGTCCCGAGCGCTTGCTCTAGGACGGGCGTGCACGGTTTTTTCAGCTTTACCTGTACGAAAAAAAGAGTAGAGTGGCGCGCCTTCCGTTCTGCCCCACAGTGCTTTATGAAGTTTCGCTCAGTATCACCTTCTGTTACCGACACGCCCCAAACTGTTACCGCGCCCAAGCGTTTTTCCTTGAAGGTTGCTTTGTGGCTGCTCGACAGCCCGCGCCTGGGGCAGAGCAACAATATCAAGCATCTCGCCGGACGCTTGCTCAAGCAGCCCGCCCGCGAAGGCGTGGTGGCCGCTCAGAGCCGTCTTGGCCAACTGATGTGCCGCGAGTGCGGAAATGCCCGTGACCGGCGCATCGGCCACGATTTGTTGCGTTCGGCTGCTCGCGCCGGCGACCGTCGCGCCCAGCGCGAACTGGGGCAGGTCGAAGACTGAGCTGTCCTCCGGCCTTAGGCTTGGTTACCCTTGATCTTTTTCGGTGATGGCAGAAATGGCTATGGTGTTTGACTGGACCAGTATCGCCTTGGGTCTTGTGGGCGCAGCCGTGCCGCTACTGGCGCTGTGCTGGCAACTCCAGCGGCGCCTGACCGCACGCACCACCGGTTGGGAACTGCTGGAAGAACGCCTGGCAACCGCGCAACTGGCCCAGGAGGGGCTCGCCGCCCAACTGGACGCCAGTCGCGATGAGATCAGTGACCTCGGCCAGGCCAATGCCGCCAAACAAGCCGACCTGGCGGCGCTGCGCCGTGAAGTCGAGCTGTTGCAGATCGACCGCGATAACGCCCGCGATGCCGCGCACGCCTGGAACCTCGACCGTAGCGCCAAGGAAACCGAACTGCGTCGCCTCGACGCCTTGGCCGCTGCCCTGAGCGCCGAATTGCGCGAGCAGCAAGAGAGTCATCAGCAACGCCTCACCGACCTGCAAGGCTCACGAGACGAACTGCGTGCGCAATTTGCCGAGCTGGCCGGCAAGATCTTCGACGAGCGTGAGCAACGCTTCGCCGAAACCAGTCAGGAGCGCCTGGGCCAACTTCTGGACCCGCTCAAGGAACGTATCCAGTCCTTCGAGAAGCGTGTCGAAGAAAGCTATCAGAACGAAGCCCGTGAGCGCTTTTCCCTCGCCAAAGAGCTTGAGCGCCTGCAGCAATTGAACCTGCGTCTGTCGGACGAAGCCACTAATTTGACCCGCGCCCTCAAGGGCCAGAAAACCCAAGGCAACTGGGGTGAGCTGATTCTTGAGCGAGTGCTGGAGCACGCGGGCCTGGAGAAGGGCCGTGAGTACCAGACCCAGGTCAGCCTCAAAGGCCCGGATGGCGAGCGTTTCCAGCCCGATGTGCTGATCATGTTGCCGGGCGACAAGCAGGTGGTGGTCGACTCCAAGGTCAGCTTGACCGCCTATCAACAGTACGTGGCGGCGGATGACGAGGTGATTGGCCAGGCCGCGTTGAAGCAACACGTGCTGTCCCTGCGTAATCATGTCAAAGGCTTGGCCGGCAAGGACTACAAGCGCCTGGAGGGTTTGCACAGCCTTGATTTCGTCCTGCTGTTCGTACCGATCGAGGCTGCCTTTTCTGCGGCATTGCAGGCCGAGCCCAACCTGTTCCAGGAAGCCTTCGACCGCCATATCGTAATCGTCAGCCCCACGACCTTGCTCGCCACCCTGCGCGTGATCGACAGCCTGTGGAAGCAGGAGCGCCAGAGCCAGAACGCACGGGAAATTGCCGAGCGTGCCGGTTGGCTGTATGACAAGTTCGTGCTGTTTATCCAGGACCTGGACGAAGTGGGTAACCGGCTGCAACAGTTGGACAAGGCCTACAGCGCGGCGCGCAACAAGCTGACGGATGGGCGTGGGAACCTGGTCAGCCGTACCGAGCAACTAAGGTTGCTCGGCGCCCGCGCCAGCAAGAGCTTGCCGGCGGATCTGCTGGAGCGGGCGATGACCGATTCGGATGGCGTGGCGCATCTCCCGGAATAATAAATAGGGGTCTAAATTGCTCCCACAAATAGCTCGAATACAGCCCCGTTACAGGGGCAGATGTCTGCTCAACAGCGCCCGCAACGCCGCCGGCTTCACCGGCTTGGCCAAGTAATCCAACCCCGCCCCATGCACCTCGGCAACCATCTCCGGTCGCCCATCGGCACTGATCACTACGCCGGGAATCGGCTCGGCCAGTTGCGCACGCAGCCAGCCCATCAACTCGGTACCGGTTTCGCCGTGGTCCAGGTGGTAATCCACCAACGCCAGTTGCGGGCGGATGCCCTCGGCCAGCAATGCCGCGCATTCGGCCTGGTTGGCGGCCGTCCAGACTTCACAGCCCCAGCGCGTGAGCAGGCTGCGCATGCCGATCAGGATGCTGTCTTCGTTATCCACACACAGCACGCGTGCGCCACTCAAGGGCAGGCCGGTTTCTGCGGGCGCCTTGGGTTGCACGCTGGTCTGGTTACGGGCCAGCGGCACGCACACGCTGAAGACGCTGCCTTTGCCCGGCCAGGAGCGCACGCTCAGGCGATGGCCCAGCACGCGGCACAGGCCGTCGGCAATCGCCAGGCCCAGCCCCAGGCCCTTTTCGGCACGGGTCTGGTGACTGTCCAGGCGCTTGAACTCTTCGAAGATCACCTTTTGTTTATCGGGCGCAATACCAGGCCCGCGATCCCAGACCTCCAGGCAGAGTTCGCCCTTGCGACGACGTACGCCCAGCAGCACCGGGCCGTCGGCATAACGGAATGCATTGGTCAGAAAGTTCTGCAAAATCCGCCGCAGCAGCTTGATGTCGCTGTCCACTCGCAAACGGCTGCCGCGCCAGCGGAAGCGCAAGTGTTGCTCCTGGGCCAGCGCCTTGAATTCTGCTCCCAGGGTGTCGAACAGCTCGTTGAGAACAAAGGGCTGGCGTTGTGGGTTGATCTTGCCGTTTTCCAGGCGCGAAATGTCCAGCAAATCGCTGATCAGGTCTTCGGCCGAGCGCAGTGAGCTATCCAGATGCTGCACCAACTGCCGTGCCTCGCCGGACAGGCCATCGGTCTGGTGCGAGAGGGCGGCGGAAAACAACCGCGCAGCGTTCAGCGGTTGCATCAGGTCATGGCTCACGGCCGCCAGGAACCGCGTCTTCGACTGGCTGGCGGATTCGGCCACGCCCTTGGCGTCGGTGAGGGCCACGTTCAGTTGCGACAGTTCATGGGTGCGCTCGGTCACCCGCTGCTCCAGGCTCTCGTTGGCCTCGGTCAGCGCTTGTTCGGCTTCGCGGAACGCGGTGATGTCGGTGAAGCTCATGACAAACCCGCCGCCGGGCATCGGGTTGCCGATCAACTCGATCACCCGGCCGTTGGGGAACAGGCGCTCGGAGGTGTGCGCACGCCCCTGGCGCATCCAGTGCAGGCGACGCGCCACGTGCACCTG
The DNA here is from genome assembly GCF_059419065.1 of Pseudomonas sp. GW821-FHT07B01. Classification (NCBI taxonomy): domain Bacteria; kingdom Pseudomonadati; phylum Pseudomonadota; class Gammaproteobacteria; order Pseudomonadales; family Pseudomonadaceae; genus Pseudomonas; species Pseudomonas sp. GW821-FHT07B01. The sequence continues at coordinate 259,109 of NZ_JBWKRA010000001.1, read as the reverse complement.
CGCTTCACCAGGGCCACACAGGCCGCGCTCGGCGTTGTATCGAATGATGTCTGCAATCGGCCGGCCGACGCTGATCAAGCCGTCCGGGTAGTTGAACAGTTCCAGGTAGCGCCGGTTCCAGGCCACCAGCTTGAGCGACTGGTCCACCACGCTGATGCCCTGGGTGATGTTCTCAATGGCACCTTGCAACAGAGCGCGGTTGAACTGCAGCACTTCCGAGGCTTCGTCTGCGATACGGACCACGTCCTCCAGCTGCATTTCCCGCCCTTCAATTGCCGCTTTCACCACCGCCCGCGTCGAGGAGGCCCCGAGTACGCCGGCCAGCAAGCGTTCGGTGTGGGCGATCCAATCGTTATCGGCATTCTGGTTGGGGTTGAAGCCTTTGCCTTGGCGATAGGCGAAGCGAATAAAACTCTGCTGGGCCCGTTCTTCCCCGACGAAGCGTGCCGCCAGGCTGAGCAGGTCGCTGATCTGCACCGACAGCATGGAGCGCGCACTCGCACGCTGGCTGATTTCCTGGCCGATAAAACGGCCTGCCTGCCAGTGCTCGGAAACCCGTGTGCGCGACAGCATCGACACCCACACGAAGAGGGTGAAGTTACCTGCCAGGGAGAACACGGTGCCCAAGGTCAGCGAGGTGACCGACAGCCCGAACGGGTGGGAGTGCATCCAGGTCAGGCCGGGGAAAAGGCTGAGCGACCAGCCCAGACTTTTCGCCGTCACTGGCAAGACCAGCGTGTAGAACCACAGGAAAGTACCGGCGGCCAAACCGGCAAACACCCCACGCCGGTTGGCCTGCTTCCAATAGAGGGCGCCGAGCATCGCCGGGGCCAGTTGGGTCACAGCGGCAAAAGCGATCTGGCCGATGGTCGCCAGGCTGGCGGTGGAGCCCAGCAAGCGGTAGCTCACGTACGCCAGCAGCAGGATGATCACAATGCTCACCCGGCGAACCGACAGCATCCAGTGACGGAAGACTTCGAATGGCCGCTCGGCGCTGGATCGGCGCAACAGCCAGGGCAGCAGCATGTCGTTGGAAACCATGGTCGACAAGGCGATGCTCGCTACGATGACCATGCCAGTGGCCGCCGATGCACCGCCAATGAATGCCAGCACGGCGAGGGCAGGATGGGCCTCGGCCATTGGCAGGCTGATCACATAGGAGTCCGGCAGCACCGAGCTGGGCAACAGCATCTTGCCGCCCAGGGCGATGGGCACCACAAACAGTGCCGCGAGGATCAAATAAGCCGGGAACACCCACTTGGCCAGGCGCAAATCCTGGGGGTCGATGTTCTCCACCACCGTCACATGAAATTGTCGGGGCAGGCAGATGATCGCCATCATGGCGACGCCGGTCTGTACCACCATCGAAGGCCAGTTGATGGTCTCTTTCCAGTATTCCTCAAGGCGCGGGGCGAGCATGGCCTGGCTGAACAGATCGTCGAAGCCGTCGTACAAGCCGTAGGTGACAAACGCACCGACGGCGAGAAAAGCGAACAGCTTGACCAGCGACTCAAAGGCAATCGCCAGCACCATGCCGCGGTGGTGTTCGGTGGCGTCGAGGTTGCGTGTGCCGAACACGATGGTAAACAGCGCCAATACCAGCGACACAATCAAGGCCGTGTCCTGGGCGCGGGTGCCGGTGGTGTCGGGGCCGGCGCCGATCAGCAGGTTCACGCCCAGCACGATGCCTTTGAGCTGCAGCGCGATATAGGGCAGCACGCCGACCAGGCAGATCAACGCCACCACCACCGCCAGGGACTGGGATTTGCCGTAGCGGGCGGCGATAAAGTCGGCGATTGAGGTGATGTTTTCCTGCTTGCTGATCAGGATCATCTTTTGCAGCACCCAGGGTGCCAGCACCAGCAACAGCACAGGTCCCAGGTAGATCGGCAAGAATGCCCACAGTTGTTCCGCCGCTTGGCCTACGGCGCCGAAGAAGGTCCAACTGGTGCAGTACACCGCCAGCGACAGGCTATACACCCAGGCACGCACGCGCGGCGGCAGCGGCGCATGGCGGCGGTCACCGTAAAAGGCGATGGCAAACATAGTGGCCATATAGGCCAGGGCAACGACGGCGATCAGCCCGCTGGACAGCGTCATGGTAACTCCGAGCATAAGAACACCCGGGCATTCCAGGCCCGGTTGGACAGTCTCGCATGATGCCTGGTGTTAGTCAGTGTCGACCAAGGTCGTGTGGGATCGAATGTCGCAGGCGGCGCTCAGCGTGGCGGCAGGGTTTTCTGGCGCAGGATGTAGATCGTCACCAGCACCGCACTGGTCAGCATAAAGCCCCGTGCCCATGGCAGTGGCACCAGGTAGCAGGAAATCGAGATGCTCAGCCACATCAAGCCGATGGCGTAGACCTTGCCTTTGAGCGGGATGCCATTGCCGTCGAGGTAATCGCGCACCCAGGGCCCCAGGCGCGGGTGTTCCACCAGCCAGTGGTAGAAGCGCGGGGAGCTGCGAGCGAAGCAGGCGGCGGCGAGTAGCAGGAAGGGTGTGGTCGGCAGTACCGGCAGGAAAATACCGATGACTCCCAGCGCTACGCTTAGCCAGCCGATGGCCAGCAGCGCATAGCGCAGGAGCAGTGGACGGTTGCCCATGGGTTCCACGGGCAAGCGACTCAGTGGTGACGTGGCTTGAGGATCGCCGGTTTTTCGTCAGGCGCGTTGCACAGCAGGTACAGCGCGGTCAGGGCTTCCGGGATCTGCACGATCATGTCGTCCATCAGGTTGGCGTCGGCGGCGATGTCGGAGAACTCTGCTTCCTCTTCGAACAGGCCCGAACCGACCATGATCGGCAGCAGCATTTCGCTGACTTCTTCTTCGGCGGTTTCGAACCAGGCGGCTTCGCGCAGGAATACGCCTTCCATGAAACCGATGCACCAGCCGCGCAGGTCGGAGTCATCGGGATCGTCGCCCAGATCCAGCTCGCACGGCAGCTCGAACTCTTCGTCGGAGGCCAGTTGGCGCGCGATGTGGGCCTTGAGGGCGATCAGGGTGGATTCGATTTCTTCGCGATGGGCGGCGTCGCTGTAATGAGGCTCTTCAGCGAACAGCGCGTCGATCCATTCACGGTCCGGGACGGGGTCGGAGCAGATCGACAGGGCGGTCAGGTAGCCGTGGGCGGCCACGTAGTCCAGCGCCTCGTCATGCAGCTCATCGGCGTCGAGGAAGGCTTGCAGGCGGGTTAGTTGCTCAGCGAAGGACATTGAAGGGCTACCTTGGGAATAAACGATGCTGAATTCTAGGCTTTCTTGAGCGCCCAGGCCAGCCGCACGGCATATTTGCCCGGTTTTAGCCTGGTGCGTCTATTCGTCAGTCGCGCCCTTTGGTGGATAACGCTCGGGTATACTGCCGCGTTTTGTGATGCCCCTGCAGGCCCAGCGCCAATCCGGGAAAACTTCGCTTACGGATTATTTTTCGTGAGCGCGGATATTTTCGGCCAGCCTGTATTGAGGGATTTCGGCACCATTTTGGAGTTTTACATGCTCGAGCAGGCTCAACGCGTCCTCAAGGACATCTTCGGCTACGACAGTTTTCGTGGCCGCCAGGGTGCGATCATTGAGCGCGTGGCCAGTGGCGGCGATGCCCTGGTGCTGATGCCTACCGGTGGCGGCAAGTCGCTGTGCTTCCAGGTGCCGGCGCTGTTGCGCAATGGCCTGGCCGTGGTGGTGTCGCCGCTGATTGCGTTGATGGACGACCAGGTCGCCACCCTTGAAGAACTCGGTGTCGCCGCCGCGTCGTTGAACTCCACCCTCAGCGCCGAGCAGCAGCGCGACCTTGCTGCACGCATCAAACGTGGCGAGGTGAAAATGCTTTACCTTGCGCCGGAGCGCCTGGTGCAGCCACGCATGCTGGCTTTTTTGCAGAGCCTTGAGATCGCTCTGTTCGCCATCGACGAAGCCCACTGTGTGTCGCAATGGGGCCACGATTTCCGCCGCGAATACCTGCAGCTTGGCCAATTGGCAGAACTGTTTCCCGATGTGCCGCGTATCGCGCTTACCGCTACCGCCGACAAGCGCACCCGCGAAGAGATCGTCGAGCGCCTGCATTTGCAGAACGCCGAGCGCTTCCTGTCGAGTTTTGACCGGCCCAATATTTTCTACCGCATCGTGCCCAAGGAGCAGCCGCGCAAGCAGTTGCTGGCGTTCCTGTCCGAGCGGCGCAGTGACGCGGGCATCGTGTATTGCCTTTCGCGCAAGAAAGTCGACGAGGTCGCGGCGTTCCTCTGTGAACAAGGCTACCCGGCACTGCCTTACCATGCCGGCCTGCCCAATGAAACGCGATCAGCGCACCAGAAACGCTTCCTGAACGAGGAAGGCCTGATCATGGTGGCAACCATCGCCTTTGGCATGGGCATCGACAAATCCAACGTGCGTTTCGTGGCGCACATGGACCTGCCCAAGTCCCTTGAGGCCTATTACCAGGAAACCGGGCGTGCCGGCCGCGATGGCCTGCCGGCGGATGCCTGGATGGTCTACGGCCTGCAAGACGTGGTGATGCTCAAGCAGATGCTGCAGAACTCCGAGGGCGACGAGCGCCACAAACGCCTGGAACAGCACAAGCTCGATGCCATGCTTTCGTTGTGCGAAGAGACCCGCTGCCGCCGCCAGACCCTGCTGGCGTATTTTGACGAAGACATGCCTGAGCCCTGCGGCCACTGCGATAACTGCATCGACGGCGTGCAAACCTGGGACGCCACCGAACCGGCGCGCCAGGCGTTGTCGACGATCTATCGCACCGGCCAGCGTTATGGCGTGGGCCATCTGGTGGATGTGCTGCTGGGCAAGGACAACGAAAAAATCCGCAGCTTCGGCCACGAGAAACTTTCGGTGTACGGTGTCGGTAAAGCTCGCGCCGAAGGTGAGTGGCGTTCGCTGTTTCGCCAGATGGTTGCCCGTGGGCTGGTCGACATCGATATCGAAGGCTACGGCGGGCTGCGCCTGAATGACAGTTGCCGGCCGTTGCTCAAGGGCGAAGTGAGCCTGGAACTGCGCCGTGACCTCAAGCCGCAGACCACCGCCAAAAGCAGCAGTACTAGCCAGGCCAGCCAACTGGTGCGGGGTGAAGAACGCGAACAGTGGGAAGCCTTGCGCACCCTGCGGCGCAAACTGGCGCAGGAGCACAGCGTGCCACCCTACGTTATCTTCCCCGACTCCACCTTGCTGGAGATGCTTCGTGAGCAGCCCACCACCATGGCCGAGATGGCCCGGGTCAGCGGTGTGGGCGCGCGTAAACTGGAACGCTACGGCCAGGCCTTCCTGGAAGTGCTCGGCGGCCAGGCCGAAGCGCCGAAGGAAATCGCCGATATTCGCCACGAACTGATCAGCCTGGCCCGTGCCGGCATGACCCCGATCCAGATCGCAGGCCAACTGCAATGCTCGGAAAAAAACGTGTACACCTTGCTCGCCGAAGCCATCGGCAAGCAGCAATTGTCCCTGGAGCAGGCCCTTGATTTACCTGAGGATTTGCTCGGTGAAATCCAGGACGCGTTTCTCGATGGAGAAGGCGAATTGCCAGCTGTCACCGAAATTGCGCCGTTGTTTACCGGGCGTGTTCCGGAAGGCGTTTTGTACTGCGTGCGTGCTGCTTTGCAGTCGGAATTCGAAATTTAGTGTGCCAATTACGACAATGTAACGAATCAGTACATAGCGGGCCTTGCCTACTGACAGGGCTCATGCTTAGCTGACTAATAATTAGCCATACTTTATTTTCAGTCTTAAACATGAGTTTTTTATGCCGTTAACCGATCAACACCGTTTTGGCATGCAGTTGGCGCAAATGTCCCGAGGTTGGCGCGCCGAACTGGATCGCCGGCTGGCGGGGCTGGGCTTGTCCCAGGCGCGCTGGTTGGTGCTGCTGCACCTGGCCCGTTTTGTCGAAGCACCCACCCAGCGTGAATTGGCCCAAAGTGTCGGCGTGGAAGGGCCCACCCTGGCTCGTCTGCTCGACAGCCTCGAGGGCCAGGGCCTGGTGCAACGCCAGGCCGTAGTAGAAGACCGTCGTGCCAAACGTATCCTGCTGTGCGACACCGCCCAACCGTTGATCGACCAGATCGAAACCATTGCCACGGCGTTGCGCCATGAATTGTTCGTGGGCGTGAATGAAGAAGACCTGCGGGTGTGCATGCGGGTGCATGAGCACATCCTGGCGAACCTGGAAAAGTCCTGATCTAAATAATGTGAGAGCAGGCTTGCCTGTGATGACGGACATTCAGTCAAGTGATTAGCTGACTGACGCACCGCTATCGCAGGCAAGCCAGCTCCCACATTGGGTTTCGTGTTCGGCTTCTTAGAACGTCTGGCCCAGGTTCAAGTACACCGCCTTCTGATTATCATCATTGAACCCATAGCTGAAATTCAGCGGCCCCAGTGGTGTATCAAACCCCAGGAAAATACTCGCGGCGTTGATATAGCCGCTGTCGAACTCGTTATCGTTGTTCCACGCCCGGCCCCGTTCCAGGGATGCACCCAGGTACAACGGGAAGTCCAGCGGCAGGTAAGAGCGTGGGGTGAGCCTGCGGAAGTACACCGCGCGCATGAGGCTGATGTTCTGCCCCGAAATCGCATCCTGGCGGAAGCCCGACAATTGCCGTGCGCCCCCCAGCAGGAAGCTGGAAATCACCACATCCGAATTATCCAGTGTGCGACCGTAACGACCGCCCAGTATCAAGGTGTCCGGCCCGTGGCTCATGGCCTTGTCCAGCTTGAATTCCCACTGGCGGTAGCGCTGGTCGGAGCCCAAACCGGGTTCGAACTCGCGAAAGGCCAGGCCGATGTCTTCGCCGCTGTGGGGGAAGTACACATTGTCCAGGGAGTCGAAGGAATATTTGAGTTCATAGAAGCCTTCGCTGAAGCTCACGCTCGGCAGGTCGCGGTCACCAATGCGCACGTCCGCCTTGCCCCAGGCTTCCCCCACGCCAAAGCGGATCTCGCCGCTGTTGCCGATCTGCCGGCCGACATTCAAACCAAAACCATAGCGTTCCAGGCGGTATTCGGAGATGGGGTCGTTGTCCAGGATCAGCTCGACATTCTGTGCCTCGGCCCTGATGTAGGGGGCCACAAAGTAGCGTGAGCCGGTGTCCATGGGTTGGTAGAACTCGCTGTAGAGCTCCTGCCGATCACCAATTTGCACCCGTGTGAGCCATTCCGCGCCGAGGCGGTTGATGCCGTTCACACGGTAACTGGCGCCGAGGTTGAAGGCGCTGTCGCCGCGCATGTCGTCCGACAGGTTCAAGCCCAGGCGCAGGTAGTCGGTGCCGCTGCGCTTGCCGCGTGCGCTGATCACCAGGGTGTTGTCCTGGCCTTTTTTTACCACGCGGTATTGCACCTGCTCGAAGTAATCCAGGCCGTACAGGGTGCCCATGTCCGATTGCAGGCGGCCCAGATTCAAAGGTTCTCCCAGGCCCTGGCGAATGTAGTAGCGGATGACGTCATCGCTGACCTTGGAGTCGTTCTCCACCTGGATCGCGGTGATCACCGGGGTGCGTTCGCCCGGCGTACGCGCGGCTACCAGGTCGGCGTCGATGGGTTCGGCAGGGCGCAGGTGTGCCAGGCGTACGTCGAGGGCACGGGTGGCGCGGTAGCCAGCGTCGATCATGTCCTTGGCGCGGCCAAAGTCGGTGACGCCATAAGCGGCCAGCGGTGGTTGGATCAACACATCCTTGGGGTTCAGGGCCTTGAGCTGCTCTTCGGAGTTGCGCCGGGTCATCAGGGTGATGGACTGGTTGAGCACGTCCACCACGGTGGCCAGTTGTTTGCGCGAGCGCAGCGGGGTGCCGATGTCGACCACGATGGCGATATCGACGCCCATCTCCCGCGCCACGTCCAGCGGGATATTGTCGGTCATGCCGCCATCTACCAGCAGGCGGCCATCCAGCTCCACCGGGGCGAACACCGCGGGAATCGACATGCTGGCGCGTATCACCTGAGGCAGATGGCCTTTGCTGAACACCACTTTTTCGCCGGTGGTGATGTCGGTGGCCACGGCGCGGAATGGGATCGGCAGCTTGTCGAAGTTACGCGTGTTGCTGCTGTGGGCGAACATGCTCTCCAGCAGCAGCGCCAGGTTCTGGCCCTGGATCACGCCCAGCGGCAGGCCGAGGCTGCCATCGTCGCGGAAACTGAGTTTTTGTTTGACCAGGAAATCCCGGTCATCCTGTTTGCGCCGAAACGGTACGTCTTCACGTGGTGGCGCGTCGGACAGGGCCTGCTGCCAGTCGATACCCAGCGCCAACTTCTCCAGCTCGTCGATCTTGTAGCCTGACGCGTACAACCCGCCAATCACCGCGCCCATGCTGGTGCCGGCAATCGCATCGATATGAATACCTTGCTCTTCAAGCGCCTTGAGCACACCGATATGCGCCAGGCCACGGGCAGCCCCGCCGGACAGCACCAGACCGATTTTCGGGCGGGGGGCTTCTACCGCGTCGGCAAGTAGGGGGACAAGGCACAGGAACAGGCAAGACAGCAGGCGGCGCATCATCAATCTCGTGGCTGGGCGACAAAGGCCGCTATTATAGCCACCCGATTCGCTGAGCCTGTTACGCCAGGAGCCGCTTAATGATGTCTGCATGCAAACCCGAGATTGTGATCACCTATTGCACCCAGTGCCAGTGGTTGCTGCGCGCCGCGTGGCTGGCCCAGGAGCTACTCAGCACCTTTGCCGATGACTTGGGGCGCGTGGCACTGGAACCGGCCACCGGCGGGGCCTTTCGCATTACCTGCGATGGCGTGCAGATTTGGGAGCGCAAGGCCGATGGCGGTTTTCCCGAGGCCAAGGTGCTCAAGCAACGAGTGCGCGACCAGATCGACCCCCAGCGCGACCTCGGGCATAACGACCGTACCGTCTGAAGTCAGGCCGGCGCCGGTTGCTTGGCCTGGCTGGCGCTGCCCATCAGGCCGGAGAGCACGATGGCGACGATGATCAAGGCGCCGCCCAGCAGCATGCGCAGGGTCGGGGTTTCGGCAAACAACAGCCAGGCCACGGTGATGCCGTAGACCGGTTCCATCGCAAACACCACCGAAGCGGTGCGCGCCTTGATTACGGCAAGGCTGGCGACAAACAGGCTGTGGGCGAGGCCGGTACAAAACACCCCCAACAGCCCGATCCACAGCCAATCTATCCCACGCACATCCGCCAGCCCCGGCGCGGCCACGGGCAGCAGGAGCGCGGCGACCACGACGTTCTGGCACAGCGCGGCCTGTACCGCAGGAATGCGCCCGGAACTGGCGCGATTATTCAGCGACAACAACGAGAACAACAGGCCCGAGGCGATCCCCCAGAGCAGCCCGCCGGTGGCTTGGCTGGCGAGGTCGAAATCGGGGGTGACCAGCACCAGGCCAACGGTAACAAGGGCGACCAGCAGCACTTCATTGGCCCGAATGCGCTCGCGGAAAATCAGCCCCTCAAGGATCACCGTAAAGGCCGGAAACGCGGTGAACCCCAGGGTCGCCACGGCCACGCCGGCGACTTTGACGGCGATAAAGAACGTCACCCAATGGGCAGCCAACAACACGCCGCTGACCAGCAGCCGGCGCCAGTCACGCATCTCCAGTTTTTTCCAGGGAGCATTGCTGGCAAAGCGCGCAAACACCGCCAGCGCCAGCACGGCAAACGCCGCCCGGCCAAATACGATGATGGCAGGGGAGGCCGCCGCCAGCTTGCCGAATACGCCAGTGAGGCCAAACATCAAAGCGCCGATATGCAGGGCGCCAAGGGCTGAGCGGGGAGTCATTGCGATCCTTGATTCAACAGGGGGTGACAGCCTCGCAGTCTAGAGGGTTGGAGAATGGGCGTCTGTCGCGGGTCGGGTGATTTTTAGCGCAAGACTCTTGCTAGCCCGCCCGACGCAACGCCCCGGGCGAGGCGCCAAACGCCCGAAGCATGGCCGCGCAAAATGCACTTTGCGAGGCGTAGCCGACGCGCTCGGCAATCTCGCCGATGGGCAGGGAGGTTTCGCGTAAAAGCCTAAGCGCCATGTGCAAGCGACGACTGCGTAGATAGTCCATCGGCGTTTGCCCGCACTCCGCCATAAACCGCGCATGCAGGCGCGGCACGGACAAATCGGCAATCCGTGCCAGGTCGGCCACCTGGAGCGGACGCGCCGCATGGCGCTCGATATGGCTATTGAACGCGGCATAAGGCAGACGCCGGCCAGGCAGCGGTTGGGCCTGAGGGTGGTTGAGGCTGGCCAGTAACAACACGGCGCCTTGCTGGACGATCAGTGGGTCGTGCACCGGGCTCTGTGCCAGCCACTGCACCAACTGGTGTTGCCGGGCATCCAACGCGAGGCGCGCGGGTTGGTCGAGCAAGCGGCGGCTGGCGTCGGCATGTTCGCCCAAGGATTGCACCACCCAGTGCTCAGTCGGCACATCCAGCACCAGGCAGCGGCTGCCATCGCGGCTGATGCAGGCATGATGGGTGGAGAAGGGCAGCACCATCACGCTGCTTTCGCGCACCTGGCTGCCACGGCCATCGACTTCCAGGTCCAGGTGCCCGGACAGGCCGAACACCAACTGCGCATGGTCATGGCTGTGGGCAATGGGCGCTTCGAGGTAGTGGCGTAGCGTGAGGGTCGGGCTCATCGCGGTCTCCAGGGCGGCAAGCCGTCAGTCTACAACGCTTGGCGGGCCGCGGGCGCTGTCATCAGACTGACGCACGCTTGTCATTGGCTATTAATCGCCAAGGCGCAAGCTCGCCAAAACAGCGTCGAGGGATGCCCATGACCCGTGCCGAGTTCACCAAGCCCAGCCGCAAGCAACGGGTGCGAACCCTGTGGATTTCCGACGTGCATCTGGGCACTCGGGATTGCCAGGCCGAACACCTGTCGCACTTTCTCAAGGGCTACCACGCCGACAAGGTCTACTTGGTCGGTGACATCATCGACGGTTGGAAACTGCGCGGCGGCATGTATTGGCCTCAAGCCCATACCAACGTAATCCGGCGCCTGCTGACCATGGCCAAGCGTGGCACCGAGGTCATCTATGTCACCGGCAACCATGACGAGTTCCTGCGTCGCTATTCCAAGCTGATCCTGGGCAATATCCAATTAGTCGATGAGGCTGTACACGTCACCGCCGATGGCCGCCACTTGCTGGTGATTCATGGCGACCAGTTTGATGTGATCACGCGCTATCACCGCTGGCTCGCCTTCCTCGGCGACTCGGCCTACGAATTCACCCTGACGCTGAACCGCTGGCTGAACCACTGGCGTGCGCGGTATGGCTACGGTTATTGGTCGCTGTCGGCGTACCTGAAACACAAGGTCAAGACGGCAGTGAGTTTTATCAGCGATTTCGAAGAGGCGATTGCCCACGAGGTGACCAAGCGGGAATTGCACGGGGTGGTGTGCGGGCATATTCACCATGCCGAGATTCGCAAGGTGGGCGAGGTGGATTACCTCAACTGCGGGGATTGGGTGGAGTCGTGCACGGCCTTGATCGAGCACTGGGATGGGCATATCGAGTTGTATCGGTTGGCGGATGCGCAGGCCAAAGAGGCACTGCTAAAGGCCGAAATGGTCGCTGGCTGAACCTGTGGCGAGGGAGCTTGCTCCCGTGACGGCCTGACAGCCGACGCTGATCTACCTGACACCCCACGATCCAAATGTGGGAGCTGGCTTGCCTGCGAAGAGGGCCTGACAGTCAACACAGCTGGATTGTGTACATATCCATTGCTTCGGTAAAGGCCACTTAGGGTTCCTCTCTGACAGCGGGTCACTTTTGGAAAAGAGCCCGGAACGCCGGCCCAGCCACAAGTAACCAAAAGGGCTCTTGCCCCACCACTCGGCACCTCGCCTAGGCTCGGTGCGCCCGTAATCCGCCAGTGATTTGGGGGGGCGCCGCCACACGCCATCCATGGCGCGGGGCGGCTAAACCCTGTCGAATTCCGGCCAGCGTGGTTTGACGGGGCGCCTTAGATCAAGAGCAGATCAAAAGCGGCTCGCTTCGCATCGTGGTTACCGTTGATCGCTACCGCGTTGTGTAGATATCTGTAGCCATCGCAGGCAAGCCAGCTTTCACATCGAGTCCCGTTTCTTCAGTTGGAGACGTCAGCAATGGCTTGAGCCAGCAACGTCAAGCGCGTTGCATCAACACCGGCCACGTTAGCCCGCCCCGAACTGACCATATACACACTGTGCTTTTCGCGCAGTTGCTTGACCTGCTCGGCACTCAAGCCGGTATAGGAAAACATCCCACGCTGCGCGCCGATATGTGCGAATTTCTCGGCCAGGCCATGGGGCGCAAGCGCTTCCACCAATCCTGCGCGCAGATGGGCGATCCGCGAACGCATGGCCTCGACTTCCTCGCTCCACTGCTTTTTCAACTGTGCATCACCGAGGATGGTCGCCACCACGGCGGCACCGTGATCCGGCGGTGTCGACCACAGGTTGCGAGCGATATTCGCCAGTTGGCTGCGTACATCGGTGAGCTTTTCGGCATCCGCCGCACAGACGATCAATGCACCCACGCGGTCGCGATACAGGCCGAAGTTCTTCGAGCAGGAGCTGGTAATCAGCACTTCCGGCAGCTCGGTGGCAAACAGGCGTACCGCCCAGGCGTCCTGCTCCAGGCCATCGCCAAAGCCCTGGTAGGCGAAGTCGATCAGCGGCAGCAACTGGCGTTCACGCACGATCTGCAAGACCTGGCGCCAGTCATCTTGGGACAGGTCAAAGCCGGTCGGGTTATGGCAGCACGCGTGCAGCAATACCACGTCGCCCTTGGGCACGCTGGACAGGGTTGCCAGCATCGCCGTCACATCCAGGCGGTTGTCGCTGCCCACGTAAGGGTAATGGCTGACCTTGAGCCCGGCCTTGGCAAAAATGGTTTCGTGGATCGGCCAGGTCGGGTTGCTCAGCCACACGCCACGGCCCGGCAGGCTGTGGGCGATAAAGTCGGCACTCAAGCGCAGGGCGCCGGTGCCGCCTGGGGTTTGCGTGGCGCCAGCGCGGCGGTCACGCAGCAAGGCCGAGTCGGCGCCGAGCACCAGTTGGCTGATCAGGCTGCCGAAGACTGCATCGCCATGGCCACCGATATAGGTTTTGGTCACTTGAGTGTCGACCAGGCGCTGTTCCGCCAGCTTCACCGAGTGAGGAATCGGCGTGAGGCCTTGGTCGTCCTTATAGACACCTACGCCCAGGTCGAACTTGTTCGGGTTGGCGTCCTGGGTATACAGGTCCATCAGCCCGAGGATCGGGTCGCCGGGCACGCGGTCGATGGCATCGAAATGCATTACTTGCGGCCCTCGGCAGTCTTGGCCACTTCGTCGGTGCGCGCGGCCATGATGAAATCGTTGCGGTGCAGACCCTTGATGGAGTGGCTCCACCAGGTCACGGTGACTTTGCCCCACTCGGTGAGCAGGCCTGGGTGATGGCCTTCGGCTTCGGAGATTTCACCCATGGCGTTGGTGAAGGCCAGGGCGAATTTGAAGTTCTTGAACAGGAAAACCTTTTCCAACTGCATCACCCCATCGCGCACTTCGATGTTCCAGTCAGGGATCTGCTTGATCAGCACCGGCAGTTCTTCATCGCTGACTTGCGGGGCATCGGCGCGGCAGGCTTCGCAGTGGGCTTGGTTCAAGGTGGTCATGGAAGGTGTCCTGAATTCGAATGATTGAAGGTCAGTGGCGTTACCCTAAAGCAACGCGGGGCCAGGGAACAGACTCACCTGGCCTTAAAACGTGAGGTTCACGCGGCTTTGGGTTTGGGCGGAAATTTCGGTGCGTGCAGACCCAACTGCATGCCGCGCTCGACCATGCCCATGATGTCTTCCTGCGCCACGTCGAACAGGCGCTTGAGCTCGGGCAAGACGAAGTACAGCGGTTGCAGGATGTCGATGCGATAGGGGGTGCGCATCGCTTCCAGCGGGTCGAAGGCCTGGTGCTCGGGCTCGTCCGACAGGCAATACACACTTTCTTTAGGCGATGACAAAATGCCGCCACCGTAGATACGCCGGCCCTGCGGCGTGTCCACCAGGCCGAACTCGATGGTCATCCAGTACAGGCGCGCCAGGTATACCCGTTGCTCCTTGGTGGCCGCCAGGCCGAGCTTGCCGTAGGTGTGGGTGAATTCAGCGAACCAGGGGTTGGTCAGGAGCGGGCAGTGGCCAAAGATCTCGTGAAAAATATCCGGCTCTTGCAGGTAGTCCAATTCTTCACGGGTGCGAATAAAAGTCGCCACCGGAAACTGCTTGCTGGCCAGCAATTCAAAGAAGGTCTGGAAGGGAATCAGCGCCGGCACGCGGGCGACTTGCCAACCGGTGGTGTCGGCCAGCACCTTGTTGATCTCGCCCAGTTGGGGGATGCGGTCCAGGGGCAGGCCGAGCTTGTCGATGCCGTCCAGATATTCCTGGCAGGCGCGGCCCTCAATCACCTTCAGCTGACGAGTGATCAGGGTATTCCACACCGCGTGTTCTTCTGGCGGGTAGTGGATAAAACCTTGCGCATCGGGCTCGCGGGCCACGTACTGCGTCTGCTTCATACGGCTCTCCTGCTAGGCATTCGTTCTTGTTATGTCCTGGGATGCCTCTATTGATAACCGGATAGGCGCAGGATTCCATCAGCCTTTAGCGAATGCATGTAGGAAAAATTACCGATATTCGTAAAGAATTCGTTACGATGGGCTCGCTTCTCGCAGCTATGGGCTGGGAATAGCTGCCGTACTGTCACATAATCTTGACGACTATCTGCGCCTAGCGACAAAAAGCCGCGGCGCCTACTCCCTTTTCGAGTCTTTCCATGCGTATCAAAGTGCACTGCCAAAACCGCATCGGCATCCTGCGGGACATCCTCAACCTGCTGGTGGAGTACGGCGTCAACGTCGCCAAGGGCGAAGTCGGCGGCGAGCACGGCAATGCCATCTACCTGTTCTGCCCCAACCTGGTGAACATGCAATTCCAGGCGTTGCGCCCGCAGTTCGAGGCGATTGCCGGGGTGTTCGGGGTCAAGCGGGTAGGGCTGATGCCCAGCGAACGGCGGCATATGGAGCTCAATGCGTTGCTCGGTGCCCTGGAATTCCCGGTGCTGTCCATTGATATGGGCGGCTCCATCGTGGCTGCCAACCGTGCGGCGGCGCAGTTGCTTGGCGTACGGGTAGATGAAGTGCCCGGGATTCCCCTGTCGCGTTACGCCGAGGATTTCGACCTGCCGGAACTGGTGCGCGCCAGCAAATCGCGAATCAATGGCCTGCGGGTCAAGGTCAAGGGCGACGTATTTCTGGCGGACATCGCGCCCCTGCAATCCTCCGAGCACGATGACAGTGAAGCCATGGCCGGCGCCGTGCTCACCCTGCACCGTGCCGACCGGGTCGGTGAGCGTATCTATAACGTGCGCAAGCAAGAGCTGCGCGGTTTCGACAGCATCTTCCAGAGCTCCAAGGTCATGGCCGCAGTGGTACGTGAAGCGCGACGCATGGCGCCGCTGGATGCGCCACTATTAATAGAAGGCGAAACCGGCACCGGCAAGGAGCTGTTGGCCCGGGCCTGCCACTTGGCCAGCCCGCGCGGGCAGTCGCCGTTGATGGCGCTCAACTGCGCGGGGTTGCCCGAGTCGATGGCCGAGACTGAACTGTTTGGCTATGGCCCCGGCGCATTTGAAGGGGCGCGGGCCGAAGGCAAGTTGGGCCTGCTTGAGCTGACGGCGGGCGGTACCTTGTTTCTGGATGGCGTGGGAGAAATGAGCGCGCGCTTGCAGGTCAAGCTGCTGCGCTTTCTGCAGGACGGTTGTTTTCGCCGGGTGGGCAGTGATGAAGAGGTGTACCTGGACGTGCGGGTGATCTGCGCGACCCAGGTAGATTTGTCGGAACTCTGCGCCCGGGGTGAGTTTCGTCAGGACCTTTATCACCGGCTGAATGTGCTGTCGTTGCATATCCCTCCGTTGCGCGAATGCCTGGATGGCCTTGCGCCGTTGGTCGAGCACTTTCTCGACCAGGCCAGCCGGCAGATCGGTTGCCCTCTGCCCAAGTTGGCCCCCGCCGCTATGGACAAGCTCAGCCACTACCACTGGCCGGGCAACGTGCGGCAGCTGGAAAACGTGCTGTTCCAAGCGGTGTCGTTGTGCGAAGGCGGCACGGTCAAGGTTGAGCATATTCGCTTGCCGGATTATGGCGTGCGTCAGCCGCTGGGCGATTTTTCCCTGGAGGGGAGCCTGGAGGATATCGTCGGGCGCTTTGAAAAGGCGGTGTTGGAAAGCCTGTACGCCGAACACCCGAGCAGTCGCCAGTTGGGCAAGCGCCTGGGGGTGTCGCACACCACCATTGCCAACAAACTGCGTGATTACGAAGTGCTCAAGGCCGATAAATAGTTCGCTGATTCAACGCTCTCACATTTGATCTTTGTCGTTTTCCAGGCCGGTGTTTGCCGCAGGCGGCAGTAGTCCGCCGTTTTTTCGACTGTTTCTCCCTTCACTTCTTTCAGCTACTCCACGAAACCCCTGCCCCGCCTGGATTTGCGCCTCTTTTAAAAAGTTGGTTCGCAAATTGCTTAAGCCTCCTCAGTACAGCGGTGGGCGGCAAGCGTCCGTCAGAAAGAGGATAGAGCGTGGACAAGTACCTTTATGTGGCAATGACCGGCGCCAGCCAGAATGCACTGGCGCAGAAGGCCCATGCCAACAATCTGGCGAACATTTCCACCAACGGCTTCCAGCGCGACCTGGAACAGGCGCGTTCGATGCCGGTGTTCGGTGACAGCTTTCCGGCGCGGGCGTTTGCCATGACCGAACGTCCGGCTACCGACTTTTCACCGGGCGCGATGATCGAAACCGGCCGCGACTTGGACGTAGCCGTCAGCGGCGACGGCTGGATGGCGGTGCAGACCCCCGATGGCGGCGAAGCCTACGTGCGCAGCGCCAGCATGAACGTGGATGCCCTGGGCGTGCTGCGGGCCGGCAACGGTATGCCGATCATGGGCAACGGTGGCCCGATCGCCGTGCCGCCCCAGCAGAAAATCGAAGTCGGTTCGGACGGCACCATCAGCATCCGTGCCATGGGCGAAGGCCCGCGAGTAATGGCGGAAGTGGACCGTATCAAGATGGTCCAGCCTGACCTCAAGAACATGACCAAGGGCCTGGACGGCACCATTCACACCAAGGATGGCCAGCCGGCCCAGGCCGACGCGAACGTGCGGCTGACCTCGGGTTTCCTGCAGGCGAGCAACGTCAATGCCGTGGAAGAAATGACCGCAGTGTTGGCGCTGGCCAAGCAGTTCGAGCTGCATATCAAGATGATGAACAGCGCTAAAGAAGACGACCAGGCCATGACGCGCGTCATGCAGATGAGCTGATCCAAGCCCATTAACTAATTTGCAACGCAGCGCCAACCATCCGGCGCACGAAGGAGAACAGCATGCTTCCGGCTCTATGGGTTGCCAAGACAGGCCTGTCCGCCCAGGACACCAACCTGACGACCATTTCCAACAACCTGGCAAACGTGTCGACCACGGGCTTCAAACGTGACCGCGCCGAGTTCCAGGACTTGCTCTATCAGATCAAGAAGCAACCGGGCGCCCAATCGACCCAGGACAGCGAACTGCCGTCGGGCCTGCAACTGGGTACCGGTGTGCAGATCGTCGGCACCCAGAAAAACTTCAGCGCCGGCAACCTGCAGCAAACCGGCCAGCCCCTGGACATGGCGATCAACGGCCGGGGCTTTTTTCAAGTGCTGCAACCGGATGGCACCACTTCTTACACCCGTGACGGCACCTTCCACCTGGACTCCAACGGCCAGATCGTGACCGCCAACGGTTTCGCCCTGGAGCCTGCTGTCGTGGTGCCGCCCGACGCCAAGACCTTCACCGTCGGCAACGACGGCACCGTGTCCATCACCGTCGCTGGCAACCCAGCGTCCCAGGTGATCGGCAACCTGCAAACCGCCGACTTCATCAACCCGGCCGGCCTGCAGGCGATGGGCAACAACCTGTTCCTGGAAACCGCCTCCAGTGGCGCGCCGCAAATCGGCACCCCTGGCTTGAACGGCTTCGGCACCACGCTGCAAAGCACCCTGGAAACCTCCAACGTCAGCACCGTTGAGGAGATGGTCAACATGATCACCACCCAGCGCGCCTACGAGATGAACTCCAAGGTGATTTCCACCGCCGACCAGATGCTTTCGTTCGTTACGCAGAATCTGTAATCAAGTCTATGGGGCGCCCTTGAGGGTGCCTGCAACACCGTGAGGTTAGGGTCATGAATCGCTATGTTTGTGTGTTGGCACTGAGTGGGATCGCCTTGCTTGCGGGCTGTGTCGCCCCCACGCCAAAGCCCAATGACCCGTACTACGCGCCGGTGTTGCCACGCACACCGTTGCCGGCGGCGGCCAACAATGGCTCGATCTACCAGGCCGGTTTCGAGCAGAACCTGTACAGCGACCGCAAGGCGTTCCGGGTCGGTGACATCATCACCATCACCCTGAACGAGAAGACCCAGGCCAGCAAGAACGCCAACTCGCAGATCGGCAAGAACAGCAAGACCAGCATCGGCCTGACCTCGCTGTTCGGCGGCGGCCTGAACACCAACAACCCGCTGGGCGGTGGTGACCTGAGCCTGGACGCCGGCTACAGCGGCGACCGCGCCACCAACGGCAAGAGCGCGGCCGGGCAGGGCAACAGCCTGACCGGTTCGATCACCGTGACCGTCGCCGATGTATTGCCCAACGGCATCATTGCCGTGCGCGGTGAAAAGTGGATGACCCTCAACACCGGCGACGAGCTGGTGCGCATCGCCGGCATGGTCCGCGCCGATGACATCTCCACCGATAACACCGTGCCGTCGACGCGCATTGCCGATGCACGCATTACCTACTCGGGCACCGGTTCGTTTGCCGATGCGAGCCAGCCGGGATGGTTCGACCGCTTCTTCCTCAGCCCGCTGTTCCCTTTCTAGGTGGCCATTTTGAAGTTCAAACAGCTGATGGCGATGGCGCTTTTGCTGGCCTTGAGTGCTGTGGCCCAGGCCGAGCGCCTGAAGGACATCGCCAGTATTTCCGGCGTGCGCTCCAACCAGTTGATCGGTTATGGCCTGGTCGTGGGGCTTAACGGCACGGGTGACCAGACCACCCAGACGCCGTTCACCCTGCAAACCTTCAACAACATGCTCTCGCAGTTTGGCATCAAGGTACCGCCAGGCTCGGGCAACGTGCAGTTGAAGAACGTCGCAGCGGTGTCAATCAGCGCCGATCTGCCCGCGTTTGCCAAGCCGGGGCAGGTGGTGGACATCACCGTGTCGTCCATGGGTAACTCCAAGAGCCTGCGCGGTGGCACCTTGCTGATGACGCCGCTCAAAGGTATCGACGGCAACGTCTACGCCATTGCCCAGGGCAACTTGGTGGTCGGCGGTTTTGACGCCGAAGGCCGCGACGGCTCGAAGATCACCGTCAACGTGCCGTCGGCCGGGCGTATCCCCGGTGGCGCCACGGTTGAACGCACCGTGCCGAGTGGTTTCAACCAGGGCAACAGCCTGACCCTGAACCTCAACCGCTCCGACTTCACCACCGCCAAGCGCGTGGTCGACAAGATCAACGACATGCTCGGCCCTGGCGTGGCCCAGGCCATCGACGGCGGCTCGGTTCGCGTCACTGCGCCTCTGGACCCAAGCCAGCGTGTGGACTACCTGTCGATCCTGGAAAACCTTGAGGTGGACCCCGGCCAGGCCGTGGCCAAAGTCATCATCAACTCGCGCACCGGCACCATCGTGATCGGCCAGAACGTCAAGGTCTCGCCAGCGGCGGTAACCCACGGCAGCCTGACGGTGACCATCACCGAAGACCCGATCGTCAGCCAGCCTGGGCCGTTGTCCGGTGGCCAGACTGCCGTGGTCCCGCGCTCGCGGGTCAATGCCCAGCAAGAAGCCAAGCCGATGTTCAAGTTCGGCCCCGGCACCACCCTGGACGAGATTGTCCGTGCGGTGAACCAGGTGGGCGCTGCGCCCGGCGACTTGATGGCGATCCTCGAAGCTTTGAAGCAGGCCGGCGCGTTGCAAGCCGACCTGATCGTGATCTGAGGCCATGGCCATGGATATGCGCAAGAGCGGCATCAGCAGCACGGCGGACTCGGGGTCTTACTCCGACCTGAACCGGCTTAACCAGCTCAAGGTCGGTGACGACAAAAACAGCGAAGGCAACCTGCGCAAAGTGGCGCAGGAATTCGAGTCGCTGTTTTTGAACGAGATGCTCAAGTCCATGCGTTCGGCCACCGAGGCCCTGGGCAAGGACAACCCGCTGAACACCCCGGCCGCCAAGCAGTACCAGGAAATGTACGACCAGCAACTGGCAGTGTCGATGTCCCGCGAAGGTGGCGGTATCGGCCTGGCCGATGTGCTGATGCGCCAGATGCAGAAGAACAAGCCGGTGGAGGCCCAGGCCGCCACCTTGCAAGGCCCGGCGGCGGACGCGCCGGTGAAGAAAGTCGATGTGCCGACCGAGATTGCCGCCGGTACCCAGGCCGAAGGCCCGTTGGGCCGCTCCAATGGCCAGCGGCCTTTGTGGGCGTATCGTGTGGCCGTGCCTGAGGGCGCCAGCACCCATGCCAACGACATGGAACTGATGAACCAGCGCCGTATCGCCTTGCCCAGCAAGCTGGCCGACCGCCTGCTGGCGGGCATCGTGCCGAACGCTCCGGTCGAAGCCAAAGCCGCGCCCCTGCGTAACAGCGCTGCCGACGACACGGTCATCAACAGCAGTGCACGTAGCTTTGCCGTGCCGAGCGGGCGCATGCAGGTGTATGGCCGCGCCATTGCCCAGCCACCGCTGGCGCCGGCCAAGAAAGCCTTCAGCTCTCAGGATGAATTTGTCGCCACCATGTTGCCGATGGCCAAGGCCGCTGCCGCACGGATTGGTATCGACCCCAAATACCTGGTGGCCCAGGCGGCACTGGAAACCGGTTGGGGCAAATCAGTCATGCGTGCCGAAGACGGCAGCAGCAGCCACAACCTGTTCGGCATCAAGGCCGGGCAGAGCTGGCAGGGCGGTCAGGCCCGGGCGATCACCAGCGAGTTTCGCGATGGGGCGATGGTCAAGGAAACGGCGCAATTCCGTTCCTACAGCTCCTACCAGGACAGCTTCCACGACCTCGTGACCCTGCTGCAAAGCCATGATCGCTATAAAGAAGTTGTGAAATCAGCCGACAACCCGGAACAGTTTGTACGCGAGTTGCAAAAAGCCGGTTATGCAACCGACCCGGATTACGCCAGCAAGATTTCGCAGATCGCAAAAAACATGAACAGTTACCAGAACTACGCTGCCGCTGGCGCAACCACACATTTATAAGGTCTGAACCATGAGTTTGCTCAGTATCGGGATGTCAGGGCTCAATGCCGCTCAAGGATCGTTGTCGGTCTTGAGTAATAACATCGCCAACGCCAACACCTCGGGTTATTCGCGCCAGCAGACCACGCAGAATGCGAGTGCCAACAACCCCTACGGCGGTGTGTACATTGGCAGCGGTACCACGCTGGCGGATGTGCGTCGGGTCTATAACGAGTTCCTGGATGCGGCCTACCAGAACAGCACGGCGCTCAATAACGATGCCAAGGCTTATTCCAGCCAGGCCAGCGCCATCGACAAGACTTTGTCGGACAAGACAACCGGCATGTCTTCGGTGCTCAGCGCGTTTTTTGCCGCTGTGCAGACCTCCGCGGCCAACCCCAGCGACGTGTCTGCTCGGCAAGTGCTGCTGACCAGCGCCCAGACCCTGAGTAACCGTTTCAACGCCATCTCCAGCCAATTGACTCAACAGAAAGAGTCGATCAATGGCCAGTTGAGCACCATGAGTGACCAGGTCAACCAGTTGACCTCCTCGATTGCTTCGCTCAACAAGCAGATCACCCAGGCCCAGGGCTCAAGCAACAGCGCCCCGGCCAACCTGCTGGACGCCCGTAACGAGGCGGTGCGCTCGCTCAATGAACTGGTGGGTGTGACCACCAGTGAACAGAATGGTGTGTTCAGCGTCAGCACCGGCACGGGCCAGTCCCTGGTATTGGGCGACCGGTCCAACACCCTCTCGGCAGTGCCGAGCGCTAGCGACCCAAGCCAGTACACCATTGCGCTCAATGCTGGCGGCGGTACGGCGATCGATCTGGGCAACGTGCTCAGTGGGGGCAGCATCGGCGGCCTGTTGCGTTATCGCAGTGATGCCCTGATGCCGGCCATCAATGACTTGGGGCGTATTGCCCTGGCGACAGCCGATACCATCAACAGCCAACTGGGGCAGGGCCTGGACTTGAACGGTGACTTCGGCTCATCGCTGTTCAAGGACATCAACAGCGCGGCGGCCATTGCTCAGCGCAGTCAGGGCGCGCTGGGCAACAGCACGGGCTCCGGCAATTTGAATGTGACCATTGCGGACACCAGCAAGCTGTCGACCTACGACTACAAAGTGACCTTTACCAGCGGCAACAACTACACGGTGGTGCGTTCCGACGGCAAGGCCATGGGCGCGTTCGACACCAATACCGCGCCACCGCCGGTGATCGATGGGTTCACCCTGGCGTTGGATGGCAAGGGGCCGATGGCGGCGGGCGATAGTTTCAAAGTCAGCCCTACCGCCAGCGGTGCCACCAACATCGGCACGACTTTGACGGACGCCAATAAAATCGCGTTCGCCGGGCCATTGCTGGGCGAGGGCAGCAAGACCAACCAGGGTACCGGCACTTTTACACCGCCGACCCTGACCCTGCCTATCGATATTCATGGTGGCGCCGATACCGCGCAATTGCGTACCGGCATTGAGCACTCGATGCCAGTGAAGATGGTATTCGGCAAGCCGGCCGCCGACGGCACCCAGGGCTACACGCTCAACGATGCCCAGGGCAACCCGATTGGCACCGGCACCATCGTGCCGGGCCAAGGCAACAAAATCACGGTCGATGTACCGATGCGGGATGCCAACGGCACGCTGCTGGTGCCGGCCAAAAGCTTCAAGTTCGATACCACGGTCGCCGGGTCGCCCGCCGCTGGCGACAGCACCACGTTTTCCTTCAACGCCTCGGGCAAGTCGGATAACCGTAACGCCCAGGCGTTGCTCGACCTGCAGACCAAAGCCACCGTCGGCCTGTCCGATGGCAGTGGCGGCGGAGTGAGCCTGGTGGCGGCCAACAGTCGCCTGGTGTCGACCGTCGGGGCCAAGGCCGCGTCGGCCAATACCGACACCACGGCCACGGGCGCCTTGCTCAAAGCCAACCAGGATGCGCGCAACTCCGTGTCCCAGGTCAACCTCGATGAAGAGGCGGGCGACATGATCAAATTCCAGCAGTACTACACCGCCTCGTCGCAGATCATCAAGGCTGCGCAAGAAACCTTCAGCACGCTGATCAATAGTCTTTAAGGGAGTCTGGGACGATGCGTATTTCCACTGCACAGTATTTTGAAACCAGTGCCGCCAAGTACACGGACAACTATTCCAGCGTGGTGAAGGCCCAGGAGCAGGCCAGTTCCGGTGTGCGCGTGCAGACCGCAGCGGATGACCCGGTGGCGGCGGCGAGGTTGTTGTTGCTGCAACAGCAGAAGGACATGCTCGGGCAGTTCAACGGCAATATCACCAGTTTGAAGAACTCGTTGACCAACGAGGAAAGCGTATTGGGTGCAATCAACGAGGCACTGCAGGCGGCCAGTACCTTGGCCATTGAAGCGGGCGGCTCGCGCAGCGATGCCGACCGCAAGTCGATTGCCGGCCAGATCGGTGCGCTTGAAGACCAGGTGCTGGGCTTGCTTAACAGCAAGGATTCCTCGGGCAACTATCTGTTTTCCGGCTCCAAGACCTCGACGCCGCCCTACAGCCGTAACAGCGACGGCACCTACACCTATCAGGGTGATGAAACGCCGCTGAGCCTGCAGGTTTCCGATTCCCTGAGAGTCAGTGCCGGTGACACCGGCAAGAGCATCATGGATGGTGCCGTTAACTCGGGCCGCACCCAGGCGACCTGGATCGCACCTGCTATCGTGCCGCCGGCAACGGCGCCAGTGCCCAATGATCATAAAGTCTCAGTGTCGGCCGGCCTGGTGACTTCAGGCTCGGACTACACGAATAAATTCGCCGATGGCGAGCCTTACAAGCTGACCTTTACCAGCAGCACCCAGTACAAGGTCTCCGACAAGAACGGCAATGACGTCACGTCGGAAATCCCTGGCAACGGCACCTTTGACTCCACCAAGGAAGGCGGCTCCACCGTGAGCCTGCGCGGCGTGAATTTTGATATTGCGGTGGATCTCAAGGATATGGCGACGGGGCCGGACGCCGATGCGCTGGTCAAGGACCGTTCGTTCAGCCTGGCCGCCAAGCCCGACACCTTCAGTGTTTCGCGCACGCCCAGTAATGCCTCCACTGCGCAGCTGACGAATGCGCAGGTGAGCAACCCGGCCACCTATGCCAGTACGTTCCCGGCTAACAGCGGGGCGGTGATCAAGTTCACCAGTGGCACGGCGTATGAAGTCTATGCCCAGCCCTACAGTGCCGACAGCAAAGCGATCGCCACCGGCGACACCGGTGGCGGTACGACCGTGACGGCAGCAGGCGTGACCTTTGATGTCAGCGGCACACCTCAAGCCGGCGATCAGTTTGCGGTCGCTGCAAGCACTGCCAAGACCCAGAACGCGCTGGATACCCTGAGCCAACTGCGCAAGGCGCTTGAGCAACCGGCCGACGGCAACCCGGCGGCGATGGTCAAGCTCAAGGATGCGCTCGACGCTTCCATCAGTAATTTTGCCAATTCACGGGCCCAGGTCGACAACGTGCGCGGTTCCATCGGGGCCCGCGAAGCGGCACTGGATATCCAGTCGGCGGAGAACATCAGTATCGGCACTGCAAACAAAAGCACCATGAGCGATCTGGCGAACATTGACATGGGCGAAGCCGCGATCAACCTCACGTTGCAGCAAACCATGTTGCAGGCCTCGCAACTGGCGTTCGTTAAAATCTCCCAGCTGAACCTGTTCAGCCGCATGTAATCGTCGCAATGAACAACGGCCTCCCCTGGCGACAGGGGAGGCCGTTGTCGTTTCTGGCCTGGAAATGTTGCCGGTTTTTGCACAAAGCGCGCAAAATTGAGTGACCTGTGAGTCATAAAGCGCATCTTCACTGTATCGTGTGAAAAGGATAAGTCGTCACAGGGCCTTTATCGGGCGGCTTTCAGCGAGATTTTCATGGGGTTATCCCCTTTATTGTCAGCACTCCCGGCGTAGTCCGAGGGGTGTTCTCCAGCTATTTAGTATTGGGAAGCCACAATGATTGGCATAAAAAGCATCGCCAGTTACGTGCCGGCAGACGGGATCGATAACTACGCCCAGGGTGCCAAATTCGCCAAGGATGAAGAGTTCATCATCGGCAAGATCGGTTCGGCGTTCCTGCCGCGCAAGGAAGCTGCACAGGAGACTTCCGACCTGTGCGTCGAAGCAGTCAATGCATTGTTTGCCAACAACCCGGATTTGAAGCGCGAGTCCATCGACGCGCTGATCGTCGTCACCCAGAACGGCGATGAAGAGGGCTTGCCCCACACCGCCGCCATCGTCCAGGACAAATTGGGCCTGCCGACTCACGTTGCAGCTTTCGATATCTCCCTGGGCTGCTCCGGCTACGTGTACGGCATCTACGCGATGAAAGGCTTCATGGAAGCCGCCGGCCTGAAAAACGGCCTGCTGATCACTGCCGACCCGTACTCCAAGATCGTCGACCCGGAAGATCGCAACACCACCATGCTGTTCGGCGATGCTGCCACCGCCACCTGGATGGGCGAGGACGCGCCGTGGTTGCTGGGCAAATCCAAGTTCGGTACCGACGGTTCCGGCGCGCCGCACTTGAAGGTCAGCGATGGTGTGTTCTTCATGAACGGCCGCCAGGTGTTCAACTTCGCCTTGCTCAAGGTGCCGGCACACTTGCACGAGCTGCTCAATGAGTCGGACCTCAAGGCAGATGACATTGATGCGTTCTGCATCCACCAGGGGAGCGCGGCCATCGTTGACGCCGTGGCGCGCCGCTTTGAAGAAGCGCCGGTGGACAAGTTCATCAAGGACATGGTCGAGACCGGCAATACCGTGTCATCGAGCATTCCGTTGCTGCTGGAAAAGCACGTGATGGACGCCACCTGGAAGCGCGTGGCAATCAGCGGCTTTGGTGTGGGGCTGTCGTGGGGCTCGGCGATTCTCTATCGTCCGTGATGCTTTAGCGGCTTCATGAAAAACGCCGATGATCGAATGATCATCGGCGTTTTTTATTGGCGCCAGAAAAGCCAATGAAACCGAGGTTTTATGCCTGCGTAAGCCGTTGAAATACAAGGGCTGGCACAGGGCTAGTAAAAAAAATCAAAAAAACCCTCAAGCAACCGGCTACCACGACGATAACTATTACGTAGGTTCTCAGGCCACACCCGGCGGTTGCCAGGGCCGGAAGCCGCAGTATCCATCCAACGAGGATTTCGTCATGGCTTTAACAGTAAACACCAACATTGCTTCCATCACGACTCAGGGCAACCTGAACAAAGCTGGCGGCGCCCTGGCCACTTCCATGCAGCGCCTGTCTTCCGGCCTGCGTATCAACAGCGCTAAAGACGACGCTGCCGGCCTGCAGATCGCTAACCGCCTGACCAGCCAAATCAACGGCCTGGGCCAAGCTGTAAAAAACGTGAACGACGGCATCTCCATCGCTCAGACCGCTGAAGGCGCGATGCAGGCTTCGACCGACATCCTGCAAAAAATGCGTACCCTGGCCCTGTCCTCGGCTACCGGCTCCCTGAGCGCCGACGACCGTAAGTCGAACAACGACGAATACCAGGCCCTGACTTCGGAACTGACCCGTATCTCGCAAACCACTACTTTCGGTGGCCAGAAGCTGCTGGACGGTTCGTACGGTACCAAGGCTATCCAGGTTGGCGCCAACGCCAACGAAACTATCAACCTGAGCCTGGAAAACGTTGCGGCTAACAACATTGGTTCGCAGCAGATCAAAACCAAGGCCATCGCGCCTAGCGCAACTGGCCTGGCTGGCGGCGACATCACTGTTACCGGCAACGGCCAAAGCAAAACCGTCACTTACGGTGCAGGCGCATCGGCTAAAGACATCGCTGCGGGCCTGAACGGTTCGATCGGTGGCCTGACCGCTACCGCCAGCACTGAAGTCAAGCTGGAAGTAGGCGCTGCAACTCCGTCGAACTTCAAGCTGGCTGTAGGTAGCGGTACTGCTGTCGATTTCGTCGGTGTAACCGACCTGGCCGGCCTTGCTGACCAACTGAAGTCCAACGCTGCCAAACTGGGCATCAGCGTTAACTACGACGAAGCCAACAAAACCCTGTCGGTTAAGTCGGATTCCGGCGAAAACCTGTCGTTCTCGGGTGCTGATACCAACGCCCAGGCGAACATCAAGGTTGGCGCAAAAGACGGTGCTGGCGCATTCGCCACCCCAGCCGCTCTGGGTGCTGCTGCAATCGTTGTGACCGGTCAGGTTTCTCTTGATTCGGCTAAGGGCTACTCCCTGAGCGACGCTGCTACTGGTGTTTCGGACTTGTTCGCGGGTGCAACCGTTTCGTCGACTAAAACCACCATCGCTAACACCGACGTGACCGACGCTACCAACGCCCAAAACGCCCTGGCAGTAATCGACAAAGCCATCGGCACCATCGACGGCGTTCGTTCGGGCCTGGGTGCTACCCAGAACCGTCTGACTACTACTGCAGACAACCTGCAGAACATTCAGAAGAACTCCACCGCTGCACGTTCCACCGTTCAGGACGTCGACTTCGCTTCCGAAACCGCCGAACTGACCAAGCAACAAACCCTGCAGTCGGCTTCCACCGCGATCCTGTCGCAGGCTAACCAGCTGCCATCCGCTGTACTGAAACTGCTTCAGTAATCAGCGCGCTTGGTAACTAACGGAAGGGCGCGTTTACGTGCCCTTCCGTTTTTTCGGTTTAGAGGAGATTGGACATGGACATGAGTGTAAAGCTGAACCAGTCTTATCCGCCGGTTGCCCCCCAAGGCGCGCCTCCCAAGGTGACCGCCGATCAAAGCAGCAGCAAGGCCCAGGAAGTGGCGGCAACCGGCAAAGAGCCTGAGCGCGCGGAACTGGAAAAAGCAGTAACCGACATTCGCGAATTCGTCCAGGCTGCCCAGCGCAGCCTGGATTTTTCCATTGACGATTCGACCCACCGGGTCGTGGTCAAGGTCATTGCCACCGACAGTGGTGAAGTGATCCGTCAGATTCCGTCGGAAACGGCGTTGAAGCTGGCACAAAACCTTTCCAGCGCAAGCAACGTGTTGTTTGACGACAAGGTGTGAGCTGGCATGAAATTTGTTGCTGTCAGGTCTTGAGGCGCAATAAGTCAAGATAACGGCAGCCACCGAACAGGAGATAGATGATGGCGGGTTCAACGGTAAGTGGTATCGGTTCGAACATCGATACGCAAGCGATCGTGAAGTCCTTGGTGGACGCCGAAAAGGTGCCCAAGCAGACGCAGATCAATACCGCGTCCCAGAAGGCGACCACCACGCTGTCTTCGATCGGCAAGATTCAAGCTGCGTTGGATGCATTCCGTGGTGCCTTGGACACCATGTCCAAAGACAGCAGTTTCACTGGGCTGACGGGCTCGTCGTCGGATGAGAAGACGGCGACCATGACCGCCAGTAATACGGCTTCCAACGGTAGTTTTCGGCTGATCGTCGACCAGTTGGCCCAGGCTTCCAAGTTGTCCACCAAGAACTTCTCCGGCGGCACTTCCGCCGTGGTGAACGCTACGGATAAGCCGACCACCTTGACCATCTCTCAATCGGGCAAGGATTACAGCGTCAATGTTCCAGCTGGCGCGACCTTGCAGCAGGTGCGGGATTCGATCAATACCCAGTTTGGTACTTCCGGGCTCAGTGCCAACATCCAGACCGACTCCAATGGTTCCCGATTGATCCTGACCTCTACCACCATGGGGACCGGTTCCGACCTTACGCTTTCTGGCACCTCCGGCTTGGATGTGGGTTCAACGGTCGTCGATGTGCCCAAGGATGCGCTGTACAGCATTGATGGTGTTGCGTCTGTGTCCAAGACCAACAGTATTGAGGGAGCGCTCAGTGGTGTGAACATCAAGTTGGTGGCGCCTTCGACTTACAAGACGGGCACCTCTGGCGATAAAAACGCTACGCTGATCACCGTCAGTACCAACAACACGGCGCTCAAGTCCGGAGTCAAAGGCTTCATTGATACCTACAACGCCTTGATCACCGCAATGAACGCCGAAACCAAGGTCACCAAGAATCTTGACGGCAGCACGACGGCTGCGGCATTGACCGGTGACTCGACCATGCGTTCGCTGCAGGCGGCGATCCGGAATGAGTTCAACACGCTTTCGGGGACCGGCACTTTCAAGTCGTTGGCTCAATTCGGCGTGAGCACAAGCTCTACTACCGGCTTGCTGACAATCGATGACAAAAAGTGGGACGCTGCCGTCAAGACTAATGCAGCCGATATCAACAGTATGTTCAGCGGCAAAGACGGCATGTTGGCGCGCATGAAAAGTGCAACGGATGACTTTGCCAAGGCCTCTACCGGGGTTCTGGCTACGCGTTCTACGTCGTTGACCGATAGCCTCAAGGACATCGCAAAGCAGCAGGAAACCCTGAACGAGCGCATGGAACTGCTGACCAACAGCCTCTCCGCCAAATACAACGCCATGGACACCCTGGTTGCCCAACTGCGCCAGCAAAGCACCAGCGTCATGACCACGCTCAATGCCTTGAACAACCCTAAAACCAATAACTGATCGCCACTCACGCAAAAGGCCAGGCAACCTGCCTGGCCTTTTCGTACCGAAAGACGACCGGTGTTAAAGCTTTTTGCGGCCCAGTCGACATATTGGTTACTAGAATCCTTTTCGCTGTCGCCTGTCACGAGGTAGAAACATGAACCCCATGCGAGCCCTTCGCCAATACCAGAAGGTCAATTCCCACGCGCAGATCTCCGAAGCCAGCCCGCATCGCCTGGTGCAGATGCTGATGGAAGGTGGCCTGGATCGCATGTCCCAGGCCAAGGGCGCCCTGGCGCGTGGTGACATCGCACAGAAGGGTTTGATGCTCGGCAAGGCCATCGACATCGTTATCGGGCTGCGCGATGGCCTGGATGCTGAAAAGAGTGATAACCCGGCTTATGTTCAGCAGTTGGAAAGCCTTTATGTCTACATGACCAATCGGTTGATGGAGGCTAACCAGCAAAACGACGCCGAGATCATCGACGAAGTCGCTCGATTGATGATTACCGTAAAAGAAGGCTGGGATGCTATCGGCGCGCCACAAGGCGCAGCAGAATAAGGCCACGGGCCTTGAGGAACTCGTCATGAGCCACGCACTGCAACGCATTGATGAAACCCGTGAAGCCCTGGTCGACGCGCTTGCCGCGCGCAACTGGGATGCCATCAGCGAGCTCGACCTGGGCTGCCGCAGTGTGATCGATCAGGTGCTGAGCGAAGCGCCGGTGGATGAGGATGCGCTGCGTGGAAAGCTGGAAAGCCTGTTGGCGGTTTACCAGCAGTTGCTTGAGGTGACGACCGGCGAGCGCCAGGCGATTTTCGAAGAGATGTCGCAGATCAACCAAGCGAAAAATGCGTCAAAGGTTTACCATCTGTTCGGTTGAACGGGCGCAGTTAATCCGAACGGTGCGTCATATATTTGACTATGCCAGCATTTTTGACTTAACTAGTGCTGTTTTCAGATTTCAGACGTCTAGAAGGTAAGAAATCTTACAGACGTCTAGATTGCCCTCATTCCGGGGCAGGAAGTTTTACTAGGGAAGTTGCTATTGCATGTGGCGTGAAACCAAAATTCTGCTGATCGATGACGATAGCGTCCGCCGCCGCGATTTAGCGGTGATTTTAAATTTTCTCGGTGAAGAAAATTTACCCTGCGGCAGCCACGATTGGCAGCAGGCGGTCAGCTCGTTGTCGTCGAGCCGTGAAGTCATTTGCGTATTGATCGGGACGGTAAACGCTCCTGGCGCAGTTCTGGGCCTGTTAAAGACACTGTCTACCTGGGATGAGTTCCTTCCGGTGTTGCTAATGGGCGATATTTCTTCCGTGGACCTGCCGGAAGACCAGCGCCGCCGCGTGCTATCCAACCTGGAAATGCCGCCCAGCTACAGCAAATTGCTCGATTCCCTGCACCGTGCCCAGGTCTATCGCGAAATGTACGACCAGGCCCGGGAGCGCGGCCGTCACCGTGAACCCAACCTGTTCCGCAGCCTCGTCGGCACCAGCCGCGCCATCCAGCACGTGCGCCAGATGATGCAGCAAGTGGCCGACACCGACGCCAGCGTGCTGATCCTTGGCGAGTCGGGCACCGGCAAGGAAGTGGTCGCGCGCAACCTGCACTATCACTCCAAGCGCCGCGACGGGCCCTTTGTGCCGGTCAACTGCGGGGCGATCCCGGCAGAGCTGCTGGAAAGCGAATTGTTCGGCCACGAGAAGGGCGCCTTTACCGGGGCGATCACCAGCCGTGCCGGGCGCTTTGAGCTGGCCAATGGCGGCACCCTGTTCCTCGACGAAATCGGCGACATGCCGTTGCCGATGCAGGTCAAGCTGCTGCGCGTATTGCAGGAACGCACCTTCGAGCGCGTGGGCAGCAACAAGACCCAGAGCGTGGACGTGCGCATCATTGCCGCCACCCACAAGAACCTCGAAAGCATGATCGAGGTTGGCAGTTTCCGCGAAGACCTGTACTACCGCCTTAACGTATTCCCCATCGAGATGGCCCCGCTGCGCGAGCGCGTGGAAGACATCCCGTTGCTGATGAACGAACTGATCTCGCGCATGGAGCACGAGAAGCGCGGCTCCATTCGTTTCAACTCCGCGGCAATCATGTCCCTGTGCCGCCACGGCTGGCCGGGCAACGTCCGCGAGCTGGCCAACCTGGTGGAGCGCATGGCGATCATGCATCCGTACGGGGTGATCGGCGTGGTCGAGTTGCCGAAGAAATTCCGCTACGTCGACGACGAGGACGAGCAGATGGACAGCCTGCGCAGCGACATGGAAGAGCGCGTGGCAATCAACGGCCATACTCCAGACTTCGGCGCTAGCGCGATGTTGCCGCCCGAAGGCCTGGATCTCAAGGACTACCTCGGCAACCTGGAACAAGGCCTGATCCAACAGGCGCTGGATGATGCCAACGGCATCGTCGCCCGGGCCGCCGAGCGCCTGCGTATCCGTCGCACCACCCTGGTGGAGAAGATGCGCAAGTACGGTATGAGCCGCAAAGAAGGTGATGAACAGGCGGATGATTGACGCCTGTTTTTCAACTACCTGATTTATAGGTAGTTTTTTTTCGGCACGGGTATTGCTACAGCCCTCGCAACGTTCCGTTTAACTGACGGTCAGCCAAGCGAGAGAGCATCATGCCCCACGCCGCCCAACTATCTTCGGCCCCTGCCATCCAGGGGCTGGTTTCGCCTGTAGAGCCGCCGACCCGCGAGGGCCTGGAGCACGCGTTCTCGCAGTTCAACCAGATGTCGAGCCAGCTGACCGACTCCTACAGTCTGCTTGAGGCCCGGGTTTCCGAGCTTAAAGGCGAACTGGCGGTGGTCAGCGCCCAGCGCATGCAAGAGCTGGCCGAGAAAGAACGCCTGGCCAACCGCCTGCAAAACCTGCTGGACCTGTTGCCCGGTGGCGTAATCGTCATCGATGACCAGGGCCGCGTGCGCGAAGCCAACCCGGCAGCTTGTGATCTGCTCGGCCTGCCGCTGGAAGGCGAGCTGTGGCGTGAAGTCATCACCCGCTGTTTTGCCCCCCGTGAAGACGACGGCCACGAAGTCTCCCTCAAGGACGGGCGTCGGCTGTCTATCGCGACCCGTTCCCTGGACGCCGAGCCGGGCCAGCTTGTGCTACTCAATGACCTGACAGAAACCCGGCACCTGCAAGATCAACTGGCGCGCCATGAGCGGCTGTCGTCCCTGGGGCGGATGGTCGCTTCCTTGGCGCATCAGATTCGTACGCCGTTGTCGGCGGCATTGATCTACGCCAGCCATTTGACTGACGAGCAATTACCGGCGGCCACCCACCAACGCTTTGCCGGGCGCCTCAAGGAGCGCCTGCATGAGTTGGAGCACCAGGTGCGTGACATGCTGGTGTTTGCCCGCGGCGAATTGCCGCTGACCGATCGCGTTACCCCTGCCGGCTTGATGCAGTCCCTGCAAGCGGCAGCGGCGACCCATGTGCAGGAGGCCAACCTGCGCTGGCAGTGCGACAGCCACCAGGGCGAATTGCTGTGCAACCGCGACACCCTGGTGGGTGCGCTGCTCAACCTGATCGAAAACGCCACCCAGGCCAGTGGCCCCGGGGCGCGCCTGAAAGTGCACCTGTATAGCCGCGGACAAACCCTGCGCCTGTGCGTCAGCGACAGCGGCAGCGGTATCGCCCCGCAGGTGCTGCAGCGCCTGGGCGAGCCGTTTTTTACCACCAAGACCAACGGCACTGGCCTGGGCCTGACCGTGGTCAAGGCAGTGGCCCGTGCCCATCAGGGACAATTGCAGCTGCGTTCCCGCCTGGGGCGTGGCACCTGTGCATTGATGACCTTGCCGCTGTTTTCCAGCGCGGCAAGCGCGGAGTAAGAGGATGATGGCTATCAAGGTTTTATTGGTGGAAGACGATCGCGCCCTGCGTGAAGCATTGGCTGACACGCTGCTGTTGGCGGGCCATGACTACCGTGCGGTCGGCTCTGCCGAGGAAGCCTTGGAGGCGGTCGAGCAGGAAACCTTCAGCCTGGTGGTCAGCGACGTCAACATGCCCGGCATGGACGGCCACCAATTGCTCGGCCTGCTGCGGGTGCGCCAGCCGCAGCTGCCGGTGCTGCTGATGACCGCCCATGGCGCGGTGGAGCGGGCGGTGGATGCCATGCGTCAGGGCGCGGCGGATTACCTGGTCAAGCCGTTCGAGCCCAAGGCTTTGATCGAACTGGTCGCCCGGCATGCCCTGGGCGTAATGCCCGCAGCCGACGGCGATGGCCCGATTGCCTTTGAGCCGGCCAGCGCGCAATTGCTGGAACTGGCGGCGCGGGTGGCGCGCAGTGATTCCACTGTGCTGATTTCCGGCGAGTCCGGCACCGGCAAAGAAGTGCTCGCGCGTTATATCCACCAGCAATCGGGCCGTGCCAAACAACCGTTCATTGCGATCAACTGCGCGGCGATCCCCGACAACATGCTGGAAGCCACCTTGTTTGGCCATGAAAAGGGCTCGTTCACCGGCGCCATCGCGGCCCAGGCCGGCAAGTTCGAACAAGCCGATGGCGGCACCATTCTGCTCGACGAAATCTCGGAAATGCCCCTGGGCCTGCAAGCCAAGTTGCTGCGTGTGTTGCAGGAGCGTGAAGTGGAGCGCGTGGGCGCACGCAAGCCGATCCAGCTGGATATCCGCGTGGTTGCCACCACCAACCGCGACCTGGCGGGCGAAGTGGCGGCGGGGCGCTTCCGTGAAGACCTCTTCTACCGGTTGTCGGTGTTCCCGCTGGCCTGGCGCCCATTGCGTGAGCGCCCGGCGGATATCATCCCCTTGGCCGAGCGCCTACTGAACAACCACGTCAAAAAAATGAAGCATGCCCAGGCGCGGTTGTCGCCCGAGGCCCAGGCGTGCCTGGTCAATTACCCATGGCCGGGCAACGTGCGCGAGTTGGATAATGCCATACAGCGTGCGCTGATTTTGCAGCAGGGCGGCTTGATCCAGCCCCAGGATTTCTGCCTGGCCATGGGCAATGGCGCTGCGCCGTTGCCGAGCCTGGCCCCGGCTCCAGTGGTCGTCGAGGCTGAATCAGCCGGTGCCCTGGGCGATGACCTGCGCCGCCGTGAATTTCAGATGATCATCGACACCCTGCGCGCCGAGCGCGGCCGTCGCAAAGAAGCGGCCGAGCGCCTGGGCATCAGCCCGCGCACCTTGCGCTACAAGCTGGCGCAGATGCGCGACGCCGGTATGGATGTGGAAGCGTATCTTTTCGCCACATGACCGGTAACAAGTTCGACAAGCTTTGTCGCCTTTTCTTACGAGTTGTCACAGAGCTGGCACCCTTGTTGCTACCACCCCTAGTAACCGCTGCGTAGTGTCAAAAAATTGCGGGTCGTCGGAGAGAGAAGGTCATGAGCCAGGGTATTGAGTTCAATCGGTTGATGTTGGATATGCGCGCCATGCAAATGGACGCCATGGCTCAACCGAAATCCGTCGCGCCAGCGCCGGAATTGGGCCAAAGCAATTTTGCCGACATGCTCGGTCAGGCAATCAATAAAGTCAGTGATACCCAGCAGGCGTCCAGCCAGCTGGCGACGGCCTTCGAGATCGGTAAAAGCGGCGTGGACCTCACCGATGTGATGGTCGCCTCGCAAAAGGCCAGTGTGTCCTTCCAAGCGTTGACCCAAGTGCGTAACAAGCTGGTTCAGGCGTATCAAGACATCATGCAGATGCCGGTTTAAGGACGAGATTTAAGTCATGGCTGAAGCAGTCTCCGACAACCTCCCCGCCAAGGCCGACGGCAAACCGCCGTTGTTTGGCCTGTCGTTCCTGGAAAACCTCTCGGAAATGACCATGCTGCGTCAGGTGGGCCTGATGGTGGGCCTGGCCGCCAGCGTGGCGATTGGTTTTGCCGTGGTGCTGTGGTCGCAGCAACCCGATTACCGCCCCCTGTACGGCAGCCTGTCGGGCATGGATTCCAAGCAGATCATGGAAACCCTCGCCGCCGCCGACATCGCCTACACCGTGGAGCCCAACTCCGGCGCCTTGCTGGTCAAGGCCGATGACGTGGCTCGCGCGCGGATGAAACTGGCCGCCGCTGGCGTGGCGCCGTCCGACAGCAATATCGGTTTTGAAATTCTCGACAAAGACCAGGGCCTGGGCACCAGCCAGTTCATGGAAGCCACCCGCTATCGCCGTGGCCTGGAAGGCGAACTGGCGCGCACCATTTCCAGCCTCAATAACGTCAAGGCCGCCCGTGTGCACCTGGCGATTCCGAAAAGCTCGGTGTTCGTGCGTGACGAACGCAAGCCCAGCGCCTCGGTCTTGGTCGAACTTTTCGCCGGCCGCTCCCTGGAGCCTGGCCAGGTACTGGCGATCGTCAACCTGGTGGCCACCAGTGTTCCCGAATTGAGCAAATCGCAAATCACCGTGGTGGACCAGAAGGGCAACCTGCTGTCCGACATGGCCGAAAACTCCGCGCTGACCCAGGCCGGCAAGCAGTTCGACTACAGTCGCCGCATGGAAAGCATGCTCACCCAGCGCGTGCACAATATCCTGCAACCGGTACTGGGCAACGACCGCTACAAGGCTGAAGTCTCCGCCGATGTGGATTTCAGCGCCGTCGAGTCCACCTCCGAGCAGTTCAACCCGGACCAGCCGGCCCTGCGCAGCGAGCAGTCCACCAGCGAACAACGCACCGCCAGCAATGGCCCCCAAGGTGTGCCGGGCGCCCTGAGCAACCAGCCACCCGCGCCGGCCTCGGCACCGCAGACCACCGGTGGCGCTGCCGCCACGGCGGGCGCGATCCAGCCTGGCCAGCCATTGCTGGACGCCAACGGCCAGCAGATCATGGACCCGGCCACCGGCCAGCCGATGCTTGCGCCGTACCCTGCGGACAAGCGTAACCAGTCCACCAAGAACTTCGAACTGGACCGTTCCATCAGCCACACCAAGCAGCAACAGGGCAAGATCAATCGCCTGTCGGTGTCGGTGGTGGTCGATGACCAGGTCAAGGTCAACCCTGCGGACGGCGCGGTGACCCGTGCACCCTGGACGGCTGACGAACTGGCCCGTTTCACCCGCCTGGTGCAGGACGCCGTTGGCTTCGACGCCAGCCGTGGCGACAGCGTCAGCGTGATCAACATGCCGTTCTCCGCCGAGCGCGGTGAAGTGATCGCTGACCCTGCGTTCTACACCCAGCCGTGGTTCTGGGACATCGTCAAACAAGTGCTGGGCGTGTTGTTCATCCTGGTGCTGGTGTTTGGTGTACTGCGCCCGGTGCTCAACAACATCACCGGTGGCGGCAAGAAGCAACTGGCACTGGCCGGTGGCGACGTCGAGTTGGGTGGCATGGGCGGCCTGGACGGCGAACTGGCCAACGACCGCGTCAGCCTTGGCGGCCCGCAAAGCATCCTGTTGCCAAGCCCGAGCGAAGGCTATGACGCTCAGTTGAACGCAATCAAGAGTCTGGTGGCAGAAGACCCGGGCCGTGTGGCTCAGGTCGTGAAAGAGTGGATTAACGCTGATGAATGATCGAGCCGCTGTGGCCAAGCTGTCCCGGGTCGACAAAGCCGCTGTGTTGCTGCTGTCCCTGGGTGAAACCGACGCTGCCCAAGTGCTGCGCCACATGGGCCCCAAAGAGGTCCAGCGTGTCGGCGTGGCCATGGCGCAGATGCGCAATGTGCACCGCGAGCAAGTCGAGCAGGTGATGAGCGAGTTCGTCGAGATCGTCGGCGACCAGACCAGCCTGGGCGTCGGCTCCGACAGCTACATTCGCAAGATGCTCACCTCGGCCCTGGGCGAAGACAAGGCCAACGGCCTGATCGACCGCATCCTGCTGGGTGGCAACACCAGCGGCCTGGACAGCCTCAAGTGGATGGAACCGCGGGCAGTGGCCGACGTGATCCGCTATGAGCACCCGCAGATCCAGGCGATCGTGGTGGCCTATCTCGACCCGGACCAGGCCGGTGAAGTGCTCGGGCACTTCGACCATAAAGTGCGCCTGGACATTATCCTGCGTGTGTCATCGCTGAACACTGTGCAACCGGCGGCGCTCAAAGAACTCAACACCATTCTGGAGAAGCAGTTCTCCGGCAATTCCAACGCCTCGCGCACCACCCTGGGTGGCATCAAGCGCGCAGCCGACATCATGAACTTCCTCGACAGCTCGGTTGAAGGCCAGTTGATGGACTCGATCCGCGAGATCGACGACACCCTGTCCGGCCAGATCGAAGACCTGATGTTCGTGTTCAACAACCTGGCCGATGTCGACGACCGTGGCATCCAGGCGCTGCTGCGCGAAGTGTCCTCGGACGTGCTGGTGCTGGCGCTCAAGGGCTCGGACGAAAACGTCAAAGAAAAGATCTTCAAGAACATGTCCAAGCGCGCCTCGGAGCTGTTGCGCGACGACCTGGAAGCCAAGGGCCCGGTGCGCGTCAGCGACGTGGAAACCGCCCAGAAGGAAATCCTCACCATTGCCCGCCGTATGGCCGAAGCCGGAGAAATCGTTCTCGGCGGGAAGGGCGGCGAAGAAATGATCTAAGGCGCCTTGCATGTCGAATAAAGATGAGGCGCCCAGCGATCTGATTCGCGCGCGGGATGTCGGTGGTTTCGACATCTGGTCGCTGCCCAGTTTCGACCCCCATGTGCCGGAGCCCGAGCCTGAACCGGTTGAAGAACCTCCGGCAGAGATGGAAGAAGTGCCACTGGATGAAGTCCAGCCACTGACCCTCGAAGAGCTGGAAACCATTCGTCAGGAGGCCTACAACGAAGGCTTCGCGGCGGGGGAAAAAGACGGTTTTCGCAGCACCACCCTCAAGGTTCGCCAGGAAGCCGAGGCGGCGCTGGCCACCAAGCTGGGTAGCCTGGAGCGCTTGATGGGCAACCTGTTCGACCCTATCGCCGAACAGGACTCGCAGCTGGAAAAATCCATGGTTGGCCTGGTGCAGCACATCGCGCACCAAGTGATCCAGCGCGAACTGGTGCTCGATTCCAGCCAGATCGAAGGCGTGATGCGCGAAGCCCTCAAGCTGCTGCCCCTGGGCGTCGGCAATGTGCGGCTGTACATCAACCCCCAGGATTTCGAACAGGTCAAAGCCCTGCGCGAGCGCCATGAAGAAACCTGGCGCATCGTCGAAGACGCTTCGTTGCAGCCAGGTGGTTGCCGTGTCGAAACCGAGCACAGCCGCATCGATGCAACGGTGGAAACCCGCATCAGCCAGATCATGGCCAAGTTGTTCGATCAACTGCATGAACAAGCCCTGCACCCCGCCGAGCCGGACCTGAGCGTTGACCTGGACGCCACCGATGCGCCTTGATCGCACCAGCTTCGCCAAGCGCCTGGGCAGCTACGCCGAGGCCACCGAATTGCCCGGCCAGCCAATCCTCGAAGGGCGCCTGTTGCGCATGGTCGGCCTGACCCTCGAAGCCGAGGGCCTGCGCGCCGCCATGGGCAGCCGCTGCCTGGTGATCAACGACGACAGCTACCACCCGGTGCAGGTCGAAGCCGAGGTGATGGGCTTTTCGGGCAGCAAGATTTTTCTGATGCCGGTCGGCAGCCTCGCCGGCATTGCCCCCGGCGCCCGCGTGGTGCCGCTGGCCGACACTGGCCGCCTGCCCATGGGCATGAGCATGCTGGGCCGCGTACTCGACGGGGCCGGCCGTGCGCTGGACGGCAAGGGCGGCATGAAGGCCGAAGACTGGGTGCCGATGGACGGCCCCACCATCAATCCGCTCAAGCGCAACCCCATCAGCGTGCCACTGGACGTGGGTATTCGCAGCATCAACGGTTTATTGACGGTCGGTCG
Organism: Pseudomonas sp. GW821-FHT07B01; assembly: GCF_059419065.1. Lineage (NCBI taxonomy): Bacteria > Pseudomonadati > Pseudomonadota > Gammaproteobacteria > Pseudomonadales > Pseudomonadaceae > Pseudomonas > Pseudomonas sp. GW821-FHT07B01. Next base: position 219,649 of record NZ_JBWKRA010000001.1, on the reverse strand, counting down.
CGGCCAGCGCCTGGGCCTGTTCGCCGGTACTGGCGTGGGTAAGTCGGTGTTGCTGGGCATGATGACGCGCTTTACCGAGGCCGACATCATCGTGGTGGGGCTGATCGGCGAGCGGGGCCGTGAAGTGAAGGAGTTCATCGAGCACAGCCTCGGTGAAGAAGGGCTCAAGCGTTCCGTTGTCGTCGCTTCTCCGGCAGACGATGCACCGCTGATGCGCCTGCGTGCGGCGATGTACTGCACGCGCATCGCCGAATATTTTCGCGACAAGGGCAAGAACGTCCTGTTGCTGATGGACTCGCTCACGCGTTTCGCCCAGGCCCAGCGCGAAATCGCCCTGGCCATCGGTGAACCGCCCGCGACCAAGGGTTACCCGCCATCGGTGTTCGCCAAGCTGCCCAAGCTGGTGGAGCGTGCCGGTAATGCCGAAGCCGGCGGTGGCTCGATCACCGCGTTCTACACCGTGTTGTCCGAAGGCGACGACCAACAGGACCCGATTGCCGACTCGGCGCGAGGTGTGCTCGACGGCCACATCGTGCTGTCGCGCCGCCTGGCCGAAGAAGGGCACTATCCGGCCATCGATATCGAAGCGTCCATCAGCCGGGTGATGCCGGCGGTGGTCACGCCGGAGCATATGGCCCGTGCCCAGCAGTTCAAACAGTTGTGGTCGCGTTACCAGCAAAGCCGTGACCTGATCAGCGTCGGCGCCTATGTGGCCGGTGGTGACCGCGACACCGACCTGGCCATCGCCTTGCAGCCGCAACTGGTGACCTACCTGCGCCAGGGGCTCAACGACAAGATCACCATGGGCGAGAGCCAGTCGCACTTGCAGTCCATCTTCGCCCCGGCGCCGGGCGGCTAAGCCATGGCCAACAGCCGCGCCGCCCGCCTGGCTCCGGTGGTGGACATGGCCGAAAAGGCCGAGAAAGCCGCCGTGCAGCGCCTGGGTTACTTCCAGGGCCAGGTGCGCCTGGCCCAAAGCAAGCTGGGCGACCTGGAGCGCTTTCGGGGCGAGTACCAGCAACAGTGGATCGAGCGCGGCAGCCAGGGTGTATCCGGCCAGTGGCTGATGGGGTACCAGGGCTTTCTCAATCAGCTTGAAACCGCCGTTGGTCAGCAACGCCAGAGCCTGGCCTGGCACGAGGCCAACCTCGACAAAGCGCGCGAGGCCTGGCAACAGGCGTTTGCCCGGGTCGAGGGGCTGCGCAAACTGGTGCAGCGCTACATCGACGAAGCGCGAGCCATCGAAGACAAGCGCGAGCAAAAACTGCTCGATGAATTGTCCCAACGCCTTCCCCGCCCAGAACAGTTCTAACCGGCACCACAAATCCAGTGTGGGAGCTGGCTTGCCTGCGAAAGCGGTGGTTCAGTTAAAGATTCAGTGGCTGACACGCCGCCACCGCAGGCAAGCCAGCTCCCACAGTTGATTCACTGTGTTGCTCAGATGCTCTTCAACTGCTACACCTTGTGTCTAGTGCAACGACAAGGAAGCAGTCATATGTCAGTCGAGTCAGAAGTATCCCTGGACGGGAAGAAGTTGACGATCGCAATCAAGGGCCGGTTCGATTTCGGCAGCCACCAGGCGTTTCGGGAAGCCTACGAGCGTTTCTACAAGGTGCCCGAGACCTATATCGTCGACCTCAAGGATGCCACCTACATGGACAGTTCAGCCCTCGGCATGCTGCTGTTGCTACGGGATCATGCTGGAGGTGATGACGCCGAAGTCAGTGTGATCAACAGCAGCAACGACGTGCGCAAGATCCTCGCCATCTCCAACTTCGACAAACTGTTCGATATCAATTGAGCGCCCTGGCCCCTGTCCTGGAGGCGCTGACCATCCTGATCGCCGAAGACAGCGCCGCCGACCGCCTGTTGCTGGCGAGCATCATCCGCCGTCAGGGCCACCAGGTGCTGACTGTCAGCAACGGCGCCGAAGCGATTGAGGTGTTTGCCCGTGAGCGCCCGCAACTGGTGTTGATGGACGCGCTGATGCCGGTGATGGACGGCTTCGAAGCCGCACGGCAGATCAAGCAACTGGCGGGGGAGGCGCTGGTGCCGATCATCTTCCTCACGTCGCTGCGCGAAAGCGAAGCCCTGGCCCAGTGCCTGGACGCCGGCGGCGATGACTTTCTGCCCAAGCCCTATAACCCCTTGATCCTGGCAGCGAAGATCAACGCCATGGACCGCCTGCGCCGCCTGCAAGCCACGGTTTTGCAACAGCGTGACCTGATCGCCAGGCACCACGAACACCTGCTGCATGAACAGCGGGCGGCCAAGGCGGTGTTCGACAAGGTCGCCCATTCCGGTTGCATCAACGCCGCGCCGAATATCCGCTATCTGCAATCGCCTTATGCGTTGTTCAATGGCGACTTGTTGCTGGCGGCTTACACGCCATCGGGTGACATGCATGTGTTGCTGGGTGATTTCACCGGCCATGGCTTGCCGGCCGCCATCGGCGCCATGCCCCTGGCCGAAGTGTTCTACGGCATGACCGCCAAGGGCTACGGCCTCACGCAGACCCTGCGGGAAATGAACGCCAAGCTCAAGCGCATCCTGCCGGTGGACATGTTCTGCTGCGCCACCTTGCTGTGCCTGAGCGCCCAGCGGCGGGCAGTGGAGGTGTGGAACGGCGGCATGCCCGAAGGCTATGTGCATGAAGTCGCCACGGGCAGGCGCACGCCATTGATGTCGCGGCACCTGCCCCTGGGGGTGTTGTCGGCAGAGGCGTTCGATGACAGCACCGAGGTCTGGCCCATGGCGTTGGGCGACCGGGTGTTTTTGCTTTCCGACGGCGTGCTCGACACCGCTGACGCCAACGATCAACTGTTCGGCGCCGAGCGCTTGCATCAGGTGTTCGCCGCCAACCGCGAGCCCGACCGCCTGTTCGAGGACATCGAGCAGGCCCTGGCGGCCTTTCGCGGCCAGGCGCGCGATGACGTCAGCATGGTCGAGATCACGTTGCAGGCGGGCCAGCCATTGCGGGCGGCCGAGCCGATGTATGCCGACAGCGGCCAGTCGTGCCCGCTGGATTGGTCGGTGAGTTTCGAATTTCGCGCCCAGACGCTCAGGACCTACAACCCGTTGCCGTACCTGCTGCAACTGCTGTTGGAGATCCATGGCCTGCGTGCGCAGAGCGGGGCGCTTTACAGCGTGATGGCCGAGTTGTATTCCAACGCGCTGGAGCATGGCGTGCTGGGCCTGGACTCACGGCTCAAGCGCGATGCCCAGGGGTTTGCGCAGTATTATCGCCAGCGCCATGAGCGCCTGGCGCAGTTGGACAGCGGTTACGTGCGCGTGCATGTGCAGGTGGTACCCACCGACAAGGGCGGCAAACTGACCTTGCGCCTCGAAGACAGCGGGCAGGGTTTTGATGTGGAGCAAGAGCTGGCGCGCCCCGTGGACATCGACCGTCTGTCTGGTCGGGGCCTGAGCCTGGTGCGTCAACTGAGCAGCGCTGTAGGCTGGTCCGATGGCGGGCGCACTGTCTGCGTGGAGTTTTGTTGGGCGGCTCTGGCATAATCCGCCGATTCTTGATCAAGGAGCGAGCAAGTGGCTGAGATTCATATGGACCCCGAGGTGTTGTCGGGTTTGCAGGAAGTCATGGAAAGCGAATACCCCACGCTGCTGGACACCTTTCTGCATGACTCTGAAGAGCGCGTGCAAGCGCTGCGCAAGGCGCGGGACGACGCCAAGACGTTGGGGCGCATCGCACACAGCTTCAAGGGCAGCAGTGGCAACTTGGGGGCGCTGCGGTTGGCAACGTTGTGTGAGCGGTTGGAGACCGAGTCCTTCAAGTCTGCTTCCGACTTGGGGGCGTTGGTGGATCAGATTGATCGTGAGTTTGCGCTGGTTCGGCCGCTTTATGAGCATGAGCGGGAGCGGTTTTCTGGGGTTTGATATTTTATCGGCCTGACTTGGCCCGACTCTTGCTCCACCTCCATAGACTGCATCCCCGACCCCATGCAGTGGAGACCCTTACTTATGCCAGTCGCCCCCAATTCGCTTCTTCAGGCTGCCGCTGCGGCCAAGCCTCAAGCGCCTGCCGCCACGCCTGCGGTAGCGCCTGCGGCTCCGCGGGACAAGGGCGCTGGCTTCGCTCAAGTGTTTGCCAAGCAAGCTGCCAAGCCGCAGGCCAAGAGCGACGACGCGCCAGCCAAACCGGTGCGCGACAAGGCTTCTGATCCCAGCGCCAAACCGGCCGCCGGCGACGATAAACCTGCCGCCAGCGCGCCAGCGGTTGCCGATAGCGGCAATCCCTTGCCTGCCAAGCCGGCCAAAAGCGACGACAGCGCTGACACTGAGGGTGAGCAACCTGCCGACCCGTCCCTGGCGTTGCAACCGGTTGCCGACCCGGCGCTGGTTGCCACCGTGACGCCTGTGGCGGTCCCCGTACCGGTACAAGCGCCTGCCGTCACGGCCGCAGATGACAACGCCCAGCCGCTCATCGCGGTAACCGAGGAGCCCAAGCAGCCAACCTTCGACCCTGAGGCCGACCCGCTGGATTCGATGCCGGCCGTGCGCCTGGCGATGGAGCAGGGCGGTCATGTCTCGGCCAGCAGCCAGGCGCCGCAGAAAGCCGCGCCCACCACTCAGGACCAGCCGACCGCCGCGCAGAGCTTTGCCGCCGGCCTGGCCAACATGGTCGACCAGCAAGCCACCAAGGACAGCACCGACCAGGGAGGCGACAAGGCCTTCGGCGCGCTGATCGATGACGGCCTCAAGGACCTCAAGAACGCCAGCAGCGACACCCGTGTGGATGACTTCGCCAACCGCCTGGCTGCGCTGACCCAGGCGGCCACGCCGAAAACCGCGAATGCCTTGCCGCCCGTCCCCAATGCGCCCCTGGCCATGCACCAGAGCGGCTGGACCGAGGAGGTGGTCAACCGCGTAATGTACCTGTCCAGCGCCAACCTCAAGTCGGCCGAGATCCAGTTGCAGCCCGCTGAGCTGGGGCGCCTGGACATCAAGGTCAACATGACGGCGGACCAGCAGGCCCAGGTCAACTTCATGAGCGGCCATGCGGTGGTGCGTGAAGCGCTGGAAAGCCAGTCTGGCCGTTTGCGCGAGATGTTTGCCCAGCAGGGCATGGGGCAGGTGGATGTGAATGTCTCCGACCAGTCGCGGGGCCAGGACCAGCAGCAACAGCAGAGCCAGGCGCGAGGCGTCAGTAGCAGCGGCAGGCGCGCTGACAGCGGCGACGCCGGTGGCCCTGTGGATGTGGCCGAAGTGGCAGCGCCCGTGAGCCAGAGCGTGATCGGCTCCAGCGCCGTCGACTACTACGCCTGACTTCCTGCTCAAACCCGGTCAATGTGGGAGCTGGCTGATCGTTCCCACGCTCTGCGTGGGAATGCCACCCCGGACGCTCCGCGTCCCGAAGTCGGCGATGTTTTCGACCGTTGCGCACGGTGACGCGTAGCGTCACAGGATGCATTCCCACGCAGAGCGTGGGAACGATCATCTTCCTGCGCCTGCCAGACAACTCTGGCATAACACTTGCTCTTGCCTTGCCATAGATCTACGAATCCCCGAATAGTGACGGATTATTGGCATGGCGAAGAGCGACGACGCAGCAACTCCCCCCGCAGGCAAAGGCAAGCTCAAGCTGATCCTGTTGATTGTGCTGGGCCTGCTCCTGGCGATCGGTGCCTCGGTGGGCGGCACCTGGTACATCATGCACAGCAGTGCGAGTAAACCGGCGCCCACCGCCGAAACTGCCACGAACGTCAAGCAACCGGCAATCTTCGAGCAGATGCTTCCGGCCTTTGTCGCCAACTACAACCAGAATGGTCGTCAACGCTACCTGCAGGTGAGCATCACCTTGCTGGCGCGCAACCAGGCGGACCTCGATGCCCTCAAGGTGCATATGCCGGTGATCCGCAACAACCTGGTGATGCTGTTCTCCGGGCAGAGCTTCGACAGCCTGGCCACGCCAGTCGGCCAGGAAATGTTGCGCCAGAAGGTCACTGCCAGCGTGCAGGAAGTGGCCCAGAAAGAACTCGGCAAAGTCGTGGTCGAGCAGGCGCTCTTCACTAACTTCGTATTGCAGTAGGATCACGACATGGCCGTGCAAGACCTGCTGTCCCAGGATGAAATCGATGCGCTGTTGCATGGCGTGGACGATGGTCTGGTACAGACCGAAATGGCTGCCGAACCCGGCAGCGTCAAAAGTTATGACCTGACCAGCCAGGATCGCATCGTGCGGGGACGCATGCCGACCCTGGAGATGATCAACGAACGCTTTGCCCGCTACACCCGCATCAGCATGTTCAACATGCTGCGCCGCTCGGCGGACGTGGCCGTGGGCGGCGTGCAGGTGATGAAGTTCGGTGAATACGTGCACTCGCTGTACGTGCCCACCAGCCTCAACCTGGTCAAGATCAAGCCGTTGCGCGGCACTGCGCTGTTCATCCTCGACGCCAAGCTGGTGTTCAAGCTGGTGGACAACTTCTTCGGTGGCGACGGCCGTCACGCCAAGATCGAAGGGCGTGAATTCACCCCCACCGAACTGCGGGTGGTACGCATGGTGCTGGAGCAGGCCTTCATCGACTTGAAGGAAGCCTGGCAGGCGATCATGGAAGTCAATTTCGAGTACATCAACTCGGAAGTGAACCCGGCCATGGCCAACATCGTCGGGCCGAGCGAGGCCATTGTGGTGTCGACCTTCCACATCGAACTCGATGGCGGTGGCGGCGACCTGCACGTGACCATGCCTTACTCGATGATCGAACCGGTGCGCGAAATGCTCGACGCCGGCTTCCAGTCCGACCTCGACGATCAGGACGAACGCTGGGTCAAGGCCCTGCGCGAAGACCTGCTGGACGTCGACGTGCCGCTGAGCGCCACCGTGGCCCGCCGTCAGTTGCGCCTGCGGGATATTTTGCACATGGCGCCTGGGGACATCATCCCCGTCGACTTGCCGGAAGAGTTGATCATGCGCGCCAACGGCGTGCCGTCGTTCAAGGTCAAGCTCGGTTCCCACAAGGGCAACCTGGCGCTGCAAGTGGTTGAGCCGATCAACCGCCGCTGATTCAACCCCAATTCATGATTGTTTGCTGCGCCGAGGACATGTAATGGCTACCGAACACGAAAACACTTCCGCCGAAGACCAGGCCCTGGCTGACGAGTGGGCTGCGGCCCTGGAAGAAACCGGCGATGTTGGCCAGGACGACATCGACGCGCTGCTGGCCGCCGACGCCGCCACCGCGCCGGCCGGCAACCGCCTGGCCATGGAAGAATTCGGCAGCGTGCCGAAGAACAACGACCCGGTGAGCCTCGATGGCCCGAACCTGGATGTGATCCTCGACATCCCGGTGTCGATTTCCATGGAAGTGGGCAGCACCGAAATCAACATCCGCAACCTCTTGCAGCTCAACCAGGGCTCGGTGATCGAACTGGACCGCCTGGCCGGCGAGCCATTGGACGTGCTGGTCAACGGCACCCTGATTGCCCATGGCGAGGTGGTGGTGGTCAACGAGAAGTTCGGCATCCGCCTGACCGACGTGATCAGCCCGAGCGAACGCATCAAGAAGTTGCGCTGAGATGAAGTACTCGATGGCGGGACTGTTGCTGGCGCTGCCATTGAGCGCCCTGGCGGTGGAGCCGGTTGCGCAGACGGCTGCGGCCCCGGCGGTCGGCAGCGTCGGCGGGCAACTGACGCAGCTGGTGCTGGGCCTGTTGCTGGTGATCGGCCTGATTTTTGTGCTGGCCTGGCTGATGCGCCGCGTGCAGCGCATCGGCCCGGGCAACGGCCAAGTAATCGAGCTGGTGGGCTCGCGCGCCCTCGGTCCGCGTGATCGGCTGGTGCTGGTGCAGGTGGGCGAAGAGCAGATCCTGCTCGGCATCACCCCCGGCCGCATCACCCCGCTGCATGTACTCAAGACCCCGGTGGACGCGGTCAAGACCGAAGCCGCCACGCCAGAATTCGCCCAGCGCCTGATGGAGTTGCTGGGCAAGGATCAGAAGGATAAAAAGTAATGCGCGTTTTGTTGACGCTCATGCTGTTGCTGGCCGCGCCGATGGCCCTGGGCGCCGACCCGTTGTCGATCCCGGCGATCACTTTGGGCACCAACGCGGCGGGCGCGCAGGAATATTCGGTCAGCCTGCAGATCCTGCTGATCATGACGGCGCTGAGTTTTATCCCGGCGTTCGTCATGCTGATGACCAGCTTTACGCGGATCATCATCGTCTTCTCGATCCTGCGCCAGGCCCTGGGCCTGCAACAGACGCCATCGAACCAGATCCTCACCGGCATGGCGCTGTTTTTGACGCTGTTCATCATGGCGCCGGTGTTCGACAAGGTGAACCAGCAAGCCCTGCAACCTTATCTGGCGGAAAAGCTCACAGCCCAGGATGCTATCGACAAGGCTCAGGGCCCGATCAAGGACTTCATGCTGTCGCAAACCCGCTCCAGCGACCTTGAGCTGTTCATGCGCCTGTCCAAGCGCACCGACATCGCCACCCCGGACCAGGCGCCGCTGACCATCCTGGTACCCGCGTTCGTCACCTCCGAATTGAAGACCGCGTTCCAGATCGGTTTCATGATCTTCATCCCGTTCCTGATCATCGACTTGGTGGTAGCGAGCGTGTTGATGGCCATGGGTATGATGATGCTGTCGCCGCTGATCATCTCGTTGCCGTTCAAGATCATGCTGTTTGTGCTGGTGGACGGTTGGGCGCTGATTATTGGCACCCTGGCCGGCAGTTTCGGAGGGGTATAGCGCTATGACGCCAGAAGTCGCCGTCGACCTGTTCCGCGAAGCGCTGTGGCTGACCACCCTGATGGTCGCCGTGCTGGTGGTGCCGAGCCTGTTGGTGGGCCTGCTGGTGGCGATGTTCCAGGCCGCCACCCAGATCAACGAACAGACCCTGAGCTTCCTGCCGCGACTGCTGGTGATGCTGGTGACATTGATCGTTGCCGGCCCGTGGCTGGTGCAAACCTTCATGGAATACATCCTGCAGTTGTACGGCAGTATTCCGCAGTTGATCGGCTGAGCCGATGCAATCGTTGCTGGCCTTGACCGACACCCAGATCAGTACCTGGGTGGCCTCGTTCATCCTGCCGCTGTTTCGCGTCACGGCGATGTTGATGGCCATGCCGGTGTTCGGCACCACCCTGGTACCGCGTCGTGTGCGCCTGTATTTCGCGGTGGCGATCACTGTGGTGATCGTGCCTGGCTTGCCGCCGATGCCGCCGGTGAACGCTCTCGACCTGAGCGCCTTGCTGCTGATTGCCGAACAGATTCTGATCGGCGCCATGCTGGGGTTTTCCCTCATGCTGTTCTTCCAGGCGTTTGTGATCGCCGGGCAAATCATCTCGATCCAGATGGGCATGGGTTTCGCGTCCATGGTCGACCCCACCAACGGCGTGTCGGCGGCGGTGATCGGGCAGTTCCTGACCATGCTGGTGACCTTGCTGTTTCTTGCCATGAACGGTCATCTGGTGGCGTTCGAAGTCTTGACCGAAAGCTTCACCACCTTGCCGGTGGGCTCGGGGTTGGTGGTCAACCATTTCTGGGAGCTGGTGGGGCGCCTCGGCTGGGTGCTGGGGGCTTCGCTGTTGCTGGTGCTGCCGGCGATCACTGCGCTGCTGGTGGTCAATATCGCTTTCGGCGTGATGACCCGTGCGGCGCCGCAACTGAATATCTTCTCGATTGGTTTTCCGCTGACCCTGGTGTTGGGTATGGGGATTTTCTGGGTCGGCCTGGCTGACATTCTCAATCAGTATCAACCGCTGGCCACCGATGCCTTGCAGTTCTTACGTGACCTGGCACGGGCGCGCTGAGCCATGGCCGAGAGCGAGAGTGGTCAGGACAAAACAGAAGACCCCACGGAGAAACGTAAAAAGGACTCCAGGGAAAAGGGCGAGATCGCGCGCTCCAAAGAGCTCAACACCTTCGCCACCATGATCGCCGGTGCAGGCGCCTTGCTGATCTACGGCGGTGGCCTGGCGCTGGACCTGCTGGAGATGATGAAGCACAACTTCAGCTTGCCGCGCGAAGTGTTGCTCAACCCCGATGCCATGGGCCAGTACCTGCTGCATTCGGGCAAAATCGCGCTGCTGGCGGTGCAGCCGATCCTGATCACCTTGTTGCTGGCCGCGCTGATCGGCCCGGTGGCCCTCGGCGGTTGGCTGTTTGCCGCGGGCAGCATGGCGCCCAAGTTCAGCCGCATGAACCCGGGGGCGGGGCTCAAGCGCATGTTTTCCGCCAAGGCCCTGGTGGAATTGCTCAAGGCCCTGGCCAAGTTTTTCCTGATTCTGTTCGTGGCGCTGGCGGTGTTGTCGTCCGATATCGACGATTTGCTGCGCATTGCCCATGAGCCGCTGGAATCAGCGATCATCCACAGCGTGCAAGTGGTGGGCTGGAGTGCGCTGTGGATGGCGGCCGGGCTGATCCTCATCGCCGCCGTGGATGCGCCGATCCAGTTGTGGGAAAGCCACAAGAAACTGCTGATGACCAAGCAGGAAGTGCGCGACGAGCACAAGGACCAGGAAGGCCGCCCCGAGGTCAAGCAACGCATCCGCCAACTGCAGCGGGAAATGTCCCAGCGCAAGATGATGGCCTCGGTGCCCGACGCCGATGTGGTCATCACCAACCCGACTCACTACGCCGTAGCGCTTAAGTACGACCCGGAGAAGGGCGGCGCACCGATGCTGCTGGCCAAGGGCAGTGATTTTACCGCGTTGAAAATCCGCGAAATCGCGGTGGCCAACGACATTCTGTTATTGGAGTCGCCAGCATTGGCGCGCTCGATTTTCTACTCCACCGATCTGGACCAGGAAATCCCCGCCGGCTTGTACCTGGCCGTTGCACAGGTACTGGCCTACGTTTACCAAATCCGTCAATACCGCGCCGGCAAGGGCAAGCGGCCTGATCCGCTCAAGGATTTGCCGATCCCGCCGGACCTGCGTCGCGATTCCTGAACGCTGCTGCTCACTGTAGGAGCGAGCTTGCTCGCGAAAAACTCACCGTCGTCGCGTTCATCCTGGCTCCCCGCGTTATCGTTACCCATCTCCGCGAGCAAGCTCGCTCCTACAGTGGTGTGCCGTTTACCTGTCAACTTTGACAGTAGCCATTACGCCGCCTTCACTGTTTGATACAGCGATGAGACGTGCAGCTCTGCACGACTCGGGAGGCGGAGATGGATAGGGGTACGGTCAGGTGGTTTGATGCGGTCAAAGGCATCGGCTTTATTGCCCGGGATCGCGATGGCAACGAGGTTGCCGTTCAGTCGACAGGCGCTCAACACGGTAACGTTCCACCCACCCCTCCCGAACCGCGAAAACCCCGCAAGCGCAAGAAACCCTCGGATGCATGAATCTTCTGCTGTTCCACCGCTACCACCCATCGGCAGCTCGCGTCTACCTGTCAACTTTGACAGTAGCCAAAGGATGTTTCCCGTTGTTCTATGACTGAACCAAACACTGCGCGTATGTAGTAAACGAGATGCAGGGAGAGCGGGATTGAAGGTGGCTACAGGAACTGTCAAATCCTATGACTGGGTCAGGGGCGATTGGCTGATCGAATTGGATGACGAGGCAGAAGAGGTATTTATCAATCGCAAGGATTGGCGTTGCACAGCGCTGTCGGTGGGTAAGCAACTGAGGTTTCAAATGGTCCATCGGCCCAAGGGCATCTATGCGTTGCCCGTCAGGGTGCATCACCGGGGTGGGTTGGGTTCTGAGTAAGTGTAAGGAGAGCGGCAATGGCAGCGGGTACTGTGAAATGGTTTAACGAGGAGAAGGGGTTTGGTTTTATTGCCCCGGAGGATGGGGGGGATGACGTTTTCGTCCATTACTCGGCAATCCAGTCGCAGGGGCTAAAAACCCTGGCTGAAAACCAAAAAGTAGAATTTGACATCACGCAAGGACCAAAGGGCCCCCAGGCTGAGAATGTGAGGCCAGTTTAAAAACTGGATCACATGTGGGTGCTGGCTTGATCGTTCCCACGCTCCCGCGTGGGAACGCATCGCGTGACGCTCTGCGTCACCCTTGCAGAGTGCTCAAGTCGTGCGCCTGGCTCGGGACGCGGAGCGTCCCAGGCGGCATTCCCACGCAGAGCGTGGGAATGATCGAGGGAACCGCGTTATTGTTCTAGCCTCAGGTATCAAGCCTCTTGATCGTTCCCACGCTCCCGCGTGAGGAACGCATCGCGTGACGCTCTGCGTCACCCTTGTAGAGTGCTCAAGTCGTGCGCCTGACACACCGCATCGCAGGCAAGCCAGCTCCCACACTTGAATCGGTTACCACCCGAAAATCGCCCCAAAAGCAAAGTTGGAAGGCTTCTTGCAACCCCGCCTCCAAGTCGCCCTCCAGCGTCAAAACTTTGCTTCAAGGACCCGAGGAATACCGGTGGTAGATCGCTCTCAAATGCTCAACACGGCCCGTGGCACCCTGACTGACCTGTCGCGGGGCAATCTGGGTGTGCCGTTGTTGTTGCTGGTGATGCTGGCAATGATGATGTTGCCGATGCCGCCGTTTCTGCTCGATGTGTTCTTCACTTTCAACATTGCCCTGTCTGTCGTGGTCTTGCTGGTGTGCGTGTACGCCTTGCGGCCGCTGGATTTCGCGGTGTTCCCGACGATTCTGCTGGTGGCGACCTTGCTACGTCTGGCATTGAACGTCGCTTCCACGCGGGTGGTGATGCTTCACGGCCAGGACGGCCATGCCGCTGCCGGTAAGGTGATCCAGGCGTTCGGCGAGGTGGTGATCGGCGGTAACTACGTGGTCGGTATCGTGGTGTTCGCGATCCTGATGATCATCAACTTCGTGGTGGTGACCAAGGGCGCCGGGCGGATTTCCGAGGTGAGCGCGCGGTTTACCCTCGACGCCATGCCCGGCAAGCAGATGGCCATCGACGCCGACCTCAACGCCGGCCTGATCGACCAGGGCCAAGCCAAGGCCCGTCGGGCGGAAGTCGCCCAGGAAGCCGAGTTCTACGGCTCCATGGACGGTGCCAGCAAGTTTGTGCGCGGCGACGCCATCGCCGGCCTGTTGATTCTGTTCATCAACCTGATCGGCGGCGTGGCCGTCGGTATGTTTCAGCACGGCATGACATTCGGCGATGCCGGCAAGGTGTATGCCTTGCTGACCATCGGTGACGGTTTAGTGGCGCAATTGCCATCACTGTTGTTATCCACAGCGGCGGCCATCATGGTTACCCGTGCTTCGGGCTCCGAAGATATGGGCAAGCAGATCAGTCGGCAGATGTTCGCTTCGCCCAAGGCCCTGGCCGTGGCGGCGGGCATCATGGCGATCATGGGCATTGTGCCGGGCATGCCGCACTTCTCGTTCCTGAGCATGGCGGCCTTGGCGGGTGGTGCGGCGTACCTGTTCTGGAAAAAGCAGAACCAGGTCAAGGTCCAGGCCCAACAGGAAATCGCCCGTCAGCAGGAGCTGCTGCCATCCCCGGCCCGCGCCCAGGAAACCAAGGAGTTGGGCTGGGACGACGTCACGCCCATCGACATGATCGGCCTGGAAGTCGGTTACCGCCTGATCCCGCTGGTCGACCGCAACCAGGGTGGGCAACTGCTGGCGCGGATCAAGGGTGTGCGCAAGAAGCTGTCCCAGGACCTGGGTTTCTTGATGCCCACGGTGCATATCCGTGACAACCTCGACCTGGCCCCCAGCGCTTATCGCCTGACCCTGATGGGGGTAATTCTGGCCGAAGCCGAGATCTACCCGGACCGCGAACTGGCGATCAACCCCGGCCAAGTGTTCGGTACCCTCAACGGCATCACCGCCAAAGATCCGGCTTTCGGCCTGGAAGCGGTGTGGATCGAAGTCAGCCAGCGTAGCCAGGCGCAGTCCCTCGGTTACACCGTAGTGGATGCCAGCACCGTGGTCGCCACGCACCTTAACCAGATTCTCTACAAGCACTCCCACGAGTTGATCGGCCACGAGGAAGTCCAGCAATTGATGGGCTTGCTGGCCAAATCGTCGCCAAAACTGGCCGAAGAACTGGTGCCGGGCGTGCTGTCACTGTCGCAGTTGCTCAAGGTGTTGCAAGCGCTGTTGGCCGAACAGGTGCCCGTGCGCGACATTCGCAGCATTGCCGAGGCCATCGCCAACAATGCCGCCAAGAGTCAAGATACTGCCGCTCTGGTGGCGGCGGTGCGTGTCGGCGTGTCCCGCGCAATCGTGCAAAGCATTGTAGGGACTGAGTCCGAGCTGCCTGTGATCACCCTGGAGCCCAGGTTGGAACAAATATTGCTCAATAGTATTCAGAAGGCAGGGCAAGGCCAGGAAGAGGGCGTTTTACTGGAGCCAAGCATGGCTGAAAAGCTGCAGCGTTCGTTGATCGACGCCGCACAGCGCCAGGAAATGCAGGGCAACCCGGTGATCCTGCTGGTGGCCGGCCCGGTTCGCGCGATGTTGTCGCGGTTCGGACGCCTGGCCGTACCGAATTTGCACGTGTTGGCTTACCAGGAAATTCCTGACAATAAGCAAGTGACTATTGTCGCGACAGTTGGGCCCAATGGCTGAGGTAGTGGGTTATGCAAGTTAAGCGTTTTTTCGCCGCCGATATGCGTCAGGCCATGAAACTGGTCCGTGATGAGCTGGGCGCCGATGCCGCGATTATCGGTAACCGTCGGATTGCCGGCGGTGTCGAGCTGACGGCTGCCCTGGATTACACGCCCCAGGCGCTGGCCCCGCGCGTGCCGAACATGGAGCTCGAAGACGAGCTGCGCAAGACCGCCTCGCGCATTGTGTCGGCCCAGGCTGAACTGAGCATGCGTGGCGACAGCGATGCCAGCACCAATCGCCAGCTGTTTGCCGGCCTGCCGCTGACCGCCGCCGAGCCGCTGGTTGAACCCACCTTTGTCGAACCGCCGCGTCCTGCAGCGCCTGCCCCGGCTGCCGCAGTTGACCAGCGCGTGATTGACTCGATGCGTTTTGAACTCAACGGCCTGCGTGAATTGCTCGAAGTGCAGCTCGGCTCGCTGGCCTGGACCCAACTGCAAGGCAGCAAGCCGCAGCAAGCCAACCTCTGGCGTCGCCTGCAACGCATCGGCCTGTCCGGCCCGTTGTCCCGCGACCTGCTGGCCTTGACCGCTGAAGTCGAAGAGCCGCGCCAGGCCTGGCGCATGCTGCTGGCGCACTTGGCGCGCATGATTGCCACGCCGGAAATCGAACCCCTGGAAGAGGGCGGTGTAATCGCCATGGTCGGCCCCGCCGGCATGGGCAAGACCACCACCCTGGCAAAGCTTGCGGCCCGTTACGTGCTTAAATACGGCGCGCAGAATATCGCCCTGGTGAGCATGGACAGTTACCGTATCGGCGCTCAGGAGCAGCTCAAGACCCTGGGCCGCATCCTCAACGTGCCGGTAACCCATGTCGACCCGGGCCAGTCCCTGGCCAATGCCCTCGACCCGTTGCTGCGCAAGCGCGTGGTGCTGATCGATACCGCCGGCCTGCAAGCCAGTGATCCGGCGCTGCGTATGCAGCTCGAAAGCCTGGCCGGGCGAGGCATCAAGTCAAAAAATTACCTGGTGCTTGCAACCACCAGCCAGAAACAGGTTCTTACCGCTGCTTATCACAGTTACAAGCGTTGCGGCCTGGCCGGTTGCATCCTCACCAAGCTCGATGAAACCGCGAGCCTGGGCGAGGTGTTGAGCCTGGCCATCAGCCATGAATTACCGGTTGCCTACCTCACCGACGGGCCGCGGATCCCGGATGATCTGCATCTGCCGCGCCGTCATCAGTTGGTCAGCCGTGCCGTGAGTGTGCAAATGCAAGACGAGCCTAGCGAGGAAGCGATGGCCGATATGTTCGCCGACCTTTACCACCACCCGGCTAAACGGGTGGGTTGAGGCAGGATGAACACCGTGAAATGTACCTACATCGATGGTCTGCAAGCGATTCACGCGGCCAAGCCATGTAGCCTGCGTCTAAGCAAGACAAGGTAAAGAAATAAAATGGGCAGCATGCATCCCGTACAGGTGATCGCGGTGACCGGCGGCAAAGGTGGCGTCGGGAAAACTAACGTGTCAGTGAATTTGTCCCTGGCCCTGGCAGAGCTTGGCCGTCGCGTCATGCTGCTGGATGCTGACCTGGGCTTGGCGAACGTGGACGTTCTGCTGGGGCTGACACCCAAACATACCCTGGCCGATGTGATCGAAGGCCGTTGTGAGCTGCGCGACGTGCTGCTCCAGGGCCCCGGAGGCATTCGCATCGTGCCGGCGGCCTCGGGCACCCAGAGCATGGTGCACCTGAGCCCCGCGCAGCATGCCGGGCTGATCCAGGCGTTCAGCGACATCGGCGACAACCTCGACGTGCTGGTGATCGACACCGCCGCCGGGATCGGCGAGTCGGTGGTCAGCTTTGTGCGCGCAGCGCAGGAAGTGCTGTTGGTGGTGTGCGACGAACCCACCTCCATCACCGACGCCTATGCGCTGATCAAGCTGCTTAACCGTGACTACGGCATGAACCGCTTTCGCGTGTTGGCCAACATGGCCCAGAGCCCGCAGGAAGGGCGCAACCTGTTCGCCAAGTTGACCAAGGTCACGGATCGCTTCCTCGATGTGGCCTTACAATACGTCGGCGCAGTTCCCTATGACGAGTGTGTGCGCAAGGCCGTGCAAAAGCAGCGTGCGGTCTACGAAGCGTTCCCTCGTTCGAAATGCGCACTGGCGTTCAAGGCCATTGCCCAGAAGGTCGATACCTGGCCGTTGCCCGCCAACCCGCGGGGGCATCTGGAGTTTTTCGTCGAGCGTTTGGTGCATCAGACGAGCGCAGGACCGGTGCTATGACATCCAGCGGCTACAACCTTTACAAAAAGTCGGCACGTGACAGCCAGGGCGAATTGATCGAGCGCTATGCGCCGTTGGTCAAGCGCATTGCCTATCACCTGTTGGCGCGCCTGCCTGCGAGTGTGCAGGTCGAAGACTTGATCCAGGCCGGCATGATCGGCCTGCTTGAAGTCTCGACCAAATACGACGCCAGCAAGGGTGCCAGTTTCGAAACGTATGCGGGTATCCGTATCCGTGGCGCGATGCTCGATGAAGTGCGTAAAGGCGATTGGGCGCCGCGTTCGGTACACCGCAATACGCGCATGGTCAGCGATGCAATTCGTGCAATTGAAGCAAAAACCGGCCGTGACGCTAAAGATCATGAAGTTGCGGCCGAACTCCAATTGAGTCTCGACGATTACTACGGGATTTTGAACGATACCTTGGGCAGCCGCCTGTTCAGTTTCGACGACCTTTTACAGGACGGCGAACACGAAGGGCTGCACGAGGACGGCGCGAGCGCGCATACGGAGCCGTCGCGCGACCTGGAAGATGAACGTTTCCAGGGCGCGTTGGCCGATGCAATCGCCAATTTGCCAGAGCGTGAGCGGCTGGTGCTGGCGCTGTACTACGACGAAGAGCTGAACCTCAAGGAAATCGGTGAGGTCCTGGGGGTCAGCGAATCGCGTGTCAGCCAGTTGCATAGCCAGTGCGCAGCCCGCTTGCGGGGCCGATTGGCCGAGTGGCGCGCGCGCTGACAGGCAGTGTGGGGGCACTGCAGACGCTGCCGTGAGATCGCAAGGTTTCGCGGCTATGTGCCGTGGTGCCCTGGGCAGTCCTTTTTGTGTAACGCCTGTTGATTGAAATGGCGCGTCCAGGTGCTGGGCGCGTTTAAGACTGCTTGGAGGTCGAATT
The DNA here is from genome assembly GCF_059419065.1 of Pseudomonas sp. GW821-FHT07B01. Taxonomy (NCBI): domain Bacteria; kingdom Pseudomonadati; phylum Pseudomonadota; class Gammaproteobacteria; order Pseudomonadales; family Pseudomonadaceae; genus Pseudomonas; species Pseudomonas sp. GW821-FHT07B01. Next base: position 202,009 of record NZ_JBWKRA010000001.1, on the reverse strand, counting down.
GGACAAGAACATGAAAATCCTCATCGTTGATGACTTCTCAACGATGCGGCGGATCATTAAAAACCTGTTGCGTGACCTTGGGTTCACCAACACGGTCGAGGCGGATGACGGCCTGACGGCCATTCCGATTCTCAACAGCGGGAGCATCGACTTTCTGGTGACCGACTGGAACATGCCGGGCATGACCGGTATCGACCTGCTGCGCCATGTGCGCGCCGATGAAAAACTGCGCAGCCTGCCTGTGCTGATGGTGACCGCCGAAGCCAAGCGCGAACAGATCATCGAAGCCGCCCAGGCCGGGGTCAACGGTTACGTGGTCAAGCCATTCACGGCACTGGCCTTGAAAGAGAAGATCGAGAAAATCTTCGAACGCATCCACGGCTAATGCCATCGCGGGGGAGCTATGGAGCATAACGAAACGTCACAGGGCGACTTTGAGTCGACCCTGAAAAAACATGCTCACCAGTTGGTCGACAGCCTGGAAAAAGGCCAGTTCGCCGATGCGGTGCAGTTGATCCATGAGCTTAACCAGACCCGTGACCGCGGCCTGTACCAGGAAGTGGGCAAGCTCACACGCGAGCTGCACAGTGCGATCGTCAATTTCCAGATTGACCCGCGCATGCCCCAGGCCGAAGAAATTTCCCAGATCACTGATGCCACTGAGCGCCTGTCCTATGTGGTCAGGCTGACCGAGGCAGCGGCCAACCGCACCATGGACCTGGTGGAAAACGCCACGCCCCTGGTCAACGGCATGGCCACCGAAGCCCAGGCCTTGAGCCAGGACTGGGGCCGCTTCATGCGCCGCGAAGTCGGCGCTGAAGAGTTTCGTGAATTGGCGCGTCGCGTCGACGGGTTCTTGTCGCGCAGCGAACAGGAAAACCGCACGGTGGCCAGCAACCTCAACGACATCCTGCTGGCCCAGGATTACCAGGACCTCACCGGCCAGGTGATCAAGCGCGTGACTCAGTTGGTCACCGAAGTGGAAAGCAACTTGCTCAAATTGGTGCTGATGGCCGGCCAGGTCGATCGTTTTGCCGGCATCGAACATGACCGCGAAGCGATCCTCTCGGAAAAAGATCCACAAAAACATCTCGCCAAGGGTGAAGGTCCGCAGATTCATGCCGATAAACGTGAAGACGTTGTGTCAGGTCAGGATGACGTAGATGACCTGTTATCCAGTTTAGGCTTCTAAGGAGCACCCACATGAGCTTCGGCGCCGATGAAGAAATCCTTCAGGATTTCCTTGTAGAGGCCGGCGAAATTCTAGAGCAACTGTCCGAACAACTGGTCGAGCTGGAAAGCCGACCGGATGATGCGAACCTGCTCAATGCAATTTTTCGCGGTTTTCACACTGTAAAAGGGGGCGCCGGCTTCCTCCAGCTCCATGAGCTGGTGGAGTGCTGCCACATCGCCGAGAACGTCTTCGACATCCTGCGCAAGGGTGAGCGTCACGTCGACTCGGAATTGATGGACGTGATTCTCGAAGCACTGGATGCGGTCAACGGCATGTTCAGCCAGGTGCGTGAACGTGCACCGATCACCGCTGCCACCCCGGAACTGCTGGCCGCCCTGGCGCGCCTGGCCGAACCTGCCGACACCGCGGCTGCGCCGGTGGTCGAGGCCGCACCGGAACCGGTGGCGCAAGCCGAGCCGGACGTGACCGACAGCGAGTTCGAACAACTGCTCAACTCCCTCAGCGCGGTCAAGGCCGAGGCTGAAGCGCCGGTGCAGCCTGCCGCGACGCCGAGCAGTGAAGACATTACCGACGCCGAATTCGAGTCGTTGCTCGACCAGTTGCACGGCAAAGGCCAGTTCGCAGCAGATGCCGTGGCCCCGCCTGCCGCTGCGCCAGAAGCACCCGCTGCCAACGCCAGCACCGACATCACCGACGACGAGTTCGAGGCACTGCTCGACCAACTGCATGGCAAAGGCACTTTTGTGGCCGAAGCCCTGCCCGAGGTGGCGGCGACTGCCGCCGCCGCTGCGCCAGCGGCCAGTACCGCACCGGCCGGTGACGGGTTGATCTCCGATCACGAATTCGAAGCCCTGCTCGACGAGTTGCACGGCAAAGGCAAGTTCAGCGAAGTGGCCCCGGCCGCTGCCGCCCAGGTTACAGCGCCAGCCGCTGCCACTGCGGCACCGGTTGCTGCCAAACCTGCGCCGGCTGCCAAGCCAGCACCTGCTGCCGCCCCGGCCCCTGCGCGTGCAGCCGCGCCGGCTGCTGCGGAAAAACCCGCCAGCGAAGCCGAAACCACCGTGCGCGTGGATACCGCGCGCCTGGACGACATCATGAACATGGTGGGCGAACTGGTGCTGGTGCGTAACCGCCTGGTGCGCCTGGGCCTGAACAGTGGCGACGAAGCCATGCAGAAGGCCGTGTCGAACCTCGACGTGGTCACCGCCGACCTGCAAACCGCGGTGATGAAAACGCGGATGCAGCCGATCAAGAAAGTCTTCGGCCGTTTCCCGCGCCTGGTTCGCGACCTGGCGCGCCAGCTCAAGAAAGAAATCAACCTGGAGCTGGTGGGCGAAGAAACCGACCTCGACAAAAACCTCGTCGAGGCCCTGGCCGACCCGCTGGTCCACTTGGTGCGCAACGCGGTCGACCATGGTGTAGAAACCCCGGAAGAACGCGAAGCCGCCGGCAAGTCCCGCAACGGCAAAGTGATTTTGGCGGCGGAGCAAGAGGGCGACCACATCCTGCTGTCGATCACCGATGACGGCAAAGGCATGGACCCGACCATCTTGCGCAATATCGCGGTCAAGCGCGGCGTGATGGACAAGGACGCCGCCGACCGCCTCACCGATACCGAGTGCTACAACCTGATCTTTGCCCCGGGGTTTTCGACCAAGACCGAGATCTCCGACGTGTCCGGGCGTGGCGTGGGCATGGACGTGGTGAAGACCAAGATCAGCCAGCTCAACGGCTCGATCAATATCTACTCGACCAAGGGCCAGGGCTCCAAGATCGTCATCAAGGTGCCGTTGACCCTGGCGATCATGCCGACCCTGATGGTGATGCTGGGCAACCAGGCGTTCGCCTTCCCGCTGGTCAACGTCAACGAGATCTTCCACCTCGACCTGTCGCGCACCAACGTGGTGGACGGCCAGGAAGTGGTGATCGTGCGTGACAAGGCGTTGCCGCTGTTCTACCTCAAGCGTTGGCTGGTGGCCTCGGCCGCCCATGAAGAACAGCGCGAAGGCCATGTGGTGATTCTGTCCGTGGGCACCCAGCGCATCGGCTTTGTGGTCGACCAACTGGTGGGCCAGGAAGAAGTGGTGATCAAGCCTTTGGGCAAGATGCTGCAGGGAACCCCAGGCATGTCGGGCGCAACCATTACCGGTGACGGTCGCATCGCACTGATTCTCGATGTTCCGAGCATGCTCAAGCGTTACGCCGCACGGCGTATTTGATTTTGGTGGGGCAGGGCGGTCATGCCCGCCCCGCCTAACGGAGTGTTTATGGCAGTCAAGGTCCTGGTGGTGGACGATTCGGGTTTCTTCCGCCGCCGCGTCTCGGAAATTCTTTCCGCTGATCCAACGATCCAGGTGGTCGGCACGGCCACCAACGGCAAAGAGGCGATCGATCAAGCCATTGCCTTGAAGCCGGACGTGATCACCATGGACTACGAGATGCCGATGATGGATGGCATCACGGCCGTGCGCCACATCATGCAACGCTGCCCTACACCGGTATTGATGTTTTCCTCGCTGACTCACGAAGGCGCGCGGGTGACCCTCGACGCTTTGGATGCCGGCGCGGTGGACTTTTTGCCGAAGAATTTCGAAGACATCTCGCGCAACCCTGACAAGGTCAAGCAGATGCTGTGCGAGAAGGTGCACAGCATTTCCCGCAGTAACCGTCGCAGCTTGTTCAGCACGCCCGCGCCAGCTGCCACGCCTGCGCCCGTAGCAGCGGCGCCGACCTCGTCGTTTGCGCGCCCGGCGCCTGCGCCCGTGGCCCGGCCTGCGGTCGCGCCGGTACGTGCCGCCGCAGCGTCGAGTGCGCATTCGCCCGCGCCCAAGCGCAAGGCTTACAAGCTGGTCGCCATCGGCACCTCTACCGGCGGCCCGGTGGCCTTGCAGCGGGTATTGACTCAACTGCCGGCCAACTTCCCGGCGCCGATTGTGCTGGTGCAACACATGCCGGCGGCGTTCACCAAAGCCTTCGCCGAGCGCCTGGACAAGCTGTGCCGTATCACCGTCAAGGAAGCCGAGGATGGCGACGTTCTGCGTCCTGGCCTGGCACTGCTGGCGCCGGGCGGCAAGCAGATGATGGTGGACGGGCGTGGCGCGATCAAAATCCTACCGGGCGATGAGCGCCTGAACTACAAGCCGTGTGTGGACATCACCTTCGGTTCGGCGGCCAAGTCCTATGGCGACAAAGTTCTGGCGGTGGTGCTCACCGGTATGGGCGCCGATGGCCGTGAAGGTGCGCGCCTGCTCAAACAGGGCGGTAGCGCCATCTGGGCCCAGGATGAAGCCAGTTGCGTGATCTATGGCATGCCCATGGCCATCGTCAAGGCTGACCTGGCCGATGCGGTCTACAGCCTGGACGACATCGGCAAGCACCTGGTGGAGGCCTGCCTCTGATGGATGTGTTGAGCCTGATCGGCATCACCATGGCGTTTGTCGCCATCATTGGTGGCAACTACCTGGAAGGCGGCCACCTCGGCGCCTTGGCCAACGGCCCGGCAGCGCTGATCGTGATCGGTGGCACCGTGGGCGCGGCGTTGTTGCAGTCGCCCCTGAGCTCATTCAAGCGTGCCATGCAGATTCTGGTGTGGATCATTTTTCCGCCACGGGTCGACCTGGCAGGCGGTATCGACCGTGTGGTCAATTGGAGCCTCACCGCCCGCAAGGAAGGCCTGCTGGGCCTGGAAGGCGTGGCCGATGCCGAGCCTGACAGCTACGCGCGCAAAGGCCTGCAACTGTTGGTCGATGGCGCCGAACCGGAAGCGATCCGCAGCATCCTCGAAGTGGATTTCTACACCCAGGAAAGCCGTGACATCAATGCGGCCAAAGTCTTTGAAAGCATGGGCGGCTATGCGCCGACCATTGGCATCATCGGCGCGGTGATGGGCCTGATCCACGTGATGGGCAACCTGGCCGACCCTTCGCAACTGGGCAGCGGCATTGCCGTGGCATTTGTCGCGACCATCTACGGCGTGGCCAGTGCCAACCTGGTGTTGCTGCCGGTGGCCAGCAAGCTCAAGTCGATTGCCATGCGCCAGTCGCGTTATCGCGAAATGTTGCTCGAAGGCATCCTGTCGATTGCCGAGGGCGAAAACCCGCGCTCCATCGAATTGAAGCTTCAGGGCTTCATGGATTGATGGGTATGCGCATTGACCTGTGGCCAGTGAGCTTTATGTGGCGAGCGAGCTTGCTCGCGCTGGGCTGCGAAGCAGCCCCAAAACCAGGCACAGCAATCTGTCTGAACAAATGCGTTGCCTGGATGGGGGCCGCTTCGCGCCCCAGCGCGAGCAAGCTCGCTCGCCACAGTAAAGCGGCCAATAGCGGTCAGGGAGGTATTTGCCTGTGAGCCGTCGCCGTCGCGAGCCTGAAGAACACGTCAACCACGAGCGTTGGCTGGTGTCCTACGCGGACTTCATCACCTTGCTGTTCGCGTTTTTTGTGGTGATGTACTCGATCTCGTCGATCAACGAAGGCAAGTACAAGATCATTTCCCAGGCGCTGGTGGGCGTGTTCAACGATGCCGAGCGGTCGCTCAAGCCGATCCCTATCGGCGAAGAGCGGCCCAAGACCGTGACCCCGGCCAAGCCCCTGGTCAATGACAGTGATGAAACCGCCGCCGGCATCCAAGGCACCAGCGACCCGCTCAAAAGCATCGCCGACGATATCAGTGCCGCCTTTGGCGACCTGATCAGCTCCAACCAGATGACCGTGCGCGGCAATGAGTTGTGGGTGGAGATCGAGCTGAACTCCAGTCTGTTGTTCGCCAGTGCCGATGCGTTGCCCAGTGACCAGGCGTTCACGATCATCGACAAGGTGGCGGCGATCCTCAAACCGTTTGAAAACCCTATCCACGTGGAAGGCTTCACCGACAATTTCCCCATCAGCACTGCGCAGTACCCGACCAACTGGGAACTGTCCTCGGCCCGCGCATCGAGCATCGTGCGCATGTTGGCCATGCAGGGCGTGAACCCCCAGCGCCTGGCGTCGGTGGGCTATGGTGAATTCCAGCCGGTGGCCAATAACGCCACGGTCGAAGGCCGTGCCCGTAACCGCCGGGTGGTGCTGGTGGTCTCGCGCAACCTGGATGTGCGTCGCAGCCTGACCGGTACCGGTACCGCCAATGCCACCCCGGATGCGGCGTTGAAGCGTGCTGGCACACAAACTGCACCGCCCGTTGTCAAACCGCCGGTCCGACCGAGTAACGTCAATTCTCCGTCGCTGGCTCAATAACCGTATGCAATGTCTCGGTCGCGCCTGTGCCCGCCGGGAGGAACCAACCGAATGAGAGTCTGGGCAGTTGCCAATCAAAAGGGTGGGGTCGGCAAGACCACCACTTCCATCGCCTTGGCCGGCTTGCTGGCCGAAGCGGGCAAGCGTGTGGTCGTGGTCGACCTGGACCCCCATGGTTCCATGACCAGCTATTTCGGCTACGACCCGGATGCGCTGGAACACAGCTGCTATGACTTGTTTTTGCACAAGGGCAGCGTGCCGGCGGATCTGCCTGGGCAACTGCTGTTGCCCACCAGCAACGAAAGTATTTCCCTGCTGCCGTCGAGCACCGCCCTGGCCACGCTGGAGCGCCAGTCGCCAGGCCAGAGCGGCCTGGGCCTGGTGATCGCCAAGACCCTGGCGCAGCTGTGGCAGGACTTCGATTACGCGATCATTGACAGCCCGCCGTTGCTCGGCGTGCTGATGGTCAACGCGTTGGCGGCCAGCCAGCAATTGGTGATCCCGGTGCAGACCGAGCACCTGGCGGTCAAGGGCCTGGAGCGTATGGTCAGCACCCTGGCGATGATCAACCGTTCGCGCAAGCAGGCGCTGCCGTTCAGCATCGTGCCGACCTTGTTCGACCGTCGCACCCAGGCGTCCCTCGGCACCTTGCGCGTATTGCGCGATGCCTACCCGGACACTATCTGGAACGGTTACATCCCGGTGGACACGCGCCTGCGTGACGCCAGCCGTGCCGGGCTCACACCGTCGCAGTTCGACGGCAAGAGCCGTGGCGTGCTGGCCTACCGTGCGTTGCTCAAGCACCTGCTGTCGCAACAACTTGTGGCGCAGGTGGCGTGATGAACCGTCCTGTCGAATTCAAGACCCGCCCGCAACTGGCACTGGAATCCTACCTGGATGCCTTGCTGCAGGATGCGACGGCTGAGGAACTGCCAGAACCGATTCTGGTACTTGAGCCTGCTGTCGAACCCGAAAGCCCGCTGGATGAATTCCAGCAGGCGGTGATGGAAGAGCAGGCACGGGATGCGCAGGGGGTGGAGGCGCCCGTGGTGGTGCCGAGCGCCCCGGCAGTGGTGGCGCCCCCGGTGGTTGAACCGCTGGTGGACGTGCACTTGCCGCCCAGCATCACGCCGCCACCGGTGACGGGCGACGGTCGCCCCTCGTGGGCTGCCGAGCCGTTCGAGTGCCTGCTGTTCGACGTCGCCGGGTTGACCCTGGCGGTGCCGCTGGTGTGCCTGGGCTCGATCTATTCCCTGGAAGGCCAGGAGCTGACGCCGCTGTTCGGGCAGCCGGAGTGGTTCCTCGGCATCCTGCCCAGCCAGGCCGGCAACCTCAAGGTGCTGGATACGGCGCGCTGGGTGATGCCCGACCGCTACCGCGATGATTTTCGCCAGGGCCTGCAATACGTGATCTCGGTGCAGGGCTACGAGTGGGGGCTGGCGGTGCATCAAGTCAGCCGCTCGTTGCGCCTGGACCCCAATGAAATCAAATGGCGCAGCCACCGCGGCCAGCGGCCGTGGCTGGCGGGCACGGTGATTGAACACATGTGCGCGTTGCTGGATGTCGCCGAACTGGCCGAGTTGATCGCCAGCGGTGCGGTGAAGGCAATGCCACAGAACAAACGCAGTTGATTGAACAATAAGGGCCGTGCGGTTGCGCGGCCTACGTGCACACACGCCGTCGATAGCGGCATTTGAAGGGGTCAGATGAATGAACAAGTCAGCGTCCGCACAAGGTTTGGATGATCCGATCCTGCAATGGGTGACCTTCAAGCTGGACAACGAAACATACGGCATTAACGTGATGCGCGTGCAGGAAGTGCTGCGCTACACCGAGATCGCCCCGGTTCCAGGCGCGCCAAGCTACGTGCTGGGCATCATCAACCTGCGCGGCAATGTGGTGACGGTGATCGACACCCGCCAGCGGTTCGGCCTGGACACGGTTGAAGTCAGCGACAACACCCGTATCGTGATCATCGAGGCCGACAAGCAAGTGGTCGGCATCCTGGTCGACAGCGTGGCCGAGGTGGTTTACCTGCGCCAATCGGAAGTGGAAACCGCACCGAACGTCGGTAACGAAGAGTCGGCCAAGTTCATCCAGGGCGTGTGCAACAAGAACGGCGAACTGCTGATTCTGGTTGAGCTGGACAAGATGATGAGCGAAGAAGAGTGGTCGGAACTGGAGAGCATCTGATTGTTCCTTGAGGCAGCGGTGATTGTCCTGGCCCTGTTGTGGGCCGGGACCTTGGCGTTTGTGCTGCGCTATGTGCGCCAGCAGCGGGAGTTGGCCTTGCAACAGGCCGAGCGCGATGCGGTGCGTGACCGGCGCATTCTGGAACTGGTCAAGCGCGTTGATCATTACCAGCAAAGTGCGGTGCGGGTGGGGGATGAGGTGCATGAACTGCGTGCGATTCTTGCGCCGTTGCCGGACAGGTTGGTGCAATTGGAGCAGCGTGATCCGTCGAACCTGTCGTTTGCCCAGGCGGCCAAGCTGGTTGGCATGGGGGCGACGGTGGATGAGTTGACCCAGTCGTGCGGGCTGACCCAGGCTGAGGCGCAGTTGATGAGCAAGTTGCACAAGGGCTGATTCCTCGATAGCGGCCTGGCAGCCGACGCTTCTCTACCTTGCGCCCAACGATCCAACTGTGGGAGCTGGCTTGCCTGCGATGACGGCCTGCCAGCCGACATCTATCTGCCTGACAGCCCACATTTTGATCTGCATACCTCAATCAATTTTCTCCAGCCACAGACTTTTCCTGTTCCCCAAAGGTCAACATCCTTCAAGCACCTTGACCCAGGAGATTCTCCCAAATGACCGCCCCCAAAGCCCTGTTGATCCTCCACGGCAAACAAGCCCTCAATGAGGATGTGCGCGCTGCCGTGCTGGCCCGGCGTGAGCAGGGTGGGGAGCTGGCCGTGCGGGTGACCTGGGAGGGCGGCGATGCCCGGCGACTGGTCAATGAAGCGCTGGCTGAGGGGTACACCCATATCATTGCCGGCGGTGGCGACGGCACCTTGCGCGATGTGGCCGAAGCCATGGCCCATGCCAACACCGACGCCAGCCTGGTGCTGATGCCCCTGGGTACCGCCAATGATTTCGCCAAGGCCGCCGGCGTGCCGTTGGAGCCGGCTGGCGCCCTGGCTTTGCTGGACGTGCCGTCCAAGGCGATTGACCTGGGCCAGGTCGGTGGGCAAATCTTCCTGAACATGGCCACCGGTGGTTTTGGCAGCCAGGTCACGGCCAACACGTCCGAAGACCTGAAGAAGGTCCTGGGCGGTGCCGCGTACCTGTTTACCGGTTTAACCCGCTTCAGTGAATTGAAAGCCGCCTACGGTGAATTGGAAGGCCCGGATTTCCATTGGAAAGGCGAGTTGCTCGCGCTGGGGATCGGTAACGGTCGCCAGGCCGGTGGCGGGCATGTGCTGTGCCCCGGTGCATTGGCTGATGACGGGCTGTTGGATGTCAGCATCCTGCCGGCGCCCCAGGAAGTGGTGGGCACGTTGCGTGAGTTGATGAATAACGGCTGGGGCCTGGACACCATGTTCGTGCGCGCACGCTTGCCGTGGGTGAAGATCAAGGTCGCACAAGGCTTGTACATCAACCTCGACGGCGAGCCGCTGGAAGGCGACGACCTGCACTTCGAGGCGCTGCCCAAGGCCCTGCGCGTGCACCTGCCGCTGGGTTCGCCGTTAGTCGTCCAGGCTGATGATCTGCTCACGCACGGCAAATAACACCAGGCCCGCCACGTCAAAAATCTGCAAGCGCTTCATGATCTGCGAGCGGTGGGCTTCGACGGTCTTGATGCTCAGGCCCAGGCCGTGGGCAATTTCCCGGGTGGATTTGCCGCGCACGATCAAGCGCAGGATTTCCAGTTGCCGCGCCGTCAGGCTGTGGCTGTGGGCGACAGGCGCACTGGGGGCCTGGCTACGGATCAGCGCCTGGTTGATCACTGTGTGGGCGATGGCGGGGCTCAGGTAGCGTTCGTTGTTACGCAGGGCCAGCAGGGCATGTTCCAGCTCGTTGGCGGTGGTGTCCTTGAGCAGGTAGCCGTGGGCGCCAGACTCAAGGGCGCGCATGATCATCTCGGGATCGGTGTGCATCGACAGGATCAGCACTTTGCACTTGGGGTAGGCGCGCTTGAGTTGCTGCAAGGCATCCAGGCCCCCGGTGTGTTTCATCGACAGGTCCAGCAGCACAATGTCGGGCTGCAGGGCGCAGAATTTCTCAAGCAGTTGCGCGCCATCGCTGGCCTCGCCAACGACGGCGTAGCCGGGGATATCCAGGATCAGCGCGCGCACGCCGGCGCGGATCAAGGCATGGTCATCGACCAGGAGCAGATTGCAGGTCACCGGAGAACCTTATGGGCACTGGCCCGTTCGAGGGCGCGGGGGGCCCAGGGGAAAAGTGCGTGGATGCGTGTGCCGTTGCCCGGCTGGCTGCTGACGGACACGGTGCCGCCCAACTGGTGGGCCCGTTCGCACATGCCGGCCATGCCCCGTTGGCCTTCCTTGCCGGGGTCGGCGGCAGGTGCGAAGCCCTGGCCGTCATCGCATATCGTCAGGGACAGCCCTTCCGGCAAGCGTTGCAGGCGCACCAGCAGGTTGTGTGCCTTCGCATGGCGCAGCATGTTGGTGACCGCTTCCTGAGTGACGCGAAAGGCCGCCACGGCCATTTCTTCGGGGATGCCGGTGAGCCGTTGCTGGCACTCCAGGCTCCAGCACACCTGGGTGTTTTCCAGGGTCTTGAGCAGGTGCGCGCGCAGGCTGGCTTCCAGCCCCAGGCTTGCCAGTTGGCGAGGGTTGAGAATGGCGGACACGTCGCGCACCTTGGCCAGGGTTTCATTGAGCGTGTTGCAGAGCACCGAGCAATGAATTTGCAGGTCTTGGGGCAGTCGACGCTGCAACCATTCGCTTTGCAACTTGGCGGCGGTCAGCAATTGGCCGATGTCATCGTGCAGCTCGCGGCTGAGGCGGTGGCGTTCGTTTTCCTGGACTTGCAGCAGGCGGTCGGCCAGTTCCTGGGGCTGGAACTTGATGGCTTTGCGCGAGCGCCACTGGTGCAGGGCGACCACTGCCAGCGTAACCAGGTTGAGCAACACAATCACTAACGGCAGCGGTGTGCCTTGCAGGTAAACCCACAGGCTGACCAGCAGTGAGCACAGGCACAGGGCAAGGATGAGGGGGCGCGCATGGCGGCGGGACACGAACCTTGCGATGAGTGACTTGAGGCTGGCGTACATAGCGGATGGAGCCAATGAGGGTTCACTGCGCGAAGACCGGTCACGGCGGTTGACTAGGCTCTGTCGAGAGTGCGGTGCCGGTTCGTGGTTATCCATAATGAAGTTGCTTCATTTCGAGCGAGGCATGGTACCACCACTATTACCGTTGGTCGCCTGGCATATTCCTCGGTCGATATATTAACCACATCAATGCCCTGACCGTCAGGACAGCGCTCTTGAGTTGTATTAGTTAGACTGATTTGTACAATTTTCAAGGTGCTGGCTAATTGATATTTCTTCAGCCTCTAGAAGTGTTTCATCTTTGCCTTAAACGGTCGCTTTTAGATAACAGGGGTATTAAATACGACCTTTCCGGGCTTTAAGACCTCTGCTGTAGACGCTGGTCATGGCTGTAGTCTTTTTGCGGAATCTGCGAGGTCACCGTGGCAATCAGCGAAGTTTGCTCACTGTCATCCAGGCCCAGTTCCCCGGTACGGATGTCAATCAGCTCCAGTTGCCAAGCCAGTAACCTCAGGCAGTCGTGCAACGCATCCAGGGCTTGGTCATGCAGTTGCACCGGGCTCACGGCATTGGCGATCAGGTATTGAATATGCCGGGAGAACTCGCTGATCGCCTGCAAGGCCAGGCCATCGGCTTTTTCTGCCAGTTTGGCCAGGCTGGTTTTCATGCAGTCGATGGCGTCGCTGTCATTGCGGATCAAATGCAGGTGGTTCAGGCATTCCTCGGACTTGGCCAGCAGCATTTCGGCTTCCAGCAAAAACTCGGGAAGCGCGGTTTGCCATTCGTTCGCGCTATTCATCATGCAAGTCTCCACAACTTAAGGTCGGGTGATGAGATGTCGCACCGGGTGAATGGCTTAAAACTAGCGCTGAAATACGACTGGGGCGTGTAGGTTGCTTCCGATAATTCAGTAGGACGTTTATTGAAAAACTCACGAATGCCGCCTTTAGCCGCTGTTAGGCGGGATGACGCAACTTCAGTTGCCGATACGTGAGTGCCTGAAAGGCCCGTAGACCAAGGGCTTGGGTGGGCAAACAAAAGCCTGACTCCATTCATGCAATGAGAATGGCGTCACATTAATGGCTATTAGATATCGCGAATATCAGGTTGGGCCTGATTGCGTATAGGGGAATCCCCTATGTGGTGGAACTGCACGTCAATTGGGCTGTCGCGCAAGGCGGCTTGAAAGAGCATCAAGGGCCCAAGCAGTAAAGCATGATGTCAGTGTGACATCAATGGATTTACATGGCATTTTATTGGGGTCAAGGTCCGGCGCTTGCCGCCGATAACCTGCTTATACAGCTGCATACCCTTTCACGCGCCTGCGGCGTGTACACCAGGAGCTTTTAATGGCCGGCATTCTCGACACGGTAGATCAACGCACGCAATTGGTGGGTGAGAATCGCCTGGAAATTCTCATGTTCCGCCTCTTCGGACGGCAGTTGTTCGCGATCAACGTGTTCAAAGTGCAGGAAGTGCTGCAGTTGCCCAAGCTGACCCTGATGCCCCAGCGCCACCCGTTCGTGTGTGGGGTGGTCAACCTGCGTGGCCAGACCCTGCCGGTGATCGACCTGTCCCAGGCCATCGGTATGCGTCCTTTGGTGCCGGGCCCCAACAGCACCATTATCGTCACCGAATATAATCGCTCGGTGCAGGCGTTCCTGGTGGGCGGTGTCGACCGCATCGTCAACATGAACTGGGAAGCCATCCTGCCGCCGCCGACCAGCGCCGGTCGCCAGCACTACCTCACCGCCATCAGCAAGGTCGATGAGCAACTGGTGGAAATCATCGACGTGGAAAAAGTCCTCGCCGAGATCGTGCCCTACAACGCCAAGGTCTCCCGGGACAAACTTGAAGACCCGGTGCTGGAGCGTGCCCGTGGCCGCGAAGTGCTGCTGGTGGATGATTCCAACGTGGCGTTGTCGCAGTTGCGTGACACCCTGGGCCAGTTGGGCGTGAAGATGCACGTCGCCAGCGACGGTCTCAAGGCACTGAACATGCTCAAGGCTTGGGCCGACAGCGGCCAGGTGATGACCGACAAACTGCTGATGATCTTTACCGACGCCGAAATGCCCGAGATGGATGGCTACCGCCTCACCACCGAGATCCGCAACGACCCACGCCTGCGCGGTCTGTACGTGGTGATGCACACCTCGCTGTCGGGCAGCTTCAATGATTCGATGGTCAAGAAGGTCGGCTGCGACAATTTCCTCTCCAAATTCCAGCCGGACAAGCTGGTGGACGTGGTGCGCCAGCGACTGATGTTGGACGAAATGCCCGCCTGACTTTAGGATGACACTTTGTTTCCTAGGAAGGCAGGCCCATGCTGCGTCTCAGCGCGTTGTACCGTTACCCCTTGAAGTCCGGCAAGGCCGAAACTTTGCAGCAGATTGGGCTGGATAAACTCGGGTTGGACGGGGATCGACGCTGGATGCTGGTGGATGAAGCCAGCGGGCGGTTCCTGACGCAGCGGGCCGTGGCGAAGATGAGCCAGCTCTCGGCGTTATGGAACAGCAGCGGGGGCCTGACCCTGAGCTCGCCGGGCTACGCGCCGCTGGATGTGGCATTGCCGGGCAGCGCCAGCGAACTGCGCGGTGTGACCATTTGGCGTGACACTCTGCGCGTGCCGGATGCTGGCGATGAGGCCGCCGCCTGGGTCAGCGCGTTCATTGGCAAGCCGACGCGCCTGGTGCAACTGCCCCTGGAACGTGCGCGCACCACCGAAGCCGGTTATGGCAAGGATGACGACAAGGTCGGCTTCGCTGACGGCTATCCGTTGCTGTTGATCGGCCAGGGCTCCCTCGACGATTTGTGTGAAAAGATCGGCCGCCCGATGCAGATGCTGCGTTTTCGTCCCAACCTGGTCATCGAGGGCGGCGAGGCTTTCGCCGAAGACGGCTGGAAGCGCTTACGCATCGGCGACGTGGAGTTTCGGGTGGTCAAGCCGTGCTCGCGGTGCATCCTCACTACCGTCGACCCCCAGACCGGTGAGCGCAGCCCCGACCGCGAGCCTTTCGCGACGCTGGAAACCTACCGCAAGACCGAAAAGGGCGCGATGTTCGGCCAGAACCTGGTCAACGATGGCATCGGGCGCCTGGAAGTCGGCATGCCGGTAACGGTGCTGGAATAAAAAAGCCCGTCTCGTGGGAGACGGGCTTTTTGTGTGCCGGGTACCGCTTAGCCGCGGTATTCACACAGGTAGGCGGTGTCCACCGCAACCTTCAACTGGAACTTGCTGTTGGCCGGTACGTTGAACTGGCTGCCGGCGGCGAAGGTTTCCCAGTCGCTGCTGTCGGGCAGCTTCACAGTCAGGGCGCCGGAGACAACGTGCATGATTTCACGTTGGGCGGTGCCGAATTCGTATTCACCCGGAGCCATCACGCCGATGGTCGCCGGCCCTTCTGCGGTGCCGAAAGCGATCGACTTGACGGTGCCGTCGAAGTACTCGTTGACTTTGAACATGGGTGAATCCTCGGAAAAGATGGATGCTTACGCTCATCACTGCAGGCGCGGGCTTCTGTGGCGAGGGAGCTTGCTCCCGTTGACTGCGTAGCAGTCCCCGTTTTTTGGGGGCGCTTCGCACCCCAGCGCAAGCAAGCTTGCTCGCCACAGGATTTCGTTGGTGCAGGTGGGTAGCAACAAAGGAAAATGGCTGGCCAGTATGCCCAAGGCTGTGGACGCTGCCTAGACCGGCAATATCAGTGGCAGCAGGCGCGCGGTGTTGCGTGCATCCTCCAGTGCGCGATGCTGCTGGCCATTGAACTGCATTCCTGCCAATTGCAGCGCACCATTGAGCCCCAGCGGCTTGTCCAGGCGCCGGGCCTTGGCAAAGCGTTGCTTGAGGTTCACATGCGGGGTGTCGCCCAAGGCGCTGGCGAGGCCATGGCGCTGCCACTCCAGCTCAAGCTGCACGCGATCATAGTCACCCCAACTGGCCCAGCCTTCCAGGCGTGGCTGATGTTGGCCCAGCCAGCGCTCGAACAGCGGCCACACCTCGGTGATCGGCGCGGCCATGTCGATATTGGCCTGGGTGATATGGGTGAGTTTGCGGCAAAAGGGCGTCAGCAATGGCCGGCGCAAGGGCCGCACAAAGCGCTGGAAGTGGTCCAGTTCGCGGCCCTGGCGGTTGACCAGGCTGGCACCGATCTCGATGACTTCCATCTCCGTCACGGGCCAGCCGCCGTCATCCGTTGTGGCTTCAAGGTCAATAATCAGCCAATGAGGCATGTGCAGGTTCCCGTACTCGTCCCTTCCTGATGGGGATAGAGCGTAGCCCGGCCCTGTAGTTCCGCCTAGGGGCGTTATTCGATCTCGAGCAAAACCTGACGGTTGCGCACCTGATCGCCCGTCATGACGCGCATCTCCTTGACGGTGCCATCGATGCCGGCCTTCAACGGGTGCTCCATTTTCATCGCTTCGAGCACCAGCAACAGTTGGCCTTTGCTGACGGTCTCACCGACGCACACCCGTATATCGACGATGGCGCCGTCCATGGGCGCCTGGACCGTGCCGCTGCTGGCGTCGGCCTGGCGGCTGGCGACTTGCTGGGTGCGGTCTGTGACAGTCAGCCCTGGTAGCCATAGCCGGTTGCCGTCCAGGTGATAAGCGATGCGGCGGCGGACCCCCTTGATGACCAGGCTGGCGTGGCGGCCGTCGGTGGTGAGTTGCAGGTCGTCAACGCTGACACTGTGGAGTTGGCCGTTGACCTCCAGGCGGTACGTTACGGGGACACTCGCCGTATTGCGCCAGCGCGCAAGTGTTTGGGTGTGCTGGTTGGCGCTGTGTTGATAAAACAGCGCGGCGGCCAGCTTGAGCTGTTCAGCGGTCGCCGTCTGCTGTGGGATGACGCTGAAGTGTTCGGCGATCAAGCCCGTGCTGAAGTCACCATTGATAAAGTCCGGGTGCTTGAGCAGGTCGATGAGCAAACGCTGGTTGGTCGCCACGCCCAGCAATACGCTGTCTTCCACGGCCCGCAGCAGTTTTCGCCGGGCTTCTTCGCGGCTGGCGCCGTGGGCGATGATCTTGCCCAACATCGGGTCGTAGAACGGGCTGACGGTTTGGCCCTCAAGCAACCCATGATCGATGCGTACGCCGGGGGCTGGTTCCCAACGCAACACGTCACCGGTTTGCGGCAGGAAGCCCTGGGCCGGGTCTTCGGCGTACAGGCGTACTTCCATGGCGTGGCCGGTCAGGGTCACCTGTGATTGGGTGAGTGGCAGCGGTTGGCCGGCGGCGATCTGCAACTGCCAGTCCACCAGGTCGAGGCCGGTAATCATCTCGGTGACAGGGTGTTCGACTTGCAGGCGCGTGTTCATTTCCAGGAAATAAAACAGGCCGTTGCGGTCGAGCAGAAACTCCACGGTGCCGGCACCCACATAGTTCACCGCCCGCCCGGCCTTGAGCGCGGCTTCGCCCATGGCCTGGCGCAGTTCGGGCGTCATCACGGGGCAGGGCGCTTCTTCGATGACTTTCTGATGGCGGCGCTGGATCGAACAGTCGCGCTCGCCGAGGTAGATGAGGTTGCCATGGCTGTCGCCGAACAGTTGCACTTCCACGTGGCGCGGGTCGATCAGCGCCTGTTCGAGGATCAGCTCGTCGCTGCCGAACGCATTCATGGCTTCCGAGCGTGCGGTGCGCAGTTGCTCCAGCAGCTGTTCGCGCTGATGCACCAGGCGCATGCCACGCCCACCGCCACCGGCGCTGGCCTTGATCATCAGTGGGAAGCCGATGCGTTCGGCTTCCTGTTGCAGGGTGGCATCGTCCTGGGCACTGCCTTGGTAGCCGGCGATGCAAGGTACGCCGGCGTCGAGCATGGCGAGTTTGGACAGGCGTTTGCTGCCCATCAGTTCGATCGCTTCGGCGCTGGGGCCGATGAAGGTGAGCGTGGCCTGCAGGCAGGCGCGGGCGAAGTCGGGGTTTTCCGAGAGGAAGCCGTAGCCGGGGTGAATGGCGTCGGCGCCGGTCAGTTGGGCGGCGGCGAGGATGGCCTCTGTGTTCAGGTAGGACTGGTGGACGGGCGCCGGGCCGATGTGTACGGCTTCGTCGGCCATCTGCACGTGCAGGGCATCGGTATCGGCGTCGCTGTACACGGCCACGGTGCGGTAGCCGAGGGCCTGGGCAGTGCGCTGGATGCGGCAGGCGATTTCGCCGCGGTTGGCGATCAGGATCTTGGTGAATGCGGGCATTGGGTTATCCCTTGGTGGATGTGGCGTGTGTTGGGGCCTCTTCGCAGGCAAGCCAGCTCCCACATTTGAAATGTGTTCCCCTGTGGGAGCTGGCTTGCCTGCGATGGCGTCATCGAGACCAACTCGGTTTTCGCTTCTGCACAAACGCCTGCGTCCCCTCAACCCCTTCTTCACTCCTCACCGCCTCGGCAAACCACTGCGCCCCGCGATCCAGCACGGTCTCAAGGGGCTCATCCACACTGGCCAGCAACAGCGCTTTAGTCCGTGCGTTCGCCCCCGGCGCACACTGCAACACCTGCCCCAATACCTCATCCACCCGCTGCGCCAATGCCTGGGAGTCGTGCTCGACAAAATGCACCACTCCCAGCCGCCCAGCCTCCACCCCATCAAACCGCGCCGCTGTCAGCGCCAGGCGCCGCGTGTGGGTAAGGCCAATACGCTTGACCACAAAGGGCGCAATCTGCGCCGGCAACAAGCCCAGGCGGGTTTCCGGCAAGCCGAATTGCGCCTGGCCCTGTGCAATCGCAATATCACTCACGCACGCCAGCCCGAACCCACCGCCCAGCACCGCGCCTTGCAGCACCACGATCACCACCTGCGCCAGCGCCTCCACCTCTTGCAGCAAGGTCCCAAACACGCGGTTCAACGCTTGCAGTTGATCCCCCGCGCCGACCAGATCCTTCACATCGGCCCCCGCGCAAAAATGCCCGCCCGCGCCGCTGATCACCACGGCGCGCACCTGGCTGTCCAACTGCGCCAGTACCGCACGCAGCTCATTGACCATTTCAAGGCTCATTGCATTGCGGCATTCGGGCCGGTTGAGGGTGATATGCAGCACGCCGTTGTGGGCTTCTAGCAGCAAGGTGTTCATGGCTTTTTACCGGGCAGGGTGCCCATCAGTTTGCAGATGATGCCCAGCATGATTTCGTCGGCACCGCCGCCAATCGACACCAGGCGCACGTCGCGATAGGCGCGGGCCACCGGGTTGTCCCACATGAAGCCCATGCCGCCCCAATATTGCAGGCAACTGTCGCTGACCTCACGGCCCAGGCGCCCGGCCTTGAGCTTGGCCATGGAGGCCAGCCGCGTGACATCCTGGCCCTTGATGTACTGCTCGGTGGCCTGGTAGACCAAGGCGCGCAGGCATTCGATTTCGGTGGCCAGTTCCGCCAGGCGAAAGTGGATCACCTGGTTGTCGATCAACGCCTTGCCGAAGGTCTGGCGCTCCTTGCAGTATTCGATGGTGCTGTCGATGCAGTACTCCAGGCCCTTGATCATATTGGCCGCGCCAAACAGGCGTTCCTCCTGGAACTGCAACATCTGCATCATGAAGCCCGCGCCTTCGTGGCCGATGCGGTTGCGTTGCGGTACGCGCACGCCGTCGAAAAACACCTGGGCGGTCTCGGAGCTGTGCATGCCGAGTTTTTCCAACGGCGGGCTGACGCTGATGCCGGGGCTGTTCATCGGCACCATGATCAGGGATTTGTTGATGTGCGGCTTGTCGTCCGAGGTGTTGGCCAGCAGGCAGATGAAGTCAGCGCTGGGCGAATTGGTGATCCACATCTTGCTGCCATTGATCACGTAGTCGTCGCCGTCCTTGCGCGCATGGGTCTTGAGCCCGGCCACGTCGGAGCCGGCGGCGGTTTCCGAGACGCCGATGCAGCCCACCTGTTCGCCGCTGATGGCCGGGCGCAGGAACTCTTCGCGCAGTTCATCGGAGCCGAAGCGCGCCAGGGCCGGGGTGCACATATCGGTCTGCACGCCGATGGACATGGGGATGCCGCCGCAGCGGATGGTGCCGAACTCTTCGGCGGCGACAATGGAGTAGCTGTAGTCCAGGCCCATGCCGCCGAATTTTTCCGGTTTGGAGATGCCCAGCAGGCCGAGGTCGCCGGCTTTGCGGAAGATCTCGTGAATGGGAAAGCGCCCGGCTTTTTCCCATTCATCCACGTACGGGTTGATCTCGCGGTCGACGAAGGCGCGCACGGTGCGGCGCAGTTCCTGGTGTTCCTGGGTGAAGATCATTTTTATTGTTCTCCCTGTTGGGACGCGGAGCGTCCTGGTTTGCATTCCCACGCGGAGCGTGGGAACGATCACCCACGTGGAGCGTGGGAATGATCAGCGCGCCACGCCGAAGGTGTTCGGTTGCAGTTGCCGCAGTTCGGCTTCGTGACAGATATCCAGCAAAAATCCGAGCAAGGTGCGGGTGTCCCGTGGATCAATCAGCCCGTCGTCCCACAGGTTGGCGCTGCCGTAGAGGGCGGTGGACTGGCTGTCGAGCTTCTGCGCGGTGGCCTGTTCGAGCATGTCGAGCACCTTGGGGTCGGGCACCAGGCCGTCCTTGAGTTGCTTGGCCTCGGTGACAATGCGCAGCACCTTACCGGCCTGTGCGCCGCCCATCACCGCAGTACGGCTGTTGGGCCAGGCGAAGATAAAGCGCGGGTCCAGGCCGCGGCCGCACATGGCGTAGTTGCCGGCACCGTAGGAACCCCCGACCACGATGGTGAGTTTAGGCACGCGGGCATTGGCCACAGCCTGGATCATCTTCGCGCCGTGCTTGATCACCCCTTGCTGTTCCGACTCGGTGCCCACCATGAAGCCGGTGGTGTTGTGCAAAAACAGCAGCGGCGTGCGGCTTTGGTCGCACAGCTGGATAAACTGCGCGGCCTTGCTCGCGCCCTTCGGCGTGATGGGGCCGTTATTGCCGATCACTCCCACGGCGCGCCCCTGGATATGCAGATGGGCACAGACGGTGTGGGGGTCGAACTCGCCTTTGAATTCCAGCAGGTTGGAACCGTCAGCCAGGCGCGCCAGGATCTCGCGCACGTCGTAGGGTTTTTTCGGGTCATCGGGGATCAGCCCCAACAGCTCTTCAATCGGATACAGCGGTTCGCGATAAGCGCGTTGTGGCGCGTGCGGCAAGCGATCATTCCAGGGCAGCAGGCCCACAATTTCACGCACGATGCGCACGCCGTCGGCATCGTCTTGGGCCAGGTACTCAGCGGTGCCGGCGGTTTGCGCGTGCATCTGCGCACCCCCCAGTTCTTCATCGGTGGCGACTTCGCCGGTGGCGGCCTTGAGCAACGGTGGCCCGGCGAGGAACAGCTTGGCCTTGCCGCGCACCACCACCACGTAATCCGACAAGCCCGGCTGATACGCACCACCGGCCGTGGCCGAGCCGTGCACCACGGTGATCTGCGGCAAGCCCATGGCGGACATGCGGGCCTGGTTGGCAAAGCTGCGCGCGCCTTCGACGAAAATCTCGGCGGCGTAGTTGAGGTTGGCGCCGCCGCTTTCGGCAAGGGTCACCACTGGCAGTTTGTTCTCCATGGCGATCTGTTGCAGGCGCAGGGATTTTTTCAGCCCGGAGGGGGAAATGGTGCCGCCTTTGATCGCGCTGTTGTTGGCCACCACCAGCATGCGCACGCCGCTGACATAGCCGATACCAGCGATCAGCCCGCCACCGGCGGCGCTGCCGTCCTTGTCGTCGTGGAGTTTGTAGCCGGCCAGGCTGGCCAGCTCCAGGAACGGCGCGCCGGGGTCCAGCAGCAGGTTGAGGCGCTCACGGGGCAGCAATTGGCCGCGCTTGTCGAACTTGGGCTTGGCTTCCTGGGCCTTGGCCAGCAGAGTGTGTTCCAGTTGGCGTAGCTGGGCGATGGACGCCAGCATGGCTTCGCGGTTCTGCGCGAACGCTAGGCTGTTGGGGTCGATCAGGGTTTCAATGGTTGGCATGGCGTTATTGCTCCGCCTTGAGCACATCCGGCAGGTAGGCGCGGTGGAACCCGTTGAACGGCTCGCTCGGCGCCTGCGCCTTGTGCAGCGGCCATGCGCGGCTGCCCAGGCTGGCGGCGCCGTCGATGCGCAGGGTGCTACCGCTGATAAAGGCCGCAGCCGGGCTGAGCAAAAAGACGATGGCCGCGCTGACTTCCGACTCGGTGCCGATGCGCTTGAGCGGTACATGCTCACGCAGGGTGGGAATCACCGCCTTGAACGCGCCTTCGTAGGTGTCCATGCCGCTGGAGGCAATCCAGCCAGGCGCCACGGCGTTGACGCGCACCCCGGCATAGCCCCACTCAAACGCGGCGGTCTTGGTGAAGTTGTCCATGCCGGAGCGCGCCGCGCCGGAGTGGCCCATGCCGGGCATGCCGCCCCACATGTCGGCGAGCATGTTGACGATCGCGCCACCGTGCTTGCTCATCGACTGGTTGAACACTTCCCGCGCCATCAGGAAACCGCCCACCAGGTTGGTGCGCAGTACGGTTTCAAAGCCCTTCTGATTGATCGCCGCCAGTGGCGACGGGTATTGGCCGCCCGCGTTATTCACCAGGCCATGGATGGGGCCGTGGTCGTGCAGAATCTGCGTGACCAGCGCTTTCACCGCCTCTTCCTCACGAATGTCACAGGCATGCCAATGGGCGACGCCGCCATCTTCAGCAATTTCCGCCGCGACCTTCTGCAGTTTTTCTGGCTTGCGCCCCACCAGGATCACGCAGGCACCAAGGGCCGCCAGCTCATGGGCGGTGCAGCGGCCAATGCCACTGCCGCCTCCGGTGACAATCACGGTTTGCCCCTTGAACAGGTCGGCTTTGAAGATCGAGTCGAAGGCCACGGCGACGGTCCTTTAGGTGAGTTGGTCGGCAATGTGTTGCGGCACGGCGATGGGGATTTCCAGCAGTTGCTGAGCGAAGGCTTTGCCTTGCGGGTCGATGCGCAGGCTGGCGATACCGCCGCCGCCCAGGGCATTCTCCAGCAGGAAATTCAGGCTGTGGCTGCCGGGCAAATACCAGCGTTCGACGCGGCCATGGATCGGGTCGAGCACGTGGTCCATCCAGTCGACGATTACCTCCGGGGTCAGGGCTTCGGCGATCCACGGCAGGTAGTCAGGGTGGCGAGCGATCACGCCGATATTGCTGTGGTTGCCCTTGTCACCTGAGCGCGCCACGGCGAGTTTCACCAGCGGCACACTGGCATCGGCACGGCCCTCCGGCTTGGCCGGCTCGATGGGCACAGCCGGCGTGAGCAGAGGCGCGGAGGCGGGCAGCTCGACGGCATGACGTTGGCCTTGGTACTCGATGGCGACGCTACACCGTGATTTGTCGACCAGGAACGAAAACAGCCGAATCAGCGGATACACCGTCGGCCGCCCGCCCACAATGCCGGTCAGCCCCGGTGCCATGCCGGTGGCCGCCTGGGCGATCTCGCGAGCGAACAGTACCAGCGCCTGCTTGTTCGGATGCCGCACCGCCAGCTTCACCACCACTTCGCGGCAATCCGCACGCCGGGCGTGGGCGCCGTAGGTGGCTTCGCTGCCGAGCAGTTCGATGTTGACGTCGGTGTAGGGCGCCCAGCCGCGCTGGCTGAACAGCTCCGAAGTCTTGTTGATGAGCGCCTGGCTGACCCGCTCGGCCTTGGCCACCGCGTCGATGCCAGCGAGCAGGCAACTGGCGGTGCAGCGAAAGCCATCGGGGTAGGTGGCGCTGACCTTGTACTGGTCGGTGGGTGGCAGGCCCTTGGCGCCGTGCAGGCGCACCGCGTGTTTGCCTTGTTGCTGCAGTTTGACCTGGCTGAAATCGCAGATCACGTCCGGCAGCACATAGGCGCGCGGGTCACCGATTTCATACAGCAGTTGTTCGGCCACGCTGAGTTCGCTGATCAGCCCCCCGCTGCCTTCGACCTTGTTGACGGTGAACTGGCCGTCGGCGCTGACTTCGACGATAGGGAAGCCGATGTGTTCGTAGTCGGGCACGTCACGCCAGTCGGTGAAGTTTCCGCCGGTGCATTGGGCGCCGCATTCGATGATATGCCCGGCCAGGGCGGCCTGGGCCAGGTGATCGTAGTCCTGCCATGACCAATTGAATTCATGCACCAGTGCCGCGCTGACCACTGCGCTGTCGACCACCCGGCCGGTGATGACAATATCAGCGCCGAGCCCCAGAGCCTGGGCAATGCCCGGTGCGCCGAGGTAGGCGTTGGCGGACACGCACAGAGGCGGCAGTGGGGCGCCGTTGTACAGGTCGGTGACAGGTGGCAGCTGTTTGAGTTGAGGGTGCAGGTCATCGCCGAGCAACACGGCGATTTTCAGCGGGATGTGGGCGTTATCGCAGGCCGCTTGCAGGGCGGCGGCGCAGGCTTGGGGGTTGATACCACCGGCATTGCTGATCACCCGGATGCCCTGGCGCTGGATATCCGCCAGCAGGGGTGTCAGCACCTCGACAAAATCCGTGGCGTAACCGGCCTTGGGGTCTTTCAGGCGGGCACCGGCGAGGATCGACATGGTGACTTCCGCCAGGTAATCGAACACCAGGTAATCCAAGGCACCGCCCTGCACCAATTGGGCGGCGGCGGTGCAGGTGTCGCCCCAGAAGGCGCTGGCGCAGCCGATACGTACCGTCTTGCTCATGAGAAATCCTTCCTCCAAGGGCTGGTGCCGAGACTACCAAGCAAGCGCTTGGTTTGTAAACTCCAGTCACAAGTTTTACCCAAGCGCTTGCTTGGGTGGCAGTCACGGCCTAAATTGCCGGCCAAGACGACAGTAGACGTGAAGGAGAGCAGCATGGATGAGCACAAAGCCCTGGGGGTGATGCGCACCATGGTCGATGGTGGCCAATTGACCGACCCCGAGAGCGCCCGCGGCAAGTTGCTGCAAACCGCAGCTCATCTGTTTCGCAACAAGGGTTTCGAGCGCACCACCGTGCGAGATCTGGCCAGCGCCGTGGGCATCCAGTCCGGCAGCATCTTTCATCACTTCAAGAGCAAGGATGAGATATTGCGTGCGGTGATGGAGGAAACCATCCATTACAACACCGCGATGATGCGCGCTTCACTGGAGGAGGCGAGCACGGTGCGCGAACGCGTGCTGGCGCTGATCCGCTGCGAGTTGCAGTCGATCATGGGCGGCAGTGGCGAGGCCATGGCGGTGCTGGTCTACGAATGGCGCTCGCTGTCGGCCGAAGGCCAGGCGCACGTGCTGGCCCTGCGTGACGTGTATGAGCAGATCTGGTTGCAGGTACTGGGCGAGGCCAAGGCCGCTGGCTACATCCGGGGCGATGTGTTTATTACCCGGCGCTTCCTCACCGGGGCCTTATCCTGGACCACCACCTGGTTTCGTGCCCAAGGCAGCCTGACCCTTGAGGAGTTGGCCGAAGAGGCCTTGTTGATGGTGCTGAAGTCGGACTGAGGCGCAAGTTATTAATTTGCTGGCGAAAGTTGTCTCCCCCAGTAAAAACGCCTAGCTTATCGGCATTGAACTCTTCAACGGTGTGTGCCTCGATGTTTTCGCCATGGCGGCTGGCTGCAGGACTTACTTTATGGGCACTGGGCACCGCCGCGTGGACGCAGGCTGGTGCCGCGCAGTTGGTGAGAATCGGCGCGGCGCATTTTCCGCCCTACACCGTACGCCCTGAACAAGGCGCCGACACCGGGTTGCTGCCGCAATTGGTCGAGGCGTTGAACGCTGCGCAAACCGATTACCAGTTTGTGGTGGTGCCTACCTCGATCCCTCGGCGTTTTCGTGACTTCGAGCAAGGCCGGGTCGACATGGCGATCTTCGAAAACCCGTCCTGGGGTTGGCAGAATATTGCCCATACCAGTGTTGATATGGGGCTGGAAGATGCGGAGATTTTTGTCGCTCAGCGTCAGCCCGGTCGCGACCAGAGTTATTTTGCCGACCTCACCGGCAAGCGCCTGGCGGTATTCAGCGGGTATCACTATGCCTTTGCTGACTTCAATCCCGATCCCAAGAACATGGCCGAGCGTTTCAACGCGACGTTGACCTACTCCCATGACAGTAATCTGCTGATGGTTGCTCGTGGGCGTGCAGATATTGCGCTGGTTACCCGCTCGTACCTGAGTGATTTCATGGTGCGCAACGCAGACATGGCGGGGCAGTTTTTGGTGTCGGAGCGTATTGACCAGGTGTATCACCACTATGCGTTGTTGCGGCCCAAGGCACCGATCACTGGTCCGGCGTTTGCCGAACTGCTCAAGCGTCTGCGCGACAGTGGCCAGATGCTGAAGATTTTTGAGCCGTATCGTATTGATGTGACGCCGGTGCCCTGAGGTCTTAGTAAGTAAAATCCTTCGGGCTCAGTGGGATCAACTGTGGGAGCTGGCTTGACTGCGATGACGGCCTGAAAGCCGACACCTATCTACCTGACACCCCACAGTCAAAATGTGGAACCAGGCTTGCCTGCGGTGGCGGCCTGACAGTCAACACAGTTGGACCGTGTACATATCCATTCCTGCGGTAACGGCCACTTAGGGTTCCGCTTTTACAGCGGCTCACTTTTGAAAAGCGCAAAAGTAAGCAAAACGCTCTTGCCCCACCACTCGGCACCTCGCTTAGGCTCGGTGTGCCCGTAATCCGCCAGTGATTTGGGGGGCCGCCGCCACGCGCCATCCATGGCGCGGGGCGGCTAAACCGGCATCCCTGCCGGTTTACCCCCCAAATCCCTGTCGAATTCCGGCCAGCGTGGTTTGACGGGGCGCCTAAGATCAAGATCAAAAGCCAGATCAAGATCACAAGCAGATCAAGATCAAGAGCGGCTCGCTTCGCATCGTAGTTTCCGTGGAGCCCTTACTCACATATGTCGGCGCTGCATTAAACCCGCCGCGCAAACGTATCGCTATGACTGCCCGACACCTTGCGGCAATGCACCAGCGCGTCGCGAATCATGAAGTTCACCAGCGTCGGCGACACCCCAAGCTCCTTGGCGATGTCTTTTTGCGGCACGCCATGCAAGCGGTACATCTCGAACGCGTAGCGGGTGCGCTGGGGCAGTTGCGTCAGGGCGTCGGCGATGTTTTCCAGGGTGTTGAAATTGATGTGCGAGGTTTCCGGTGAAGCGCCGTGAATAACCACATTCAAGCCTTCCTCCTCGGTCCCGGAGTATTTGAGCTCCAGGGCCTGCTTGCGGTAATGATCGATCGCCAGGTTGCGCACGATCTGAAACAGATAACTCAGTTGGGCCTTGAACGATGAGGTGATGGTCGGCGCCGACTGCAGCCGGAAGTAGGCGTCCTGCACCACGTCTTCGGCGCGGGAGCGGCACCCGGTGATACGGGCCGCGATCTTCACCAAAATCAGTCGATTGTCGACGAACGCCTGGAGAAGGGGTGAATCGCACCTGCCTGTGGATACTTGTTCCGTCATGGAAATCACCTTGCTGCGAATAGGTTAGGGGAGGGCATCCCTGCTGAGGCCTCCTACATATCGGGCAACAAATTATGCTTAATGATAATGATTGTCAAATGAGAAGACGAACTAATCTTATGCCTTGGGCAAAGGTGTGAACCACGTCTCGCTCGCCCCCGGCGACTAATTATTTGAAGGCTCCGTCCGTTCTCATGGGTGACAGGTTCGTTAGTACAACGGCCAAGGATCAGCACCCGCAGGAGGACCAGATGGGTTTTTATCGTGCATTCAGCGTGTTTCAGTTCGGAGTCCTCGCGGGATGAGTACGTCCCTGCGGCTGCGCCTGTTTTGCCTGCCCCACTCAGGCGCCAGCGCCTCGGTCTACGCTCGCTGGCGCCGGGTCCTGCCGGACTGGCTGCAAGTGTGCCCGCTGGAATTGCCGGGACGCGGCATGCGCATGGACGAGCCCTTGCAGCGCGATATCAAGGCCTTGGCCGCGCAGCTTGCTGAAGAAATCAGCCGTGATCTCGATGGCCCCTATGCCTTGTTCGGCCACAGCCTTGGCGGGCTGTTGGCGTTTGAATTGGCTCACGCTCTGAACGCGCGCAATCTGCCCGCGCCCCTGGCGTTGTTCGCGTCCGGCACGGCGGGCCCGGCGCGTCGTGATGTGAGCGAGTACGCCGTCGAAAAGACCGATGCCCAACTGATTGCCCGCCTGCGCGAATTGCAGGGTACCGCCGAAGAAGCCTTGGCCAACCCCGAGCTGATGCAACTGATGTTGCCGATCCTGCGCGCCGATTTTCTGCTGTGCGGCAGTTTCACCTATGGCGAGCGCCAGCCCCTGGCGCTGCCGATCCATGTGTTCGGTGGCAAGCAAGACAGCGTGCGTGCCGACCAGTTGCTCGACTGGCAACTCGACGCCGCCAGTGGGTTTTCCCTGGACATGTTTGACGGCCATCACTTCTTCCTCGTGCAGCACGAAAGCGCCGTGCTGCGCTGCGTGCGTCGCTATGCCGACGAGCACTTGGCGCGCTGGCGCATTGGCGCGGCGCGGCAGCTCGTCGCCGGCTGAACCCCACCGACTTCCCGAATTTCCCGTAAGCCGATTTCAGGCAGGAACCCCATGATGGACGCCTTCGAACTCCCCCGCACCCTGGTCCAGTCCCTTCAACAGCGTGCTGCGCAGACGCCGGACCAGGTGGCGTTGCGCTTCCTCGCCGAGAGCGCCGAGCACAGTGTGGTGCTCAGTTATCGCGACCTCGACCAACGCGCCCGCACCATCGCCGCTGCCTTGCAAGCCAACGCTGGCCTGGGCGAGCGTGCGGTGTTGCTGTTCCCGAGTGGCCCGGACTATGTGGCGGCGTTCTTTGGTTGTCTGTACGCCGGGGTGATCGCGGTGCCGGCGTATCCACCGGAATCCACGCGCCGTCATCACCAGGAGCGCCTGCTGTCGATCATCAGCGATGCCGAGCCGCGGCTGCTGTTGACCATTGCCAGCCTCAGCGAGGGCCTGGCGCAGATTGAAAACGCGCCCAAGGTGTTGAGCGTCGACACCCTGGAGGCGCAGCAGGCCGACCAGTGGGTCGAGCCCGACCTCAAGGCGGACGACATCGCGTTCCTGCAATACACCTCCGGCTCCACCGCATTGCCCAAGGGCGTGCAAGTCAGCCACGGCAACCTGGTGGCCAACGAAGTGCTGATCCGCCGTGGTTTTGGCATCGACCTCAACCCCGATGACGTGATCGTCAGCTGGTTGCCGCTGTACCACGACATGGGCCTGATCGGCGGCCTGCTGCAACCGATCTTCAGCGGCGTGCCCTGCGTGTTGATGTCGCCGGCCTACTTCCTTGGCCGACCTTTGCGCTGGCTGGAGGCGATCAGCGAATACGGCGGTACCATCAGCGGTGGCCCGGACTTCGCCTACCGCCTGTGCAGCGAACGGGTCAGTGAGTCGGCCCTGGAGCGCCTGGATTTGAGCCGCTGGCGCGTGGCCTATTCGGGTTCCGAACCGATCCGCCTCGACACCTTGGAACGCTTCGCGGAAAAATTCGCGGCCTGTGGTTTCACCCCGAATAATTTCTTCGCCTCCTACGGCCTGGCCGAAGCCACCCTGTTTGTCGCCGGCGGTACCCGTGGCCGTGGCATTCCCGCCCTGCGCCTGGACGAACAGGCGCTGGCCGCCAACCGTGCCGAACCGGGGCAGGGCCCTGCGATCATGAGTTGCGGCACCAGCCAGCCGGACCACGCCGTGCTGATCGCCGACCCGCACACCCTCACCGAGCTGCCCGACCAGTGCGTCGGCGAACTCTGGGCCACGGGCCCGAGCATCGCCCACGGCTACTGGCGCAACCCGCAAGCCAGCGCCAAGACCTTCGTCCAGCACGCTGGCCGCACCTGGTTGCGCACCGGTGACCTGGGTTTTATCCGCGACGGTGAGGTGTACATCACCGGGCGCCTGAAAGACCTGCTGATCGTGCGCGGCCATAACCTCTACCCCCAGGACATCGAACAGACCATCGAGCGCGAAGTGGAAGTGGTGCGCAAGGGCCGGGTCGCCGCGTTTGCGGTCAATGACCAGGGCCTGGAAGGCATCGGCATCGCCGCGGAAATCAGCCGCAGCGTGCAGAAAATCCTGCCGCCCGAAGCGCTGATCAAGGCGATCCGCCAAACCGTGGCCGAGGCCTGCCAGCAAGCCCCGAGCGTGGTGGTGCTGCTCAACCCAGGCGCTTTGCCGAAGACCTCCAGCGGCAAAGTGCAGCGTGCCGCCTGTGCGATTCGGCATGCCGATGGCAGCCTCGACAGCTACGCGCAGTTCCCCGGGCAGCCGGGGCAGGCGAGCGAAGTGGCGCTGGAATCGGACCTGCAACAGCAGATCGCGGCGATCTGGTGCGAACAACTGCAACTGGCTCATGTGGCGGGCGACGATCACTTTTTCCTGCTGGGGGGCAACTCCATCACCGCGACCCAAGTGGTCGCCCGCCTGCGCGAAAGCCTGGGGCTGGAGCTGAACCTGCGCCTGTTGTTCGAAGCGCCGACCCTCGCCGCCTTCGCCACGGCCGTCGCGCAGCTGCAACAGGATGGCGGTGTTGCCCAAGGCGCAATCCACGTGCTGTCACGTCAAGAAGACTTGCCCCAATCCCTGGCACAGAACCGCCTGTGGATCACCTGGCAATTGGACCCTCACAGCAGCGCCTACACCATTCCAGGCGCCTTGCACCTGCGCGGCGAGCTGGATGAAGACGCACTGCGCCAGAGCTTCCAGCAACTGATCCAGCGTCACGAAGCCCTGCGCACGCGCTTCTACGAGCGCGACGGCCAGGCGTTTCAGCGTGTCGAGGCTACGGCGGATGTCGAACTGTCGATCATCGACCTCAGCGACCTGCCCAACACCGAGCGCGAAGCCCGTGCGCAAGAGGTTCGCGAAGACCAGGCGCGCAGCCCGTTCGACCTGGAAACAGGCCCGTTGCTGCGGGTCACCCTGGTGCGCCTGGACGACGAAGAGCACCAATTGCTGGTGACCTTGCACCACATCATTGCCGACGGTTGGTCGCTGAATATCCTGATCGACGAGTTCTCGCGCCTGTACGCCGCTGCCGCCCAAGGCCAGTCCCTGGAGTTGCCGCCGCTGGCCTTGCAATACGCCGACTACGGCAGCTGGCAGCGCCAATGGCTGGCCGAAGGCGAGGGCCAGCGACAGCTGACGTATTGGAAAGCGCAGTTGGGTGACGAGCACCCGGCCCTGAACCTGGCCACCGATCACCCGCGTGCCGCCCAGCATCGGCACAGCGCCTCGCGCCATCGCCAGCGCCTGGATGCGCGCCTCAGTGCGGCGATCCGCCAGACCGCCCAGGCCCATGACTCAACACCGTTCATGCTGCTGCTGGCGACGTTCCAGACCTTGCTCTATCGCTACAGTGGCCAGCGCGATATCCGTATCGGCGTGCCCAATGCCAACCGCCCACGCCATGAAACCCAGGGCCTGATCGGCTTCTTTATCAACACCCTGGTGCTGCGCGCCGAACTGGACGGGCGCCTGCCGTTCAATCAGTTGTTGGCCGCCACCCGCGAGACCACATTGGCCGCCCAGGCGCATCAGGACCTGCCCTTCGAACAACTGCTGGAAGCCTTCCCCCAGGCCCGCGAGCAGGGCCTGTTCCAGGTCATGTTCAACCACCAGCAGCGCGACCTCAGTGCCTTGCGCCGCCTGCCGGGCCTGCTGGCCGATGAGTTGCCCTGGCACAGCCGCGAAGCCAAGTTCGACCTGCAACTGCACAGCGAAGAAGATCGCAATGGGCGCTTGAGCCTGTCGTTCGACTACGCCGACGAGCTGTTCGATTGCGCGACCATCCAGCGTCTGGCCGAGCACTTCATCCATCTACTTCACGCTGTGTGCGCGCAACCACAACACGCCATCGGTGATCTGCCGTTGATGCAGGCTGACGAACAGCAACCCTGGAGCGAAGCCCCCTGCGCGCCGGCCCGGCACTGGCTGCCCGAGCTGCTCAACCAACCAACGTCGGACGCCACCGCATTGGTCTGGCAGGACGGCAGCCTGACCTTCGCCCAACTGCACACCCAGGCCAACCGCCTGGCCCATTACCTGCGCGACAAAGGCGTCGGCCCGGACGTGTGCGTGGCTATCGCCGCCGAGCGTTCGCCGCAACTGCTGATCGGCCTGCTCGCCATCATCAAGGCCGGTGGCGCCTACGTGCCGCTGGACCCGGATTACCCCGCCGAACGCCTGGCCTACATGCTCAACGACAGCGGCGTGCAACTGCTGCTCACCCAGACCGCGTTGCTGCCCCAACTGCCTAGCGCCGAAGGCGTGAGCGTGATTGCCATGGACAGCCTGCACCTCGACAGCTGGCCGACCCAGGCGCCAGGCTTGCACTTGCACGGCGATAACCTCGCCTACGTGATCTACACCTCCGGTTCCACCGGCCAACCCAAAGGCGTGGGCAACACCCACGGCGCCCTGGCCGAGCGTTTGCAGTGGATGCAGGCCACCTATCAACTGAACGAAACCGATGTGCTGATGCAAAAGGCGCCGATCAGTTTCGACGTGTCAGTGTGGGAATGCTTCTGGCCATTGATTGCCGGCTGCCGCCTGGTATTGGCCGGGCCGGGCGAACATCGCGACCCGCACCGCATCGCGCAGCTTGTGCAGGAACAGGGGGTGACCACGCTGCACTTCGTGCCGCCGCTGTTGCAGCTGTTTATCGACGAGCCGCTGGTGGCCGAATGCACCAGCCTGCGTCGCCTGTTCTCCGGCGGCGAAGCCTTGCCCGCCGAGCTGCGTAACCGCGTACTGGCGCGCTTGCCAGCGGTGCAATTGCACAACCGCTATGGCCCGACCGAAACCGCGATCAACGTCACCCACTGGCAGTGCGCCGCCTCGGATGGCGAGCGCTCGCCGATTGGCCGGCCGTTGGGCAATGTGATCTGCCGCGTACTGGACGAGCAGCTCAACCCTTTGCCGGCCGGTGTGCCGGGCGAACTGTGCATCGGCGGTATCGGCCTGGCGCGGGGTTACCTGGGCCGTGCCGGGCTGACAGCCGAACGTTTTGTCGCCGACCCGCTGGGCGCGGCGGGCGCCCGCTTGTATCGCACCGGTGACCGTGCGCTCTGGAACGCCGATGGCGTGCTTGAATACCTCGGACGCCTCGATCAGCAGGTCAAACTGCGGGGGTTCCGGGTGGAGCCGGAAGAAATAGAAGCGCGCCTGCTGGCCCAGGTAGGCATTGCCCAGGCCGTGGTGCTGGTGCGTGATGCACAGTTGATCGGCTACTACACCGCCGACACCGAACTGGATGAACAAAGGGTCAAAGCCGCCCTGGCTGCCGAGTTGCCGGAGTACATGGTGCCCGCGCTGCTGATGCGCCTGGACGCCATGCCCCTGAGCCCCAGCGGCAAGCTCGACCGGCGTGCCTTGCCAGAGCCGGTATGGCAAACCCGCGAACACGTCGAACCGCACACACCTTTGCAGCTGCAAATCGCCGCGATCTGGCGCGAGGTGCTTGGCCTGCCACGCATCGGCCTGCGCGATGACTTTTTCGCACTCGGCGGGCACTCGTTGCTGGCCACGCAAATCATCTCCCGCACCCGCCAGGCCTGCGACGTCGAACTGCCCCTGCGCACGCTGTTCGAAGCCAGCGAGCTGGGCGATTTTGCCCAGCAGGTCGGGCTGATCCAGGCGGCGGGCCAGCGCAACCAACAGACTGCCATCGCCAAAGTCGACCGCAGCCAGCCGGTCCCTTTGTCCTATTCCCAGCAGCGCATGTGGTTCCTCTGGCAGATGGAACCGGACAGCCCGGCCTACAACGTCGGCGGCATGGCGCGCCTGCGCGGCGTGCTGGATGTGGGGCGTTTCGAGGCCGCCTTGCAGGCCTTGATCATGCGTCACGAAACCCTGCGCACCACTTTCCCAAGTGTCGATGGTGTGGCCTGTCAAAAGGTCTCGGCGCAAACCAATGTGCGCATGGACTGGCAGGATTTCTCCGCGCTGAATGAGCCGCAGCGCCAGCAGCGTTTGCAGCAACTGGCCGATGTCGAGGCGCACACGCCGTTCAACCTGGAAACCGGGCCGCTTTTGCGCGCCTGCCTGGTCAAGGCCGGCGAGCAGGAACATTACCTGGTGCTGACCCTGCACCATATCGTCACCGAAGGCTGGGCCATGGACATCTTTGCCCGTGAACTCAGCGCCTTGTACGAAGCCTTTATCGACGAGCGCGACTCACCGCTGCCAGCGTTGCCGGTGCAGTACCTCGACTACAGCGTATGGCAACGCCAGTGGATGGAAGCCGGTGAGCGCCAGCGTCAGCTGGACTACTGGACCGCCCAACTGGGCAACGAACACCCGTTGCTGGAATTGCCCGGCGACCGTCCGCGGCCACCGGTGCAAAGCCATCGGGGCGAGCTGTACCGGTTTGATTTGAGCGATGAGCTGGCCGCCCGCGTGCGAGCCTTCAACGCCCAGCACGGCCTCACGCTGTTCATGACCATGACCGCGACCCTGGCGGTGTTGCTCTACCGCTACAGCGGCCAGACCGACCTGCGCATCGGCGCGCCAGTGGCCAACCGTATCCGTCCGGAAAGCGAAGGCTTGATTGGCGCGTTCCTCAATACCCAGGTGCTGCGTTGCCAGCTCACTGGGCAGATGCGGGTCAGCGAGCTGTTCGAGCAGGTGCGCCATACCGTGATCGAGGGCCAGTCCCACCAGGACCTGCCGTTCGACCATCTAGTGGACGCCCTGCAACCGCCGCGCAGCGCGGCGTACAACCCGTTGTTCCAGGTGATGTGCAACGTGCAGCGCTGGGAATTCCAGCAAAGCCGCCAACTGGCTGGCATGACCGTGGAGTACCTGGCCAACGATGCGCGGGCGACCAAGTTCGACCTCAACCTGGAAGTCACCGACCTCGACCATCGCCTGGGTTGCTGCCTGACCTACAGCACCGACCTGTTCGACGAGCCGCGTATTGCGCGTATGGCCGAGCATTGGCGCAACTTGCTTGAAGCGTTGGTCGCCGATCCTGGCCAGCGCCTGAGCGAATTGCCGTTGCTGAGCGCAGATGAACAACGCGCCTTGCAAGACAGCCTGGGGGTGGAGAAGGGCGAGCATCGCCTCGACCAGTGCATCCATCAACTGTTCAGCCAGCAGGCCAGCCAGCGGCCGGATGCCCCGGCGCTGACCTTTGCCGGTGTGACCCTCTCGTATGCGCAACTGGATGAGCGCGCTAACCGCCTGGCCTGGATGCTACGCGAGCGTGGCGTGGGCCCGCAGGTGCGCGTGGGCCTGGCGCTGCCGCGTTCGCTGGAAATGGTCGTCGGTTTGCTGGCGATCCTCAAGGCCGGCGGTGCCTATGTGCCGCTGGACCCCGAATACCCGCTGGACCGCCTGCATTACATGATCGAAGACAGTGGCATCGGCCTGCTGCTCAGTGATGCGGCCCTGTTCGAAGCCCTGGGTGAATTGCCGGCGACGGTGGCGTGCTGGTGCCTGGAGGATGACTCGCCGGTGCTGGCGAATTACCCCGCCGAAGCGCTGCCGTTCGTGAGTCTGGCGCAACACCAGGCGTACCTCATCTACACCTCGGGTTCCACGGGCAAGCCCAAAGGCGTGGTGGTGTCCCACGGTGAGATCGCCATGCATTGCCAGGCGGTGATCGAGCGCTTTGATATGCGCCCGGATGACTGCGAGCTGCACTTTTACTCGATCAACTTCGATGCTGCCACCGAGCGTTTGCTGGTGCCGCTGCTGTGCGGGGCGCGGGTGGTATTGCGCGCCCAGGGCCAGTGGGATGCCGAAGAAATCTGCGCGCTGATCCGTACCCATCGCATCAATGTGCTCGGTTTCACCCCGAGCTACGGCAGCCAGTTGGCGCAGTGGCTGGCGACCCAGCAACAGACGCTGCCGGTGCGCATGTGCATCACCGGTGGCGAAGCCTTGACCGGCGAACACCTGCAACGCATCCGCGCAGCGTTCACGCCCCAGCTGTTCTTCAACGCCTACGGCCCCACCGAAACCGTGGTGATGCCCCTGGCCAGCCTGGCGCCCGAGCAGTTGGAGGAGGGCGCTGGCAGTGTGCCGATCGGCAGCATCGTCGGCGAGCGCGTGGCTTACATTCTCGACGCCGACCTGGCGCTGGTGCCCCAGGGCGCCAGCGGTGAGCTGTACATCGGTGGTGCCGGCCTGGCCCAGGGTTATCACCAGCGGCCGGGGATGACGGCGGAGCGTTTTGTCGCAGACCCGTTTGCTGGCAAGGGCGGGCGCCTGTACCGCACCGGCGACCTGGTACGCCAACGCGCCGATGGCCTGGTGGAGTACCTGGGGCGCATCGATCATCAGGTGAAGATCCGCGGTTTTCGCATCGAACTGGGCGAAATCGAAACGCGCTTGCTCGAACATGACGCTGTGCGCGAAGCGGTGGTGCTGGCACTGGATGCGCCGAGCGGCAAGCAATTGGTGGCGTACCTGGTCAGCGATGCCGAGCACGCCGCTTTGCGCGACGCGTTGAAGGCGCACCTCAAGGCGCAACTGCCGGACTACATGGTGCCCGCGCATCTGATCGTGCTGCAGAGCATGCCGCTGACCGCCAACGGCAAGCTCGACCGCCGTGCCTTGCCTGAGCCGGACCCAGAGGCCAATCGCCAAGCCTACGTCGCGCCGCGCAGCGAGCTGGAACACAGCCTGGCCGCCATCTGGTGCGCGGTGCTGAACGTGGAGCAAGTCGGCCTCGACGATAACTTCTTTGAACTGGGCGGCGACTCGATCCTGTCGATCCAGGTGGTGAGCCGGGCGCGCCAGGCCGGGATTCATTTCAGCCCCCGTGACCTGTTCCAGCACCAGACCGTACAGAGCCTGGCTGCCGTGGCGACTCGCTCGGAGCTCATTATCGCCGAGCAAGGATTGCTGACCGGCCCCTCGGGCCTCACGCCGATCCAGCACTGGTTCTTCGACACCGACATCCCGGCGCGCCAGCACTGGAACCAGGCATTGGTGCTCAAGCCACTGCAACTGCTCGATGCCCATCGCCTGGAGCAAGCGCTGCTGGCGGTGCTGGAACACCACGACGCGCTGCGCTTGAGCTTTACCCCGCGCGATGCGCAATGGCATGCCGAACATATGGGCGTGCCGGAAGGCGGCGTGCTGCTGCAGGCGCAGGTGCGCGACATGCAGGCGTGCACGGCGTTGTTCACCGACACCCAGCGCAGCCTCGACCTGGCACAGGGGCCGCTGCTGCGCGCCTTGCTGGTGGACGGGCCGCAAGGTCAGCAGCGCTTGCTGATCGCCATCCATCACCTGGTGGTGGACGGCGTGTCGTGGCGCGTCCTGCTGGAAGACCTGCAAAACGTTTATCGCCAACTCAGTGACGGCCAGTCCGTCAGCCTGCCGGCCAAAACCAGCGCGCTGCGCGATTGGGCTGCGCGCTTGCAAGCCTATGCCCACAGTGAGTCCTTGCGCGAAGAGTTGAGCCTGTGGCAAGCGCAATTGGCTGGCCCCGCCCTGGCCTTGCCGGTGCAGCGCCCACAAGGAACATTGCGAAACTGCGATGCCGAAACGGTCAGCGTGCGCCTGGATGCCGAGCGCACCCGGCAGTTGCTGCAACAGGCTCCGAGTGCCTATCGCACCCAGGTCAACGACCTGTTGCTGACCGCCCTGGCCCGCGTACTGTGCCGCTGGAGCGGGCAGGCCTCGGCACTGATCCAACTGGAAGGCCATGGCCGCGAAACCTTGTTCGATGACATCGACCTGACCCGCAGCGTGGGCTGGTTCACCAGTGCCTATCCGTTGCGTCTGACGCCGCAGGCCGAGCAGGGCGACTCGATCAAGGCGATCAAGGAGCAACTGCGCGGCGTGCCCCATAAAGGCTTGGGCTATGGCGTACTGCGTTACCTGGCCGAAGACCTGTGCAAGCAGAGCATGGCCGCATTGCCGAGCGCGCAGGTCACCTTCAACTACCTGGGTCAGTTCGACCAGAGCTTTGGCGCTGACGCGCTGTTCCATCCGCTGGAGGAATCCGCCGGTCAGGCCCATGACCCGGATGCGCCGTTGCCCAACGAACTGAGCATCGACAGCCAGGTCTACGGCGGCGAGCTGGTGCTACGCTGGACGTTCAGCCGTGAGCGGCATGATCAGCAGGTGATTCGCGATCTGGCCGAGGCCTACCTGGGCGAATTGCACAGCCTTATCGCCCATTGCCTGCAGGACGATGCCGGTGGCCTCACGCCGTCCGACTTCCCCCTGGCGCGCCTGACCCAGGTGCAACTGGACGCCTTGCCGGTCCCGGCCAGCGCCATCGAAGACGTCTACCCGCTGACCCCGATGCAGGAAGGCTTGCTGCTGCACACCCTGCTGGAGCCCGGCACCGGCCTGTATTACATGCAGGACCGCTACCGCATCAACAGCGCCCTGGACCCGGAGCGTTTTGCCCAGGCCTGGCAAGCGGTGATCGCCCGCCACGAAGCCTTGCGCGCCTCGTTCTGCTGGAACGTCGGCGAAGACATGCTGCAAGTGATCCACAAGCCCGGCAGTACGCCGATCGAGTACCTGGACTGGAGCGCCGACCCGCAGGATGAGCAGGAGCCGCGTCTGCAAGCCTTGCTCAAGGCCGAGCGCGAAGCCGGTTTTGACCTGCTCAACCAGGCGCCTTTCCACTTGCGCCTGATTCGCGTGGGCGAGGCGCGCTACTGGTTCATGATGAGCAACCACCACATCCTGATCGATGCCTGGTGCCGTTCGCTGCTGATGAATGACTTCTTCGATATCTACACAGCCCTGGGCGAAGGCCGCGATGCGCAACTGGCCGCGCCGCCGCGCTACCGCGACTACATTGCCTGGCTGCAACGCCAGAACCTCAACGAAGCGCGCCAGTGGTGGCAGCAAAACTTGCAAGGCTTCGAGCGCGCCACGCCGATCCCGAGCGACCGCCCGTTCCTGCGCGAACACGCTGGTGGCAGCGGCGGCATGATGGTGGGCGACTGCTACACCCGCCTGGATGCCCGCGATGGTGCGCAACTGCGCGAACTGGCCCAGGCGCATCAGCTTACCGTCAACACCTTCGCCCAGGCGGCGTGGGCCCTGGTGCTGCGGCGTTTGAGTGGTGATCGCGATGTGCTGTTCGGCGTCACCGTGGCTGGTCGCCCGGTGGACATGCCCGAGATGCAACGCACTGTCGGCCTGTTTATCAACAGCATCGCGTTGCGGGTAAAACTGCCCGAGGACGGCCAGCGCTGCAGCGTGCGCCAGTGGTTGAGCGCCTTGCTCGACAGCAATATGCAACTGCGCGAGTACGAATACCTGCCGTTGGTGACGATCCAGGAACACAGCGAATTGCCCAAGGGCCAGCCGCTGTTCGACAGCCTGTTTGTGTTTGAGAACGCGCCAGTGGAAGTCTCGGTGCTGGACCGTGCACAAAGCCTGAACGCCACCTCGGATTCTGGCCGTACCCACACCAACTTCCCGCTGACGGCGGTGTGCTACCCCGGCGATGACCTCGGTTTGCACCTGTCCTACGACCAGCGTTATTTCGACGAAAGCACCGTGCAAGACATGCTCGCTGAGTTCAAGCGCCTGTTGCTGGCGCTGGTGCAGGGCTTCCATGGTGACATGGACGAGCTGGCGCTGATGGGTGAGCAGGAACGTGAATTCCTCGTGGAAGGCTGTAACCAGAGCGCACATGCCTACCCGCTGGAACGCAGCTATATCGAGTTGTTCGAGGAGCAGGTCGCGCAGCATCCGCAGCGTATCGCCGCCAGTTGTCTTGACCAGCAATGGAGCTACGAGGATCTGAATCGCCGCAGCAATGGCCTCGGCCACGCGCTGATTGCGGCGGGTGTCGGCCTGGACCAACCGGTGGCGTTGTTGGCTGAACGTGGGCTGGATTTGCTCGGTATGATCATCGGCAGCTTCAAGGCCGGCGCCGGCTACCTGCCGTTGGACCCGGGCCTGCCGGGCCAGCGCCTGAGCCGCATCATCGACCTGAGCCGCACGCCGTTGCTGGTGTGCACCGAGGCGTGCCGTGAACAGGCCATCGAGCTGCTCGAAGGTGTCGATTGCCAGTTGCTGGTGTGGGAGGAAATTCCCGCCCGTGGTGAAAACCCAGGTGTCTACAGTGGCCCGGACAACCTTGCTTACGTGATCTACACCTCAGGCTCCACCGGCTTGCCCAAGGGTGTGATGGTGGAACAGCGCGGCATGCTCAATAACCAATTGAGCAAGGTACCGTACCTGAACCTGAGCGATGCCGATGTGATCGCCCAGACCGCGTCGCAAAGCTTCGATATTTCTGTGTGGCAGTTCCTCGCCGCGCCGCTGTTTGGCGCGCGTGTGGACATTGTGCCCAATACCATCGCCCATGATCCGCAAGGGTTGCTGGCCCACGTTCAAGCACAGGGCATCACCGTGCTGGAGAGTGTGCCGTCGCTGATCCAGGGCATGCTGGCCCAGGAGCGTATCAGCCTCGAGGGCCTGCGCTGGATGTTGCCGACCGGGGAGGCCATGCCGCCGGAGTTGGCCCATCAGTGGCTGCTGCGTTACCCGCAAATTGGCCTGGTGAATGCCTACGGCCCGGCGGAATGCTCCGATGATGTGGCCTTCTTCCGCGTCGATCTGGCGTCGACCCGTGGCACTTACCTGCCGATTGGTACGCCGACCGACAACAACCGCTTGTACCTGCTGGACGGCGCTTTGGAGTTGGTGCCTCAAGGGGCGGTGGGCGAGTTGTGCGTCGCCGGCACCGGTGTCGGTCGTGGCTATGTCAGCGATCCGCTGCGCACCTCCCAGGTGTTTGTACCCAATCCCTTTGGCGCGCCTGGTGAGCGCCTCTACCGTACCGGCGACCTGGCAAGGCGTCGCAGCGATGGGGTGCTGGAGTATGTCGGGCGTATCGACCACCAGGTGAAGATTCGCGGCTACCGCATCGAACTGGGTGAAATCGAAGCGCGCCTGCATGAACAACCCCTCGTGCGCGACGCGGCGGTGGGTGTGCAAGAGGGGGCCAATGGCAAACATCTGGTCGGCTACCTGGTGGCCGCCGATGCCACGCTGGAACCGAGTGAACAGCTGGAGCGCGTCAAGCAACGCCTGCGTACCGAACTGCCGGAATACATGGTGCCACTGCATTGGCTATGGCTTGACCGCCTGCCCCTGAATGCCAACGGCAAGCTCGACCGCAAGGCCCTGCCGGCCCTGGAGATCGGCCAGTTGCACAATCAGGACTATGTGGCGCCGCGCACTGAACTGGAAACTACGTTGGCGGGTATCTGGGCCGAGGTGCTGAAGGTCGAGCGGGTCGGGGTGCAGGACAACTTCTTCGAACTGGGCGGGCACTCGCTGCTGGCCACGCAGATTGCCTCGCGGGTGCAGAAGACACTGCAGCGCGATGTGCCGTTGCGGGCGATGTTCGAGTGCAGCACCGTGGCGGAGTTGGCCGAGTATATCGAGGGGGTGGCGGGCAATGAGGTCAGTGCCGAGAAGGTGGATCGGTTGAGCGATTTGATGGCGGAGTTGGAGGGGCTTTGATCTTCGTTGTCTGTCAGGGCCTCATTGCAGCATAGGCATCTACACAGCTGGACCTGTGGCGAGGGAGCTTGCTCCCGTGACGGCCTGGCAGCCGACGCTGATCGAGCTGGTGCACCGCGATCCAAATGTGGGAGCTGGCTTGCCTGCGATGGCGGCCTGACAGCCGACGCAGTTATACCGAGTACATATCCATTCCTGCGGTAACGGCCACTTAGGGTTCCGCTTTTACAGCGGCTCACTTTTGAAAAGCGCAAAAGTAAGCAAAACGCTCTTGCCCCACCACTCGGCACCTCGCTTAGGCTCGGTGTGCCCGAACACAGGCTTGAATCCGTGGGCCGCCGCCACGCGCCATCCATGGCGCGGGGCGGCTAACCCGGCGTCCTGCCGGGTTACCCACGAATTCAAGCCTGCGTTCGGCCAGCGTGGTTTAACGGGGCGCCTGAGATCAAGATCAAAAGCAGATCAAGAGCGACTCGCTTCGCATCGTGGTTACCGTCTGCTGTTACAACCCACAAAGTTGTGTAGATACCTATGCTCATCGCAGGCAAGCCAGCTCGCACATTGGATCGCGGGGCATCAGTTATATCTGTGTCGGCTGCCAGGCCGTCACGGGAGCAAGCTCCCTCGCCACAGATTTAGCGTCGTGCCGAAGTTGTGTAGATACCTATGCTCATCGCAGGTAAGCCAGTTCCTACATTTTGAGTTGTGAATACATTCAAATGTGGGAGCTGGCTTGCCTGCGATGGCGCCCGCGAGGGCGGCGCTTATTTTGGCCCGAGAATTTTCACTAACTTATCCGGCGAAGGCGCCCCTTGCTGCTGCTGCAACCCACCCTTGTCATCCAGATAGAAGATCGCCGGCGTCGCCGACAACTCCAGTTCATCCATCAGCTTCATATTGGCATCAAGCTTGGCCTCGACCTCGGCCGGGATCTTTTCCAGCGCCTTGAGCTTGCTGCCCTTGCCGGCGGCTTCGTGTTCTTGCAGGGCTTTTTGCGGGTCTTTGGCGGCGAGCAGGGCGGCGGATTTGCCTGGGCTGTCTTCGCGGATGATGCCGACCATGATGTGGCGCAACTGCACCTTGCCGGCCTTCACCCACGGGCGGGCCTGTTCCCAGAACATGTTGCAGTACGGGCAGTTGGGGTCGCTGAACAGGTAGACGGTGCGCGGGGCGTTTTTATCGCCGTCCTGGATCCAGCTGCTGTTTTCCATCTTGGCCCAGACTTCCTTGGCCATCGGCGCGTACACCAGTTTTTCCAGGGGCGCGGTGCTCAGGTCATTGCCTTGGGCGTCGTACAGGTTGCCCGCGATCACGTGCTTGCCGTCGGCGGTCAGGTACAGGGCCATGCCACGGTTCTGGTACTGGGCGGCGTAGCCGGTGAGGCCGCTGGGGGCATCGAATTTGCCGATGATCTTGGCACCTTTGGCTTCGATCTGTTTGATCGGCGCCGGCAGGTCTTCGGCCTGGGCCAGCGTAGCGGCTAGCGTCAAAGGCAGCAGGGTCAGCAGGTGGCGGAGGCGAGGCATGTCGGTTTCCTTGTCGTGGTGTTGTCGAAGGGTTCCATGGCACGGGCCAGGCTGGCTTCGGAGAGTTCGCCCAAGTGGCTGTTGATCAGGCGCCCATCGGCTTGGTAGAACAACGTGGTCGGCAGCGCCATGGAACCCACAGCCTGGCCGAGGCGGCCGCTGGCGTCGAACAGCACGTTGTCGAGGTTCAGGCCTTGGGTGGCCAGGTAAGTGCTGACGCTTTGCATGCTTTCGGCCTGGTTGACGAACAGGAAGGTCACATCGGGGCGCATGCGCTGGGCGTTTTCCAGCACCGGCATTTCGCGTCGGCACGGCGGGCACCAGGTGGCCCAGAGGTTGATCACCAACGGGCCGCCTTGATAATCCGCCAGTTGCACCACCTCGCCATTGGCATTGCGCAGGGTGATATCCGGCAGGCGCGTGCCTTTTTCGTACAGACTCAGGGACAGGCTGGTCATGCCCCAGAACACCAGGCCGGTGATCACCCCGGCGCTGAGCGGCTTGCGCAGGGCAGGGCGACGCCAGCCGTAGACCAGCGCGCCGAGAATCAGCGCGATGATCCCGGGCCAGGCGAGAAAGCCGCCGTCACGCAGGTCGACCATCTCCACCCAGTCGTTGCTGTAATAACTCCAGTACATCAGC
Organism: Pseudomonas sp. GW821-FHT07B01; assembly: GCF_059419065.1. Taxonomy (NCBI): domain Bacteria; kingdom Pseudomonadati; phylum Pseudomonadota; class Gammaproteobacteria; order Pseudomonadales; family Pseudomonadaceae; genus Pseudomonas; species Pseudomonas sp. GW821-FHT07B01. Next base: position 158,838 of record NZ_JBWKRA010000001.1, on the reverse strand, counting down.
ACAAAGCTGACGCGGGCGGCGAGCAGGCCCAGCAGAAACAGGCTGAACAGCACCGACTCCGGGTTTTCGCCGCCGCGCTTGGCCACGCGCCAGCCCACCAGGGTGGCGAGAATCAGCGCGCTGATCAGCAGCAGGTGATTCAGGGCGATGGCGAAGGTGCCGATGGTGAGGGTCAGCATCAGAGAGCGTCCCGCGTCTGGGTCCAGCGTTGCAGGAAGGCAGCGGCGTCTACTTCGCCGGTGATGCGTTGGGCGCGGCGTTCTTCACCGTCCGGGCCGATCCACACGAAGCTCGGTGGCCCTGGCACTTTGTAGCGGCCCAGCAGCTCGCGGCTGGCCGCGTTGTCGGCGGTGACGTCCAGGCGTAACAGGCGCACGTCTTTGAGCGCGTCCATCACCTCGGGTTTGCCGAACACCTGTTTCTCCATGATCTTGCACGACACGCACCAGTCGGCGTAGTAGTCCAGCAGCACCCATTGGCCCTGGGCCTTGGCGCTGTCGAGCTGGCTTTGCAGCACGGCCGGGTCGTTGATCGTGGTGAAGGCATCGTGGGCGCTCGGTGCACCGGCGACCTTTGAGCCGCTGTAGACCTTCAAGGGTTGCCACAGCTCATCGCTGCCACCGGCCGCCCCCACCACCAGCACCGCGCCCCACAGACCCAGCACCAGGGAACCAGCGCCGAATACCTTGGCCGCCAGGCCGGACTCACGGGCCAGCGCCCAGCCACAGTACGCCATCACCAGCGCCAAGGCGCCCCACAGGCCGATCCACAGGCTGTCGCCGACCACCGGGCGAATCATCAGCACCGCGGTGCCCAGGAACAGGAAGCCGAAGATGCCCTTGAGCACGTTCATCCAGGTGCCCGGCTTGGGCAGGAAGCGGTTGCCCACAGTCACCAGCAGCAACAGCGGGATGCCGATACCGATGCCCATGGCGAACAGGATCAGGCCTCCGTGCAGCGCATTGCCGCTTTGAGCGATATACAACAGGGCGCCGGCCAGGGGCGCGGTCATGCACGGCCCCACCAGCAGGCCGGACAATGCGCCGAGCACACCGGCACCCACCAGGCTGCCACCGCTTTGCTGGCGGCTGACGTTATCGAGGCGGTCGCGCAGGAAGGCGGGCAGTTGCAGCTCAAAGAAGCCGAACATCGGCAGGGCGAGCAGCACGAACAACGCGGCAAAGCTGCCAAGGATCCACGGGGTTTGCAGCAACGCCGCCAGGTTGGCGCCGAGCAACGCGGCCATCACCCCCAGGGCGGCATACACCAGCGCCATGCACACCACGTAACTGCCGGCCAGGGCAAAGCCACGGCGCGGGCTGGCGCCACTGCCCACCACCAGGCCGGCGAGGATCGGCAGCATCGGCAACGAGCAGGGCGCAAACGCCAACAGCAGGCCCAGGCCGAAGAACACCAGCAGGCTCCACCCCAGGCTGCGCTGCTGCAGGCCGCTGGCCAGGCTTTGGTCCTGGGCTTGCGCGGTCGCGGCGACGGCCGGGTTGCCGCCCAGGTCCACGGTGATCGACTGCGGCGGATAGCACAGGCCCGCATCGGCGCAGCCCTGCCAGCCGAGCTTGACCTGGCCGGTGGTGCCGGCGGGGATCTTCACTTCCAGGCCCTGGCGATAGACTTGCTGCTCGCCAAAGAACTCGTCGCTATGGGCTTCACCCTCGGGCAGCACGGGTTTTTCGGCCAGGCCGTCGAACTTCATGCGTTGCTGGTACAGGTAATAACCGTCGGCAATCTGCCAAAACAGCTGGGTTTCGCCGCTCTCAAGACGTTCGGAGGTAAAGGCGAAGGCTTTGCCTACCGGGAGGAAGTCGGGTTTGGTTTCGAAGGGGCTGCCCGGCGCTGCCTGGGCGAATCCCGCGAACAACACCAGCAGAAAGGTAAACAGATGCCGCATGGTCAAGCCTTAGTTCGATGCAAGTGAGGCACACAATGTGTGGCGTTGATTAACCGATGATTAACCGCCGCTATTCTAGAGCGTAGGGATTGTCCGGTGTTGCGAACTTTAGCGGCATAATGCGCGCTTAATCCGTGGCTTTTCTAATCGCGCCATCTTTCATGAAGGGTTAACCATGCACGTACTGGTCTGTGAAGACGACGAACTGATCGCCAGTGGCATCGTGGCCGGCCTGACCGCCCAGGGCTTTACCGTGGAGCGCGTGGCCACGGCCTCGGCGGCGCGGGCGATGCTCAAGGCCGCGGCCTTCGACATCATGGTGCTCGACCTTGGCCTGCCCGACGAAGACGGCCTCAAGCTGCTGCAACAACAGCGCAGCCAGGGGTTGGACATTCCGGTGCTGATCCTCACCGCGCGGGACTCGGTGACCAACCGCGTCGACGGCCTGCAAGCCGGCGCCGACGATTACCTGCTCAAGCCCTTCGACTTGCGTGAACTCGCCGCTCGCCTGCAAACCCTGTTGCGCCGGGTGGCGGGGCGCAGCGTCAACCTGATCGAACATGGCCGCCTGGCCTACGACCCCAGCAGCCGCGAGACCTTCCTCGGCGGCCAGCCGGTGGATCTGTCCCGGCGTGAACAGGCGTTGTTGCAGGCGCTGTTGCACAACAAGGGCCGCGTACTGTCCAGCGAACAGCTCAAGGACAGCGTCTACGGCTTCAGCGACGAACTGGAAAGCAACGCCCTCAACGTGCATATCCACCACCTGCGGCGCAAGTTGGGCAATGGCATCGTCGAAACCGTCAGGGGGCTGGGCTATCGCCTCGGCACGGCTGATGGCGGAGAAAACACGCCGTGAAGAGCTTGCGTCTGCGCCTGACGTTCAAGCTGGGCGCCGCTTTTGTACTGATCTGGGTGCTGGCGGCCGCCTGGATGCTCAACGACTTGCGCAACCAGATGATGTTTTCCCTCGACCAGCGCCTGGTGGCTTCTGCGCGCATGGTGGCCGGGCTCACCGAGCAGATGCCGGGCCTGGCCAGCGTCAGCGGGGGCGCGCATTTGCGCACCGAACAACTGAATGTGCCGGGTGGCATGGCTTGCCAGGTCAGCTCCTTGCGTGGCGAGATCCTGGCGCGCAGCCATACCACGCCGGAGGAAGGGTTGGAGTCGCGCCGCAGCGGCTTTCGCGACCAGATCATCGACGGCGTGGGCTGGCGCAGTTTTACCTTGTCCCGTGGCGACTTGCTGATCACCACCGCCGACCGCCAGGTGGAGCGTGAAGCCCTCAACCTGTCGATCCTGCTGGCGGCGTCGGTGCCGGTCGGCGTGGCATTGCTGGGCTGCCTGTGCCTGCTGTGGCTGGGCATTGGCCAGAGCCTGGTGCCGCTCAACCGTATGCGGGATGCCCTGATGCGGCGCAGTGTCGACTCCCTCGAGCCTCTGCAGATTCACCCTCTGCCCAGTGAACTCAAGCCGTTGCTCGACACCCAGAACCAACTGCTGCAGCGCATCGCCAAGACCATCGAGCGCGAACGTCGCCTGACCGGTGACGCCGCCCATGAACTGCGCAGCCCATTGACCGCGATCAAGACCCACCTGCAAGTCGCACGCATGACCGAGGGCGCGGCCCGCGACCAGTCCCTGGCGCACGCCGAGGAGGGCGCCGATCGCTTGCATCGCACCCTGGAGCAACTGTTGTTGCTGGCGCGGGTGGAGGGCAGCCTGTCGTTTGACGATGGCCTGCAGTCCAGTGCCGAGGAAGTCGCCCGGTTGGCGATCCAGGATGCCAACGCCGGTGACAATTCACGCATTGATCTGATCCTGACGCCGGATCTTTCCCCTGTTCCAGTGGCAATGCCTGTGGGTCTTGCCGTCGCGGCCTTGCGTAACCTGCTGGACAACGCCCTGCGCCATACCCCCGCCGATACCCGCGTGGAACTGCAGGTGTTTTCTACCCCGGATAACGTGGTGTTCCGCGTGCGTGACCATGGCCAGCAGATCTCCAACGAAGACCTGCAATACCTCACCCAACGCTTCTGGCGCAATGGCAGCAGCGAAGGCTGTGGCCTGGGCCTGGCGATTGTCCAGGCGATCGTGCAGCGCTGTTCCTGCTCGTTGCACTTCGACAGCCAGCCCGATGGTATGCGGGTCGATCTGGGCATGCCGTTGCGGCGCTGAGCAGTCCTATTCACGTGGCAAATAATTACCGCCCGCCTGAGGCTCAAGCCTTCAGGATGGCGGTAATTTTTTTGCGCTTGAACGGGCCGAATGAGTCGGCCTGAATTGAAAAGGACTGTTCTTATGTTGGTGATCGACACCAGTTTCCCAGCCAGGGATTTCAACGACCGCCGCGGCGAATCCGTGCAACAGGTGATTGTGCACTACACCGCCGCGCCCTTTTCTTCATCGCTACGCACCCTCACCCAAGATGGCGTCAGCGCTCACTATCTGCTGCCCGATCCCGCTGAACCCAGCTACCGCGCTGCAGGTTATGAAGAGCTGCGGGTGTTTCGCCTGGTGGGCGAGGACCAGCGCGCCTGGCACGCAGGCGTGAGCTATTGGGCGGGGAAGGCCGATCTCAACAGCCGCTCGGTGGGCATTGAAATCGTTAACCTGGCGCGGGATGAAGCGGGAGTCTTTACCTTTCCGGAGTACGCACCGGCACAGATTGACCTACTGATTGAATTGCTTCGCGACCTGCTGGAGCGCTATCCGCAGGTGGGCCCCACTGACTGGCTCGGGCATTCGGACGTAGCCTACTGGCGCAAGAGCGACCCTGGGCCTCGGTTGCCCTGGCGTGTGCTGCATGAGGTCGGCATCGGGGCTTGGTTTGATGAATCGAGCCGGGCAATGTACCAGCGCCGCTTTTGTCTCGGCTTGCCGCCGGAGGTCGAAGTGGAGCGGGCGTTTCAGCGTTATGGGTATAAGCCGGCGCAGAATCGCCGGGCCTTTGAACAGCGCACCCGGGCGTTCCAGATGCACTTTCGGCCACGGGATTATTGTGGATTCCTGGATGCAGAGACGTGCGCGATTCTTTATGCGCTGAATGAAAAATACCGCGGGCTTCGGAGCTGAGCGCTGTTCAAATGTGGGAGCTGGCTTGCCTGCGAAAGTGGTAGTGCAGTAACAGATGCAGCGACTGACACACTGCCTTCGCGAGCAAGCCCGCTCCCACATTTTAATCTCCCCACAATCGGTAAATATCCGACCAACCTCCTAAATCCCAGTGCACCTGAAGCGTCTCCACAACAGGAAATCCGTGCGCATGCCCTTGGGCCAGACGCCAACGGATCGGCAGTTTGGTCACGATCATCAGCGTATTGAGGGATCCAGAGATGTCAGTCGCTACCAGCCGTATCGAAGACGCCCCGGTGCAGGCCGCGGAAACGCTCTATCAGTTTGACGAAAGCCCGCTGCTGGCCCGCCAGCGCCAGCAGGAATCCAACGCCCGCAGCTACCCACGGCGCATCCCCCTGGCACTAAAACGCGCCAAGGGCATTTACGTGGAGGACGTCGAGGGGCGCCGGTTCATCGATTGCCTGGCCGGTGCCGGAACCCTGGCGCTGGGGCATAACCACCCGGTGGTGATCCAGGCCATCCAGCAAGTGCTGAGCGACGAACTGCCCCTGCATACTCTGGACCTGACTACGCCGGTCAAGGATCAATTCGTGCAGGACCTGTTCGGTTTGCTCCCGTCGGAACTGGCGCGAGAAGCGAAAATCCAGTTCTGCGGCCCCACCGGCACTGATGCGGTGGAAGCCGCGTTGAAGCTGGTGCGCACTGCTACCGGGCGCAGCACCGTGCTGTCGTTCCAGGGCGGCTATCACGGCATGAGCCAGGGCGCGCTGAGTTTGATGGGCAGCCTGGGGCCAAAGAAACCCTTGGGCGCCTTGCTCGGCAATGGCGTGCAATTCCTGCCATTCCCGTATGACTACCGTTGCCCGTTTGGGCTGGGTGGCGCCGAAGGTGTGCGGGTCAATCTGCATTATCTGGAAAACCTGCTCAACGACCCGGAAGCCGGCGTGCTGTTGCCAGCGGCGGTGATTGTCGAAGTGGTCCAGGGTGAGGGCGGCGTAATCCCGGCGGACCTCGACTGGCTGCGTGGCCTGCGCCGTATCACCGCGCAAGCGGGGGTGGCGCTAATCGTCGATGAGATCCAGAGCGGTTTTGGGCGTACCGGCAAAATGTTTGCCTTCGAACACGCCGGCATCATTCCGGACGTGGTGGTCATGTCCAAGGCGATTGGCGGCAGCCTGCCGTTGGCGGTGGTGGTGTATCGCGACTGGCTCGACACCTGGCTGCCGGGCGCCCATGCCGGGACGTTCCGCGGCAACCAGATGGCGATGGCGGCGGGCTCGGCGGTGATGCGCTACCTCAAGGATCACGACCTGGCAGGCCATGCGGCGACCATGGGCGAGCGCCTGGACGAACACCTGCGCATCCTGCAGCGCGACTTCCCGCACCTGGGGGATATCCGTGGGCGTGGGCTGATGCTGGGGGTGGAGCTGGTAGACCCGACTGGTACGCCTGATAGTCAGGGCCACCCACCGGTGCATCGCCAGTTGGCGCCGCTGGTGCAGCGCGAATGCCTCAAGCGCGGGCTGATCCTGGAACTGGGCGGGCGCCATGGCAGTGTGGTGCGTTTCCTGCCACCGCTGGTGATCACCGCTCGCGAAGTCGACCAGGTGGCTGAGATTTTCGGGCGCGCCTTGGCGGCGGCCGTGGCCAGCCTGTAATTTTCCAGGCCCTTGGTACGTTTCTACAGATATCAGTGCTGCGCGTGGTGCGCAGCCAGCCTTTGAGCGACGGAGAACAGCAATGACCTCAGTATTTGACCGCGACGACATCCTCTTTCAGGTAGTGGTCAACCATGAAGAACAGTATTCGATCTGGCCCGACTACAAGGCCGTGCCGGAAGGCTGGCGCACCGTGGGCAAGAGTGGCATGAAGAAGGAATGCCTGGCGTATATCGAGGAAGTGTGGACCGACATGCGGCCGTTGAGCCTGCGCCAGAAAATGGATGGCGCGGCCCTCGCCAACTGATTCACCTGGGTTCAAATGTGGGAGGGGGCTTGCCCCCGATTGCGGTGTATCAGCCAGCCAATGTTTAGCTGACACACAGCTGTCGGGGGCAAGCCCCCTCCACATCAAGCATTACAGTGATGTGTGGGTATAGAGGTAATCCGTCGCCAACGACGCCAGCGTCCTCACGCCCACCACCAACGCCGACTCATCCACAAAGAACCCTGGGTTGTGATTCGGCGCCGCCTTGCTCATGTCCTGATCCCTTGGGGTCACCCCCAGGAAGACAAACAGCCCCGGCGCCTCCTTGGCATAGAACGAGAAGTCTTCGGCGCCACCCACCAACGGGCCTTGCACCACATCATCCTGAGCCGCCCAGCGCAGGCTCGGCAGCATTTTCTCGGTGAGCGCCGGGTTGTTGATGGTGGGGTCGTACTTCTCGATGATCGTCACTTCGGCCTTGGCGCCACCGCTTTCGGCGATTTTCTCTACGGTTTGACGCACGTCTGCATGCAGCTTCTGGCGGATACCGTAGTCGTAGGAGCGAATGGTGCCGCTCATGTCCACCGACTCGGGGATGATGTTATAGCGGGTGCCACCGTTGATGGTGCCGATGCTCACCACAGAGGGGAATGACGAAATATCGGTACGGCGGCTGACCACGGTCTGCAGGCCGACAATGGTTTGCGCGCCAACGGTGATCGGGTCGATACCGTCCCAGGGGCGGCCGGCGTGGGTCTGTTTGCCGAGGATCCTGATGCGCAGGTCATCGGAGCTGGCCAGGGTTGGGCCCGGGCGGTAGGCGATTTGCCCGGCAGGCACACCGGCCCACACATGCAGGCCAAATACCGCATCGGGCTTGGGCGCTTTCATCACGCCTTCCTGCACCATCATCTTCGCACCCCAGGTGTTCTTGCCGTCGGGGATAAAGTCGCTGGGGCCTTCTTCGGCCGGTTGGAAATAAAACACCACGGTGCCGGGCAGGCGCTCGCGCATCCCGGTGAGAATCTTCGCAGTGCTCAGCAGGATAGCGGTATGGGCGTCGTGGCCGCAGGCGTGCATCACGTCGACTTCTTTGCCCAGGTAGGTGCCCTTGGCTTTGGAGGCGAAGGGCAGGTCGGCCACTTCCTTGACCGGCAGCGCATCCATGTCGGCGCGCAGGGCCACGGTCGGGCCGGGCAGGGCGCCTTTCAAGATGGCGACGACGCCAGTGCGGGCCACCCCGGTCTTCACCTCAAGGCCGAGTTCGCGCAACTGTTTGGCGACCAACTCGGCGGTGCGGGTTTCGGTATTGCCCAGTTCCGGATGGGCGTGGATATCGCGGCGGGTTTCCAACAGGCTGGGTTCGAGGATTTTTGCCTGGGCAGCAATGGTTTCCCGGGCACTGTCCTGGCCGCTGCTGGCGGCGATCACTGCACTGCTCGCGACCGCGCCGAGCAGACCCAAAACCCATTGGTGTGTCAGACCGTTCATTCGCATACCAACCTCTCCTTGCTTATTGTTGTGGATCTTTCTCCTGCACGCTGCCGGCAGTCTGCACCTGCACGCTCAAGCGCGGTGTCGCCAGGTCCAGCCCGGCTTCATCCAGGTGCCGCTTGAGCGACAGATTGAATGCCCGCGACACTTCCCACTGCTTGATCGGCGCGGTCTTGAAGCGTGCGCGCAGGATCGCGCTGCCGGACTCGAAGCTTTCCACGCCCTGGATCTCCAGCGGCGACCAGATATTGCGGCGTTGCAGCGGGTCGTTGCGCATGGCATGGCCGACCTCGCGCATCAGTTTGATCGCGTCGTCGATTTCCATGTTGTAAGGGATCGCCACCCGGAAGATGGCGTAGCCGAACTCGCGGGAGTAGTTCTTGATGCTCTTGATTTCGCTGAACGGGATGGTGTGCACGATGCCGTCGATATCGCGCAGGCGCACGGTACGGATGGTCAGGCCCTCTACGGTACCGAGGTGGCCGCCGACGTCCACGTAGTCGTCGATGGCCAGGGAGTCTTCGATGATGATGAACAAGCCGGTGATCAAGTCGGCTACCAGCGATTGCGCACCAAAGCCGATGGCGATACCGATCACGCCCGCACCGGCCAGCAGGGGCGTGACGTTCATACCCATGTTCGCCAAGGCCACGATGGCGGCGATGATGAAGATGGTCACGAACAGCACGTTGCGGATCAGCGGCATCATGGTTTGCGCACGCGCGTTGGCCAGGCCTTTGCGCGAGCGGGTCAGGGCGTGGTGAATCGCGGTGTCGCTGAGGATCCAGATCAGCCAGGCGAACAACAAGGTCCCACCGAGGCCGAACAGCTTCACGGCTATTTCATGGCCTTCACCTTCGGTAAAGCGAATCATCGACAGGCCCCAGACCCGCAGCCCCAGTTCGATGAATACCAGCCACACCACCAGGTGCACCAGGGTGTAGACAAAGCCTTTGAGGCGTTCGGAATACAGTGCATGGCGCTTGTGCCCGCGGTGCGGCTTGAGGGCGTGGCGGCGCACCAGGCCGTTGATCACCATGCACAACACCAGCAACACCGTGCACAGCAGCGACTGGCGCAGGGCGGTGCTGGTGTCGCCGGCCGACAGGAAGGTGGCGAACAGTGAGATGCCCACCAGCAGAAGAGCCGGGATGTACCAGAAGGTGCCGATGATCGACAGAGTATCGGTGAGGGCGCGGCGGGTCAGTCGGCGCGACAGCGGCTGGTTGCGGATCAGGTGCGCAATGGGTCGGCGGAAACGCAGGATAAACACCCCGGTGGACAACGCCGCCATTACATTGGCCACGGTCGCGGCGGTGTGGGCCAGATGCTGGCCGAGCGCGGCAACCAGGCGCGGGTCGCTCAAGGCTTCACCGAAGGCGGCAAAACTGCCGATCCACCACAGCGGACGGAACGCCTGGTGGCGCAGGATATACAAGGCGCGGTGGCGGTGCGGGCCGTCGAGTACGGAGAAGGCAATCACGCAGATTGCCGAGAAACAGGTGCCGACCACCAAGGCATAGGCCAGCACCATGGCCAGGGATTTGCCCAGGGAGGAAGGCAGGGCGTAGCTCAGGTACACCGTGATCACCAGCGCGATCAACCAGGGGCCCAGCTTGCGCAGGGCAAAGCGCAGCATGTCCCAGGTGCGCGGGTGCTGCGGCAGCTCTTCGGGCAGGCCGAAGCGCTCGCGCACTCGGTGACTGAGCCAGATCAGCGCAGCGGCCAGCAGGCTCCATACGGCCAGGATCACGGCAAAACCGAAGATGATCGGCAGCCATTCGCTGGCCGGCAACATCAGGGCGGCCAGTTCATCCTTGGCCAGGTCGACTTCATTGGACCAGCGCCCCAGCGGGCTGTCGGCGCCGGAAAACTGCTGCTCAAAGCCCGACAGCGTACTGCCGATCAACCCGAGTACCCCGAGTTCGGCGGCGGGCTGGGCCTTTTGCGTGGCGGCGCGCAGTTTCTTCAGGTCGCTGAGCAACTGGGTGCGTTGCTGGTCGTTTTCCAGGGTTTTGATCACTTCGTCCAGCGACTGCCCCAGGGGCACTTCCGCCTGGGGTTGGGTCTTGCTGGAGCCGCCCAGCATCCCGGGCAAGCCCACGGCTTGGGCGGGCATCACTGGCAGCAGCGTGAGCAGGGCGATCAGCAGGTAGCAGGGCAGGGCAAACAGACGGGAAAGCACGAGGCGGTCAACCTTGAAAACGACGAATTGACCGAGTGTACGAGGCCGCTATGCCCAATGCGAGCGCATTTGTCACTGCGCCAGTTTGGCGAGGATCTTGTAGAGCACGGTGCCGAGGATCAACAGCATGCCGATCCACATGCCAAACACGCCCAGAGGCTTGTCGCGAAAGTTGAAGCCGACCGCGAGCATGATCATGCCGATCAGGATGGGGATCAGCATGGCGTGGAATGAGGACATTGAGATCATGGCGAGGGGCGGCCTTGTCGGACTGGAAGTTCTGACAAGTCTAGGCCGGATTGGCAGAAGTGCAGTTGATGTGAGTCAGATAGCCTTATATCTGTTTGGAAACCCATCGCGGGCAAGCCCGCTCCCACACTGAAATGCATTCACAGATCAAATGTGGGAGCGGGCTTGCCCGCGATGGGCGCGCCTCGGTCTCAGGGTAAATCGCGACTGGCGTAGAACGCCCCCAGCACCTTGACCAGATGCGCCAGGTCATGGCTGCCGCACAGCTCGCGGATCGAGTGCATGGCAAAGGTCGGCAAGCCGATGTCCACGGTGCGCACGCCCAGGTGGCTGGCAGTGATGGGGCCGATGGTCGAACCACAGCCCATGTCGCTGCGCACCACGAAGCTTTGCACCGGCACTTCCTGGGCCATGCACAGGTGGCGGAAGAACCCGGCGGTTTCGCTGTTGGTGGCGTAGCGCTGGTTGCTGTTGACCTTGATCACCGGGCCGGCATTGAGTTTCGGGCCGTGGTTGGCGTCGTGTTTGTCGGCGTAGTTTGGGTGCACGCCGTGGGCGTTGTCTGCCGACACCAGCAGGGATTTCTGAATGGTGCGTACGAATTCTTCACCTTCGGGCAGCAGGCGACGCAGGGTCTGTTCCAGCATCGGGCCATCGGCACCGCAGGCCGAGCAGGAGCCGACTTCTTCGTGGTCGTTGCACACCAGCACGCAGGTTTCATCGGTGTCGCTGGTGAGCAAGGCTTGCAAACCGGCGTAGCACGACAGCAGGTTGTCCAGGCGCGCACCGGCAATGAAGTCGCCATTGAGGCCGATCACGGCGGCACTTTGGGTGTCGTAGAAGCTCAGCTCGTAGTCGAGTACCACATCGGCATTCAACCCATGCTCGCGAGCCAACTGTTCGGTGAGCACGGCGCGAAAATCCACGCGCTCGTCACCGGCAAACTGCGCAAGGATCGGCGGCAGCTCGGTCTGGGCATTGATTGCCCAGCCCTGGTTGGCTTCACGGTTGAGGTGAATGGCCAGGTTGGGAATGATAGCGATCGGCAGCTTGAAGTCGATCAGTTGGCTCTCGACCTTGCCATCGCGGCGGAAGGTAACACGCCCGGCGAGGGACAGGTCGCGGTCGAACCAGGGCGCCAGCAGCGCGCCGCCGTAGACTTCCACACCCAGTTGCCAGAAGCCGTGGCGTTGCAGCTCCGGCTGGGGCTTGACCCGCAGGCATGGGCTGTCGGTGTGGGCGCCGACCATGCGGATACCGTCCTGCAGCGGCGATTGGCGGCCGAGCTTGAAGGCGATGATCGAGGAATCGTTGCGGGTCACGTAGTAGCGACCGTTGGCCTCGGTGGCCCAGGTGTCGCGCTCGTCGAGACGCTGGTAGCCGGCGGCTTCCAGGCGCTGGGCCAGGGCGGCAGTGGCATGAAAAGGAGTAGGGGAGGCCTTGAGGAAGTCGATCAGGCCTTGATTCAACGCTTCGCGCATAAATAGCTCCAGACAGCAGTGGCGAGAGTTTACCGTATTGGCCAGATATTTGGAGTGAGCGTGCATGGCTGAGAACCACATCAAACCCTGTGGGAGCTGGCTTGCCTGCGATAGCGGTCTTTCTGTGCCAGATGTATTGGCTGGCACGCCGATATCGCAGGCAAGCCAGCTCCCACATTTGACCGCATCAGCCCTTCAAAAAGGCGCAGGGCACTCGAAGCGCAGGCGCTCGCCGCTTTGCGGATGGGTGAAGCTGAGCATGCTTGCATGCAGGCACAGGCGCGGCCAGGCGGCCAGGGCTTGTTCATGGGCGTACAGACCATCGCCCAGCAACGGATGCCCGATGGACAACATATGCACGCGCAACTGGTGCGAGCGCCCGGTGATGGGTGTCAGCTCTACGCGGCACCAGTCGCCGCAACGCTCCAGCACTTTCCAGAAGGTCAGTGCATGTTTGCCGAACTCATGGTCGACAACGTGGCGGGGCTTGGTCGGCGGGTCGTAGCGCAGGGGCAGGTCGATGCTGCCGCTGTCCAGTGCCGGTTGGCCCCAGGCCAGGGCGGTGTAGGCCTTTTCGGTCTCGCGGTCGTGAAACTGGCGGGACAGTTCGCGGTGGGTGTCGGCGTCCCGGGCCAGCAGGATGATCCCCGACGTTTCCCAGTCCAGGCGATGGACGATGCGGGCTTCGGGGTAGCCGTTTTCCTGCAGGCGAGTGATCAGGCAGTCCTTGTTGTCGTCGGCGCGACCAGGCACCGAGAGCAGCAGGGTCGGCTTGTTCACCACCAGGACAGCGTCGTCCTGATGCAGGATGTGGATATTGGACAGCGGCATTAAACAGTCTCGTAACAAACGCCAACGGCGGCTCCACTGACTGCCCCCTCCCGTAGGAGCGAGCTTGTGTGGCGAGGGAGCTTGCTCCCGCTGGAGTGCGTAGCACTCCCAAACCGCTCAACGAGTTGCAACTGATGTAACTCGATCGTTCAGTCTGGGGCCGCTTCGCAGCCCAGCGGGAGCAAGCTCCCTCGCCACACAAGCTCGCTCCTACAGCAGTACAGGGGCCAGGTAGCGGAGCCGCCGTGGCGACCGCCCGTTCGATCAACGATCGGGCAGGGTGATATTGAGTTCCAGAATCGAGCAGCTGCCGTCATTTTCCAGGGCGACATGCACGTCATCGTTGCCGATATTGACGTACTTGCGGATCACCTCGACCAGTTCCTTCTGCAAGGCTGGCAGGTAATCCGGCGTGCTGCGTTGGCCGCGTTCGTGCGCCACGATGATCTGTAGACGCTCTTTCGCTACCGACGCGGTACTTGGCTTTTTGTTGGCGCGAAAGAAGTCGAGAAATTTCATTGTTTAGTTGCCTCCAAAGATACGCTCGAAGAATCCCTTCTTCTTGACATCGAGGAAGCGGTGTTCCACGGTCTTGCCCAGCAAGCGATCCACGGCATCGCTGTACGCCTGGCCGGCGTCGCTCTGGTCGTCGAGAATCACCGGTACGCCCTGGTTGGATGCCTTCAGGACGGCCTGGGATTCCGGAATCACGCCCAGCAGGGTCACGGCGAGGATTTCCTTCACGTCTTCAACACCCAGCATTTCGCCGTTGTTGACGCGCTCCGGGTTGTAGCGGGTGAGCAGCAGGTGCTCCTTGATCGGGTCCTGGCCTTCTTCGGCGCGCTTGGACTTGCTGGCCAACAGGCCGAGCATGCGGTCCGAGTCACGTACCGAGGAGACTTCCGGGTTGGTCACCACGATGGCTTCGTCGGCGAAGTACATCGCCAGGTGAGCACCGGTTTCGATACCAGCCGGGGAATCGCAGACCACGTATTCGAAGGTTTCCTTGAGCTCGGCGAGCACTTTGCCGACGCCCTCTTTGGTCAGCGCGTCTTTGTCACGGGTCTGGCTGGCAGCCAGCACGTACAGGTTCTCAAGGCGCTTGTCCTTGATCAGGGCCTGTTGCAGGTTGGCTTCGCCGTTCACCACGTTGACGAAGTCATACACCACGCGACGCTCGCAGCCCATGATCAGGTCAAGGTTACGCAGACCGACGTCGAAGTCGACGATGACTGTCTTGTGGCCGCGCAGAGCGAGGCCGGTACCGATAGCGGCGCTGGTGGTGGTCTTACCCACACCACCCTTGCCGGATGTAACCACGAGAATCTTGGCCAAGGTGTTTCACCCCTAAGGAAAAAGGACTTTCGGTCCCTGAAAAACATCTCTTGGAACTCGCCGCAGGCGGACAGCCTTTGCAGGAAAAAGACGGGGTTTCCATGGGGAAACACCAACTTCCAAAAAGTCCTACACAAGTCTTGCCGGTTTCGCTTTGCTATCAGAGTCTAGAGATGCTTGGAAAATGCGGCAGTATCCGTTAAAGACGGATGATGTTCAACACATCGCCCGACAGGTTGACCTGTACCGAAGCGCCCCACAGTGGATCGCGGCGCAAATCTTCGGAAACCTTGTACTGACCCGCGATAGAAACCAGCTCGGCGGTCAACTGCTGGCAAAAAATACGTGCCTTGGTATCACCCTTGATGCCGGCCAGGGCGCGTCCGCGCATCGGGCCGTATACATGGATGTTGCCATCGGCAAGAAGTTCCGCCCCCGGGCTGACCGAGGAGACCACCACAAGGTCGCCGCCCTGGGCGTAAATCTGCTGCCCGCCGCGTACCGGCGAGGTGATGATCTTTGTAGGCCTGATCGCAGGCTCCGGTGGTTTTTCCGGTTTTTTCTTTTCTTCGCCGACCAATGGCTCCAGCGCACGCTCGCGGGCGCCGGACGGTGGCAGTACTGGCAGTTCAATGGCGATGGCGGCGGCAATGTCTTCGATGCGGCTGGCGCGAATCGCCAGTGTGCGCAGGCCATGGGAACGGCATACGCGCATCAGGCCGGGCAAATCAATCACGCCCTGGCCAGCCGGCAGCTTGTCCAGCGCCAGCACCAGCGGGGCGTTGTTGAAGAAGTTCGGCGCCAGGGCGACCTTGGCGGCCAGTTGGCGGTCCAGGGCGTCGAGGTCATTGCGGGCCAGTTCCAGCACGGTAATGGCGAGCATGCTGCCTTTTAGCTGGAACACGGGATCTTGGTCTAGCGGTTCGGTTTGGCTCATGGTCGGCGAAAGCGGCTTGTCACGAAAAGTGTCGAGACTTATAACGAGAACACTCACCCGCCGCAAGCCGAGTCGAACCGTTGTAGAATGCGCGGCCCTTGTCTTTACCGGAATCTGTAATGGATCGCCCGCGTTTTCGAGCTGTATTTCTTCACCCGCGTTTTTGGCTGCTATGGCTGGGGCTCGGCCTGCTGTGGCTGGTCACCCAGTTGCCGTACCGGGCATTGTTGACCATTGGTCGCCTGCTGGGCGCGGGCATGTACCGCGTGGCAGGTGATCGTCGCCGTATCGCGGCGCGCAACCTAGAGCTGTGCTTCCCGGAAAAATCCGTCAAGGAACGCAAACGCCTGCTCAAGGAAAACTTCGCTTCCACCGGCATCGCCTTCTTTGAAATGGCCATGAGCTGGTGGTGGCCCAAGCCGCGCCTGGCGCGCCTGGCCCATGTCGAAGGGCTGGAGCACCTCACGCAGGCGCAGTTGGACGGCAAGGGCGTGATCCTCATGGCGCTGCACTTCACCACCCTGGAAATCGGCGCGGCGCTGCTGGGGCAGAAGCACACCATTGACGGCATGTACCGCGAACACGGTAACCCGCTGTTCGACTTTATTCAGCGCCGTGGCCGTGAACGCCATAACCTCGATTCCCTGGCCGTGGAGCGCGACGACGTGCGCGGCATGCTCAAGCTGCTGCGCGCCGGCCGGGCCATCTGGTACGCGCCCGACCAGGACTACGGCGCCAAGCAAAGCATCTTCGTGCCGCTGTTCGGTATCCAGGCGGCCACCGTCACCGCTACCAGCAAGTTCGCACGCCTGGGCAAGGCGCTGGTGGTGCCGTTTACCCAGGAGCGCCTGGCTGACGGCAGCGGTTACCGCCTGGTGATCCATGCGCCGCTGACCGACTTCCCGGGTGAAACCGACGAGATCGACTGCCTGCGCATCAACCAGTGGGTCGAAGCCTCGGTGCGCGAATGCCCCGAGCAATACCTGTGGACCCATCGCCGCTTCAAGAGTCGGCCGCCGGGTGAGCCCAAGCTGTACGAAAAGCGCCGTCGATAATCCCAACCCCTTCTCATCATGGAGTGACGCAATGCGCCCAGCCGAACCGGTCACAGGCTTGATTCTTTCCGGCGGCGGGGCGCGAGCGGCTTATCAGGTGGGGGTGCTGGCGGCGATTGCCGAATTGCTGCCGCCAGGGGCACCGAATCCTTTTCCGGTGATCGTCGGCACCTCCGCCGGCGCCATCAATGCGGTGAGCCTGGCCAGTGGGGCCAGTGACTTCTGCGCGGCTGTCCAACGGCTGACAGCGTTCTGGCAGGGCTTTCGCAGCCATCAGGTGCTGCGCAGCGATTGGCCGGGGGTGATACGCCAGGCCAGTCGCTTCCTGATCCACAGCCTGTTGGGCCTGGGTGCCCAGGTGCCGGTGGCGTTGCTCAATAGCTCTCCCCTGCGTGACTTGCTGCAAGCGCGCTTGAACCTGGACGGCATCGACGAGGCTATCCGCCGCAAGCACTTGCAGGCGGTGGCGGTGACGGCGTTTGGCTATGAGTCCGGGCAAGCGGTGACCTTCTATCAGGGCGGCGGCACCATCGATGCCTGGCTGCGTCATCGGCGCATTGGGGTACCGACCCAACTGACGGTAGAGCACCTGTTGGCAAGCTCCGCAATTCCGCTGTTGTTCGCTCCGATCAAACTTGACGAAGAGTACTTCGGCGATGGCGCAGTGCGGCAGTCCGCGCCCATCAGCCCGGCCTTGCACCTGGGGGCCAGCCGCGTATTGGTCGTCGGTGTGAGCGGCAACCCAAGGGGCAATGAAGCCTCGACGCAACGCACCTACACCGGCCAGCAACCGACCCTGGCGCAAATCGGCGGGCACATGCTCAACAGCACCTTCATTGACAGCCTGGAAAGCGATATCGAACTGCTGGAGCGCTTGAACCAGTTCAGCCGCGTCGTGCCTGCGGATGCGGCGGTGCAGGGCCTGGCGCCGGTAGAGGTGCTGGTGATTGCCCCCAGCCAGCCCATCGATGAGATCGCCGCACGACATCGCCAGGAGTTGCCGGCGGCGTTGCGTGTGTTTTTACGGGGGCCTGGGGCAACCAAGACCAGCGGGGCAGGAGTGTTGAGCTATCTGTTGTTCGAGGCGGGGTATTGCAGCGAGTTGATCGAACTGGGGCGCAAGGATGCGCTGGCCAAGCGCGAAGAAATCACCCGTTTCCTGGGCCTGACGCCGAACTGAATGTGGGAGCTGGCTTGCCTGCGATAGCGGTATGCCAGCCAACACTGCTGGCACAGACACATCGCGATCGCAGGCAAGCCAGCTCCCACAGGGAACCGCGATCAACCTTTAGAAGTGGTATTTGACCAGGAAGCTTGCTGTGTCCTGGGTTGTCTTGAAGGCGCCGCTGTCTTCAATCCCGTACTTGTTCTTCCAGTAGTCGTATTCAAAACCCACATACAACTGCTTGTCGCCCCAATGCAGCGCCTTGCCCAAGTCGTATTTGACCTGCGGGTTGAAGTGCAGGTTGGCGTGATAAGTGCCGCGGGCGTTCTTGTCGTTATCCACCACCCAGTCCATGAAACCGTCGATCAGCACGTCGGAATTACCCACGGGAATGGTGTACGACCAGACCGGAGTGATCTGCCACACGCCGTCACCCGGGCGATTGCCCTCGGTCTGGCGCTGGTAGAAGTTCAACTGGAAGTAGTCGAAACCGGGGATGTTCAAGTCGAACGCCGGACCCAGCAGGTAGGACTCGTTATCGCCCTCGCCGAACTCATAGGTGAAGGCCAGCAGCACGTCCTTGATCGGGCCGAACGACAGGTCCTTGTCCAGGATCTTGCCGAACGACAAACGCGGGCTGAACTCGCCGTAGTAAGTATTCGGGCCGACATTGCCGTCTTCCTTGCCGTTGTAAAAGATACGGTCGAGGAAGAAGAAGTTGTCGCCGTACTTCCATGCGTCGGCATGTTCGAAGGTGACGGTTTGCTGGATCTGCGGGTTGACGGTAAAGCTCTTGCCCCACAGATAAGTCAAGCTGTTGTTTTGCCACTGCAACAAGTCACCGGCGACGGCCTGGCCACCGGCCAACAGTGATCCAGCCAGCATCAGGCCTTTGAACATAGGTTTCATTCGGTTGCTCCCGAGTTAAAATTTTATGGTTTTTCTTCTACGCAGGCGCTCTGGTGTGGCGCCTTTTGGTTCGCTGCAAAAATCGTCTGTTCGGTCAGCTTTGATGCTTTTAGCAAGAGCTGCGCCAAGGTGCTGAAAAAGCCAAAAAATCCCCGTCGGCTGCAACGGATGCAGTCGAATTCAGGGGACTTTTGTGCACTTTGGCAGCAAACATCAGGCCGGGATAAGTTGGCCTTGAGGTCAGCTTTTACATTCGCTGTTTTTTTTTGAGTCGATTCGAGCGGGCGCGGAGAATACTGGCTCCCAGGCCTGGGCTCAAGTGCGCTGTAACAGAGCGCGAGGGGCAAGAATGGGGCGCGGCGTGTGGCCGGCCCCATGTCAAGGTTGTGCATGTGGGGGTTCCCTGTTTGTTGTTATTTTTGTACTAACAAAGGAATCAATGCGTATGCGCGACTTCGGGGCGCTCAGCGCCGCCGAGAATGTTGAACAGGATGTTCAGCGACAGCGCGCTGAGTGTGGCCATGGCGATGCCGCTGTGAGTAATCGGGCTCATCCACAACGGCAGCTGTGCGAAGAACTCCGGGCGTACCACGGGGATCAGGCCCATGCCGATGCTCACCGCCACCAGCAACTGGTTACGGCGGTCGGCGATGTCGGCTTCCTGCAGAATCTTGATCCCGGTTGCTGCCACCATGCCGAACATCGCAATCGCCGCACCGCCCAGCACTGCGGGTGGAATCGACGCCACCAGATAGGCTGCCTTGGGCAGCAGGCTGAGTACGATCAAGAACGCGCCGGCCATGAGCGTGACCGAGCGGCAGCGCACGCCGGTCATCTGCACCAGGCCGATATTCTGCGCGAAGGAGGAGTGGGTAAAGGTGTTGAAGAAGCCGGCAAAGAACGACGCGCCGGCATCACACAACAGGCCGCGTCGCAGCATCTTCGGCGTGACCTCCTGGCCGGTGATCTTGCCCAGGGCGAGGAACATGCCGGTGGACTCGACAAAAATGATCACCACCACCAGGCACATCGACAGGATCGGTGCCAACTCGAACTTGGGCATGCCAAAGTGCAACGGCGTCACCACCTGCACCCACGGCGCCTGGGCCAGGCCACTGAGGTCGACCATGCCGATCACACCACACAGGGCGTAACCCAGGCCCATGCCGATCAGCACCGAGATGTTCACCCAGAAGCCGCGCATGAAGCGGTTGATCAGCAGGATCGTGGCCAGTACCAGGGCGGCAATCGCCAGGTAGACCGGCGAGCCAAACGTGGCGGCGGCGCTGCCCCCGCCGGCCCAGTTCACCGCCACGGGAAACAGCGAAAGGCCGATGGCGGTGATCACCGTGCCGGTCACCAGCGGCGGGAAAAAGCGCACCACCTTGGACATGAACGGTGCGATGAGCATGCCGAAGAACCCGGCGGCGATGGTCGCGCCGAAGATGCCCTGCAAACCGATGCCGGGCATGCCGGCCATGGCGACCATGCTGCCCACGGCGGCAAAACTGGCGCCCATCATCACCGGCATGCGGATGCCCATGGGGCCGATGCCGAACGACTGCACCATGGTGGCGATACCGGCCACCAGCAGGTCGGCGTTGATCAGAAAGGCGATTTCTTCACGGCTCAAGCCGGCGGCCTGGCCAATGATCAGGGGCACGGCGACAGCACCGCCGTACATCAGCAAGACGTGTTGCAGGCCTACCAGGATCAGTTGCAAGAGGGGCAGCCGCACCATGGCGGGCGCGGCAGGAGTCTGCGTTTCTAACTGGGACATGCAACACCTCGAATCTTTTTATTTTTGTGTTGTTTGGCATTCAATTGCCGGATGAAACTTAATCTTCAAACCATCACTGATCTCCCTTGTGGGAGCTGGCTTGCCTGCGATGGCGGTGTGTCAGTCACCGAAAATGTTGGTGATCTGCCGCTATCGCAGGCAAGCCAGCTCCCACATGGGAACGATGTGAAACCGTCAGTTGGTGCGGGCCCCCTGGTTGATCCAGGTGCCGATCAGGTCTCTTTCCTGCTGGGTCATCTGGGTAATGTTGCCCAGCGGCATGATCTGGCTGGCCACGGCCTGCGCTTGAATCCGCGCCGCCTGCTGCTGGATCTGTGCCGGTGTGTCGAACATCACCCCAGCCGGTGCCGTACTGAACAGCGGGCTGGTGGGCTTGGCCGAATGGCACACGGTGCAGCGTTGCTCGATCACGTGGTGCACCTGGCCGAAGTCCGTGGTGGCCTGGGCCGGTGCCGGTTCAGCGGCGGGTGCGGCAGGCGCGGCCGGTTTCAAGCCACCGCCCAGTGCGGTTTCTGGCAGGGGTTGGTACTCGATGGCAGCCGGTGCCTTGGCAATCGGTTCAGCCGGCTTGGGCCCGGTCACGTAGGCCAGGCTGATCATCGCCAAGGCGCCTACGGGCAAGGTCCACGCATACTTCTGGCTGTCATGCCGGGTGTTGAAATAATGGCGCACCAACACTGCTGCCACCGCGATACCGGCCAGGATCAGCCAGTTGTATTGGCTGCCATAGGTGCTCGGGAAGTGGTTGCTGATCATGATGAACAGCACCGGCAAGGTGAAGTAGTTGTTGTGGCGTGAGCGCAGCAGACCTTTGGCCGGCAGCGCCGGGTCGGGCGTGCGATTCTCGGCGATGGCCGCCACCAGCGCGCGTTGGGCCGGCATGATGATACGGAACACGTTACCTACCATGATCGTGCCGATCACGGCACCCACGTGCAGGTAGGCACCGCGGCCGCTGAACACCTTGCTGAAGCCGTAAGCCGCCGCAATCAACAGCACGAACAGGATCAAGCCGAGCAGGGCAGGGCGTTTGCCCAGGGCCGAGTCGCAGAGGAAGGAGTAGATGAACCAGCCGGCGAACAGTGAGCCGATGCCCAGCAACACGCCTTCGGTGCCGCTGAGGCTGCTGCCGGGGGCGAGCAGGTACAGCGTCGGGTTGAGGTAGAACACCACGCACAGCAGCGCGACGCCCGACATCCAGGTGAAATAGGCTTCCCATTTGAACCAGTGCAGGTTGTCCGGCATGGTCGGCGGGGCCAGTTTGTATTTTTCCAGGTGGTAGATACCGCCACCGTGGATCGCCCACAAGTCACCGGCCAGGCCGTTCTTGGGGTTGACGCGATTAAGGTTGTTTTCCAGCCAGACGAAGTAGAAAGAAGCGCCGATCCAGGCGACGCCAGTGATCATGTGAACCCAGCGCACGCTCAGGTTCAGCCATTCCAACAGATGTGCTTCCACAGTCTTTACCTCTCGCCTGTCACCCTTGTTGTCGGGTGATCAGACCTTCTCTTATTGGTGGGGGGCGAGGATCAACCGCTCATCCTCTTTGAAAAAATGCTCATCGCAGTTATTGCCTGTGCCACTGCGATCAACCACCAGGAAGTCATCCCGCTTTTCGATCGTCAGCACCGGGTGGTGCCAGACGCCGCGATGGTAATTAATGCCCTGCCTGCCGTTGGTGACGAAGGCGCGGACCAAGCCCGATACAGGTTCATCGCCAAGTGGCGCGACCACGATCAGAAAGGGGTTGCCGAGCAGCGGAATGAAAGCCTGGCTGCCCAGCGGATGTCTCTCCAGCATGCACACGGTCAGCGGCATGTCCTGCGCGTCGGCGCGGAAGATGCTGATGATGGCGTGGTCTTCCGGCTTCGCGGTGTCGACCGTGGCCAGTTTGTGAAAGCGCATGGTCGACCCGTTGTTGATCATGAAGTGATCGCTGCCATCGGTTTCGATAACGTCTCCGAAAGGGGCGAAGGCTTCTTTGGTCAGGGGTTCGATCATCAGTGTGCGCATGGCTGTCTTCTTGTCTTGTCTATAGATCGTTCCCACGCTCTGCGTGGGAACGCTGCCCTGGACGCTCTGCGTCCGCTGTGTGACGCGGAGCGTCACGGGGTGCATCCCCACGCAGAGCGTGGGGACGATCGGGTGTTATTTGGCGACCTTGCCCAGGACGCGCAGGCGACTCACACCACCATCCGGGAACACATTCAGGCGGATGTGGGTAATCGGCCCCAGCGCCTTGATCTGCTCGGCGAAGGTGTGTTCGGCGTGCATTTCCAGCTTCTGCGCCGGCAGCAGTTCGCGCCAGAACAGCGACTGGGTTTCGATCTGGCTGTCGGTGCCGCCTTTCACGAAAGCGCCCTGGATCGAGCAGGTATCCGGGTAGTTGCCCTTGAAGTGCAGGGTGTCGACCACGATTTTCTCGATCTCGCCCGGGTGGCCCAGGGCGACGATCACCCAGTCATTGCCTGGCGTGCGACGACGTGCGGTTTCCCAGCCATCGCCCATGTTGATGCCGCGGCCCGGGTTGAGGATGTTGCTCATGCGGCCGAAGTGTTCGTCGGAACAGGCCAGGGCACGACCGCCATTGAGCGCGGCAGCCAGGTCGACCTGTTCGTTGTCGCCCACCGAAGACCAGTCGCGGAACGGCACGCCGTACACACGCAGACGGGCCACGCCGCCATCCGGGTAGATGTTGAAGCGCAGGTGGCTGAACGCCTGGTCGTTGTTGATCTCGTGGTAGTGGTGGCTGTTGCCTTGCAGCTCGACGGCTGACAGCACTTCCACCCACTGGGTGTTGGCATCCGGCTCGCCCGAGGCCAGGAAGCAGGCTTCCAGGGAAGCCGACGGCGGGAAGTTGCCGGTGAAGAATGAAGTGTCGATGTCCACGCCTTTGATCGAACCCGGCACGCCCAGGCGGATCACCGCACTGTCGTAGCCTTCGAAGCGCTTGCGGCGTGACTCCCAGCCGTCCATCCACTTGCCGTTGTCATCGAAAACGCCCTCCTTCCACACGGCCGGGGTCGGCTGGAACAGGCGGTTGGCGTCAGCGAACCAGTCATCGGTCACCGAGATGATCTTGGTGCCCAGGCGGGCGTCGGCCAGGTTGACGAACTTTTCGAAAGGTACGGCGTAAGCTTTCATTCTTCTTGTCTGCCTTAGATAGAGTGGCTGGGGATGGACTGCTAGAGGGTCAGTAAACGGAACAACGCGATCTTGTTGATCTCGTCCAGCGCGCACTTGAACTCGGTGTCTGCCGAATTGTGGATGCGCGTTTCGAACGCGGCGAGGATCTGATGCCGGTTGCTGCCTTTTACCGCCATGATGAAGGGAAACTTGAACTTGGCTTTGTAGGCCTCATTCAGCTCGGTGAAGCGAGAAAACTCTTCGGCCGTGCATTGGTGAATACCCGCGCCCGCTTGTTCATCGGTGCTGGCTTGGGTCAGTTGGCCCTGGACGGCAGCTTTTCCGGCCAGGTCCGGGTGAGCATTGATCAGCGCCATTTGCGAGGCGTGATCAGCACTCAACAGGATATCGCTCATGCGCTGGTGCAGGGTTTCGATCTGGTCGATCGACGCGTCCTGGCCCAGGTCGAAGGCCTTTTCGGCCACCCATGGCGAGTGTTCGTAGATATCGGCAAAGGCCTGGACGAAGGCGTCGCGGCTCAAGGTCGAAGGTTGCAGGGTCTGGAACGCAGTCATTTCGCCGCTCCCGGGAAAGGGTGGGTTTGGTGCCAGTGACGGGCGATGTCCACGCGGCGGGTGAACCACACCTGGTCATGGCCTTTGGCGTATTCAATGAAGCGCTTGAGCGAGGCCAGGCGTGCCGGGCGGCCGATCAGGCGGCAATGCAGGCCGATGGACAGCATCTTTGGCGCTTCGGCACCTTCGGCATACAGCACGTCGAAGGCGTCCTTGAGGTATTCGAAAAAGTCGTCGCCCTTGTTGAAGCCCTGCACCTGGGTGAAGCGCATGTCGTTGGTGTCCAGGGTATAGGGGATCACCAGGTGCGGCTTGCCGTTGGGGGTGTTGGGTTCCCAGTAGGGCAGGTCGTCGTCGTAGGTGTCGCAGTCGTACAGAAAGCCACCTTCCTCCATCACCAGGCGACGGGTGTTGGGGCCGGTGCGGCCGGTGTACCAGCCCAGTGGGCGTTCACCGGTGAGTTCGGTGAGGATGCGAATGGCTTCGAGCATGTGCTCGCGCTCCTGAGCCTCGTCCATGTACTGGTAGTCGATCCAGCGGTAGCCGTGGCTGCAAATCTCGTGGCCGGCGGCGACCATGGCGCGGATCACGTCCGGATGCCGCTGGGCGGCCATGGCCACGGCGAAGATGGTCAGCGGGATGTCGAACTCTTTGAACAACTTGAGGATGCGCCACACACCGGCACGGCTGCCGTACTCATACAGCGACTCCATGCTCATGTTGCGCTCGCCTTGCAGCGGTTGGGCCGAGACCATTTCCGAAAGGAAGGCTTCGGACTCTTTGTCGCCATGCAGGATATTGCGCTCGCCGCCTTCTTCGTAGTTGAGTACGAACGACAGCGCAATGCGTGCCTTGCCCGGCCAGTGGGGGTGAGGAGGGTTACTGCCGTAACCGATCAGGTCGCGTGGGTAGTCAGCGCTCACTGCAGTCTTCCTTCTTGTTCGTGGTAGCAGGTGTGTGTGGCGTCCGGGCAGTGGAATGACTGAGTGGCGTCACAGCGATGAGTGATTGTATACAACTTATCGCGAACTTTGTAAGCCTGCATTTCTGCATTTTTTCTGAACGGGCTCTCTACGGGTCTCTGCAAGAAACTTGCCTGAATGGTCAGGTTAAGATCAAAAAGCCCACTGTAGGAGCGAGCTTGCTCGCGAATAACCTGAGGGCGCCACTTTTCATCCTGGAAGCCCGCGTCATCGTTGACGTTTTTCGCGAGCAAGCTCGCTCCTACAGGGGATTGGAAGGCTGTGGAATTTATTGTGTACAATTTTTATAAAAAGTGTCTTAATCAGTCATCGCCGGCTTTTTCACTGCCCTGAAAGAGTGCGGTTTTCTCTATGACTGACTTCGGGAGGCGCATAAAAGCCATGGGACGTTTGACCACACACGTTTTGGACGCCGCGCACGGTTGCCCCGGCAGCGCAATCAAGGTTGAGCTGTACCGCGTCGAAGGTGCGCAGCTTGAGCTGGTCGCTACCGCCACCACCAACAGCGACGGCCGCTGCGATGCGCCGCTGTTGCAAGGCGACGATTACCGCAGCGGTGTCTACCAGCTGCAATTCAACGCGGGCGATTACTACCGCGCCCGTGGCGTGCAACTGCCGGAACCGGCTTTCCTGGATGTGGTGGTGCTACGCTTTGGCATCAGCGCCGAGCAAGAGCATTACCATGTACCCCTGTTGATTTCGCCTTACAGCTATTCCACCTATCGCGGTAGCTGAGTCGTCACCTCGCTTCATACCCCCAAATGCTCTTCGTTGGTTTCGCCCGCGCACACTGCGGGCTTTTTTTCGCTCAACTATCTAGCCCCTCTTGCTCATTGATGGGCCCTAGGCTGGTTTTTCCTCAGTGCATAGAGAAGAAAACACCATGACCTTGCCCCCTGATCAGCTCGGCGTTACAGCGCCCACCAGTGATCCTGACGACACCCTTGAGGAGGACGCGCCGCCCTTTTTCGTCGATGCCGATTTACAGGCCCTACGCACTCCGTTGCGAGAACGGATCAACGCCTATCCCCATCCCAGCCGCCTGATCAATCAGATCGGGCTGGCCGACGCGAGATGCCGCGAGTCGACACGGGCGCTCACACGCCTGATAGGGCGCTCACCCAGGATCTTGAAGGTGATCCGCGCCCAGTTGCAGAAGGCGTTCGAGATTGACCCGGACAGTCTGCTCTTCACCGAACCCATGCCACCGCGTTTACCGCAGAAAGTCGACACCTTGACTGATCGTGCGTTGTTGCTGCTGGTCCGCCCTTCGGTGCCTTTCAATATCAATCAATACACCCTCCTCAGCGTCAAGGGCGCGCCTGACCGTCGGTTGCCCTATACACCGCTGGAAGCGCTGCGGCGGGTTATCGCGTTGGGGTTGTTTGAGCGGTTGGGTCGCGCAGCCAATCAATATTGGGACGCGCTGGAGTACGGCTCCTGGCTCACACGCCGGGAGCGTTGGATCGAGCTGCACCAGGCGCTTTTTGCTGACCGGGCCTTTATTGCCAGGCAACTGAACGAGCTATCACGGGCTGGATTGGCCATGGTTCAGGCCGTGATCGATGCACCAACCGCTGAAGCACGCCTGCGTGCGGGCGGACAGTGGGCCGATGTGCGAGTAGGCCCGTTGATGTGGCCGGGTAACCCTGCGGTGGCTATCGCGGGCGCGTTGCATTTCTATCGTGAGGGCGATCCCGATGATGTGCCTCATGTTGTCTATTTACCGGGTGTGGCTCGCAATTTTTACGAGTACCCGTCTTTCGTCGCCCTGGCGTGCGGCGTGCAGGCGCTGGGCAGGTCTCGTCTACACGAGCTCTGGCAATGTTTGCCATTAAGTCGTCGCTCTGTGTTGCATCCACCTGCAACGTTCTCCTCGGTATCCACTGTCTCTCGAGGCGTGGAGCTTATGGAGGATGCGCTGGCGTCGAGCGCGCAGGCGTTGTTGGAAGGGCAATGGGCCAATGAATTGGCGTGTACGGTAAAAAGCAACCACGCCCATGTGTTTCCCGCCGGAACGTCACAGCCTCTGGAGTCAGCAGTTGTTCTCGCACGAGTAGAGCGTAACCGGCAGCAATTGATCGGCGGGGCCCGACTTGGCCCGCTTCGAGAGCAGTTGCTCAAATGGGACCAGCAACGACGACACGCCGAAATAATCTTTGGCAGCACTGCGCCAGGCTTGGCCGAATACACCGTAGAACACCGGATCAAACGCTACGAAAAAGGGCTGGTTGCGTTGCTCGATCCCGATGATTTGAGTAACGATACGCCCGCATACCAGGCATTTGTATCGCTGGTATCCCAGCTCAACGCCCATGCCCAAACGATGGACAGGTGGGTGCAGGATGCCCAGCAACGGCTGTTCGAGGTGGCATTTTGGGCTGAGCGCCCTGGTGGAAAGGATACGCTCAGGCGCGGCACGTTGTTTCTTGACGCCCAGACTGAGGCGCTACGCTGTGAGGTGCAATTGCAGCATCGACTCAAGTTGATAAGCACCGCGCATCGGGACCTGATCATCGAAGTGCTCGATCAGCCTTTGCCGTCAAAACGTCCTGACAGTCAAACCCGAGTGCTGTCAATTGCGATTGGCAATGACCCGGATGCCTTCTATCCGCTCCATAACATGTGGGTGGTGACTACGGCGGCGGCGGTACGGGTGCCGCGGCGCCAGCATGCGGTAGTCCTGTGCGGTTTCGGAGCGGAAGGTGGGGTGCAGGGGTTTTCCGGACTGGACGCCCTGACCCGAAGTATCAAAGCGAGCCTTGAGAGTTGGGACCGCAGCGCGCTGTGGGACTATGTCGAGCACGACAAGCGTAACGACTTGCGCTCACACGCGGCGCGTGGAACGCTGGCTGTGCGCTACGTACCGATTAATGGCAAGCCCGCACTGGCTGCGATCAAGACATTGCTTGGGTGCTATCAGCGCCTGCACAACAGCACAGAAGACATCACGCGCATATTCAACGGCGTGAAAGATGCGCAGATAAGCCGCGCCCTGCTGCTGGCAGAACTGCAAGAGCAGCTCAAGGCACCTGTCAGTGACGCCCAGAGCCGCGCCCAGGCCAATGTCGAGTTGTTGCGCAAAACCGCACTGCAAGCGAAGAAACTGCCAGCTTGGCTGGAGCACGCATCCCGTTACCAGCGTAAGAAGTTCAGGCGATCGCAGCGCTTTTACCTGAGCAGTACTTTTGCATTCAAGACAAGGCTTGAAGACCAGTTGCCCGGTCTGGAAACCTTCGCACGCCGTGCCCTGATTGATCGCTTGCGGTTGGACGGCATACCTGCGCAGTTTGATATCGACCAGCCCTTCATTGATATGCCCGATGATGTTCAAGGCAGTTATTGTGGATGGACAAGCGGTTGTGCCATTGGCGACCGCGCCATAAAACTTACCCCGACCCTGAAGCGCACCACCTACAGCCTGCTACAACTGGCGCAGCATAACCTGGACCCACTGGCGCCCTGGACGCAGTGGCGATTCAATCGCGCCCGCTATTTGCAACCTGAATGGAAAAATCAACTGAATGCCGCTTACTTGATCCGTACGATTTCCTCGCTGGATGTCGGCGGTCAGTACGACGCGTTGATCAACCAGGTTTTTTACCCGCCTGGCGATACCCTCCACACGCTCAGCAAAGGGCGCATTCCCGAGTTACTGAACCGGACGTTGCTTGCCGGCACTGAGCAACATCTGTTGTTGGCCACGCAACAAGGCTTGACGGCAACCGCGCAAAGTATCTTCACCACGGCGATGGCGGCACGAACGCCGCAAGACTTGTTGAAAAACCAACATGAGCTGCAACTGCATGTGCTTCATTTAGTGGGCCACACGATGCAGCATGACCGCTATATCGCGGGCCTGGTGATCGTGCGAAACCTGCGGTCGGGGCATTGCGTGATCTATTGGCCGAATGCTTCGCCCGCGTTGGTTCTCACCGAGTACTGCAGTTTGCAACAAGCCCAGGATGCATTGAACCGCCTTGGCGCACGGCCTGAAAACACCCAGATGCTGGCGAGGCAGATCGCACCCGGCTGGGCATTTCAGGCAATTACCCATCACCCGGTCAGGGTCGATAGGCTCGGTGCTGCCGTCAGTTGCCTGGACGCTATACCTGCGTTTGCCATGGTCAAAGGGATATGGCAAGCGGTTGAGTTTGTTCGCTCCTTCGGTATCAAGCACTTGGAGCCGACGGTGCTGCCGGATGAGGTTGAGCAGGTAATCCTTGAGCAGATTGCCAGTGAACCTGAGGCTTGGCTGGCAATTGTCCCCACGTCCCACAGTGATGCCCAGGCATTGCTTTACGACGCCCCGGTGCTGGAGTTGAAACGTCAGACCCAGGCAGCCAGCCATTCCGGCAAAGCGCTGGATGAGTATCGCACCCGTCGCCTGGGCGAGCAGGGCGAGACACGCAGGCGCCGGTTGATCGCTTTTTTCTCTCCGTTATTCGGGATGTTCAATGATGCCTACGAGTTGCTGCTTGTGGCGCGGCGCTTTCATCGCTATGGGGACCCTCATGATGCCGTTGACGTGGGTTTTATGAGTGCGTTTATGGCGGCTGACCTGCTGACAAACTTTATACCGGGGCCCAAGGGGCGCGGCAGTGCTGTGGCCAAGGTGACGCGTCCTGCGCCGAGGGCTTTACTGGCACGCATACACCGCATGCGCATGACCGTGCGCGGTAGCCTTGCGCGCGTGAAGGTGCCCGTTGTAACTCAGCTCAAGGTGTTCGACCGGTTCAAAATCAAGGCGATTGCTGACGACGCCGTGGCGCTGAAAGGCCCGGGCAAAAAGGGGATCCATGTCAAAAAGGGTGAGCTGTTTCTGGCAGACGATACGCACCATTACCCGATTTACCAGCGCGAAAACGAACAGGTATTTCGACTCAAAAATACCCGGCAGCCGGGCCAAGACGAGTTGATCTTGCACATCGATCAGCCCGGTGAACGCTTGTTGGGCTCGGGCGACCCTCAACCGGGGCCCAGCTCGGGGGTGCTCAACCCCTGGCGCGTAGAAGTAGAGGCGCTACGGGATTGGTTCCCACCGACTGTGCGTTCTGCTACACAAAGCACCATTGTCCAGTCCTCAACGGCCGCCACCCACTGGTTCGATTGGCGTATTCGAGCCCAGGCCATTGAGCTGTCGGACTCAACGATACCTGGCGTTTTACGTGTGCAATCGACTCCTCAAGGAGCCTTCTACAATGCCATCTATATCGGCGCGAGGTATGACACACCGAGCGCTGGATCGGGAATCGGATATTACAGGCTACTGGACACGGGGGATCAGGCGCCATTGACCGACATTGCGTTTATTACCAGGGATACGCAGCAGGTTTCATTGGCTCGCACTGATATTGAGCGCTGGACAAGTACGGCAATCAACGATCAGCCCATTCCGGTATCACGCACTTCGGCGGGCGAGTGGCAGCTGCATGCGCCGCTGTTCGACAGGCCACTGGAGCGCTATGTGGGCAGTGCTTTTCCCGCCTTGACAAATACAAGCCAAGCGCTGGCAGTCGCCAGGCTGATTGAGTTGTCGGGGCCGCCACAACTGGCAACGGCCAGTCATTTACTGAATATTCGCGCAACGCTCGACAAGTGGTTGCTTGCGGTAAATGGGCGTGTTGGCCAGACGGATGATTTGCTGCAGATGTTGCGGCCCAATGAGCGGCGCAAAGAGATGGTGTACGTCGGTTACGATGGCAAGGCGCCAGGCTTCACGCGTGTTGACTTCACGCCGCCTCACCCGTTGGATCCGCGCCTTCAATTTGGCGTCACACCGGTCAGGACGCAGCGGCTCGAGGCAGAGCGCTCTGCCGTCAGAGCCGTGCTGGAACAGCAGGGCTTCGCCGTCCAGGATTTGTCTGTGCGGCGGCAGGGGACAACCGCTGGAGAGTTCAGCCACGAATCAGTTGTGACGCATCGCCATTCGAACAAAATTTACTATGTCGCCTATCAATGGCTTGAGACGGGGCGAATGACATTGAGAACCAAGCTGACGGACAAGTGGATTCGGTTCGCAATTAAATTACACCCCGACTCTCTTCTATTGAAAGCGGTCGACAGCGCGCTGCAAGAACAGCGCTTGGTGCGGATCGTGGCGGGTATCCAATGGGCGACGAAGGGCAATCTGAACCCCAGCGTCTACTTCGTCAAATTGGCCCCCTAGCGTTGACGAGTGCCGCTGCTGCGGCGCCACCAAACAGTGCGGCACTGATCCGATTGAACCAGCTCTGGCCCGAGCCGCTGCGCAAATAGCGCGCAGCGCCGTGGGCGCCCAAGCCGTAAGCCAACTTGCACAGCAGATCGAGCAGCGTCCAGGTGACGATCATGACCAGCAACTGCGGCAGGAACGGTTGCTGGCTGCTGAGAAATTGCGGCAGGAAGGCAGCGAAAAACAGGATGTCCTTGGGGTTGCTGGCGCCCAGTACAAAAGCCCGGCCAAACAATGCACGAAAGCGTGGTACTGGCGCAGCGTGCGGAACTTCAGCGCCTGCATTGGGCAGGCGCGATTGCTGCCAGCTCTGCCACGCCAGGTAGAACAGGTAGAGTGCGCCGACAATTTTGAGCGCGCTGAACAGTTGTTCGGACGCCAGTAACAGTGCGCCCAGGCCCAGGGCCGAGGCGCTCAACAGGCAGATCGAGGCAAACACACCACCGAGAAACGCCGGGTACGAGCGGCGCAGGCCATAGTTAAGGCTGTTGCTGATCATCAGCAATGAGAGCGGGCCGGGGATCAGGATCACCACCAGCGCAGCGCCGCTGAACAGCAGCCAGGTTTCCAAGGTCATTTACATTCCTCCCTTTCATGCAAAAGCCTCACCCGAAGGTGAGGCGGTTTTTCAGCCCTTCCCGAACTACAGAAAGATGAACTTGGCGATAAAGATCGCGCACAGCACCCAAAGGCTGATGGAAATCTCGCGGTACTTGCCGGTGCCGGCTTTCAACGCCACGTAAGTGATAAAACCCAGGGCGATTCCGTCGGCGACCGAAAACGTCAACGGCATCATGATCGCGGTGACGATCGCCGGAATGCTGTCGGTGGCTTCATCCCAGTTGATATGGGCCATGCTCGCCATCATCAGCATCGCAACGTAAATCAACGCGCCCGCGGTGGCGTAGGCGGGAATCATGCCGGCCAGCGGCGCAAAAAACATCGCCGCCACGAACAATACGCCCACGGTCACCGCGGTCAAACCCGTACGGCCGCCAGCAGCCACACCGGCGGCACTTTCTACATAGCTGGTCACCGGCGGTACACCGACCATGGCGCCGAACACGCTGGACGCACTGTCAGCCTTCAATGCGCGAGACAAGTTGTCGATCTTGCCATCGGCATTCACAAGTCCTGCGCGTTGCGCAACGCCCATCAGTGTACCGGCAGTGTCGAACATGTGTACAAAAAGAAAGGCAAATACCACGCTGATCATGCTCACATTGAACACACCCATCACGTCCATGGCCATCCAGGTCGGTGCCAGGCTCGGTGGGGCGGCGAGAATGCCGTTGTAGTGCACCAGGCCCAGGCCCCAGCCGGCCAGGGTCACGGCGATGATGCTGATGAGAATTGCGCCGAATACGCGGTGATAACTGAGGATGGCGATCAGCAGGAAGCACACCGCCGCCAGCAACGGCGCGGGCTCATGCAGGGAGCCGAGCTTGATCAGCGTGGCCGGGCTGTCGACGATGATGCCGGCGGTTTTCAGGCCGATCACCCCCAGGAACAAACCCACGCCGGCGCCCATGGCATGGCGCAGGCTGACCGGAATACTGTTGAGCAGCCATTCGCGGATACGCGACAGCGTCAGGATCATGAACAGCACGCCGGAAATAAACACCGCGCCGAGGGCGGTTTCCCAGGTGTAACCCATGGTGCCGACCACGGTGTAGGTGAAAAACGCGTTCAATCCCATGCCCGGCGCCAGGCCCACTGGCCAGTTGGCATACAGGCCCATCAACAGGCAGCCCAGCGCGGCGGCGATGCAGGTGGCGACGAAAGCCGCGCCGTGATCGATACCGGCATCGGCCATGATGTTGGGGTTGACGAAAATGATGTAGGCCATGGTGATAAAGGTGGTGAGGCCGGCGACCAGCTCGGTCTTCACTGTGGTGCCATGCAAGCGCAGTTTGAACAGGCGTTCCAGCCAGCCGCCTTGCGGCGTGGCCAGGTCCAACGTAGGGGCTTCGGTTTTGCGGCTATCCACAGCGAGTACTCCTCAATCGTTTTATTGTTATTTCCAGCGCCGGTCACATGAGTGGGCAACAGCGCTTTGAGGTACTGGCGGGTTTTGTTGACCAAAAGGTCAGGAACTCGCACGAAGCGAATTATGCTTTTGTATACAAATAAAGCAAATAATGTTTTCGATTATCTCGGCGAAAAGGGATGAAAGGCCCAGGCCAAGGGATTTATTCTGCACGACGCCTTGAAACAAGCCTTCGATACCCGCACCTTGTGGGCGCAAGCATTCGGTCAGCGCGGCGAAAAAGGGGAGCCCCATGTACAAGGTTTATGGCGATTACAAGTCGGGCAATTGCTACAAGGTCAAATTGATGCTCAATCTGTTGGGCATCCCGTATGAATGGATCGATATCGATATCCTCAAGGGCGATACCCAGACCCCTGAGTTCCTGGCCAAGAACCCCAATGGCAAGGTCCCGGTATTGGAGCTCGAAGATGGCACCTGCCTGTGGGAGTCCAACGCGATTCTCAACTTCCTCGCCGATGGCAGCGAATTCCTGCCGACCGAACCGCGCCTGCGCACGCAAGTCCTGCAGTGGCAATTCTTCGAGCAATACAGCCACGAGCCCTACATTGCGGTGGCGCGGTTCATTCAGTTCTACCTGAACATGCCCGAGGATCGGCTGGAAGAATACAAGACCACCCACAAAGGCGGTTACAAGGCCTTGAGAGTGATGGAGCGTCAGCTTCAAGCCACGCCTTATTTAGTGGGCGAGCAGTTTTCCATTGCCGATATTGCGTTGTATGCCTACACCCATGTGGCCCATGAAGGCGGCTTTGATCTGGCGCCGTATCCGGCGGTGCAGGCGTGGTTGCAGCGCGTGGCCAGTCATCCCAAGTACGTGGCGATGCTCGACTGACTCCCTCGGTCCAATGTGGGAGCTGGCTTGCCTGCGATAGCGTCACCCTGGTGCCCCGGCTGAACCGAGGTGTCTGCATCGCAGGCAAGCTTGCTCCCACATTCAGCGCGGCGGCGTGTCAGGCAGTGCTTTGTTGAGCAGTTCAAAGCAGCGCTGCGCCGCCGGGCTCAAGCCCATCCCGCTACGGCTGATCAACCCGATCTCTCGATTCACTCCGGGATGATCGATGCTGATCCGCTTCAAACCTTCCAGGCTATCGGCCGCTGACTCCGGCAACACACTGATGCCCAGGCCCTGGCGCACCAAGGCCAATACGGTCGACATGTAGTTGGCCTCCATGCCGGCGTTCAGCGTCAGTCGTGTCTCATCGAACAGCGTGTCCACTTGCTCGCGCACACTGCTGTCGCGGCCGGTCAGGATGATCGGCTGGTCCGCCAATTGTTCCAGAGTCAGTTGGCGATGGCGGGCGAGCGCATGGCCCGATGGTACAAATGCGCACAGCCGATCATTGAGCACCGGCACGAAGTCCAGCCCGTGGCTCAGGCGAGCGCGCACGCCGATGCCGAAATCCACTTCGCCGTTGCGAACCTTTGCATGAATGCGCTGGGCCACCAGGTCATGCAGGCGCACTTCGATGCCGGCGAAGCGTTGGCGAAACAGGCGCAAGGCCGGGGGCAGAGCGCCTGCGCAGACTGAGGGCAGGGCGGCAATGGTCACCACGCCGCGGCGCAAGGCGGCGAGGTCGCGGGAGCCGGTGACGATGTTGTCCAGGTCCAGCAGCAGTTTTTCCATGGGCCCGCGCGCCTCCTGGCCCGCAGCGGTAATGCTCACGTGGCGCGGGCTGCGGTCGAGCAGGGCGACGCCGAGCCAGTCTTCCAGTTGTTGCACCTGCACGGTGAGGGCCGACGGCGAAAGGTGTAACTCGTTGGCCGCTTTGGTGAAACTGCCAGTGCGGGCCACCGCGAGGAACGCCTGGATGTGCTGGATCGAGTTCTTCATTTTGTTTTTCCGAACGAGCTAGGCCGAATATTCCAATTTACAAAGACTAACCCGCTTCCAATACTCCAGGGAAAACAATAACCGGCCAACCAGGCCGCCCTGGAGTAACCCATGCTCGCAACCCTGGGTGTCATCACCATCCTGTGCCTGCTCGCTGCCGTCATGAGCAGGCGCCTCTCGCCACTGGTGGCTTTGATCGCCTTGCCGATCATCGCTGCGCTGATCGGCGGCTTCGGCCTGCAAACCAGCGCCTTCATCATTACCGGTATCAAGAACGTCGCCCCTGTGGTCGGCATGTTTGTGTTCGCGATCCTGTTTTTCGGGATCATGACTGACGCGGGCATGCTCGATCCCATCATTGATCGCATCCTGCGCACGGTCGGGACGCGTCCTACACGAATTGTGGTGGGTACTGCGACCCTGGCGTTGCTGGTACACCTGGACGGCTCTGGCGCGGTGACCTTTCTGGTGACGGTGCCGGCGATGCTGCCGCTGTATACGCGCCTCGGCATTGATAAACGCATCCTCGCCTGCGTATGTGCGATGGCCGCCGGGGTCAACTTCCTGCCCTGGACCGGCCCGGTGCTGCGTTCGTCGGCGGCCTTGCATGTGCCGGTGGCCGACCTGTTCCAACCATTGATCCCGGTGCAGATCGTCGGGCTGATCTTTGTCTTCGCCTGCGCCTGGTGGCTGGGCCATCGCGAAGAAAAACGCCTGGGCCTGGGCGCCGGTTCCAGCGTGGAGTCGGTGCCGCAACGAGTGCTCAGCGATGACGACATCACGCTGCGTCGTCCACGGTTGTTCTGGGTCAACCTGATGCTGACCGTGCTGGTGATGGTGGTGATGATCGCCGGCTGGGTCGACCCGGTGGTGATGTTCATGCTCGGCACCGTGGTTGCGTTGTGCATCAACTATCCCAACGTGGACGCCCAGCGTGCGCGCATCGACGCCCATGCGAAAACCGCCCTGACCATGGCCAGTATCCTGCTCGCCGCCGGGGTATTTACCGGCATCATGCAAGGCACCGGCATGCTCAAGGCCATCGCCGAAGTGGCGGTGGCGCAGATCCCGGCGGGCCACGGCAAGTTGATCCCGGCCGTCGTGGGCTTTTTGTCCATGCCCCTGAGCATGTTGTTTGACCCCGATTCCTACTATTTCGGTGTGATGCCGGTGATCGCCGAAGTCGGCAAGGCCCTGGGCGTCGATCCGCTGCAAGTCGCTCAGGCTTCGCTGCTGGGCGTGCACACCACCGGTTTTCCGGTCAGCCCGCTGACGCCTGCGACCTTCCTGTTGGTGGGGCTGTGCAAGATCGAATTGGCCGATCACCAGCGCTTCACCATTCCTTTCCTGTTTGCCGCCTCGGTGTTGATGACCCTGACGGCGTTGCTCCTGGGAGTGATTTGAGATGAACACCTTGCGCATCGGCTCCGGCGCCGGCTACTCCGGCGACCGTATAGAACCTGCGGTGGAACTGGCCGAACACGGCGACCTGGATTACCTGGTCTTCGAATGCCTGGCCGAACGCACCATCGCCCTGGCGCAACAGGCGCGCATCAGCGACCCGCAGGGCGGTTATGACCCGCTGCTCGCTGAGCGCATGCGCCGTGTCTTGCCCTTTGTAGGGCAGGGGGCGGGGCATCGTCGCCTGCGCGTGATCACTAACATGGGGGCGGCAAACCCGTTGGCGGCGGCCGGGGAAGTGCGGCGCATTGCCGGCGAGCTGGGCCTGGGCCTCAAGGTCGTGGCGGTGGTCGGGGATGACGTGCTGCATACCTTGTCTGCCGAGCAGTTGCTGGATAACGGCCAGACCGTAGGCGCATTGGGTGAGCGGTTGATTTCCGCGAATGCCTACTTGGGTGTGGAGGGCATTCTTAACGCGTTGCACGCCGACGCCGATGTGGTGATCACCGGACGCGTGGCCGACCCTTCGCTGTTCCTGGCGCCGCAGATGTTCGAGTTCGGCTGGGCCTTCGATGATTGGCCGCGACTGGGCCGGGGCACGTTGGTGGGGCATTTGCTGGAGTGCGCGGGGCAGGTCAGTGGCGGCTATTTCGCCGATCCAGGCTTCAAGGATGTGGAGGATCTGGCACGCCTGGGCTTTCCCCTGGCCGAGGTCGACGCCGACGGCAATGCAGTGATCACCAAGGTGGCAGGCTCGGGTGGGCGGGTCAGCCGCGCGACCTGCGCCGAACAACTGATTTATGAAGTTCACGACCCGGCAGCCTACTTGACCCCGGATGTGACGGCCGACTTTTCCCTGGTGGGGTTTGTCGAGGAGGGCGTGGACCGGGTGCGTGCCCAAGGAGCCAGCGGGCGTGCCCGGCCTGAACAGCTGAAGGTCAGCGTCGGTTATCTGGACGGTTGGATCGGTGAAGGGCAGATGTCCTACGGCGGCCCCGGTGCTGTCGCACGGGCCCAGTTGGCGCGGGACGTGGTACTCAAGCGTCTTGCGTTGATCGGCGTAAAGATGCAGGACCTGCGTGCCGAGTTGATCGGCATGGATTCATTGCACGGCCCTCGCAGCAGCGTCGAGCCTTGGGAAGTGCGCCTTCGGGTCGCTGCCCGGTGTGACGAGCGCGGCGACGCCGTGCGGATCGGCAATGAAGTGGAGACCCTCTACACCAACGGCCCGGCCGGCGGCGGTGGGGCGAGCAAGAGCGTGCGTCAGGTGGTGGCGGTGGCGTCGTTGCTGTTGCCCCGTGAAGCGGTCAAACCGAGGATTGAAGAATGAAACTGCACAGGCTGGCCCATTCCCGCACCGGGGATAAGGGCGACACGTCGAACATCTCGATCATTGCCTATCGCGCCGAGGATTATCCGTTGCTGTGTGAACAGCTGACGGCTGAGCGCGTGGCCGAGTTCTTTGCCGATTTACGCGATCCCGATGCGGCACCGGTTCAGCGTCATGAGTTGCCGAACGTGCAGGCGCTGAACTTCGTCCTGCCGGGAATCCTGCGCGGCGGCGTAACCCGCTCGCTGGCCCTGGACGCCCACGGCAAGTGCCTGGGTTCGACACTGTTGAATCTCGACCTGACAACACCGAATTAAGAACACAGCAGAGCAAATGTGGGAGCTGGCTTGCCTGCGATTGCATCACCTCGGTACATCTGCTGCACCGCGGTGCCCGCATCGCAGGCAAGCCCCACATTGACCGCCGTGGGCTTCAGATCGCAGCGAAGCGCTTGTCCAGGTAGTCAATGATGACCTTGGAGTCATACATCCAGGTGGTCTGGCCGTTCTCTTCGATGCGCAGGCACGGCACTTTGATCTTGCCGCCTTGCTCCAGCAGGGTCTGGCGGTCCTGCTCGTTGTTCTTCGCGTCCTTGAGCGCCACCGGCACATTCAGGCGGTGCAGGGTGCGACGGGTCTTCACGCAGAACGGGCAGGCGTGGAACTGATACAGGGTCAGGTCCTTGGCTATAGCATTGACCTTGGCCTGTTGTTCGGCAGGGCGTTGCTTTTTGCGTGGGCGGGTAAGAAAGTCGCCCGCGATGATGACGTGGCCGAGGCCCACTCGAAGTGCTTTGACGAACATGGCTGAAACCTCTTGCCCATGACTGAGGGGGCGCAGCTTACCTGATTTCTGCAGGCGAAAAAAAACCGGCGATGAACGCCGGTTTTTTCCTGCCTGGCCGGTTACTTGATCAGGCTGAGAAATTCGCTGCGGGTGGCCGCGTTCTCGCGGAACTCACCCAGCATCACCGAGGTGATCATCGACGAATTCTGTTTCTCGACACCGCGCATCATCATGCACATGTGCTTGGCCTCGATCACCACGGCCACGCCCAGGGCGCCTGTGACTTCCAACACGGCGTCGGCGATCTGGCGGCTGAGGTTTTCCTGGATCTGCAGGCGGCGCGCATACATGTCGACAATACGCGCGACCTTCGACAGGCCCAGCACTTTGCCGCTCGGGATATAGGCCACGTGGGCTTTGCCGATAAACGGCAGCAGGTGATGCTCGCACAACGAGTACAGCTCGATGTCCTTGACCAGCACCATTTCGCTGTTGTCAGAGCTGAACAAGGCACCGTTGGTGACTTCTTCGAGTGTCTGTTCATAACCGCGGCAGAGGTACTGCATTGCCTTGGCGGCACGCTTTGGCGTGTCGAGCAGGCCCTCGCGGGACACGTCCTCGCCGAGTTGGCCGAGGATCGCGGTGTAATTCTGTTCCAGGGACATGAAACTACCTGTGGGATTTTCGCAAAGCGCAAGGTTACGGTGGCGGACACATCGCTGCAAGCCTGACGATGGCACTTGTTACTCGTCGCGCCCTTCCATCATGGTGCGCTTGAGCATCACATACACCGCGCCGGCACCGCCGTGACGAGCCTGGCAGGAGGTAAAGCCGAGCACCTGGGCATGCTGGCGCAGCCAGGTATTGACGTGGCTTTTGATCATCGGCCGCTTGCCGTCCAACCGCACTGCCTTGCCGTGGGTGACGCGCACGCAGCGGATTTCGAATTTGGTCGCTTCGGCCAGGAAGGCCCAGAGGGTTTCCCGGGCTTTTTCCACGGTCATGCCGTGCAGGTCGAGGCTGCCTTCGAACGGGATCTGGCCAGCCTTGAGCTTGCGCATCTGGCTTTCCTGCACGCCGTCGCGGGCCCACATCAGTTCATCTTCGGGGCCGACGTCGATCACGAACTGGTCCGACAGGCCATCCACGGTGGTGGCATCGGTGCGCACGGTCGCGGCCTGGCGCAGCTTGGCGATCTGCGCCCGGTCAGTCTTGGGTTTGCCGGTGTCGGCGCGGTCGTGCTTGATCGGCTTGACGCCGCGCAGCTCGTTTTTGAACAGGGAAAAATCGTCGTCTTGCATGTCAGCCTCCGCGAAGGGCGGGCAGTTTACCTAAATCGCGGCGGCCAGGGCGCAGGAAACGCTATCCAAGCGCCATCAGTCGTGCTTTTTCATCAGGTGAGAGGCGATATTCAACGACAGCGGCTGGCGCATTTTCCGACGGCTGCGACGCCATAGCCACACGCCCAACCACAGCACCAGCAAGCCGATCCCCAGCAGAAGTGCCGAGCCGCCCGGGCTGGCATTCAGTTCGCCCAGGGCGGGCGAATGCCCAAACAGGCCGGCGCCACCAGCGCCCGCCAACAACAAGCCTACTATCGCCAGCAACGCGGCCATGCACGCTACCAGGCGCAGACGCCAATTGCTCGGGCCCTTGGGGCGCAAGCGACGAGCATCAAAACCATCGGATATCTTCATTCCGACCTTTCCTCCAGGGTATCGGCCCTTCGACCGGAAGATACACAGGTTGTTCCGGGGGGAGAGGTAAATGCGCCAAATGAAAGGGCTTTGCGGATGAGCGGAGCAATAAACACGCCGCTCACCGCCAGCAGGATCAGATCAAGTCTTTGGCCAGCGCCAGGGTGGCGAAGTTGTCTGCCATGATGGCCATTTCGGTTTGCTGCACATGCTCGGCGCTCAGGATACCGCCCTTGTAGGGCAGGTCGCGGGTGGCGCAGGCGTCTTCCACCAGGGTGCAGCGAAAGCCCAGGTTCTTGGCCGCGCGCACGGTGGTGCTGACGCTGGAGTGGCTCATGAAACCGCAGACGATCAGGTCCAGGGAGCCGAGGTCTTGCAGGTGCTTTTCCAGGCCGGTGCCATGGAAGGCGCTGGGCAGCAGTTTGCCGATGATGGTTTCGTCACCCTCAGGCTCAAGGCCCGGAATGAATTCGCCGCGCTCGCCCTGGGGGTCAAACAGGCCGCCCACGGTGCCCAGGTGGCGCACATGCACAATCGGGCGCCCGGCGCTGCGCGCTGCGGTCACAAGCTGCTTGATGTTCTCTACCGCCGCGTCCATGCCCGAAAGGGCGAGCGGGCCGCTGAGGTATTCTTTCTGGGCGTCGATGATCACCAGGGTCGCATGATTGAGGTTGGCTGCTGCGTAACCGCGACCGCTGAGTTGAAACATCGTCTTTGGAACGGACATTCTGGGGCTCCTGTGAGTGGGGCTTTTGCGACATTGTCCACTGGCTGAGCGCTTCTGTGAATCGCTACTATCGTAAGGTACGCCG
Organism: Pseudomonas sp. GW821-FHT07B01; assembly: GCF_059419065.1. NCBI lineage: Bacteria > Pseudomonadati > Pseudomonadota > Gammaproteobacteria > Pseudomonadales > Pseudomonadaceae > Pseudomonas > Pseudomonas sp. GW821-FHT07B01. The sequence continues at coordinate 117,681 of NZ_JBWKRA010000001.1, read as the reverse complement.
TTGCTGGCGTGCAGCCATGTCAAGAGGCAGGCCTGTTTAACACAATGCGGGCAGATTGGATGAAATCCGACGTACGGCGCCAGGTTTTCGTACATCGTCGGTACAGGTGAAGGCTGTTAGAATCGCCAGTCGTTTTTTCCAGGAGCTTGCCCCCGTGATCACTTCCCGCCTGCGCACCTTGCGCGACCATATCCGTTGGGCTGTCAGCCGTTTCCATGGGGAAGACCTGTTTTTTGGCCATGGCACCGACAATGCCTGGGACGAAGCCCGGCAGTTGGTGCTGGGCGCCTTGCACCTGCCGTGGGAAATCGCCGACAGCTATTTGGATTGCAACCTGGAAGAAGAGGAAATCTCCCACGTGCAGCGCTTGCTGCATCGCCGTATCCATGAGCGAGTGCCAACGGCCTACCTGTTGAAGGAGGCCTGGTTTTGCGGCATGCCGTTTATCGTCGATGAGCGCGTATTGATCCCGCGTTCACCCATAGGCGAGCTGATTGAAGACCGCTTCGAACCCTGGCTGGCCCAGCCGCCGGCACGCATCCTTGACCTGTGCACCGGCTCCGGCTGCATCGGCATCGCCTGCGCCTATGAGTTCCCCGAGGCCGAAGTGGTGCTGGGAGACTTGTCCTTCGAAGCCCTGGAAGTGGCGAACCAGAATATCGAGCGCCATGGCGTCGACGAACGGGTCTACACCGTGCAGGGCGATGGTTTTGACGGGCTACCCGGCCAGCGTTTCGACCTCATCGTGTCGAACCCGCCCTACGTGGATGCCGAAGATTTCGCCGACATGCCCGATGAATACCAGCACGAACCGGAACTGGGCCTGGCCTGCGGCGACGACGGCCTGAACCTGGTACGCCGGATGCTGGCTGAAGCGGCGGACCACCTCACCGAGAAGGGCCTGCTGATTGTCGAAGTGGGCAACAGCCAGGTGCATGTCGAGGCGCTGTACCCGGAAGTGGATTTCGCCTGGCTGGACTTCAAGCGCGGTGGGCATGGGGTGTTTATGTTGACGGCTGAGCAGTGCCGCCAACACCAGGCCGTTTTCGCTGCCCGGATATAACTGCAGAAACTCGGTCAATGTGGGAGCTGGCTTGCCTGCGATAGGGGTGGGTCAGCTTGCACTTGTGCTACTGATACATCGCTATCGCAGGCAAGCCAGCTCCCACATTTTGATTGCATTTCAATCTATCAGCGGTGTGTGGCAATCCAGATCAACAACCCCGCCTGAAACACCGTAAACGCCACCAGACAAGTGATGGTAAAGCGCAGCCCGCTGTCTTCACGCTTGAACTTGGTGACTTTCTCCTCTTCCTTGCGCAGCTTCACTTCCTGCTCCGCCAGGTTCTGCTCGGCCTGTTGCAGCATTTGCGCGGCTTCCAGGATCTCCACGAACTGCACTTTCTCGGTGTTCCAGCTGTCCAGCACGTCGCTGACCTTGCCGGGCTGCACATTGCCCTTGAGGTGCTGCACATCGGCGTAGGCCACATCGAAACCCTGGATACGCAGGAAGTGATCGCGGCGCAGGCGCGTGGCTTCGTTGAGGGCGTCCTTGTTGGCCAGGTCCACGCCGTCGACGCGGTAGTGGGACCACTTCTTCTTCGCCCAAGCGGCGCCTTGGGCCACCAGGAAGCGCCCGATACCGCGGTTGGCCGGCTCGATTTCCAGGCTGTTGCCGGGCCCGAAGTGCACGCGGTGTTTATCGTGATCGACCCAGATATCCAGGTGGTTCTGCTCGCGCCGTACTCGCTGGCCCGGTAACTGGATGACCATGCGCAACAGGCTGTGGTGTTTATCATGGCGCTCGGCATAGCCGAACTGCACAAAGCGCAACGGCCGTGCGCCGGTCGCGCGGTCGGTGGCCAGCGGGGCCAGGCGCAGCATCTTGAAATGTTCGGCGTGAACGTCGGCCCACGGCAGGGCCGCTGCGGCGCCAGCGTCGGTTGCGGCCGGGGTCTCGGCGGTCGATTCGGGTGTTGTTTCGGTGGTTGTCATGCGGCGCGATCCTGTCCAAGCCCTGCGAGCCGACAGTCTTTTTACTGTCGACTCTGGACTTATCGGCCGTTTTTCCCAGGACTGGAGGCCAATTGCCGCTTAACGGGGTTGAAGTCCTTCGATAAAGCTGACGATACGTTGGCCCAGCTCCGCAGCCAGCGGCAGTTTCGGGTCGTTGTAGGAGGCCAGTTGCTGCTTCACGTTATTGGGCACGATGCGCATCACGTGGTTCATGCCTTCGATCACCGTCAACTGCGCGTCGGGCTTGGCCTGCTTCAGTTGCCGGGCATCACCTACGCCAACCTGGATATCGTTGGTGCCTTGGATAATCAGCGCCGGCATGTCCAGGCGCGCAAAGGCGGCCGACGGATCGGCGCGGAACAGGCTGATCAGATACGGCTGCACGCTGGGTCGGAAAATACCCTCCAATGGGCGCGGCACGTCGGCGTCCACCTGGCCGGCCTTGAGGTGATCGAGTATTTCATTACTGCGCAGCAACAGGGCAGGGGGCAAGTGATCGGCCAGTTGCTGACGGATCACCTGGTCCACCGGGCGGGCGCTGCCAGACAAGGAAATGACCCCGGCCGGTTCAAGTTGCGGCGCGGCGAGGGCGGCGACCAGCGCGCCCTCACTGTGGCCCAGCACAATCAGCGGGCCCATGCGCTTGTCGGCCTTGAGCAACTTGCCCCAGGCCACGGCGTCGGCCACATACGCCTCCAGGGTCAGGTTGCGTTCATCCGGCGTGGCCGCCAGGCTTGCGGCCACGCCGCGCTTGTCGTAGCGCACGCTGGCGATGTTATGCCGGGCCAGTACCCAGGCCAGGCGCTTGAGGCTGTCATTGCGCGCGCCGTCGGCGCTGTTGCCGTTACGGTCGGTGGGGCCGGAGCCGGCGATGATCAGCACCACCGGCACCGGTTTATCCGATTGCGGCAACAGCAGGGAGCCAAAGAGTTGGCCGCTGCCGGTGTCCAGGCTGATCGGGCGTTGCAAGACGACAGGGGAGGCGGCCTGGGCCACGGCGGTGAACAGGGTGAGGGTGAACAGCAGAACTCGCAGCATCATAGCGCCATCATTGGAGAGGTGCCGGTTGGACCAACGTCTACCGGTAAGGTTTCGAGGATGAACTAGTCGGTTAGCCTGCGTATACTGGCCGCCTTAAGTTATTACGGTTGACTTGATTCAACTGATTTCACGGAGCGCCCTGCATGTCCGGCAATACCTTCGGCAAGCTGTTCACTGTCACCACCGCGGGCGAAAGCCATGGCCCGGCGTTGGTCGCCATTGTCGACGGCTGCCCGCCAGGCCTGGAGCTGAGCCTGGACGACCTGCAGCGTGATCTCGACCGCCGCAAGCCCGGCACCAGCCGCCACACCACCCAGCGCCAGGAGCCGGACGAAGTCGAAATCCTTTCCGGGGTGTTCGAGGGCCGCACCACCGGCTGCGCCATTGGCCTGTTGATTCGCAACACCGACCAGAAGTCCAAGGACTACTCGGCGATCAAGGACCTGTTCCGCCCGGCCCATGCCGACTACACCTACCACCACAAATACGGCGAGCGCGACTACCGTGGCGGTGGCCGCAGCTCGGCGCGTGAAACCGCCATGCGCGTGGCCGCCGGCGCCATCGCCAAGAAATACCTGGCCACCCAGGGCATCGTCATCCGTGGCTACATGAGCCAGTTGGGGCCGATTGAAATCCCGTTCAAGACCTGGGACAGCGTCGAAGACAACGCCTTCTTCTGCCCCGACCCGGACAAGGTGCCGGAACTGGAAGCCTACATGGACCAGTTGCGCCGTGACCAGGACTCGGTCGGCGCGAAGATCACCGTGGTGGCCGAAGGCGTGAAGCCGGGCCTGGGCGAGCCGATCTTTGATCGCCTCGACGCCGAACTGGCCCATGCGCTGATGAGCATCAACGCGGTGAAAGGCGTGGAAATCGGCGCCGGCTTCGCCTGCGTATCCCAGCGCGGTACCGAGCATCGCGATGAGATGACCCCTGAAGGTTTCCTCAGCAACAACGCGGGCGGCATCCTCGGCGGTATTTCTTCCGGCCAGCCGATCGTGGCGCACCTGGCGCTCAAGGCCACGTCGAGCATTACCACGCCTGGCCGTTCGATCGATGTGCACGGCAACCCGGTGGACGTGATCACCAAGGGCCGCCACGACCCGTGCGTCGGCATCCGCGCCACACCGATTGCCGAAGCCATGATGGCCATCGTGCTGATGGACCACCTGCTGCGCAACCGCGGGCAGAATGCCGATGTGCGCGTGAGTACCCCGGTACTGGGCCAACTGTGATCGCCGCCGGCAAGCGAGCGAGCTTGTTGTGGCGAGCGAGCTTGCTCGCGCTGGGCTGCGAAGCAGCCCCAATAAAATGACCCCCGTGCTCCCATACTGGCGCCTCTCCAGCTTCTACCTGTTCTACTTCGCCCTGCTCGGGGCGACAGCGCCGTTCCTGGCGCTGTACTTCGATCACCTCGGTTTCTCCAGCGCGCGCATCGGCGAACTGGTGGCCATTCCCATGCTGATGCGCTGCGTGGCCCCCAACCTGTGGGGCTGGATCGGCGACTACACCGGCCGGCGCCTGGCCATTGTGCGATTCGGCGCGGTGTGCACCCTGGCCAGCTTCTGCCTGATTTTTGTCAGCAAGACCTACGCCTGGCTGGCGCTGGTCATGGCCCTGCACGCGTTCTTCTGGCACGCGGTGCTGCCGCAGTTTGAGGTCATCACCCTGGCGCACCTGCACAAGCAAACCTCGCGCTACAGCCAGATCCGTCTGTGGGGCTCCATTGGTTTCATCCTCACCGTGGTGATCATGGGGCGCCTGTTCGATTGGCTGAGTCTGGATATCTACCCGGTGGCGGTCGTGGTGATCATGGCCGGCATCATCGGCGCCAGCCTTTGGGTACCGAACGCGCAGCCGGCCAGCCACGGCAACCGCCTGGCCGGCGATGGCTTTCTCAAGCAATTGCGCAGCCCCGGCGTGCTGGCGTTTTATGCCTGCGTGGCGCTGATGCAAATGAGCCATGGCCCGTATTACACCTTCCTCACCCTGCACCTGGAGCATTTGGGCTACAGCCGTGGCGTAATCGGCCTGCTGTGGGCGCTGGGGGTGGTGGCGGAAGTGCTGATGTTCCTGGCCATGAGCCGTATTCTTGCGCGCTTTTCGGTGCGCCGGGTGCTGCTCGCCAGTTTCCTGCTGGCCGCGCTGCGCTGGTGGCTGCTGGGTTCATTTGCCGAGGTTTTCTGGCTGCTGCTGGTGGCGCAGTTGATGCACGCCGCCACGTTCGGCAGCTTCCACGCGGCGGCAATTGCCTTTGTGCAACGCAGCTTCGGTGACCGCCAGCAAGGCCAGGGCCAGGCCCTTTATGCCGCGCTGGCCGGCACCGGCGGCGCGCTCGGCGCCCTGTATTCCGGTTACAGCTGGAATCTGCTGGGGCCCACCTTCACGTTCAGTATCGCCAGCCTCGCGGCCCTGGCCGCCGCCATTATCATTGGCCTTCGATTGCAAGAGCCGAACCAAGGAACCGTGCAATGAGCTATGTAGCCGTCTACTCCATCGCCACCCCGGACACCCCGAACAAAGTGTTGACCCATGCCGACGACATCCAGTCGACCCTGGCCGAGCACGGTGTGCGGTTCGAGCGCTGGCAGCCCAGCCCAATCGAGAAGGGCGCCAGTGCGGCGCAGATGATCGCCGCGTACCAGGCGCAGATCGATGCTCTGGGCTACGCCGCTGTTGAAGTGGTCAGCGTGACCCACGACCATCCACAGAAAGACGAGTTACGCGCACAGTTCCTGGATGAACGTACCTACAGTGAAGATGAAGTGCGTTTCTTCATCGCAGGCCAGGGGCTTTTTACGCTGCACATAGGCGACTATGTGTACAGCTTGCGCTGTGAGAAGAATGACCTGCTGATCATCCCGGCCGGTGTACCGCACTGGTTCGACATCGGCGAAAACCCGCACTGTGTGACACTGCGTTTGTTCAACACGGCCCAAGGCGTTGCGCCCTCTTTGACCGGTGATGCGATTGCCACCCGCTTTCCAGGACTGGATGACTAAGCGTAGATAACTGAATGTTCAACCCTGGCAAGTTGGAAGTTGCTGTGGGAAGAAACTTAATTATTTGTAGGGTAGAGCTGTTTGTTCTCTGCCGTGCGCTTTGATTCCACTCGTTATGTAACTCTCTGTTCAGCGTAAATGTTTATGCCATCTGTCAATAGGAGGAATCCGAAAGATGGCAGCGCATCAGCAGACATAAGGAGAGAACAATGAGTGGCCCCGAGGAGACGTATCGCCCGTCGGTTATTGTGCCCACGGCTATCAGAAAACGCCGGAGCTTGTCCGGCAAGCCCCTGACTCCCACGGAGCTGGAAATTCTGCGATGGGCCTCCGAGGGCAAGACTGTCTGGGAAATCAGCCAGATTCGCGCCACCTCTGAAGCCACGGTGAAATTTCATCTGCGCAACATCTACGGCAAGTTGGATGTCACCAACCGTGTGCAGGCAAAGAATGAGGCGGTTCGGCAGGGCTTATGTTAATGGCATGAAAAAGGGCCGCGACGCTGAGTAGCGTCGCGGCCCTTTTTCAGAGGTGTAGATTAGGCCGAGTGATAGGTCGGCAGCGCAAAGCGGTTCTGGCTTTGCAACATCGAAATCTGCGGCAGTTCGCTGGCTTGTTCGGCCAAGTCACGGCGAATAGCGCTAATCACCCAAGTCAGTTGGTCGGCAGTGTGCAGCTGCTGATAAGAGATCGAGCGCTTGACCTGCTTACCTTCGCTGTTGCGCAGGGTCAACAGGATACCGCCGTCCGGACGTGGCTGGGTGGTGACGTCGTAGTTGGAGAATACTGAAGCGAATTTATCTTGGATCAGGCTCATGTCTATCAGCTCCATTGGCTCAAGTTGGCAAGCATGGAGTGATAGGTGCAGTGATTGTGCCAGTATTGGTTATTCTAAAAAATCGTTATAAATCAGTAAGTTATAAATTTATAGGATTTTCGTTTTCGTGCAATTTGCATGAAGGGCCATCGTGCATCCTGCATTTTGCGCTATCTGCCCGGTGATTTTTCCGGCAGGAAGGGGGAGGGCTGTAATGATACTGACCGTCTTTTGCTCGGAAAAATCCCGGTCGGCTAGGAGGTCGTCATCGCAGCGATGCGCCGACCCGACAAGCCAGCTCCTACATTTTGAGGGTGGGGTGTCAGGGAGATAAGCATCGGCCGGCCGCCACGAGATACAAAACTTTTCAAATCCCGCGTGTACAGCCAAAGAACCGCTGACGTATTTTCCGCTACACCAGTCGATGTACCTGGACCAGACCAAGAATAAGAAAAGGGACGTCCCTCCATGACTCATCAGCAAGTCGACATGATCACCTGGCGCATGATGCTGCGTAAGGTGCCTGCCATTGTTCGGGCGCTCCCACGGGTGGTGCGCGGTATGCGTGCGGCCAACGTCACCGACCCCAACCAACCCTGCGGCCTGGGCTGGCATTTCGAACAAGCCACCTTGCGTAACCCTGACGGTGCTGCCCTGCTGTATGGGGACAGTGTGATCAGCTACCGCGACGCCAATCAGTGCGCCAATCGCATTGCCCATCACTTGCAGGCCCAGGGCATCCGCAAGGGCGATGTGGTAGCGCTGTTTATCGAGAATCGCCCCGAGTTGCTGCTCAACGTGCTGGCCGTGGCCAAGCTGGGCGGCATCTGCGCCATGCTCAACACGGCGCAAACTCAAGGGGCGCTGGTACACAGCCTGACCCTGGTCAAGCCGGTTGCCATTGTGGTCGGTGCCGAATTGCTGAGCCCTTACGCAGCAGTGCGCGATCAAGTCCAGATCCCGGCCGAGCGCACTTGGTTCGTGGCCGATCAGCCGGGCAGTAGGGTGCCCGACGGCTACATCGACCTGATGGCCGCCAGTGCCGAAAGCCCGGTGGACAACCCGGCGAGTTCCGCGCAGGTGTTCTTCCACGATCCCTGCTTCTATATCTACACCTCCGGCACCACCGGCTTGCCCAAGGCCGGCATCATGAAGCACGGGCGCTGGACCAAAACCGCCGTGAGCTTCGGCAGTATCGCCCTGGACATGGGGCCACAGGACGTCCTCTATTGCACCTTGCCGCTGTACCACGCCACCGGCCTGTGCGTGTGCTGGGGGGCGGCGATTATCGGTGCGTCCGGCTTTGCCATTCGGCGCAAATTCAGCGCCAGCCAGTTCTGGGACGATGCACGCAAGTTCAAGGCGACCACCCTGGGCTATGTCGGTGAGCTGTGCCGCTATCTGCTCGACCAGCCCGCGAGTGCGCAGGACCGTGATAACCAGGTGACCAAGATGGTCGGCAACGGCCTGCGCCCCGGTGTGTGGGCGCAGTTCAAGCAGCGCTATGGTGTGGAGCATATCTGCGAACTGTATGCCGCCAGCGACGGCAATATCGGCTTTACCAACGTGCTGAACTTTGACAACACCATCGGCTTTTGCCTGCAGCATTGGGCGCTGGTGGACTACGCCCATGACACTGGTGAACCGCTGCGCGGCAGCAACGGGTTCATGGTCAAGGTGCCCACCGGCGGGCAGGGCCTGTTATTGGCGCGCATTGATGATAAGTCGCCCTTCGACGGTTACACCGACCCGGAAAAGAACCGCAAGGTGGTACTGACCGACGTATTCGAAAAAGGCGACCGCTATTTCAACACCGGCGACCTGGTGCGCAGCATCGGTTTCGGGCATGCGCAATTTGTCGATCGCCTGGGGGATACCTATCGCTGGAAGGGCGAAAACGTCTCGACCACCGAGGTGGAAAACGTCCTGCTGAAACACCCGCAGATCGCTGAAGTGGTGGCCTATGGCGTCCAGATCGACAACACCAACGGCCGCGCCGGCATGGTCGCCATCACCCCCAGCGAATCCCTGGCCAGCCTGGACATGCGCGAACTGCTGCAATTCGCCCACGGCCAGTTGCCCCCTTATGCGGTGCCGTTGTTTTTGCGGATCAAGGTGAAGATGGAAACCACCGGCACGTTCAAGTACCAGAAAGTGAAGCTCAAGGAGCAAGGGTTCGACCCGGACAAGGCTGGCAATGACCCGGTCTACGCCTGGTTGCCGGGTTCGGACAGCTATGTGCCGGTGACCGGGCAATTGCTGGCGCAGATCCAGGGCGGCCAATTCCGTTATTGATTCTGGCTATGGCGGCTTTTGACAAAAAAGCCATGACACCGGGGAACTCCATCGCGACACTGGGCGCCTTAAACAGTTATGTCAGTCGCCTCAGCAAGGAGCCCCCATGTCAGATCAGCCTAAACAAATGACCGAAGACGAAGCCGCCGAGTTTGCCGAGCAAGTCTTCGACGTCGCCCGGCGCGGCGACGCCGCGATGCTTGCCGCACTGTTGGCGAAAGGCCTGCCGGCCAACTTTCGTAATCACAATGGCGACACCTTGTTGATGCTCGCGGCGTACCACGGCCATGCCGAGGCGGTCAAAGTGCTGCTGGAGTTCAAGGCCGACCCCCTGATCGCCAACGACAAGAACCAGTTGCCGATTGCCGGCGCGGCGTTCAAAGGCAACCTGCCGGTGGTCCAGGCGTTGATCGAGGGCGGCACGCCGATTGACGCGGCCTCCTCGGACGGGCGTACGGCCTTGATGATGGCGGCGATGTTCAACCGCGTTGACATGGTTGATTACCTGCTTGGTAAAGGCGCAAACCCCAAGGCCACCGATGCACAAGGCGCGACGGCACTGGCCGCGGCGCAGACCATGGGCGCGGTGGATACGGCGGCGCAGTTGCAGAAACTGGTGTAGGCTACGCGCCCTTCAAAACTTGCCCGTTACAGGACCGCCCCATGAAAACCGCCCTCGTCGAACTCATCAGCAAAATCAGCGCCGGCGTCATGGGGGACGATGAAGTAGCGCGTATTGCCGACGAAGCGGCCCAGGCCTACGCGGACCCGGCGGCGTTCCTGGCGGCCAATCCGGATATCAACTACGACGACAGTTTCCCGATTCCGCTGGGAGAGTGGGTGGTGGTCGGTAGCCTGCCAGACACGGTGTTGTTCCAGGCCGATACCTATGGCGACCTGTTTGCCCAGATCGTCGCGTCGTTCGGTCCGGGCGTGGCGTTCAACCTCAAGCCCAAGCAATTGGCCAAGACCGAAGACCTGACCGCGCTCAACCGCATCCAGATCCAGATGAGCGCCCTGAGCCCGGAAGACGGCGGTTATGTGCTGATGAACTTCAGCCAGTTGCTGGACGACGAGATCCAGGCGGTGCTGGTGTTCGGCAACGACCTGGCGCGGGTACTGGAACTGTGTGCCGAAGTCGGCATCAAGGCCGAACCATCATTGGAAGCCTTGAAGATTGCCGTACACGTCTGAAATAAAACGGAACCCGCGCCAAGGCTGACTATCCTACAAGTGCATGCCCTCACTTAGGAGCGACACCATGGGTTCCACGTTTAATAGTCTGATTGGCCTGATCATCCTCGCGCTGGATATCTGGGCGATCATCAACGTGTTCAAAAGCGGCGCCAGCACCGGCGCCAAAGTGCTGTGGATCCTGTTGATCCTGCTGTTGCCAGTGCTGGGCCTGATCATCTGGGCTATCGCCGGGCCGCGCGGTAACGTGCGGATCTGACGACCCACTCGATTTGGAGCGGGCACAGTCAATGTGGGAGCTGGCTTGCCTGCGATAGCGGTGGGTCAGCTTGCATTGTATTGGTTGACACACCGCTATCGCAGGCAAGCCAGCTCCCACAGTGGGGTTTACGGCGTTAATTAAATTTGTGTGTCGAAAGTATTCGCCGCACGAAATTTTCACATCCCATCCAAGACAATTCGCCGGCTTTATCCGGCTGCCAGGGCTCTATCTCCAGTGCCCTTAAAGGCAGGGCCGTGCCTTACGTTCAGTAATTAATAGCCTTGCCGGCCTCGATCGGGCACCATTTGTGCCACCGCGTTAACCGCCTACCCCAGCCAGCCTGGGCGAGGGACGGACGCCACTGCATTATTTCGCAACTTAAACTTCCAATGGGTCCTAAAACGACATGGCAAACCCGGACGCCCTGAATCAGCAGCGAGCTTCAAATCGCCTGCTGCAACCGACCGTCAAATCCCATCTGGCGTACACGCTGCTCTGCGCATTGGTCATGATGGTGATGTTTTCCCTGCTGCGCCTGGCGTTGCTGGTCTACAACCGCGAGATGATCCTCGATACGCCGGCCTCGACGTTCCTTGAAGCGTTCGCCAACGGCCTGCGCCTGGACATTCGCCTGGTGATGTACCTGCTGATTCCGCTGCTGTTGGCGCTGTTCAGCGTGCGGGCCATGGCGGCGCGCGGGTTCTTCCGTTTGTGGCTGACCGTCGCGTCCAGCATCGCCTTGTTCCTGGGCTTGATGGAGATGGACTTCTACCGCGAATTCCACCAGCGCCTCAACGGCCTGGTCTTCCAGTATGTGAAGGAAGACCCGAAAACCGTGATGAGCATGCTCTGGTACGGTTTCCCGGTGGTGCGTTACCTGCTGGCCTGGGCCGTGGGCACGCTGATCCTGAGCATGGCCTTCAAGGGCGCTGACCGCGCAACGCGCCCACGGGGCCCGTTCAGCGGCGGCACTATCAGCACGCGCCAGGTGGCGCCATGGTACAGCCGCATCGCAGTGTTCATGGTTTGCCTGCTGGTCGCCGTGGTCGCCATCCGTGGCACCCTGCGCCAGGGGCCACCGCTGCGTTGGGGTGACGTCTACACCACCGATTCGAACTTCGCCAACCAGTTGGGCCTCAATGGCACCTTGTCGCTGATCGCGGCGGCCAAGGCGCGCTTTGGTGAAGACCGCGCCAACATCTGGAAGGCGACCCTGGAACAACCGCTGGCCACCCAGACCGTGCGTGACATGCTGGTGCTGCCGCAAGAGAAGCTGGTAGACACCGACACCGCTGCCGTGCGCCGTGACTTCACGCCACCGGCCGAGAAAACCCTGCCGATCAAGAACGTCGTGGTGATCCTGATGGAAAGCTTCGCTGGTCATTCGGTGGGCGCATTGGGACGTCCGGGCAATATCACCCCGTACTTCGACAAGTTGACCCACGAGGGCTTGCTGTTCGACCGCTTCTTCTCCAACGGCACCCACACCCACCAGGGTATGTTCGCCACCATGGCCTGCTTCCCGAACCTGCCGGGTTTCGAATACCTGATGCAGACTCCGGAAGGCAGCCACAAGCTGTCGGGCCTGCCGCAGTTGCTCAGTGCGCGTGATTTCGACGATGTGTATGTCTACAACGGCGATTTCGCCTGGGACAACCAGTCGGGCTTCTTCAGCAACCAGGGCATGACCAACTTCATCGGCCGCAATGACTTCGTCGACCCGGTGTTCTCCGACCCTACATGGGGCGTGTCCGACCAGGACATGTTCAACCGTGGCCTGGAAGAACTGAAGGCGCGCGAAGGCGGCAAGCCGTTCTACGCACTGCTGCAAACCCTGTCCAACCACACGCCGTACGCATTGCCGACCCCATTGCCGGTTGAGAAGGTCACAGACCGTGGCAGCCTCAACGAGCATTTGACGGCCATGCGTTACTCCGACTGGGCCTTGGGCCAGTTCTTTGAAAAGGCCCGCAAAGAGCCGTACTTCAAGGAAACCCTGTTTGTGATCGTCGGTGACCACGGCTTTGGCAATGAGCAGCAGATCACCGAGATGGACCTGGGTCGCTTCAACGTGCCGATGCTGATGATTGCACCGGGCATGCGCGAGAAGTTCGGTGAGCGTGACCACACTGTGGGCACCCAGATCGACATCGTGCCGACCATCATGGGCCGCCTGGGCGGCGATACCTTGCACCAGTGCTGGGGCCGCGACCTGCTGAACCTGCCCGAAGGTGACAAGGGTTTCGGCGTGATCAAGCCATCGGGCAGCGACCAGACCGTGGCCTTGCTCACCGGCGACCGCGTACTGGTATTGCCCAAGGAAATGCCACCCAAGTTGTGGGAATACACACTGGGCGCCGAGCCGACTGGCAAGGTGATTCCGGAGTCGCCGGACGAAGCTGTGCTCAAGCAGAAGCTCGAGTCGTTCCTGCAGACCGCGACCAAGAGCCTGCTGGATAACACCGCAGGTGTGGTAGATGGCAAACCGGACTAACTGACCGACAATAAAAAAGAGGCCTTCTAGAAGGCCTCTTTTTTTGCTTCTCAATTGTAGGAGCGCTTGCTCGCTCCGATAAAAAGCGTAGCGCGGTGTTTATATCTTGCCGAGCAACAACAGCACCAGCAGAACAACCAGTACCACACCCAGGATACCCGACGGTCCATAACCCCAGTTACGCGAGTGCGGGAACACCGGCAGACCACCGACCAGCAGCAGGATCAGGATAATAATCAGAATGAGGCTCATGGTTTTATTCCTTATAGGTTCTTTGCAAAAACCGGCTGTTTAACCGTTGGTTCGTCCATGTACAGTGGGACGCCTTACTCATTCCGACTCTGCCACTTCGTAAAAAATTCATTGTTTTTATAAAACATTTTGATGGGTCGCTTATTTCTTTTAACGCGTGCGCAACTTGAACTAATCAGTTGAAAAAAATTGAACTTAGTCTATGGCACGCTTGCGACCGAGCCCACGGTTTGCCCGGGGCATTCATCACCCTGATGGTGCGTGGGTAGAGCAAAGACCTTCGCTACACTGCCGGTCACTTCTTTCGTGAACCACAAGGCTACTTCCTATGCAAAACCGCATGATGATCACTGGCGCCGGGTCTGGCCTGGGTCGCGAAATCGCTCTGCGCTGGGCCCGTGAAGGCTGGCAGTTGGCGTTGTCTGATGTCAGCGAGCCCGGTTTGCAGGAAACCCTCAAGCAGGTTCGCGAAGCCGGGGGGGATGGCTTTACCCAGCGCTGCGACGTGCGTGACTACAGCCAGCTCACGGCCTTTGCCCAGGCCTGTGAGGTGAAGCTCGGGGGCATCGATGTGATCGTCAACAACGCCGGCGTGGCCTCGGGCGGGTTCTTCGCTGAACTGTCCCTGGAGGATTGGGACTGGCAGATCGCAATCAACCTGATGGGCGTCGTCAAAGGCTGCAAGGCGTTCCTGCCGCTGTTGGAAAAGAGCAAGGGGCGGATCATCAACATCGCGTCAATGGCAGCGCTGATGCAAGGCCCGGCCATGAGCAACTACAACGTGGCCAAGGCGGGCGTGGTGGCGTTGTCCGAGAGCCTGTTGGTGGAGCTCAAGCAACAGGAAGTGGGCGTGCATGTGGTGTGCCCGTCGTTTTTCCAGACCAACCTGCTCGACTCGTTCCGTGGGCCAACCCCAGCCATGAAGGCTCAAGTGGGCAAGTTGCTTGAGAGTTCGCCCATCTCGGCGGCGGATATTGCCGACTACATTTACCAGCGTGTGGCCGAAGGTGAATTCATGATCCTGCCCCACGAGCAAGGCCGCATGGCTTGGGCGTTGAAACAGAAAAATCCGCAGTTGCTGTATGACGAAATGACCCTGATGGCCGACAAGATGCGCGCCAAGGCGCAGGCTGTTAAGGCCTGATTTGGCTGGGGTCTGTCGGGCAAGTTACCTACCTGTGTAGGAGATGCCTGATTTGCCCGCAAGCCATTGTCGGTCCAGCGCGAAGGGGGCATGGTCGAGGTCCTGTTACTGGAAAAGGACTACCGCCATGCTGGTCTTAAGCCGTGCCATAGGCGAAGCCATCGCCATTGGCGATGACATCACCGTGCATATCCTTGACGTGAACGGTACTCATGTGAAGTTTGGCATCGAGGCGCCGATGGGCGTCAACGTGTACCGCTCCGAGGTGTACCGCAAGATTCTCAAAGGCGAGGGCCAGGCTACTCATCCCGTGCCGGTGCCCAACCCTTAGGCGCAGCTTTTCAGTCGAACAGATGCTTGGGCACATCGTGCTTGAGCATCAACTGGCATTGCTCGCTCTCGGGGTCGAAGACGATCAGCGCCTGGCCTTTGGTCAGCGCCTGGCGCACGCGCAGCACGCGGGTTTCCAGGGGCGTGTCGTCGCCATTGTCGGTGCCGTCGCGGGTGACGAAGTCTTCGATGAGGCGGGTCAGGGTGTCGACTTCAAGTGCATCGTAGGGAATCAGCATACAAGCCTCAGGTGTCAGGTCCCGGCGATGCTACTGTGCCGGGACTTTTGTTGCCAGTATTCACTCACCCCGCGTCAGGACTTCTGGCCGACCAGGCTGTCCACCGACGGCACGCGGGTGTCGCTCTCCATTTGCGTTTCATGCTCGATCTGATGACTGAACCGATCCAGTGAGCCCTGGGCCGGTTGCGCATCGCTGGCAAATACCGGCGGGCTGAGGATATAGGCGCCCAATAAGCGGCTCAGGGCGGCGAGGCTGTCGATATGGGTACGCTCGTAACCATGGGTGGCGTCACAACCGAAGGCCAGTAATGCAGTGCGAATGTCATGGCCGGCGGTGACCGCCGAGTGCGCATCGCTGAAGTAATAGCGGAACAGATCGCGGCGTACCGGCAGCTCGTTGTCCGACGCCAGGCGCAGCAAGTGGCGGGACAGGTGATAGTCATAGGGCCCGCCGGAGTCCTGCATGGCCACGCTCACCGCATGTTCGCTGGAATGCTGGCCGGGGGCGACCGGGGCGATATCGATGCCGACAAACTCACTCACATCCCAGGGCAGGGCGGCCGCTGCGCCACTGCCGGTTTCCTCGGTAATGGTGAACAGCGGGTGGCAGTCGATCAGCAAGGGTTCGCCACTGTCGACGATGGCCTTGAGCGCGGCGAGCAGGGCGGCGACGCCGGCCTTGTCGTCCAGGTGGCGAGCGCTGATATGCCCGCTCTCGGTGAACTCGGGCAGTGGGTCGAACGCCACGTAGTCACCCACACTGATGCCCAGGGAGTCGCAGTCGGCACGCGTGGCGCAGTAGGCGTCCAGGCGCAGCTCGACATGGTCCCAGCTCACCGGCATTTCATCCACGGCGGTGTTGAATGCGTGCCCGGAGGCCATCAGCGGTAATACGCTGCCGCGAATCACGCCGTTGTCGGTGAACAGGCTGACCCGGCTACCTTCGGCAAAGCGGCTCGACCAGCAGCCCACCGGCGCCAGGGTCAGGCGCCCGTTGTCCTTGATCGCACGCACGGCGGCGCCGATGGTGTCCAGGTGGGCGGAGACGGCGCGGTCAGGGCTGTTTTTCTGGCCCTTGAGGGTGGCGCGAATGGTGCCGCGCCGGGTCATTTCAAACGGAATGCCGAGCTCTTCCAGGCGTTCGGCGACGTAACGCACGATGGTGTCGGTAAAACCGGTGGGGCTGGGAATGGCAAGCATTTCCAGCAGCACTTTTTGCAGGTACGCGAGATCGGGTTCGGGAATGGTTCGGGTCATGGAAACTCCTGATGAGTTGAGGGCGATCGTTCCCACGCTCTGCGTGGGAACGCCTCAGGGACGCTTTGCGTCCGCTATGGTGACGCAGAGCGTCACAGGCTGCATTCCCACGCGGAGCGTGGGAACGATCGGTAGTCAGGTAGCTGGCTGACTGTGTGGAAACAACAAATCCACAAACTTCTCAGCCGTGGGTTGCGGTTCATGGTTGGCCAGGCCGGCCCGTTCGTTGGCTTCGATAAACACATACTCTGGCTGGTCGGCCGCAGGTACCATCAGGTCCAGGCCGACCATAGGGATATCCAGGGCACGGGCCGCACGCACGGCCGCGTCCACCAGCGTGGGGTGCAGGATCGCCGTGACATCTTCCAGGCAACCCCCGGTGTGCAGGTTGGCGGTGCGTCGCACGGCCAGTTGCACGCCACGGGGCAGGATGCTGTTGTAGTCGTAACCTGCGGCTTTGAGGGTGCGCTCGGTTTCTGCATCCAGCGGGATTTTGCTCTCGCCATCGGTGGCCGCCTGGCGACGACGGCTTTGCGCCTGGATCAACGCGCGAATTGAATGTTGGCCGTCGCCGATCACTTCGGCAGGGCGACGAATCGCAGCCGCGACCACTTCAAAACCGATCACCAGAATCCGCAGGTCCAGGCCTTCGTGGAAGCTTTCCAGCAACACGCGGCTGTCGAACTGGCGCGCCGCTTCGATCGCCTGCTGCACGTCTTCGATGCTGCGCAGATCCACTGCGACGCCATGGCCTTGCTCGCCATCCAGCGGCTTGACCACGATGCGCTGGTGTTCGTCGAGAAACTCCAGGTTGTCGTCGGCGCTGCCCGCCAACTGTTGCACCGGCACCTGCAGGCCCGCCGCCTTGAGCACCTTGTGGGTGAGGCTCTTGTCCTGGCACAGGGTCATGCTGATGGCGCTGGTCAGGTCGCTCAGGGACTCACGGCAACGCACGCGACGCCCGCCGTGGCTAAGGGTGAACAAACCCGCATCGGCGTCGTCCACGTGCACATCAATACCGCGTCGGTGGGCTTCTTCGACAATGATGCGCGCGTAAGGGTTGAACTCCGCCTGCGGCCCCGGGCCCAGAAACAGCGGTTGATTGATGCCGTTCTTGCGCTTGATTGCAAAGGTGGTCAACGCCCGAAAGCCCAGCTTGGCGTAAAGGCTCTTGGCCTGGCGGTTATCGTGCAGCACCGACAAGTCCAGGTAGCTCAAGCCTCGGCTCATGAAGTGCTCCACCAAGTGGCGCACCAACACTTCACCGACGCCAGGGCGGGTGCATTGAGGGTCGACGGCCAGACACCAGAGGCTGCATCCGTTCTCCGGGTCGTGGAAGGCCTTGTGATGATTGAGGCCCATCACGCTGCCAATCACCGCGCCGCTGTCTTCGTCTTCGGCCAGCCAGTACACCGGGCCGCCTTGATGACGTGGGGTGAGGCGTTCCGGGTCGACAGGCAGCATCCCGCGGCCCTGGTACAGGTGGTTGACCGCTTGCCAGTCGGCCTCGCTCTGCACCCGGCGAATACGAAAGCCGCGAAATACACGGGTGGCCGGGCGGTAGTCGGTGAACCACAGGCGCAGGGTGTCGGACGGGTCGAGGAACAGTTGCTGCGGGTCAATGCCCAGGATTTGCTGAGGCGCGGCCACGTACAGCGCGATATCACGCTCGCCGGGCTGCTCGTTGAGCAGTTCCTGGGCCAGGCTTGCCGGGTCGGGAAAGGTGTGGCCAATCAACAACCGGCCCCAGCCGCAATGCACGGCAATCGGGTCGGCGGCCAGTGCGCTGCCATCTTCGGCCAGGCGCGCTTGCAGGCGCTCGTAGGTCGGCGCCTGGCCCTTGAGTAAGCGTTGGCTGTAAGCCGCGGCATTCGGTTTCATGGATCAGATTCCTTGTTCGCTCAGCCACAGGTTCAGCGCCGCCAGCTGCCACAGCTTGGAGCCGCGCAGCGGGGTCAATTGGCCTTGCGGGTCGGTGAGCAAGCGGTCGAGCATGGCCGGGTTGAACAGCCCGCGGTCCTGGCTCGGGTCCAGCAGCAACTCGCGCACCCAATTCAAGGTATCGCCCTGCAGGTGCTTGAGGCCGGGCACCGGGAAGTAGCCTTTCTTGCGGTCGATGACTTCGCTGGGGATCACCCGACGCGCCGCTTCCTTGAGCACCTGTTTGCCGCCGTCGGGCAGCTTGAACTGGGCCGGCACACGGGCCGACAGTTCTACCAGGCGGTAGTCGAGGAACGGTGTGCGCGCTTCCAGGCCCCAGGCCATGGTCATGTTGTCGACGCGTTTGACCGGGTCGTCCACCAGCATCACCGTGCTGTCCAGGCGCAGGGCCTTGTCCACCGCTGCGTCGGCGCCCGGCATTGCAAAGTGCTCGCGCACGAAATCGCCAGCAGCGTCGTTGGCGGTCAGCCATTGGGGCGCGACGGTCGCCGCGTAGTCGTCGTAGCTGCGGTCGAAAAACGCCTCGCGGTAGGCCGCGTACGGGTCGCTGGCACCGTCCACTTGCGGGTACCAGTGGTAACCGGCGAACAGTTCATCGGCGCCCTGGCCGCTCTGCACCACTTTGCAATGCTTGGCCACTTCCCGCGACAGCAGGTAGAAGGCGATGCAGTCATGGCTGACCATCGGCTCGCTCATGGCGCGGAAGGCGGCCGGCAGTTGCTCGATGATCTCGCTTTCGGCGATGCGCAGTTGGTGGTGATGGGTGCCGTAGTGTTTGGCGATCAGGTCTGAGTACTGGAACTCATCGCCACGTTCGCCGCCGGCGTCTTCAAAGCCGATGGAGAAGGTCGACAAATCCTCCACGCCCACTTCACGCAGCAGGCCGACGAGCATGCTCGAATCGACGCCGCCTGACAGCAGCACACCCACATCCACCGCCGCACGTTGGCGGATGGCCACGGCTTCGCGGGTGCTATCGAGCACGCGGTCGGTCCAGTCTTCCAGGGTCAGGTGTTTTTCGTCCTCATGGGGGCCGTAGGGCAGGGTCCACCAGGTTTTCTGTTCAGTCTTGCCGCTGGCGTCGATGCGCATCCAACTGGCGGGCGGCAGCTTTTCGATGCCGGCCAACAGCGTGCGCGGCGCGGGGACCACGGCGTGGAAATTCAGGTAGTGGTTGAGGGCGACCGGATCGAGGATCGGGTTGATATCCCCACCCTTGAGCAACGCTGGCAACGCCGAGGCGAAACGCAGGCGCTGGCCGGTGCGCGACAGGTACAAGGGCTTCACACCGAGACGGTCACGAGCGATGAACAGACGCTGGGCATCACGCTCCCAGATGGCGAAAGCGAACATGCCGTTGAGCTTGGGTAGCAGCGCTTCGCCCCAGGCGTGGTAGCCCTTGAGCAGCACTTCGGTGTCGCCACCGGAATAGAAAGCGTAACCCAGGGCTTCCAGCTCTTGGCGCAGCTCCGGGAAATTATAGATAGCGCCATTGAACGCCAGGGACAGCCCCAGATGGGCGTCGACCATCGGTTGGGCAGAGCCGTCCGACAGGTCCATGATCTTCAGGCGGCGGTGGCCCAGGGCAATCGGCCCTTGGGCATGAAAGCCCCAGGCGTCGGGGCCTCGGGGGGCGAGGTGGTGCGTGATGCGTTCTACGGCTGCCAGGTCGGCAGGTTGATGATCAAAGCGTAACTCGCCAGCTAGTCCACACATAAATTCCTTACCGGTTTTTCCGTTGGGGAGGGGTCAATACTCAATACGCCCAAAAGGGCGCGTACCCAGAAACTGACCCAGTGCTATGCGTGGAGTTTTAGACCGATAAGTTATAAGGCAGATAGCCGCCTTGCCTTTAATCCGGCTTTTTTTGTGCAGCGCCCTGGCCTCGCACCAACGCGCGCAGGGCAAATCGATTGGGGTGGCAAGCCTCGGCTACGCTGGTTGGCACTGGCAGGGGCTCATCACTCAGCCATGCAGCCAGCAGTTCGCCGCACAACGGCGCAGTGATCAGGCCACGCGAGCCATGGCCGCTGTTGAGAAACAGCCCCGGCAGCCACGGGCATGGCGTTTGCGGCACTTGCCGGGCGTCTTTGCCCAGTACCGCATAAGCCTGCTCAAACGCCGCATGGTCAGCCAGTGGCCCAACGATGGGCAGGTAGTCAGGGCTGGTACAACGAAACGCGGCACGGCCCTCCAGCTGTTCGGGTGTCAAGCGATCAGCACCCAGGCGTTGCAGCAGGTCGTTAGAAATCTCGCGCAGCATCTGCAGGTTGCCATGGTGTTCGGCGGGCGTGGGCGTGAGGTCTTGATTGTTGAAGTCGAAACTGGCACCCAGGGTGTGTTCGCCAAGCCGGGCCGGCGCGACGTAGCCTTCGGCACAGACCACCGTGGCCAGCGCTTTACTCGCGCAGGTTTGCGCCAGCCGAGTGATCTGCCCACGGATGCGCTTGAGCGGTATGTCTGCACTGAAGGGGAAACGCTTGATCTCCGCAGCCCCGGCGAGCACCACGACACCGGCGCTGGCCAGCACGCGGTCACCGGCGCGGGCTTGCCATTGGTCGTCGAGCCGGTGCAGTTCCAGTGCCTCGTGGTGGGTGAGCACTTCAATCAGTGGATGTTTGGCCTGCCACTGGCACAGCGCGGGCGGATGCACCCAACCGCCCTGTGGAAAAAACAACCCGCCGTGGGCCAGTTCGATTCCCGCCTTTTGCTGCGCCTGCTCGCGGTCCAGCAGATGCAGCAGGTCCGGAGCAAAGGCGTTGGCCAATTGAGCCTGACGCTGGATCTCTTTGGCGTCAAACGCCAGTTGCAACACGCCACAACCATCCCAATCGACACCTCGGTGCAAATGTTCCAGCAGGCGTCGGGTGTGGCCAAAACCGCTGACTATCAGCTGGGACAAGGCCGTGCCATGGGCCGAAAGCTTGAGGTACAACACACCCTGTGGGTTGCCCGACGCTTCCTGTGCCAAGCCGGCGTGGCGCTCCAGAAGGCTGACACGCCAACCCCTGGCGGCCAGGCTGGCGGCGGTCGCGCACCCGGCCAGGCCACCGCCGATGACCAGGGCATGGCGTTCTCCCTCGATGGCGGGTGGCCGGGCGAACCAGGGTTTACGTGGGGCGGGCGCGGGTAAGTCGGCGGGCCAACCGACAAACTCCCCACGCAGGATCTCCCACTTATGGCCAATGCCTGGCGTGCGTTTCATCTTGAACCCGGCGGCATTGATCAACCGCCTTACCCAGCCGGTGCTGGTGAAGGTGCTGATGGTCGAGCCCGGTGCCGCCAGGCGCGCCAGTTGGGCGAACAGCTCGGCGGTCCACATGTCGGGGTTTTTCGCCGGGGCGAACCCGTCGAGAAACCATGCATCGACCTGGGCGTCCAGTTGCGGCAATTGTTCCAGCGCATCGCCGATCAACAGGGTCAGGGTCACGCGGCCGTTGTCCAGTACCAGGCGTTGGAAACCCTGGTGGATGGCAATGTATTGCGCCAGCAGTTGCTCGGCCAAGGGTTGCAGTTCGGGCCAGAGGGCGAGGGCGCGTTGCAGGTCGGCATGGCTGAGGGGGTACTTTTCCACGCTGACGAAGTGCAGCCGCGCACCGGCGACTGCGTGCTGTTCGAACAACTGCCAGGCACAGAGGAAGTTCAAGCCGGTGCCGAAGCCAGTTTCACCGATCACCAGGCGCCCACCTGCGGGCAAGGCGGCGAAGCGTTCCTGCAAGCGGTTCTGCTCCAGGAACACGTAGCGGGTTTCTTCCAGGCCCGACTGGTCGGAGAAATACACGTCGTCGAATACCCGCGAATGCGGGCGGCCTTGGTCATCCCAGTCGAGCTGGGCGTGGGTGATGGGGTTCATGGCGGCTCATAAAATGAAAGCGGGCAAAGGCAAGGCGGCCATTCTAGCCGATCAACCGGCGTTGAATTGATCCATGGCAAGGCTGGGTTGTATTTCCTTGCGCGTGTCGGGGCCCAATCCGCTAGTCTTGAGCCATCTTGAAACGGAGCTGCCCATGTTCGAATCCGCCGAAATCGGTCACGCCATCGACAAAGACACCTACGACGCCGAAGTGCCGGCCTTGCGTGAAGCCTTGCTGGAAGTTCAGTACGAGCTGCAACAGCAGAAACGCTTCCCGGTGATCATCCTCATCAACGGCATCGAGGGGGCGGGCAAGGGTGAAACCGTCAAGCTGCTCAATGAATGGATGGACCCGCGCCTGATCGAAGTGCGCACCTTCGACCAGCAGACCGACGAAGAACTGGCGCGTCCACCGGCCTGGCGCTACTGGCGGCAACTGCCGGCCAAGGGCCGCATGGGCATTTTCTTCGGCAACTGGTACAGCCAGATGCTGCAAGGCCGCGTGCATGGGCAGATCAAGGATGCGCGCCTGGACCAGGCCATCGCCGGCGCCGAACGTCTGGAAAAGATGCTCTGCGATGAAGGTGCGCTGATCTTCAAGTTCTGGTTCCACCTGTCCAAAAAACAGATGAAGGCGCGCCTCAAGGCCCTGGCCGACGACCCGCTGCACAGCTGGCGCATCAGCCCATTGGACTGGCAGCAGTCCAAGACCTACGACAAGTTTGTGCATTTCGGTGAGCGTGTGCTGCGCCGCACCAGCCGCGATTACGCGCCGTGGCATGTGATCGAAGGCGTCGACCCCCATTACCGTGGGCTGACCGTGGGCAAGATCCTGCTGGATGGGCTGCAAAGTGCCCTGAAGCAGGCCAAGGTCAAGGCCAGCGGCATGAACCCGGCGCCGTTGCTTGCCTCGGTGGACCAAAAGAGCCTGCTCGACAGCCTCGACATGACCCTGCGCCTGGACAAGGATGATTACGAAGAACAACTGATTACCGAGCAGGCGCGCTTCTCTGGGCTGATGCGCGACAAACGTATGCGCAAGCACGCGTTGGTGAGTGTATTCGAGGGCAACGACGCGGCAGGCAAGGGCGGGGCGATCCGCCGTGTGGCGGCAGCACTGGACCCACGCCAGTACCACATCGTGCCGATTGCCGCGCCCAGCGAAGACGAACGGGCCCAGCCTTATCTATGGCGGTTCTGGCAGAAGATCCCGGCGCGCGGCATGTTCACCGTGTTTGACCGCTCCTGGTACGGTCGCGTGCTGGTGGAGCGCATCGAAGGCTTCTGTACCCCAGCGGACTGGATGCGCGCCTATGGCGAGATCAATGACTTCGAAGAGCAACTGCGCGATGCGGGGGTGATCGTGGTCAAGTTCTGGCTGGCCATCGACAAGGAGACGCAGCTGGAACGCTTCCAGGCCCGTGAAGAAATCCCCTTCAAGCGCTTCAAGATTACTGAAGACGACTGGCGCAATCGCGACAAGTGGGACGACTACCGCGCGGCGGTGGGCGATATGGTTGACCGCACCAGCACCGAGGTGGCGCCTTGGACCCTGGTAGAAGCCAATGACAAGCGCTGGGCGCGGGTCAAGGTGCTGCGCACCATCAACCGTGCGCTGGAAGAGGCGTTTGATAAAAGCGATAAGCACGACAAGAAGAAAAAGAAATAGCCCATGCTTTTGCATCCACGCAGTGAATGATCATCGCGGTCGGCCAGGCCTGGATCTATCCTCGATCAACAACCACAAGATCGAGGTAGCCCATGCGTGAAGTAGTGATCGTCGACAGCGTGCGAACCGGCCTGGCCAAATCCTTTCGCGGCAAGTTCAACCAGACCCGCCCCGATGACATGGCGGCCCATTGTGTCAATGCGCTGCTGGCCCGCAACGGTATCGACCCTGCGACGGTAGAAGACTGCATCGTCGGTGCCGGCTCCAACGAAGGCGCCCAGGGCTATAACATCGGGCGTAACGTGGCGGTGCTCTCGCAACTGGGCACCGGTACGGCGGGCATGACCCTCAACCGTTTCTGTTCGTCGGGCTTGCAGGCGATTGCCATTGCCGCCAACCAGATCGCTTCGGGCTGCAGCGACATCATTGTTGCCGGTGGCGTGGAGTCCATCAGCCTGACCATGAAGAGCGTCAACACCGATAACCTGATCAACCCGCTGCTTAAGGAATAGGTGCCGGGCATTTACTTCCCCATGGGCCAGACCGCCGAAATCGTTGCGCGCCGCTATCACGTCAGCCGCGAAGACCAGGATCTTTACGCGCTGCAAAGCCAGCAGCGCACCGCCCAGGCCCAGGCTGATGGCTTGTTCAACGATGAAATCGTGCCGATGGCGGTCAAGTACAAGGTCGAGGACAAGAACACTGGCGCGGTGCAGATCCTGGATGGCGTGGTAGACCGTGACGACTGCAACCGCCCGGACACCACCCTGGCCAGCCTCAGCGGCCTGAAGCCGGTATTTGCCGAGGATGGCTCGGTAACGGCAGGTAACTCCTCGCAGCTCTCCGACGGTGCGTCGATGACCCTGGTGATGAGCCTGGAAAAAGCCTTGGCACTGGGGCTCAAGCCCAAGGCGTTCTTCCGTGGCTTTACCGTGGCCGGTTGCGAGCCGGATGAAATGGGCATTGGCCCGGTGTTCTCGGTGCCCAAGTTGCTCAAGGCCAAGGGTTTGCAGGTGGCGGACATCGACGTGTGGGAACTCAATGAGGCCTTTGCTTCCCAGTGCCTTTACGCACGCAATCGCCTGGAGATCGATAATGCCAAATACAATGTCAACGGCGGCTCGATTTCCATCGGCCACCCGTTCGGCATGACCGGCTCGCGGCAGGTGGGGCACCTGGTGCGCGAGCTGCAACGGCGCAACCTGCGTTACGGGATTGTCACCATGTGCGTGGGGGGTGGGATGGGCGCCACCGGACTCTTCGAAGCCGTACGCTGATTGCGGTTGGAACAGCGCCAGTGTGGGAGGGCTAATGTGGGAGCTGGCTTGCCTGCGATGACGGCCTACTAGCCGATACTTCTCTCCCTGACACCCCACAACCCAACTGTGGTAGCGGGCCTGCTCGCGAAGGCGGCCTGGCAGGCGACACTGTAATAGCGAGTACATATCCATTTCTGCGGTAACGGCCACCTAGGGTTCCGCCTGACGGCGGGTCACTTTGGAAAAGCCCCAAAGTAACCAAAGGGCTCTTGCCCCACCACTCGGCACCTCGCCTAGGCTCGGTGTGCCCGAACGCAGGCTTGAATCCGTGGGCCGCCGCCACGCGCCATCCATGGCGCGGGGCGGCTAACCCGGCGTCCTGCCGGGTTACCCACGAATTCAAACCTGCGTTCGGCCAGCGTGGTTTAACGGGGCGCTTAAGATCAAAATCAAAAGCAGATCAAGACCCAGATCAAGAGCGGCTCGCTTCGCATCGTGGTTACCGTTGGCTGCAACAACCTATGAAATTTATATAGATGCCTATGGCCATTGCTTGCAAGCCAGCTCCCCCATTCAAGACTGTGACGTATCCGAACTCAGTGACTTGCCCCTAGAATGCCTGCTCCACTTCCTCTGGCATCTGGGGCACTCATGCACATCTCTTCCGGCCGCTGGGTCTACGGTTTTTTCCTGACCCTGCTGACCGCGTTTCTGTGGGGCATTCTTCCGATCAAGCTCAAGCAAGTGTTGCAGGTGATGGATCCGATCACTGTGACTTGGTTTCGCCTCATGGTAGCGGGCACGTGCCTGTTCGTTTACCTGGCCGCCACCAAACGCCTGCCCAGCCGCAAAGTGCTTGGCCCCAAGGGTGGGTGGCTGGTGGGCATGGCGGTGTGTGGCCTGGTGGGCAACTACGTGTTGTACCTGGTTGGGCTGAAAATGCTCAGCCCGGGCACGGCGCAGTTGGTGGTGCAGATGGGCCCGATCTTTCTGATGGTAGCCAGTGTGTTTGTGTTCAAGGAGCGCTTCAGCCTGGGGCAGGGGGTGGGGCTGATGGTGCTGATCGCAGGCTTTGGCTTGTTCTTCAATCAACGTCTGGTGGAATTGCTGACGTCCATGGGCACCTACACCGCCGGTGTGCTGACGATCCTGCTCGCCACCACCATCTGGGTGTTCTATGCACTGGGTCAGAAGCAGTTGCTGACGGTGTGGAATTCGCTGCAGGTGATGATGGTGATCTATCTGTCGTGCGCGCTGTTGCTCACCCCTTGGGCACATCCGCTGGAGGCGTTGCAGTTGAGCCCGCTGCAAGGCTGGCTGCTGCTGGCGTGCTGCATGAATACGCTGGTGGCCTACGGCGCATTTGCCGAAGCCCTGGCGCATTGGGAAGCTTCGCGGGTCAGTGCAACCCTGGCGTTGACGCCCCTGGTGACCTTCGTAGCCGTGGCGGTAGCGGCGTGGCTGTGGCCGGACTATGTGCAAGCCGAAGAGATCAATGCCTTGGGGTATGTGGGGGCTTTGGTGGTGGTGACTGGCTCGGCGATGGTGGCGCTGGCGCCTTCGCTGCTCGCCGGGCTCAGGGCCCGGCGGCTGCGGATGTCGGTTTAAGCGCCGAGCATGTTTTCCGGGCGCACCCATTGGTCAAACTCGGCATCGGTGAGGTAGCCCAGCTCAAGTGCAGCCTCACGCAGTGTCAGCCCTTCGGCGTAAGCCTTCTTGGCGATTTCGGCTGACTTGTCGTAGCCGATATGCGGGTTGAGGGCGGTGACCAGCATCAGCCCGCGTTCCAGGTGCTGGGCCATTTGCTCGGCGTCGGGTTCAAGACCGGCAATGCAATGCTCCTGAAAGTTGTTGCAGCCATCGGCCAGCAGGCGAATCGACTCCAGCAGGTTGTGGATGATCACCGGTTTGTACACGTTCAACTGCAAGTGCCCTTGGCTGGCGGCCATGCCGATGGTCACGTCGTTGCCCAGTACCTGGCAGGCCAGCATCGACAGCGCTTCGCACTGGGTCGGATTGACCTTGCCGGGCATGATCGAACTGCCCGGTTCGTTGGCCGGCAACTTGACTTCGGCCAGCCCGGCGCGAGGGCCCGAACCCAGCAGGCGCAGGTCGTTGGCGATTTTCATCAGCGCCACGGCCAGGGTTTTCAGCGCGCCGTGCAGGGTCACCAGCGGCTCATGGCCGGAGAGGGCGGCGAATTTGTTCGGCGCGGTCACAAAAGGTAAACCCGACAACGCGGCCAGCTCGGAAGCAATCGCCTCGCCAAAGCCATGGGGGGCATTGAGGCCGGTGCCGACGGCGGTGCCGCCCTGGGCCAGCTCGCACACCGCGGGCAGGGCGCTGCGGATCGCACGCTCGGCGTAATCGAGCTGGGCGATAAACGCCGAAAGTTCCTGGCCGAAGGTGATCGGCGTGGCATCCATCATGTGGGTACGGCCGGTCTTGACCAGCTTCATATGCCGCGCGGCCAATTCTGCCAGTCCACCGGACAAGGTGGCGATTGCCGGCAACAGTTGCTTGTTCACCGCTTGCACCGCAGCAATGCTCATGGCGGTAGGGAAGCAGTCGTTGGAACTCTGGGAACGGTTGACGTGATCGTTGGGGTGCACCGGGCTTTTGCCGCCGCGGTTGTTGCCGGCCAGTTCGTTGGCGCGGCCAGCGATCACTTCGTTGGCGTTCATGTTGCTCTGGGTGCCACTGCCGGTCTGCCAGACCACCAGCGGGAACTGGTCGTCATGCTGGCCGTCCAGGACTTCGTCGGCAGCCTGCTCGATCAGGCGGGCAATATCGGCAGGCAGGTCGCCGTTGCGGTCGTTGACCCGCGCCGCAGCCTTCTTGATCAGGGCCAGGGCATGCAATACCGCCAGCGGCATGCGCTGCTCGCCAATCGCGAAATTGACCAGCGAACGTTGGGTTTGCGCGCCCCAATAGGCGTCATCAGGGACCTGTACTTCCCCCAGGCTGTCGGTTTCGATACGGCTCATCGGTCACCCTCCTTATGCAGTCGTGATTGGTCAGTTTAGGCCCTGGCGGCCAGCGTGGGTTCCCTAAAAGCGCATTTGTGCCATCGCGCCCCGTGAAACCGGGGCTTGCCAAGGAGTGGGGTTGAGCCGCGAGGTTTTTTAGGCGCAGAATGGTCGCCCTTGGGGTCTTACCTCGCCTGCTAGAAAAGGAAACTCGATGACTCGTCTTCGTGCCATCTGTACCGCGGTTGCTCTGGTTTGCGCCAGCGGCCAGGTTCTTGCCGATACCGCCAGCCACAACGCCAGTGCCGAAGCCTTCCTTACCCTGGCCCATGCTGACAAGCTGGGGACCCCGGTGTACATGCAAGTGCAGCAAATGTTCGCCCAGCGTTTCGAACAGACCAAGGCGCCTGCCGCCAAGCAGTCCGTACTGGACAGCTACCAGGCCAAGGCCAACGCCGCTCTGGACCAGGCCATCGGCTGGCCGAAGCTCAAGCCCGACATGGTCAAGCTCTACACCACCAACTTCAGCGAATCCGAGCTCAAGGACCTGGTAGCGTTCTACCAGTCGCCACTTGGCAAGAAAGTCCTGGAAAAAATGCCGCAGCTGACCCAGCAATCGGCCCAGATGACCCAGGCCAAGCTGGAAAGCGCCGTACCGGTGGTGAACAAGCTGTTGGAAGACATGACCAACGAGCTGGCGCCAAAAGCCGCCGCACCGGCCAAGAAGAAGTAAGCAGGAATGACCATGCAACAGCGTATCGAAACGGCCCTTGCCGCCCTGGCCCCGGAACATTTGAGCGTGCTGGATGAAAGCCACATGCACAGCCGTGGGTTGCAGACCCACTTCAAGGCCGTGCTGGTCAGCCAGCAATTCGAGGGGCTCAACCGCGTCAAGCGCCATCAGAAGGTCTACGCCACCCTGGGTGATCTGATGAGCGAGTTCCATGCGCTGGCGCTGCATACCTATACGCCTGACGAGTGGGCGACAATCGGCGCAGCCCCGGCCTCGCCGACGTGCGCCGGCGGACATTGACGGGGTAACCCTGATAGAATCCGCAACGCGCCGCTTAGCCGGCGCGTTTTTTTTGCATCCGGTTCACCCCTTACGAGGGTAGCCACCTGGAGAGAACACCCATGACTCAACCGATTGTCGTGGCGGCACTGTACAAGTTCGTCACCCTCGAAGATTACGTCGCCCTGCGCGAGCCCCTGTTGCAGGCGATGGTCGATAACGGCATCAAAGGCACCTTGCTGATCGCCGAAGAAGGCATCAACGGCACCGTTTCCGGCAGCCGCGAAGGCATTGATGGCCTGATGGCCTGGCTCAAGAAAGACCCACGCATGGTCGACATCGACCACAAAGAGTCTTACTGCGACGACCAGCCGTTCTACCGCACCAAGGTCAAACTCAAGAAAGAGATCGTGACCCTGGGTGTCGAAGGCGTGGACCCGAACAAAAAGGTGGGTACCTACGTCGACCCGCAGGATTGGAACGCGCTGATCAGCGACCCGGAAGTGTTGTTGATCGACACCCGTAACGACTACGAAGTGTCCATCGGCACCTTTGAAGGCGCAATCGACCCGAAAACCACCAGTTTTCGCGAATTTCCCGACTACATCAAAGCCAACTTCGACCCGGCCAAGCACAAGAAGGTCGCCATGTTCTGCACTGGCGGCATTCGCTGTGAGAAGGCGTCGAGCTACATGCTCAGCGAAGGCTTCGATGAGGTCTACCACCTCAAGGGCGGTATCCTGAAGTACCTCGAAGAGGTGCCCCAGGAAGAAACCAAATGGCAGGGCGACTGCTTTGTGTTCGACAATCGCGTGACCGTGCGCCACGACTTGAGCGAAGGCGACTACGATCAATGTCATGCCTGCCGCACACCCGTGAGCGTAGAAGACCGCGCCTCCGAGCATTACGTGGCGGGCATCAGTTGCCCCCATTGCTGGGATAAGCTGCCGGAGAAGACCCGTCGCAGTGCGATCGACCGCCAGAAGCAGATCGAACTGGCCAAGGCCCGCAACATGCCGCACCCGATTGGTTACAACTACAAGCAAACCCCTTCCGAGGCCTGAGCCATGTCTGCGCGCCTGCTCTATGTAATGGACCCGATGTGTTCCTGGTGCTGGGGCTTTGCCCCGGTGGCACAAGCGCTGGTGGAGCAGGCCCAGGCGGCCGGCGTGGACGTGCACCTGGTGGTGGGCGGCTTGCGCACCGGCAGCGGCGCGGCGCTGGAGCCGACTACCCGGCGCTACATCCTTGAACACTGGCAGGCCGTCACCGACGCCACCGGCCAGCCGTTCAAGCGAGAAGGCGCATTGCCCGACGGGTTTGTCTACGACACGGAGCCGGCATGCCGCGCTATCGTCACCGCACGCAGCCTGGCGCCGGATTGCGCCTGGAAGCTGCTGGGGCTGATCCAGCGTGCGTTCTATGTCGAAGGCCGGGACGTGACGCTCGCCCCTGTGCTGGTGGAGCTGGCCGAACAGGCCGGTATTCCACGTATCGAGTTTGCCGGCGAGTTCGACCGTGCCGATCAGCACGCGGCCACGGCGGCCGATTTCACTTGGGTGCAGGACCTGGGCATTGCCGGGTTCCCGACCCTGCTGGCCGAGCGCAACGGCCAGTTGGCCTTGCTGACCAATGGTTACCAGCCGCTGTCCGAGCTGTCGCCGTTACTGGGTCGATGGCTGGAGCGAGCTGCCTGTGTATGAACAGCCTCCACGCACCGACCGCCTGACCTGGGCAGAAATTCGCCGCCTGGCCCTGCGTCACAAAAAATCCCTGTGGGTCGCCAACGGTGTCGCCGTGCTCGCCACCCTGTGCAGCGTGCCTATCCCGCTGTTGTTGCCGTTGCTGGTGGACGAAGTGCTACTGGGCCATGGCGATGCCGCCCTCAAGGTGATGAACCACGCGCTGCCCCTGGGTTGGCAAAAAGCCGCAGGCTATATCGGCCTTATGCTCTTGGTCACTCTGGCCCTGCGCTGCGGCGCGCTGGTGTTCAACGTGGTGCAGGCGCGGCTGTTTGCGCGCTTGGCCAAGGACATCGTGTACCGCATCCGCGTGCGTCTGATTGAGCGTCTCAAGCGTATCTCCCTGGGTGAGTACGAAAGCCTGGGCAGCGGTACGGTCACCACCCACTTGGTGACCGACCTGGACACCCTGGACAAATTCGTCGGCGAAACCCTCAGCCGCTTCCTGGTGGCGATGCTGACCCTGGTCGGCACCTCGGCGATCCTGGTGTGGATGCATTGGCAGCTGGCGTTGTTGATCCTGTTGTTCAACCCGTTGGTGATCTACGCCACGGTGCAATTGGGCAAGCGCGTCAAGCACCTCAAGAAGTTGGAAAACGACAGTACTTCACGCTTTACCCAGGCGCTGACCGAAACCCTCGATGCCATCCAGGAAGTACGTGCCGGCAACCGCCAGGGCTTTTTCCTCGGGCGGCTGGGCCAGCGTGCCCAGGAAGTGCGTGACTACGCCATTCATTCCCAATGGAAAACCGACGCGTCGAGCCGCGCCAGTGGCTTGCTGTTCCAGTTTGGTATCGACATCTTCCGCGCCGCGGCCATGCTCACCGTGCTGTTTTCCGACCTGTCCATCGGCCAGATGCTCGCAGTGTTCAGTTACCTGTGGTTCATGATTGGCCCGGTGGAACAACTGCTGAACCTGCAATACGCCTATTACGCGGCGGGCGGCGCGCTGTCGCGCATCAACGAGCTGCTGGCGCGTGCCGATGAGCCGCAATACCCAGGCGGCGCAGACCCGTTCAGCGGGCGCGAGACGGTCGGCATCGAAGTGCGTGGCCTCGACTTCGGCTACGGCGAAGAGCTGGTACTCAACCAGTTGAACCTGGCCATCGCACCGGGTGAAAAGGTGGCAATTGTCGGCGCCAGTGGCGGCGGTAAAAGCACCCTGGTGCAACTGTTGCTGGGGCTCTACACGCCGCAGGCCGGCAGCATTCGCTTTGGCACTGCCACCCAGCAGGAGATTGGCCTGGAGACCATCCGCGAGAACGTCGCGGTGGTGCTGCAACACCCTGCGCTGTTCAACGATACCGTGCGCGCCAACCTGACCATGGGCCGCACCCGCACCGATCAAGCCTGCTGGCAGGCGCTGGAAATCGCCCAACTGGATGCTACTGTCAAGGCATTGCCCTTGGGCCTGGACAGCGTGGTCGGGCGTTCGGGCGTGCGCTTTTCCGGTGGCCAGCGGCAACGCCTGGCGATTGCCCGCATGGTGCTCGCCGAGCCTAAAGTGGTGATTCTGGACGAGGCCACGTCTGCATTGGATGCGGCGACCGAGTACAACCTGCACCAGGCACTGGCGCGGTTTCTCAGCGGGCGTACTACACTGATCATCGCCCACCGGCTGTCTGCGGTGAAGCAGGCTGACCGAGTGCTGGTGTTCGATGGCGGGCACATTGCCGAGGATGGCGACCATCAGCAGTTGATTGCCGATGGTGGGTTGTACGCCAAACTGTACGGACACTTGCAACAAGTACGTTGATTTAGCTTAGGCTGTGCTATCGGGAGCGGATTTTCGCGTGCGTATTAAGCTGTGCATGTGTAAGGGACTTCATGAAGCAAAAGCGGACTCTCGGAACGCCACGCCTGTTGGGTATTGTCTGGCCCTTCATCGCCGTCGTGTTGTTCCAGGCATTGTTAGGCTGCGTCAGTCTCTACGTGCTTTCGGCAGTGCGGGGCTATGTGGCGGGTGAAAGCCTGTGGTCCAAGGGCCAGAAGGATGCCATCTACTACCTGACCCTCTACGCCGATAACCGCAACGACGCCACCTACCTCAAATACCAGCAGGCCATTGCCGTGCCCCAGGGTGGGCATGAATTGCGCATTGCCCTGGACCGTCCCAATCCAGACATGGAGGCCGCTCGCCTGGGTATTCTCAAGGGCGGCAACCATCCGGACGACGTTTCCAGCCTGATCTGGCTGTACCTCAACTTCCGCCATTTCAGCTACCTGGAAAAAGCCATTGAGCTGTGGACGGTGGGCGACGGCTATCTGCTGCAGTTGGATGAGCTGGCCCAGGAGATGCACGGCGCCATCACCTCCGGCTACGTCAGTAGTGACGATGTCCATAGTTGGAAGGCGCGCATCACGGCCATCAATGAAGGGGTGACGCCCGCCGCCAAGGCCTTCAGCGATGCCCTGGGCGAAGGTTCGCGGATGATCCTGCGCCTGTTGTTGATCACCAACCTGGCGACTGCCTTGGGCCTGATCGTGTTGGCGCTGCTGCGCACCCACAAGCTGCTGGCCCAGCGTCATGCCTTTGCCGATGCGCTGCAAGCGGAGAAGGAGCGGGCGCAGATCACGTTGGAGTCGATTGGCGACGGGGTGATTACCACCGATGTCGACGGGGCCATTGCCTATATGAACCCTGCCGCTGAAGCCTTGACCCACTGGCGCTCGGAGCAGGCCCAGGGCCTGCCGCTGGCGGCGTTGTTCAAGCTTTTGAATGAAAACGCCGAGCCCGACGGATTCACCCTGATTGAGCACATCGTCAAGGGCCAGTTCAGCGGCGGCAGCGAGCATTCCAAGCTGATCCAGCGCCTGGACGGCAGCACGGTCTCGGTCACCCTGGTGGGCGCGCCGATCCGCAGCGCCGGCAAGATCAGCGGTGCGGTCCTGGTGCTGCACGACATGACCCAGGAACGCCAGTACATCGCCAATCTTTCCTGGCAGGCCACCCATGACGCCTTGACCGGCCTGGCCAACCGTCGCGAGTTCGAGTTCCGCCTTGAACAGGTGCTGCAACAGGTCGCGCGCCAGCAAAGTGGGCGACATGCCTTGATGTTCCTCGACCTCGACCAGTTCAAGCTGGTCAATGACACCTGTGGCCACGCGGCAGGCGATGAATTGTTGCGTCACATCTGCGCGCTGTTGCAATCAGACTTGCGCGAAGGCGATACCCTGGCTCGGTTGGGCGGCGACGAGTTTGGCATCCTGCTGGAAAACTGCCCGGCGCCGGTGGCGGAAAAAATCGCCGAGAGCCTGCGCCATACCGTGCAGAGCTTGCACTTCGTGTGGAAGGGGCGGCCCTTCATGACCACTGTCAGCATCGGCCTGGTGCATATCTCGCAAACCCCGACCACCCTGGAAACCTCCCTGCGCGCCGCCGACATGGCGTGCTACATGGCCAAGGAAAAGGGGCGCAACCGGGTGCAGGTCTACCACGTCGACGACTCGGAATTATCTCTGCGGTTTGGCGAGATGGCCTGGGTACAGCGGCTGCATATCGCCCTTGAGGAAGATCGCTTTTGCCTCTACGCCCAGGAGATCGCGCCGTTGGGCCCTACCGACGCTGGCAATGGGCACATCGAAATTCTCCTGCGCCTGCATGACGAAGCGGGGCGGATCATTTTACCCAACAGTTTTATTCCGGCGGCCGAGCGTTACGGTTTGATGACGTCCCTGGACCGTTGGGTAGTGGAAAACGTATTCAAGATTATCGCCCGCTGCATGCATGAGCGTCCGGGCCGACCCATGGCCATGTGTGCGATTAATCTGTCAGGCATCACCATTGGCGATGATGACTTTTTGGGTTTTTTACGTCAGAAATTCGATAGTTACAGCATTCCACCGGAAATGATTTGTTTTGAAATAACTGAAACGAGCGCTATAGCCAATTTGGGCAGTGCGATTCGATTTATTAATGAACTCAAAGCGTTAGGGTGCCATTTTTCCCTGGATGACTTTTGCGCCGGAATGTCCTCATTCGCATATTTGAAACATTTACCTGTAGACTTCCTGAAGATCGATGGAAGTTTCGTAAAGGATATGCTGGACGACCCGATTAACCGCGCCATGGTCGAGGTGATCAACCACATCGGCCACGTCATGGGTAAGCGCACGATTGCCGAGTTTGTTGAAACACCCCAGATCGAACAGGCTTTACTTGAGATAGGTGTGGATTACGCTCAGGGCTACCTGATTGAACGCCCGCAATTGTTTACCTTTGATAGCCTGCAGTGCCGACCTGAGCGGCCGCAGCCTCTGTTATTCAAGGCGCCCGGCACTTTCCGCTGAAACATTTGCTGGTCTGTACAATCACACTTGAAAAGGAGCCCCACAGTGATCGACACATTCAACAGAACCGGCCCGCTTATGGAGGCCTCGAGTTACCCCGCCTGGGCGCAGCAACTGATCCAGGACTGTAGCGAGAGCAAGCGTCGGGTTGTCGAGCACGAACTGTACCAGCGCATGCGCGACAACGCTCTCAGCGCCAAGACCATGCGCCACTACCTGATTGGTGGTTGGCCGGTGGTGGAACAGTTTGCCTTGTACATGGCGCAGAACCTGACCAAGACCAAGTTTGCCCGTCATCCTGGGGAGGATATGGCGCGCCGTTGGCTCATGCGCAATATCCGCGTGGAGCTCAACCATGCCGACTATTGGGTCAATTGGGCGCGGGCTCACGGCGTCAGCCTTGAAGAACTCCAAGCGCAGGAGGTGCCGCCCGAGTTGCACGCCCTGAGCCATTGGTGCTGGCACACCAGCTCGGCGGATGCGTTGATCGTCGCGATTGCCGCCACCAACTACGCGATCGAGGGGGCGACGGGGGAGTGGTCCGCCGTGGTCTGCTCTACCGGTGTGTATGCTGCCGCCTTCCCTGAGGAAGATCGCAAGCGGGCGATGAAGTGGCTGAAGATGCACGCCCAATACGACGACGCCCACCCTTGGGAAGCCCTGGAAATCATCTGCACACTGGCCGGGACCAACCCGAGCAAGGCCCTGCAGGAAGAGTTGCGCCAGGCGGTGTGCAAGAGCTACGACTACATGCACTTGTTCCTGGAAAGCTGCATGCGTCTAGAGAATGCGGAAAAAGACAAGGCGCCAGCCGTTCGCGAGCGCCCTGTGCGCATCGCCAGCGAGGCGTGATGTAGCGGTTCGGGTGGTACTTGTGGCGAGGGAGCTTGCTCCCGTTGGACTGCGTAGCAGGCCCATTCTTTTTAAATAAAGAACGGTGCCGCTTCGCGCCCCAGCGGGAGCAAGCTCCCTCGCCACAACTGGCCTTATCCCGCCATCGCCAAGCGGTTGCGACCTTCGCGTTTGGCTACATACAACGCATTGTCGGCACGGCGTAGCAGGCTTTCAGCCGACTCGGCCGCCAGCAGCGTAGAACAGCCGAGGCTCACGGTCAGTTCTATTCGCGTGCCCTCCACCCAGTAGTCCTGCGCTTGTGCCGCCTGGCGCAGGCGCTCTCCCACCATCCTCGCGGCATCGCGACCGGTGTTGGACAGCAGGATCAAAAACTCCTCCCCGCCAAACCGAAACACCATGTCCACGTTGCGCAGCTGGCGTTTGATCGCCCCGGCTACGGCGCGCAGCACGCTGTCGCCCGCAGCATGCCCATGGGTGTCGTTGATTTTTTTGAAGTGGTCGATGTCCAGCATCAACAACGACAGCGGGTGCAAATGCCGGCGTGCCATGTCGATTTCTCGCTGCAGCGTCTGGTCCATGGCCACACGGTTGCCGGTTTCGGTCAACGGGTCACGCAGGGCGCTGCGGGTGGCGGCGCGGTAGAGCAGGGCGTTGCGCATCGGATAAAGCAAGGTCACCAGCAGGAGTTCGAGCTGGCTCAGTTCTTCTTCAAGCAACCGCTGGTTGCGACGAAAGACCAGCTCCCCCAGGTGTTCGCCTTCATGGCTCAGGGTGTAGCTGACGGAGTGATGACCCCGGTGGCCAAACTCCAGGCGCAGGTCGCTGGCGGCGTGACGGTATTGCAACGCGTCCAGCGGCACCAGGCGCTGAACCTCACGAAAGAACAGGCCCAGGATGCGCTCCGGCTCCAGGCTGGTCTGCAACTGCTGGTTAAGTTGCTGGCGAAGTTCAGCGAGGGTGGCGGGGCGGCGTGGGCGCAAGGATGGCTGGCCAAATCCCAGGCGTTGCAATTTGGCACTGTCAAAGTCAATTGCGTTGGTCTGGGTAGGGGTTTTCATAAGCGCGTGGCCTCTAAGCACTGGGCTGTCTTACAGGCGGGATGAGGGTGGCGAGTGCCAAGCGTCTTACTGATCCTTCAGTTCCGTAAAACATTGGAAACAGTTTAAACCGCTTTTCATTGGGTTATAACCCCGGGGCACTGCCGCACGTCTTGTCATCGCCGAACCTGCTTGAACAGTACTAGAGCGAGATTCATGCCAAGTGTATTTGGTTGGTAAAAATCCTTATAAATCAATTAACTAATTTTTAAGTAAGAAAAGTCTGTTAAAGCATGGCGCCAGTTATTTGGCTGATTTGGGCCGGCGTTACTGCCGGCCCGGTTAACCTTACTGTTTCGGTGGGGCGAGTTATTTGTCGCAAATAAACAACGCTTCGGTTATCCGCACACAACGTACACCATCCCTCATCACTACTAGACCAAGGTGGTACGGTCGATCTGCGCGATGGAGGTGACCCCGGTCAGGGTCATGGCCACGCGCATTTCCTTGGCGAAGATGTCCAGCAGATTCTCTACCCCATGCTGGCCCTCGGCGGCCAGCGCGTAGGCGGTGGCGCGCCCCAGCAGGCACGCCTTGGCGCCCAGGGCGAGCATGCGCACCACGTCGAGCCCGGAGCGAATGCCGGAGTCCACCAGCACGGTCAAGTCATCGCCCACCGCTTCGGCAATTGGCGGCAACGCCTTGGCCGTGGACAGCACCCCGTCGAGCTGGCGGCCGCCATGGTTGGAGACCACGATGCCGTCGGCCCCGAAACTCACCGCGTCCTTGGCATCCTGAGGGTCGAGGATGCCCTTGATGATCATCGGGCCTTTCCAGAACTCGCGGATCCACTCCAGGTCTTTCCAACTGATGGATGGGTCGAAGTTGTTGGCCAGCCAACCAATGTAGTCCTCCAGGTGGGTGGGTTTGCCCAGATATTTGGAAATATTGCCCAGGTCGTGAGGGCGGCCCATCAAGCCCACATCGAAGGCCCACTGCGGCTTGGTCACCGCCTGCAACATGCGTCGCTGCGCTGCGTAGGGGCCAGACATGCCCGAGTGCGCATCGCGGTAGCGTGCGCCGGGTGTGGGCATATCCACCGTGAACACCAGGGTGGTCACGCCAGCTGCCTGCGCCCGCTCCAGAGCGTTGCGCATGAAGCCGCGATCCTTGAGCACATACAGTTGGAACCAGATCGACTGCGGGCTTTGCGAGGCCACTTCCTCAATCGAACACACCGACACTGTCGATAGGCAAAAAGGGATGTTTTTGTTGGCCGCCGCCTTGGCTGCTTGCACTTCACCGCGTCGCGCATACATGCCGGTCAGCCCGACCGGGCTGAGGATCACCGGCATCGCCAGTTCGGTGCCGAACAGCTGGGTGGCAAGACTCAGGTCGTCGACATTGCGCAGGATGCGTTGGCGCAGGCTGATCTCGGCCAGGTCCGAACTGTTGGCGCGCAGCGTGTGCTCGGCGTAGGCGCCGCCGTCGATGTAATCGAACAGAAAGCGCGGCAACTTGCGCTTGGCCGCAGCGCGGTAGTCGGAAGCGGACGAGATGATCATCGACGGTGTCTCCACAGGGCAAAGTGCTACACCCTAAGCAAAGTTATGCCATGATGAAAACAACTTTTATCACTGCCATCCAGTCGTTATAGGAATACTGATGAACCTACGAACATTGCGTGCGTTTGTCGAAGTGGTGCGCCAGGGTGGGTTCTCCCAGGCGGCCGAAGTGGTTGCCCTGACCCAGTCCACCGTCAGCAAAGCGGTCAAGACCCTTGAGGACGAATTAGGCATGCCGCTGCTCAATCGCCTTGGCCACAAGAACGAACTCACCGCCGCCGGCGAAATTGCCTACCGCCGCGCCTTGGTAATGCTCGCCGAACGCACCGACCTGATGGCTGAAATCAACGACCTGCGCGGCCTCCAGCGCGGCGTGCTGCGCATCGGCCTGCCGCCGGTAGGGTGCGGAGTCTTGTTTGCGGCGATGTTCGCCACTTACCGCAGCCGTTACCCGGGCATCGACATCGAACTGACGGAGTACGGCAGTAAAAGGCTGCGCGAATGCCTGGAAGCAGGGGAGGTGGACCTCGCCGCCTTGCTGCTGCCGGTTGATGAAGGTTTTGACTACCAACCGGTGCGCAACGAGCCATTGATCGCCGTATTGCCCATAGGTCACCCACTGGCCCAGCGCGAGCGCATCGACTTCACCGACCTGGCCGACTCACCCTTCATCCTGTTCGAGGCCGGCTTTGCTCTCAACGCCAAGATCCTCAGCGCCTGCGAACGCAAAGGCGTGACACCCAAAGTCACCGCTCGCAGTGGGCAAATAGACTTTATCGTCGACCTGGTCACCGCCGGGCTGGGCGTCGCCTTCCTGCCCCGGATGCTGGCGCACAAACACCAACACCCCGGCATCGCCTTGATCCCCCTGGACGAGCCTCATACCGATTGGCACATCGCCCTGGCCTGGCGCGCCAGCGCCCACTTGCCACCGGCAGCGCGGGCCTGGTTGGAACTGGCCAGGGAACCGTCGTATTCAAACGAACAGGGGGGCGATTTGCGGAAAATTTCTGAGGGTGCTTGACTTCTTCTTTTTAATCAGTAACATACGGCGTATTCCGCGATAGCTCAGTTGGTAGAGCAAATGACTGTTAATCATTGGGTCCCTGGTTCGAGTCCAGGTCGTGGAGCCAGATAGAGAAAAGCCTGCAGAGATGCAGGCTTTTTTTTGCTTGGGATTTGACCCAGCAATCCAGACGCTTAGCGCGCTTCCTATGACGCCATCAATGGGCATGATCCGTATGCTTATTTGAAGGCCGTGCTCACGCGCCTGCCGTTGCAGCGGGCGAGTGAGATTGAAGCGGCTTGGTCCTACGCGATTTTGATTACTACCTTACCAAAGGCGCCTCTGGCCAGATGTTCGTACGCTTCGCGTGCTTGATCGAATGGATACACGTGGTCGATTACCGGGCGAATCTTGTGCTCGTTCAAGAATTCGTTCATTCGGTCAAATGACGAGCGTGGAGCAACGGCTATGCCGCGAATCGTTGTTTGCCGGAAAATCATAGGCATCAGGTTCAAGGCGGAGGTCTGGCCTGTCAGAAAGCCGATCTGTGCAATACGTCCACCTGCCTTTGTCGCAGCAATCGATTGGTTGATGCCGTCCCCGCCCGCCACATCCAGCAGCAGATCCACTCCCTTGCCGTCAGTGAGCTTCAGAACTTCCTCTGCCCACTCAGGGGTGGTGCGATAATTCACACCCGCAACCGCGCCCAGTTTTTTTACAGCTTCCAGATTGTCATCACGGCTGGAGGTGACGATAACCTTGGCTCCCAAAGCGGTAGCAATTTGTGCTGCAAAAACAGAAACACCTCCAGAGCCCTGAACCAAAACGGTTTGGCCGGCCTCTATCTGGCCATAGTCGACGAGCGCATACCACGCCGTCAGAGCAGCAATTGGAAGGGTCGCTGCTTCCTCATCAGACATATTGTCGGGGGCACGTACTGCGCTGTCTTCATGGATGATCATGTATTGCGCCAGACCACCAGGCAATGGCGAGCCGAAGCAGTAGTTGGGTTCATCTGGCCCAGGCATGCCGTCCAACCAACGGGAGTAGAGGTGTGAGTTGACCCGATCTCCGATAGCAAAGCGGCTGACACCTTCACCTACTGCCACGACAGTCCCCGCCGCATCGCTGACGGGGATCAGCGGCTTGGGCACCATGTGAGGTTCATAGATGCCGTCAACGATGGCCTTGTCCCGGAAATTGAGTGATACGGCGCCTACTTTAACCAGCAGCTCACCCGCTCGGGGCACGGGGGTTTCCGTTTCGCCCTGCACGAGATTATCCAAGCCGAAATCTTTTAGAAGCCACGCTTTCATTTTCTGTCTCCAACAATTTTGAATGTGCAGGGGAGCAAAGCTCCTCCTTTACGCTGAGGACATTGTTAAGGTTTCGCGGCCCTGGATAAATGTGCAGAAAGCAACAGGATTGTTATCCTGATAAGCAACAATCATCCAGTTAACTCGCTTCCCGAGAAGAGACTTATGGAGCTTCTACAGTCGATGCAAGTATTCGCCAAGCTAGCGGAGTTGGGGAGCTTCACCAAAGTCGCTGAGGCAATGCAGGCCGGGCGACCGCACGTCACACGCACCATTCAGGATCTGGAAGCCTCGCTGGGTGTCCGTCTGTTCCAGCGCACTACGCGTAAAGTAAAACTGACTGCTGAGGGAGAGCGGTTCTACGAACGCGTCAAAGAGATTTTGGCAACCATCGCAGAAACCACTTCCATGTTCGACCGTAGTGGATCGACGTTGCGAGGGCGGCTTCGAATTGACATCCCTACTGCATTTTCCCAGCGCAGCTTCATGGAAAGCCTTAGGAGGTTTACCGAGGCATTTCCCGAAATCGAGCTTGTGCTAGGCGTGACCGACCGTACGGTAGATCTCGTAGCCGAGGGCATCGACTGTGTATTGCGAATGGGTGAACTTCCGGATTCAAGCATGGTGGCTAGAGAAATTGGCACCGCCACCATGGTGACCTGTGCGTCTGCAGGTTATCTCCAAGCCTGCGGTGCACCCATAACCCTACAAGATCTAGTAGACCACCAATGTGTCAGCTTCCTTTCCGGTCAAAATAACAGACCGCTGCCTTGGCACTTCTCGGTAGACGGCGAAGATCGTCCACATACGCCTCGGCGTGGAATCACCGTGAATGAGTCGAATGCCTACGTTCAATGCGGTGTTGCAGGCTTCGGCATTGTTCAAGCGCCTGGAATTGCCGTTGAGACATTCCTCGCAAGCGGAGAACTGATCGAAGTGCTCAAGGCATTTCGTCCAAAGCCTCGCCTGGTTTCCGTGCTTTATCCAAGCAGAACGCATCTTGCGCCTCAGGTCGAGGCATTTGTGGATTGGCTGAAGGAACATTTTCCGGTGCTACACCCCAACTGGTTCACAGCGCACTAACCATTGTTTTGTAGTGGGGCTAGTCGTAACTGGCCAATGTTGATTTTGTCCAAGTCTGGCCTCCTAGCTTCCTGAGGGCGGCAAGGCGTCAGCTCTCCATAGGCGTAGGAACACCCATTCACCTGGTGCTAGCGAATGTGGCCGCGGAAGTATCAACGGCCTTTAATAATCACTATTATAAAAAGCTATGATTCAGTGCATAGGTGTAGACGCTAACTCAAAACCACCATTGATAACGAACTGAACGCCCATACAAACCAGTAGAAAACCAACGACGCGGGAAATTGCATCGATTCCTGACTCACCAAGCACTTTCATGATTCGCCCTGAACATCGTAAAGCTATCCAGAAAATAAGCGCAGTAATGATGAATACGGTTGCGGCTGCAAGGTGAATGACGAGTGGCAGGGTCTGGTAGGTCGACTGCAGGGTAGAGGCGGAGCTGATAAGCAACGCTATCGTGCCGGGGCCTGCTGCACCAGGAAGAGCTAAAGGTACAAATGACAGATCGCGGAAATGTGGGGTTGATTTCTCTTTCTCTGAAAGGAAATCTTTCTGAACCTCTGTTTCGTCAGGTGTCGTTGCTGGAAAAAGCATGGCGAAACCGATGTAGGTAACGATCAGGCCTCCGGCTATTCTCAAGCCGGGGACAGATATTCCGAATACCTGCATTACCAGGCTGCCTCCGTAGAAGCTGACAAACATAATCAGAGCTACATATAAGCTTGCCTTCAGGATTTGCCGGTTACGCTCTACTGTAGGCAGCTTTCCTCCAAGGCCTAGTAAAAGGGAGATGCTAGTTAGAGGATTGGCCATAGGAAGCAGGGCCAATAGTCCAATAAGAACATGATGAAAGTAATTGCCCATAGTGTTTTTACTCGGTTATGCAACGAATAGGAGGCTATAAGATTATTAAGGTCGTACGTCATCTGCCCTAACGAACCGATATCAAGTCAGGGGTCAATCGGGGAAGTATTTTTTTGCCTCTTCCGTGGTATAGCGCAGAAAGATCTGCACCGCCTGCGGAATCAAGCGTCGTGACAGTAGAAAAGCATACAGCGACATGTTCTGGAGGGTATAGCCAGGTAAAACACGTACCAGTTTTCCGCTCTCTACGGCCTCATTGGCGCTGGGCAAATTGAACTGCGCGATGCCAAGTCCGCGCAGAGTAAGATCCATGCGCGCATCGTTCGGTGTGGCAAGCAGGATGGCTTGCACCGGCATCAGGTGTTTATGTCCTTGGGGGTCGATGAGCTCCCACTCGGGTTCTCCCTGACGCCCAAGGCAGGGCCATTGCAGGAGATCGTCCGGTACACGGGGAGGTTTCCTGCCGGCCAGTAACAGGGGAGAAGCGAATAACCCTTGTGGCATTGAACAGATTGGCCGAGCAACCAGCGACTTGTTAATCACTTCGGCGCGGCGATGACTGAAGTAGACATCCACTGGCTCTTCAATGGGGTTTGGCACGCGTGTGCTGGCCTCCACTTCAAAATGAATTTCGTGCTGTTCTTCCAGCATTCGAGCGATAGCCGGGTTGATAAACCAGTGCACAACCTCGGGCGATCCGACGACCCGGATACGTCCTCTAATTTTTCCATCATCCGACTTGATCGCGCTTTCAACCTCCTGAAGGCCTTCGAACAAGGGCGCGATTTCGCTATAGAGCCGCTCGCCCGGGTCCGTCAATCGCATAGAGGGCATCCGATTGAACAAGCGCAGACCCAGATGCTCCTCCAGCCGGGTCACGGCGCGACTGATGCTTGAAGTGTTCTGCCCAAGCCGTTCAGCCGCACGGCTGAAGTTCAATGTTTGCGCGGCAACGAGGAAGGTGTGGTATTCGCTCCACATGGCGTTGCTTTTATGCAATGTATAGTTGCTCCATATGGCATGGCTAAAATTAATAGACTAACACTATCATCACCAAGTCTGAGAGCCATTTAGCGTATAGGAGTTCAACTGTGACCTCGATAAATCGTATTTTTGCCAGCCTAGTTGCCTTGATGGGGCTGGGGCTATTGTTAGGTGGAGCTTACCTCTTAACCCTTGGCGGATCGTTTTATTACGTGCTGGCCGGATGGGCCTATCTGAGCGCTGGCGTCATGCTTTGGCGTAGGCAAGTTTGTGGAGTATGGCTGCTGGTAGCGGTTGCCGTGCTGAGTGTTCCATGGGCGCTCTGGGAGTCAGGCACGTTCTATTGGGCGCTGTTTCCACGCCTGCTCGTACCGGCAGCGTTGGCGAGCATCGGCTTGCTCCTGTTATCCACTTGGTCGCCT
Organism: Pseudomonas sp. GW821-FHT07B01; assembly: GCF_059419065.1. NCBI lineage: Bacteria > Pseudomonadati > Pseudomonadota > Gammaproteobacteria > Pseudomonadales > Pseudomonadaceae > Pseudomonas > Pseudomonas sp. GW821-FHT07B01. The sequence continues at coordinate 73,466 of NZ_JBWKRA010000001.1, read as the reverse complement.
GCGGACTCCCGGCGTCGGATACGCGGCCTGGGTGTACTAGCGCTATTAGGGACGGCTGTGTTCTTTGGGTTTGCCTTTACTCCACATGGTGTCGTCTCGCCTGTCTCGGGCACACCTTTTACTGCCGCAGCCACAAACACCACGCCTTCAAATTGGTCCGCATATGGCCGAACCACTGCGGGTACGCGCTACGCGCCCTTTACGCAGATCAACCGTGACAACGTTCAGGACCTGAAAGTGGCCTGGACCTATCGTACCGGCGCGAAGATCCAGTTGGACAAGGGCGCCGTGGATTCGAACACCCCATTGCAAATTGAAGATACGTTGTTCACTTGCACACCCGATGATCGCATTGCTGCCATCGATGCAGATACGGGGGTAGAACGTTGGAAATTCGATACCCATAGTGCATCTCCTATCTGGAACCGTTGCCGCGGCCTGGGTTACTACAAGCTCAAGGAGGCGCCGGCTGATGGCGTCTGTGCGGAACGAATCGTCAATTCCACCATCGATGCGCGTCTGATCGAACTAGATGCCAAGACCGGCAAGCAGTGCCCAGGTTTTGGCAGCGACGGCGTCGTCGACCTGAAGCAGGGCATGGGCGACGTTAAGCCTGGGTTCTACTTTCAGACCTCCGCGCCGCTGGTGGCGCGCGACTACATTATTATCAGTGGCTGGGTAGTTGATAACTACAGCCGCGGTGAGCCGTCAGGTGTGATCCGCGCCTTTGATGTCCGCACCGGCGCACTGGCATGGGCGTGGGACCTGGGCAACCCGGACATAACCGGTTTGCCACCGGCGGGGCAGACCTACACGCCCGGCACGCCCAACATGTGGACCGCCGCTGCCTATGACGACCAGTTGGGTCTTATCTATGCGCCGCTGGGAAATGCCACGCCGGACTTTTTCGGCATGGAGCGACCACCGCACTCGGATGAATACAACTCTTCCCTTGTCGCCCTCGATATCATGACGGGCCGCCCGAAATGGAAATTCCAGACCGTCCATCACGACATCTGGGACTACGACTTGCCTTCTCAACCCGCGCTGGTCGATTTGCCTGACGGCCAAGGCGGAACCATCCCCGGGGTATTGCAAACCACCAAGCGTGGCCAGCTTTTCCTGTTAAATCGCGCCACCGGGGAGCCGATTGCGGACGTCGTCGAAAAGCCCGTGCCTACGGCCGGTGCGGTACCTGAAGAAAAGCTTTCGCCTACACAGCCTTATTCGGTAGGGATGCCGACTATCGGTGCCGAACACCTCACCGAGAAGAAGATGTGGGGGGCAACCATGTTCGACCAACTCATGTGCCGCATCATGTTCAAGCAACTGCGCTACGAGGGCGACTTCACGCCGATCGGTCTGACCAAGGCGCTGGATCAGCCCGGCAATATCGGAGGATTCAACTGGGGTAGCGTCTCCTACGACCCCGTTAATCATCTGGCTTATATGAACGATATCCGGGTGCCGAACATCTTTTGGCTGATGCCTCGTGATGAATTCAATACTTGGACAAAAACCCACCAGATCGAGGTGAGCGGACATGGGCCGTCACCGCAGTTGAAAACACCTTACGGTCAAGCCATTTATATCTGGATGTCATCCCTAGGGGTTCCGTGCAACCAGCCACCCTATGGGACCGTCACGGCGGTCGATCTGAATACGCACAAGGTGGCCTGGCAAGTGCCGGCTGGCACCACAGAGCAATTGGGGCCACTGGGTATCGCATCACACCTGCCCATGCCCATGGGCATGCCAACTTATGCAGGAACGATGACCACGGCAGGCGGCCTCGTATTCTTTGCCGGTTATCAGGACTACTACATCCGGGCATACGACGGGCAAAGTGGCAAACTCGTCTGGGAACATGAATTACCGGTCGGCGCCAGCGCCACGCCGATCTCCTACGTCTCGCCGACGACGGGCAAACAGTACGTTGTCATTTCCGTAGGCGGGGCAGCGCATTCTCCCGACACCGGTGACTATGTAATGGCCTTCAGCCTTCCGACATCCCAACCGTGAAGCGTCTGCAGCGACAGCAAAAGAAGGCGTTACCTGTACATGGCCAGCGCTGAATACGTGTTCAAAGCTGACGAGAAACCGGCGATGGCGGGCAGTCCTTATAAGCCCAGGCTGTCGCCGGCCAGGCGTGGCATATATTTTGTCGTAGGCTTATTCCTCGGGACCTGCACGACGCTGTGCAACGGCCTGGTGGCGAGCAATCTAGGCGTAATCTCTGGCTCTATTGGCGAGTACACGGCTCAGGTCTCATGGTTGGTGGCAGTTTTTTTGGCGATCAATGCCAGCGCCAACCTGACCTTGGTCAAGGCCCGGATGCAGCTCGGAATCCCTTTGGTCACGGCAAGCATTGTCGGTACCTACATCGCTGCCTGTGTGCTGCAGTTACTGTGGCCCACTTTGACAACTGCGGTCATTGCCACGGCGATCAACGGCTTGATGTGCGCGACGTTGATCGCCTTGAGTACCTATTATCTGATGCAGGCCCTAGCCCCATCGGCCCAGCCGATGGCCCTGATTATCAGCGTAGGGCTTACCCAGATAGGATCGCCGGTGGCGCGCATGATTCCCGTGGAGTTTCTCGCCTCGGAACATTGGTTGGGGCTGCACTTGTTGAATCTGGGCATTGGTATGGCGGTGTTGGGTGTGACGTTGGCGGTGCCTTTGCCACGCAGTGATAGGGCCAGCGTGTTTTCTGCCTCGGACGCAGTCGTGATTGTATTGCTGGTTTCATCCTTCCTGCTGTTTGCCGGTGTGCTTGGCCTCGGCCGGAGCTATTGGTGGACCGACGCGCCCTTTCTCGGCTGGATGCTGGTGGCGGCTATCTCGTTGCTGGTGACGGTGGTGTTCATTGAACGACGTCGGCTTCAGCCGCTGTTGCAATTGGAATGGCTGGGCAGTTTCGACTTGATGCGTTTTGTTGCGATTGCGCTGCTGGTTCGGCTATCGCTGGCCGAGCAGACTTTCGGCTCGGTAGGTTTGCTATCAATGGGCGGGCTCAATAACGATCAGTTGCGTGTCCTGTTTGCGTGCGTACTGGTGTCGATGCTGATGGGGATCGTCGTCGCTTGCCTGACGTTGTCGCCCAAACGTATCCCCTGGCAGGTCATGGTCGCGGCGTTGTTTATCGCAACGGGAGCGTATCTGGACTCGCAATCCACCAGCCTCACGCGTGCGCCGCAACTGTACCTGAGCCAGTGTTTGATTGGGTTCGGTGCGACGCTGTTCATCGGGCCTGCCTTGATCTTTGGCTTTCTCAAACTGTTCGCGAAGGGACCTCAGTACATGATCACGCTCGTGGTCCTGTACGGGGCGAGCCAGAGTATCGGCAGCCTGGCAGGGTCGGCTGTAATGGGCAGCTACGAGTTCATCAGAACCCAGTCCCATATCGCTAGCCTGGCGGACAGTGCGCCGATCACCAATCCCCTTGTCGTAGCGCGCCTCGGCATTGGCGAGGCGTTGCTTTCGAGTCATATAGCCGACCCGGAACAGCGCCAGAAACAGAGCAGCAAGCTGCTAGGACAAGCGTTGCAGCAACAGGCTAGCGTACTGGCATTCAATGACGTCTTTCGCATCGTGTCAGCGCTGGCTTTTGGCACCGCGATGTATGTGTTTTATCTGCAGATGTCGGCTTTTTTCCTCTCGCGCATCCGTCGCGAGCCTGAGAACGTAAATGACTGATTCCATGACTGTTCCATCGGATGTTGAACACACTGCTTCTCATTGGTCGCCCCCGCCCCGGGGCCGTTTGCAAGGCATCATCATGGTGCTGGCTGCGATTGGCGTTATTACGATCGTCCTGTACATCTGGAAGTTGCCGCCTTTTGACGCAGGTCTGCAACAGACAGATAACGCCTATGTGAGGGGGAGAACCACGGTGATTGCCCCTCAGGTCAGCGGCTATATCGTCCAGGTGGCCGGGCAAGATTTCGCGCAGGTCAAGCGAGGCGAGGTCCTTGTGCGTATTGACGATGAGGTCTATCAGGCGCAGGTAGATGAGGCGACGGCCAATCTTGGCGTCGCCAATGCCGACCTCTCCAACAACCAGCAGGCGCACGCTGCTCGCATGGCGGGCATCGAGAGTCATGTTGCAGCTATGGCCGGTGCGCAGGCGCGCTTATTGCGTGCCCGCGCTGACATGCAGCGCGCAAACGCGTTGGTCATCGATGGCGCCATTTCTACGCGCGAGCGCGACCAGGCACGAGCCGATTTCAGTCAAGCCCAGGCCGAGGTACAGCAGGCGGGTGCGCAAGAGTCGATTGCTCGGGAGGAGTTGCGTACCGTGGATGTCGGCCGTGAAGGTCTGGAAGCCCAGGTGCGGGTGGCACAGGCAAAACTGCGTGCGGCTCAGATTGATCTTAATCACACGGTCATCCAGGCGCCGGAGGATGGCGTGCTCGGAGAAGTGGGCGTGCGGTTGGGCCAATTCGTGACCCACGGCACACAATTGATGTCGGTAGTGCCCGCTGATCACTGGATAGTCGCGAACTACAAGGAGGCGCAGACTAAGGCTATTGCGCCCGGCCAGATCGCGACGCTCAGGATTGATGCGTTAGGAGGGGCGACGCTAACGGGGCATGTCGAGCGGCTCTCACCAGCGACGGGCTCGGAATTCGCGGTGCTCAAGCCGGACAATGCAACGGGCAATTTCGTCAAGGTACCGCAGCGTATCGGGGTGCGCATATCTGTTGATCCGGACCAGCCTTTCGAGTCTTCGCTGCGCCCGGGCATGTCGGTTGAGGTCGATGTCGATACGCGTCATCGGTGAGGAGGCGGCTATCAGCATTCAGTTGCTGTTGAGAGTCCCAGGACCCCTCCGTGAATTTCCCTGACTTCTTACGAGCTGAAAGCATCAGCGCTTTTTGAGCATCATTGAGTTCGCGGAACCGGGCGATTTTGTTGACCTCGTCAGGCGGCATGTTCAGACATATCCACCACTCAATCAGGTTCAGCATCGGTTCTGCCGCTTTGGGTATTGGAGGAGCGGTTCAACGGTGAAGCGCGCTACGGCCCGGTAACAGGCCGCAGCGCCGAGGTGAGGGGGAGAGATAGAGGGAAGGGGTTCAGCCGTGAATATGTTCAGCCGCATGCATGGCCAGGTAGGCATCCAGCTTCTTGTCTTTCAAACCCAAGGTGTCGAGAATTTGGGCCATGAAACTGACCGGCGCGCTGCCAGGAGCCGTGACCACACCTTGGTCGGCAACGGCGTACGGTACGTCTTGGTAATAATCTGCTCCGCGATAATGCACCTGCTTGAGGTTGTCAGCGGAGTTGGAGGTGTGCTGCAAGTGATCCAGCACTCCAGCCTTGGCCAGTACGCGGGTACCGTCACAGATTCCCGCCACGACGATGTTCCTGGCGTGAGCCTCACGGACCAGCGCCTCGATGGCGGGGGCGTTGTCTGTTCTCCAGATCGGGCCTCCCGGCACAATCAGCAAGTCGACATCGTCCAGCCGAATGGCCTCGATGGCCAGGTCGGGAATGATGGTCATGCCACCGGATGATGTCACTTGCTTGCCACCGGGAGCGGCAAAACAAGTCTCGAAGCCATAGTAGGCACGGCCCGTGGAATTGATCAGCGCGGGCTCCCAGTCAGAAAAATTCTCGGTGAGGATAGTAACGGCACGTACCATTTGAGTGTCCTTCTCAAGTTTCCATGATAATCAGCAGCAACCTGCCCAGCAGGGTTGTCCTGGTGGGCATTGCCGTCGAGTGTACTCGCCAGCGGGGGTGATGGGTGGTGTGGTGGAGTATTGGCAGTATGTGTTTCAACTGACAATGACAGTGATCAACGCGGCGGTATATTCAGGCGTGAAACGTTGAGAGGGTGTTCTGGTGCGCTGCGCAGCTCGCCGTTGCGCAGCAAGTCTGCCTCCAGCGCAGCGGCTTTAGAGCGGCCCAGCGCCTGCACTGGGTAAGCATAAAGGCCGTGCATCTAAAACGTGCGCGGTGATTGAACTGCAGGCAGGAGGTAGTCGAACCGTTGCGCACGGTTCCAGGCTGATAGCCGCTTTAGCTCATCGACATCGATCGACTCATCTTCCTGCGCGGTGTAGCACTCGTCACCACTGCGCCTGTCATCGGGATAGACCATAAAACCACCACGGCCGTCAGGGCAGTCGGGCAGATACACCGAGGTCAGGTTGCGTTGCTCATCGAGGTGCGCATTCAAGCGCGCGATATAGACACCCATCGAAACCGCCACACCAATAACCAGCACCACGCAGGCGACCAACTGGCCGGCATAGTTGGCGCCCAGCTCATCACGACGCACGGGCGACATGACACGACCCTGTCTGCTCAACATTCTGGCCAATCAGAAACCAGCCACTGCCTCCCATGCGTACCAACTGAGTTTGCTGTGGAAGGATGCCCACCATCAGCGCGAGGAAAATCACGGCTAACAGCACCCCTTTGATCATCGAATACAGGTTCATGACGGTGACGAGCTCTGGATAAGAAGAGCCTTAGCCTAAGCAGCACCAGGTTAACGCCAGGTAAACATCGGGGGATACAGCGCGACTTCCGCTATCCTTCACACCGCTGCGCACTGCCTGCCCGAGGGTTTTTTTCCGTGCATATTCATCTGCTGCTGGTCGAGGACAACCTGGACCTGGCCACCACCGTCATCGAGTACCTGGAGATCAGCGGCATCGTCTGCGATCACGCCAGCAATGGCCAGGCCGGGCTCAACCTGGCGCTCAACCAACATTACGACGTCATTGTGCTGGACATCATGCTGCCGCGACTGGACGGCCAGCAGGTGTGCGCAGGGTTACGCCAGCAAGGTATCCAGACCCCCATTCTGATGCTGACCTCGTTGGATGCGTTGCCGGACAAGCTCGCCAGTTTTGCCGCGGGCGCCGACGACTATCTGGTCAAGCCGTTCGAACTCGCCGAACTGGTGGCGCGGATTCGCGCCTTGAGCCTGCGGCGCAGCGGCCAGACCAGCCGCCTGCAAGTGGACGACCTGGTCATGGAACTGACCACCCGCAAAGTCAGCCGGGCAGGGCAGGAGCTGCACCTGTCACCCATCTGTTGGGCCTTGCTGGAGCACTTGATGCGCGCCAGTCCCGAGCCTGTTCCCCGGGAGCGACTGGAAAGCAAAATCTGGGGCGATGAGCCGCCCGACAGCAATACCCTCAAAGTGCATATGCATCGGCTGCGCAAGGCGGTAGACAAACCGTTTGGCCGGCCATTGATCCATACTCTGGCGGGTGTCGGCATTCAGGTAAAACCCCATGCGTAATGGCCTGAGCTTGAAGTGGGTGATCAGTGGCAGCTTCCTGTTACTGATTGCCGTGGTGCTGGTGATCTACAGCAAGCTGCTGCCTGAATTCACCGTGCGCGGACTGTTCTATACCGCCAGCGCGATGATGGAGGAGGAGGCCCAGTATTTTGTCCGGCACTACAAACAAGACCCGACCACGCCGACGCCGCACAATTACTTCTATACCAGCGTCATCGGCAAGGAGGCGTTGCCGCAGGACGTGCGCGAGTTGCTGGATGCACCGCCCAACCTGTCTTTCGGCGCGGTGAATATCTTCGGCGATCTCTACTCCGATGACGACGACGCGCCGTTCCATATAGTTCTTGAACAACCTTTGGGCGACGGCAAAACCCTGTACATGTATGACATCGACCACGATAAGGAAGTAGGGGGAGAGGTGGAGACGCCATTGTCCGACGCCTACTTTGACCAGGTACTGGAAAGCGTCCAGCTCATCAGCCTGGCCGTATTCGTGCCGGCGCTGATTATCATCGCGCTGTTGGTATGGTGGTTGGTGCGTCCGCTGGGACGCCTGATTCAATGGTCCAGCACCCTGAACAATCCTGACGCCCTGGCCAGCGAGCGGCCGGGTTTCAACTTCAAGGAGTTCAATATGCTGGCCGATGCCCTGGCCAAAAGTGTTGTGCAAGTGCAGGCCGCCAGCCAGCGTGAAGGCCGCTTGTTGCGCTACACCAGCCATGAACTGCGCACGCCGCTGGCAGTGCTCAAGGCCAATGTCGAATTGTTGGCCCTGCAATCGGGTGGTGTGCTTCCACCCTCGTTGCAGCGCGTAGAACGCTCGGTGCTCAATATGCAACTGATCGCCGAGACATTGCTGTGGATGAGCCGCGAACGTCCAGAGTCGTTGCCCGAGGAAGACGTTAATCTGAGCGAGGTAGTTGGCGAACTGATTGAAAGGCACCGCTACCTGATCGGTCACCGGGATATTGAGCTAAGCATCGACATCCACAACGAACCCTGCCGACTGCCCCCTACGGCGTGCCGTATCGTGATCGGCAACTTCCTGCGCAATGCGCTGCAATACGCGGAAGAGGGCACGGTGGATATCAGTTTCAAATACCCCCGGCTGGTGATTGCCAATTACATCAGTGAGGTCAAGCCGCGGCAGGAGTCCGATGATTTTGGATATGGGCTTGGGTTGCAGTTGATGCGGCAGTTGTGCGCAAAGCTGGGCTGGCAGATTGAGGTGATCCGCGAGCAGCAACGGTTTACGGTCATTCTTGATTTTACGAATGTACGGGACACGCCGCCGGCAGACGGCGCACCTGTAGTCTGTTGAACGATTGTGTCTAAGCGAGCTTCACATTCATGGTGATGTGGGCGGTGAAGACCTTGACGCCACCCGCATCGAAGATCTCCACCGGCACGATCTTGTCTCCGGCGGTTTGCCAATCGATAGCGCTGCCATCGGCAACAGCGCGGATATCGGTTTTCGCCTTGGCCAGATATTCCACAGTCATGCCTTTGGGAATCCAGCGTGCGCCTGCGGGGATCGACGCGTCGGTCATCATGCCGCCGGCCAATTCGGCGGCGTTGCACAGTGCGATGGCATGCACCGAGGCCAGGTGGTTGGTGATTTCCTTGCGAAACGGCACGGTGACCACCGCATGGTTGGGTTTGAGCTCCGCGATCTCGGGAGTGATGGTGCTGAAGTAGGGCGCCATTTGGCACGCCAGGTTGCTGAATGCGGCGGGGCCTACGCTATTGAACATGCTCAGGGCTTGGCTCATCGGAATATCCTCAAGGGTCAGTTACAGAATAATATTCTGTAACGGAACAATATTCTTTTGGTTTCACGGCTGTCAACCGGAGCTTTCTCTGCCGGTCGTTCAGCCTATAAACTGTTTTGATTTGGCGTTCTCCCATGCACTCCATCGATCTCATCGAGCGCACCTTCCCCGGCAGGCGCAGCGACCTCAAGCGCATCATCCTGCGCGAAGCACTGGCGTGTTTTAACGAGGTGGGCATCGAGGCGACCTCTATCGAAACCATTCGCGCGCGCTGCGACACCAGCGTGGGCGCTATCTATCACCACTTCGGCAATAAAGAAGGGCTGGTCGCTGCGCTGTTCTTTGCGGCGCTGGAGGACCAGGCCAGCCTGCGTGACCATTATCTGCAAGCAGCGGACACCGCCCACGCAGGCGTCGTCGGGCTGGTGTACAGCTACGTTGAATGGGTGACCGCACAGCCGGACTGGGCGCGGTTCGTGTTCCAAAGCCGCTTTGCCGTCTCCAGCGGGCCGTTCAAGGACGAGCTGCTTGCACGCAACAAACAGCGCAACCAGCAGTTGAAGGAATGGATGAGCGGGGAAGGGCGCAAGGAGCATTTCAGTCACTTGCCTGCCGAGCTGATCCCTTCGCTGATCATTGGCGCGGCGGAAAGTTACTCGCGTGCGTGGTTGTCGGCGAAGGTCAAAAAGAGTCCATTTGAATACCGCGAACTGCTGGCTGAAGCAGCGTGGAAGTCGATCAGCCTGGGTTAGTCAGTCCTCCATCCCCTGTGGGAGCTGTCGAGCTTCAGCGAGGCTGCGATAGCGGTGCTTCAGGCGATGAGCCTTTCGGCAATGCCGCCATCTGATCAAATTCCGTCTAGGGCTATACTTGCCTCCTTCCAACCAATCGAGAACCCCATGAGCACGTCTCTTTCCCTGACGCCCGTGCGCAAGCCCGTCGCGCCACTGATTGCCTTTATCATCCTGGTGGCGGGCGCGCTGTTCCTGCAAAACATGGTCGGCGCACGCCAGGTGTTGCTGCTGGTGGTCGGCGCCGCGCTGGGCCTGACGCTGTATCACGCAGCCTTCGGTTTTACCTCGGCCTGGCGCGTGTTTATCAATGATCGGCGCGGCGCCGGCTTGCGTGCGCAAATGGTGATGCTGGCGGTGGCGGTGCTGTTGTTTTTCCCGGCGTTGGGCGCGGGCACTTTGTTCGGTCAGCCGGTCGTGGGACTGGTGGCGCCGGCCGGTGTGTCGGTGGTGTTCGGGGCGTTTATCTTCGGGATCGGCATGCAGCTGGGTGGTGGTTGTGCGTCGGGTACTTTGTTCACCGTGGGCGGCGGTAATGCCCGGATGTTGGTGACGCTGCTGTTCTTTATCTGCGGCTCGTTGATCGCCACCCACCATGTCGACTGGTGGTTTGCACTGCCATCGTTCCCGGCGGTTTCCATTGTCAAAAGTTTCGGTGTGCTGCCGGCGCTGGTCTTGAGCCTGGCGGTGTTCGCGCTGATTGCAGTGGTGACAGTGCGCCTGGAAAAGCGCCGTCACGGCCAGCTTGAACAAGGCGTGCAAAGCGAGCACCAAGGGCTACGCCGCTTCCTGCGCGGACCCTGGCCGCTGGTGTGGGGCGCGATTGGCCTGGCGCTGCTCAACTACGCCACCCTCGCCCTGGCCGGACGGCCGTGGGGCATCACCTCGGCGTTCGCGCTGTGGGGCGCCAAGGTGGCGAGCGGGCTGGGCGTGGACGTCGCCAGTTGGGCATTCTGGCAGATGCCGGGCAATGCCAAGGCCCTGGCTGCACCGGTGTGGGAAGACATCACCAGCGTTATGGACATCGGCATTGTTCTCGGGGCGTTGTTGGCCGCAGGCCTGGCCGGGCGTTTCGCGCCCAGCCTGAATATTCCAGCGCGCTCGTTGATCGCGGCTGTGATCGGCGGCCTGATGCTTGGCTACGGTTCGCGCCTAGCCTATGGCTGCAACATCGGCGCGTACTTCAGTGGCATCGCCTCGGGCAGCCTGCATGGCTGGGTGTGGCTGGTGGCGGCCTTTATCGGCAACGGCGTGGGCGTACGTTTGCGGCCCTTCTTCTTTGCGGGCGAACGGCCCCAGGTGGCATTGAGTGGCTGCTGAGCAGTCCACCCACATTCGCCTGGCGCGCGCGCAAGATGCCGGTTTGTTGCCCGCCATCGAGCAGTGCGCAGCCCAGGCATTTCGCGCAATCGAAGGGCTGGCTTGGCTGGCGGATGCGGCGTCGATCAGCATCGAACGCCATCGGCAATGGATCGCGCTATCGACCTGTTGGGTGGTGGTTGATGACCACGATCACCCTCAAGGCTTCCTCAGCGCAGAACGCTTTGGCGACGCCCTGCATATCCATGAAGTGTCGGTTGCCCAGCCGCTGCAAGGCCAGGGCTGGGGGCGCAGATTGGTGGAAACGGCGATAGAGCATGCCCGCGCCCAACACCTGCGTGCGGTGACGCTGACCACTTTCAAGCATGTACCCTGGAATGCTCCGTTCTACCGGCGCCTGGGCTTTGCGCCTCACGTTGATTCGCGTCTGGAAACGATCCTGGCGGATGAGTACGCCCATGGCTTCGAACCCGGCAGCCGTTGTGCCATGGCGTGCCCGGTGACATGTCCGAATCCGTCCTGAAGTAGTCTGCCTTGCGTCTGTCGCGCACTGTGGGTGGTCCTTACCATGGCGTGCATCGTTTACCCACTGATGCAAGCCACAAGGACTGTCCATGACCCATAAAGCCCTGATCGTGATCGACGCGCAACATTCCTTCCGCCATTCAACCTACTGGTCCGAAAATGACCTGCCCGACTACCTGGAAAAACAGCAGGCCCTCATCGATGGTTGTGTTCAGCGCGGCATCCCGGTGGTACAAGTTTTCCATGTTGAAGACCAAGGGCATTTCTCCATGCAATCGGGCAACGTCAGGGCATTGAGCGAGCTGTCGATCAATCCGCAACTGGTGATCCATAAGCGCTACCACAGTGCTTTGGCCGGTACGCCACTGGCCGCTCGGTTGGTGGAAATGGGCGTCACCACGCTGATCATCAGCGGCATCCGCACCGAGCAATGCTGCGAAACCACCACGCGGCAGGCTGCGGACAGCGGCTTCAAGGTGGACTTTGTCAGTGAAGCGACATTGACGTTCCCCATGACCCACCTGCGTAGCGGCCGGGAGTACACCTCTGCGCAAATCCGCGAACGCACGGAGCTGGTTCTGGAAGAGCGTTTTGCGCGCATCGTCACGGTCGAACAGGCCTTGGAAGGATGAACCTGTGAGCGTGCCGGTGCTGTTCGTGCTGTTGCCCAATGTGCTGATGCTCGACCTGGCGGGGCCTGCTGAAGTGTTGCGCCTGGCCGCGCAAGCCGAGGACCCGGCGGCGGTGGATTTCGACATGCAGTACGTCAGCCCGGTGGAGTCGCTGCACAGCTCCATCGGCTTGCCACTGACCGGGCTGGCGCCCCTGCCGCAGACTCTGGCGCCCGGCACGCTGGTGGTGCTGGTGGGCTCCACGATGAACGTATCAAAGGCTCACCAAAAGGCTTTCGAGTCGGCCAGCCAGCAGCTCACCCTGTGGTTGCAAAACGTGTTCGCGCCCTCGGCCGAACGCCTGGTGTGCGTGTGCGCCGGCGCGCTGAGTGCCGCCAGGGCCGGGCTGCTCGATGGGCGCCAATGCACCACGCACCATTCGCTGTGCGCCACCCTGCAGGCCCTCGCCCCCAAGGCCCGGGTTCTGGAAAACCGCCTGTACGTCACCGATGGCGCGGTCAGTTGCAGCGCCGGTGTCACAGCGGGTATCGACCTGATGTTGCACCTGGTTGCCGAACTGGCCGGGCCACGGCTGGCGTGCGCGGTGGCGCGAGACATGGTGGTGTACCTGCGCCGCAGCGGCAGCGACCCGCAGTTGTCGCCCTGGATAACCGGGCGCAATCACCTGCACCCGGCGGTGCATCGTGTGCAAGACGCCATCGCCGCCGCGCCCTGTGAAACCTGGACGGTCACCCGCATGGCAAGCCTGGCCTGCACCAGCAGTCGCCACCTGGCGCGCCTGTTCCAGGAGCATGTCGGCACCAGCCCGCTGGACTATCTGCACCGCCTGCGCCTGGCCGTAGCCCGTGAACTGCTGGCCGAATCTGCCCTGGGCATTGAAGCCATCGCCGAGCGCGCAGGCTTTGGTTCTGCGCGGCATCTGCGGCGTATCTGGGGCAAGTATGAAGCGGCCACCCCTTCAGCCATGCGTCTTACTCAGCAGGCGTCTCGACAGCCGTGACCGACTCTTGGGCGGCTTCGGTCGCCAGCTTCAAGCGGTCCGCCTTGCTGATGTATTTGTCTTTGCTTTTAGGCGCCAGCTTGGCGCTGGCCTTTTTCGCTTTGGCTTTGAAGAGCTGCTGAAGTTTTTTCTGGCGGTTCATGTTTCGTTGCCTGAAGGGGAAAGGCGCGGATGATACCAGTTTCAACAAATGTGACCGGGCGCTGGGTTAATACCAGTCAGTTAAGGCAGAGCCGGTAACTGTGGCGAGGGAGCTTGCTCCCGCTGGGCTGCGTAGCGGCCCCAAAAAAGCTGGGAGCGCTGCGCACTCCAGCGGGAGCAAGCTCCCTCGCCACGGGCTCAGCGCGCCAGGAACTGGGTGATCAGCGTGGTTATCTGCTGCTGGATCACGGGCCGTGGCCGCGCGCCTTCGCCGTCCTGGCAAATGATGCTGTCGCCGGGCACATCAGCGTCAAGCACCGCTGCCGCCCCCGGTTTGCACTGGGACATAAAACTGAAGTGGTTGGCGTCCTGGATCTCCACGTACTGTGTCGACGTTTTTGGCAGCCGCTTGGCCATGTCGGCGGATTCCATCTGCGCCGGCAAATCCGCTGACGGCACACCGGCGGCGATCACCAGAGCCGGCACCGGCAATGCCGCCAGGCTCGCATTGGTAAAGCCGCGCGACAGGCCCAGGTCCAGAAACACTACAGCGGTCACGCGCTTGTCACGCAAGTCCGCGGCCACTTGAGCCTTCCCGCTCGGCGTACCTTCAGGGTTCATCTCACGGTAGGCCTTGCACGCCACCAACGTCGGATGGGCGTCGCAGTCCCGGGCAAACAACGCCGGGTCAAAACGCGCCCCCGCGCTCTCCATGACCGTCCAGCCCCCCAGGGAATGGCCTATCACCGCGATCCGCCCGCTATCCACCGCACCGAATGGCTCGGGCTGGGCCAACAGCGCATCGATGGCCCGGCTTAAATCCCTGGGCCGTTGCCACAACTGAGCAGCGGCCTCGGCGCTGCGATCCTGGCTGGTAGTACCCGGGTGGTTCACCGCCGCCACGATATACCCCTGCCGGGCCAGCGCACTGGCCAGCCACGCCTGCTTGCCCCAATTGCCTCCGTAACCGTGGGAGAGCACTACCACCGGATGTTTGCCGGGCGTCGGAGCGGCATCAGGTACCGCAAGCACACCAATGAACACCCGGTTGTCGGCGATCAGTTTGGGTTGCGCGGTGGTAGTGGCGGGGTACCACACGGCCATTTCCAGCGGGCGGTTGTTGTGGGTGTCCGGCAAGGTGGTGGTTTGGAAGCCGACGGGGTTGTCGCCGGCGAATACGGGAGCGCTCAGGCACATCAGCAGCAGAGCGGCGAGGGGGGCTTTCATGCGTTTTTCGTCCTTGAAATGAAGGGCGCAGCATGAACTGAAACGGACCGTTCAGGTAGAGGGTAACGGGCGCCTTGGCCGCCCAATGACTTTAGGTTTAAAGTCAACTTCAAGGTCAATGGTTTTTATGGATGGGACATGAGAATAGGCGAACTGGCAAAAATCAGCGGGTTGGCGGCCTCACGCATCCGCTTTTACGAGGCGAGCGGCCTGATCCAATCGGTTGCGCGTAAATCCAACGGCTATCGGGACTATGCTCCCGGCACCGAGGCGGTGTTGGAGATCATCAAGGGTGCCCAGGCGGCAGGTTTTTCTCTGGAGGAAATCCGGCAGTTAATGCCCAGAAGTGCCGGTGGTTGGCAGCATGACGAGCTGCTCATCGGGCTCAAGCACAAGGTCGAGGAAATCGAGGTCCTGCAACAACGGCTGGCTCACAACAAGGCTCAGTTGTTGAACGTCATCAAGGGCATCGAAGGTAGGCCCGAGGGCATGGCATGTGCCGAGAATGCGCAGATGCTGATTGATCGTCTGCGCGAGGATGGGGCGGCTCCAGCGTCTTCCAAGAGAAAGAGCGCCCGCCAGGCTCCGAGGGCCTGACCGGCGCAAGGCGCTGTCAAGTCGTCGCGAAGTCGATCATGACGACTGATGGCTGCAAGGCTAGCTAACCGTTGAAGCACTTTCCCTCGCCATCAATTTGTCCACCAACAAAACACCCAATTCACTCAACTGATGAATCGCCAACGCGACATCACGCTGTTTACCCGTCAGTTCATCCGACAGATCAAGCAGCAATGCGGTGACCGAGGAAAAGGTTTCGTAGCTGTTGGCGATGAGCATTTCGCTGCTGGCATCGTCGGCAACGCTGAACAGCGGTGAGGGAGGTGGTTCGGCGGGGGTGTTAAGGAATGCGTGATCAAGCTTGAGGTTTGGATCGTTTGGAGGGTTAGGCGTGACTTTATGCATATGCGTAATTCCTGAGTGGGGCCGATACCGTTTCGCTACTAAACGAAAGGGTGGCAGCTGTACGCAGGTTAGTAGACCGGGGAATTACACAAAGCCGGCGCGCCCGAAGGCGCCCTACGCACAGCCACCATCAGGCACAGACAGGAACGTCTGATAGATGAAGCTCATGCACTAAGTGTAATTGACCCTCGGGCTACTAAACCCGATCACTGAATTGTCAGCGACCGGGCCACCTTAGAGACGCCCATCCAAGCGCACAAGCCGGCGGATTCTGACGCAACTGTAGGCAACGGAGCAAGGCGGTGCAGCTTGCTGTAGGACGGGTCCACATCAACGCCGGCCCACTCACTCCCTCCCTGTAGGAGCGAGCTTGCTCGCGAAAAACCATAGGCGCCGTGTTCATTCTGGATGAACACATTATCTTTACGTTCTTCGCGAGCAAGCTCGCTCCTACAGAGAGGATGCCTAAGTCGCGACGCAACGTTTCGGTCTTGAGGACACAAGCGCTAATAGTATTGCTCAGCTGCCTGCGCAGCGGCGGGACTAGGATTTTTTCTGGCGGTGCACACCGACATTAAAAATTCACTGGGATCTACAGGGAGTAGCCAGTAGGCTACATTTGAATCTGTGACCAATACGATCAGCAGGACGCCCGAGGAATCAAGCGGGCAAAAGAGATTCTCGATGCCCTGAGAGGTCAATGACATGAGTAAGTCGACCAAACCAGAGGACATGCCGATCCTCGAGCTGGATACATCCGGCACCAGTGCCTATGAGGCTTCGCGCTTCCTTGATAGCCCGCAAACCATCAGTGCTTATCTTGCGCAAAGCATGGCGTGCCATGACCCGCAAGTCCTTATGAAGGCGCTGGCCGAGGTTGCCAAGGCCCTGGGTGTCAACAAGGTTGCCGAAGCCGCGGGGGTGAATCGGGAGAGCCTGTATAAAACCCTGAAAGGCGGCTCAAAGACGCGTTATGAGACGGTCCAGAAGCTGATGCTGGCATTGGGGGTGGAACTGACGGTGCGACCGATTACCGCGACCACCACTAAAAAACGGCTGTCATCGGCAAAACCTGATGGACCAAACAGAGGACGGTTTATTTGATTGAAAATAGCTACGTCCCTTTTGTCCACAGAGGCCCATCCCTTACGAACGGGATCAAGCGATTTACAGAGAAGCTGTATTGATGTGCGCCTGGTTTTGTAGGAAATCGACCTCTGATAGCGTAGGTGATTTTCCATTTTACTGGTTGTATATCCAGTGTTTTGGGGGCGGCGCACTCACGAAACGAAAATGAGTGAAAAATGGGCCTGTGGCAAAAAAAAGCAACTCCGTTAGGTTGAGGTCCTCTCCTTCAAGAAAGGAGAGTTCTTAATCAAGTGAATGGAGTCACAAAATGAACAAACCACAAACCCAGACACCTCTTCGCCATGGTCGTGTCACATCCCCTTCCAGCCGTGGCGCAGTTGCCGTGGATCTTGGCCTGCTGGAAACCTGGCAGGTCAACGAAATGGAAGGCGGCAAGAACTTCCCGGCACTGACGGCCGGTCCGTTTCCGGCGCCTTATCAAACCGACAGTGACAGCGTCACTCCACCCGCCGACGGCGTCATCCTCAGCGGTGGCAAGACCGATGCCCGTGACTGCATCAACTTCACCGACGAGGAAATGGCCAAGAAACTTGGCCGCGCCTTCACCTGGCCGTTGCTCAATGTCGAGCCGGGTCAGACCTTCAAGGTCACCTGGGCATACACCGCGCCGCACACCACCCGTGGCTATCGCTGGCTGATCACCAAGGATGGCTGGGATCCGAAACAGCGCATCACCCGCGCGCAACTGGAAACCCAGCCGTTCGCTGAAGACTTCTATACCCAGGTGCCGTACTACAGCCATGCAGGCGAACTGAAGGCCAAGGTCAATCATGAAGTGAAACTGCCGGCCAACAAGAAGGGCCAGCATGTGATTGTGTTGATGTGGATCGTCGCCAACACCGGCAACGCCTTCTATCAAGCCTTCGATGTGGACTTCAAATAAGCCCGCACCGTTAAACCCACACGTTCTGAAGGATTAGAACATGTCAAAGATTGACTTTACCTCACTGCAATCGCCGCTCAACGATGCCGCTTCGCTGATGCCGAGCATTGCCGGCAAAAAGATCCTCATGGGCTTCTGGCACAACTGGCCTGCCGGCCCGAGCGATGGCTACCAGCGTGGCCAGTTCGCCAATATGAGCCTGGTGGATGTGCCAAAGGATTACAACGTGGTGGCCGTGGCCTTCATGAAGGGCAACGGTATCCCAACCTTCAAACCGTACAACCTGTCCGATGCCGAGTTTCGTCGCCAGGTGGGCGTGCTGAACAGCCAGGGCAGGGCGGTGCTGATTTCCCTTGGCGGCGCCGATGCACACATCGAACTGCATAAAGGCAACGAACAGCCACTGGCCAGCGAAATTATCCGCCTGGTGGAAACCTATGGCTTTGATGGCCTGGATATCGATCTTGAACAGAGCGCGATTGATTTCGCCGACAACAAGACTGTCCTGCCCGCCGCCTTGAAACTGGTCAAGGACCACTACGCAGGTCAAGGCAAACACTTCATCATCAGCATGGCACCGGAGTTTCCGTACCTCACCACCGCCGGCAAATACGTCGGTTACATCCAGGCGCTGGAAGGCTATTACGACTTCATCGCCCCGCAGTATTACAACCAGGGGGGCGACGGCATCTGGGTGCAGGAGGTCAACAATGGCAATGGCGCCTGGATTGCCCAGAACAACGACGCAATGAAAGAGGACTTTCTGTTTTACCTGACCGAAAGTCTGGTGAGCGGAACGCGCGGGTTTACCAAAATCCCGGCAGACAAGTTCGTCATTGGCCTGCCCGCCAACGTCGATGCGGCTGCCACCGGTTATGTGATCAACCCAACAGCCGTGACCAATACATTCAAGCGTTTGCACGACAAAGGATTGTCGATCAAGGGCCTGATGACCTGGTCGGTGAATTGGGACAACGGGATCAACAAAGACCATGTGCCCTACAACTGGGAGTTCAGCCGCCGTTATGGGCCGATGATCAATGGCACTGATCTCTCTGGCCTGGAGCAGGAAGAGGCGGATCTGGAGATCGCCAATCGGCAGTAGCGCAAAAGGGGCCTCTGGCAGACGTGCCAGAGGTCAAACCGCTAAGCTTCTGATCTGACTAAAATCCGATGCCTGTTTGGGCATCGGATTTTTTGCGTCACGCTCACATTGCGCTGAGCGTTCCTCAAACCGAGTTACCGCACCAAACAAGGCCGCTTGTTATCAAAGCCCCAACCCGGGATCAGAAACTGCATCGCCACACTGTCATCCCGGGCTCCAAGGCCCATGCCTTTGTACAGCTCATGGGCCTGGGCTACGGCGTCCATATCAATATCCACACCCAGGCCAGGCTTGGCCGGCACCTTCACATAGCCCCCTTCAATCTTCAACGGCTCCCGCGTCAGGCGCTGGCCGTCCTGCCAGATCCAGTGGGTATCGATGGCGGTGATCTCGCCGGGGGCGGCCGCCGCCACCTGGGTAAACATCGCCAGGGAAATATCGAAGTGGTTATTGGAGTGCGAGCCCCAGGTCAGGCCCCACTCGTTGCACATCTGCGCGACGCGCACCGAGCCCTGCATAGTCCAGAAGTGCGGGTCGGCGAGGGGGATGTCCACTGATTTCAGCTGGATGGCGTGGCCCATTTCACGCCAGTCCGTGGCGATCATGTTGGTGGCGGTTTTCAGGCCCGTGGCGCGGCGGAATTCGGCCATGACTTCGCGGCCCGAGTAGCCGTTTTCTGCGCCGCACGGGTCTTCGGCGTAGGCCAGCACATGATGCTGGTCGCGGCACAGGCGGATGGCTTCTTTCAACGACCATGCGCCGTTGGGGTCAAGGGTGATACGCGCATCGGGAAAACGCTCGGCCAGCGCGGTGACGGCTTCGATTTCCGCGTCGCCGCTCAATACGCCACCCTTGAGCTTGAAATCGTTGAAACCATATTTGGCCTTGGCCGCTTCGGCCAGGCGCACTACCGCGTCGGCGGTCAGGGCTGTTTCATGACGCAGGCGGAACCACTCATCGTCGGCATCGGCCTCGTTGCGGTAGGCCAGGTCGGTGGCGTTGCGATCCCCCACATAGAACAGGTAGCCGAGCATCTTCACTGCGTCGCGTTGCTGGCCTTCGCCTAGCAAGGCGGCCACCGGCACTTCGAGGAACTGGCCCAGCAGGTCGAGCAGTGCGGCCTCCATGGCGGTGACGGCGTGGATGGTGATGCGCAGGTCGAAGGTTTGCAGGCCGCGGCCCGCGCTGTCTCGGGACGCAAAGGTGCTGCGCATCTGGTTGAGGACGCGCTGGTACTGGCCGATCGGCTGGCCGATCACCAGGCTGCGGGCATCCTCCAGGGTTTGGCGAATGCGCTCGCCGCCGGGCACTTCGCCCACGCCAGTGTTGCCACTGCTGTCCTTGAGGATCACGATATTGCGCGTGAAGTAGGGGCCGTGGGCGCCGCTGAGGTTCAGCAACATGCTGTCGTGGCCGGCGACGGGGATGACTTGGAAATGAGTAACGACAGGGGTATTCATGGCGCGTTCCTGGCTGAGTTCAAAGAGGTTTGCTGATGGCGGCGCCGCTGGGCACGGCCGGTACGGCAGAGGGTGAGGTCTTGGCAAAGAACACCAGGATGGCCGCGAGCACCGAGGTACAGGCCAGGCCATACAGCCCGCCCTGGATCGAGCCGGTGGTTTGTTCGAGAAAGCCGAAGGTAGTCGGCGCCACAAAACCGCCCAGGTTGCCAATGGAGTTGATCAGCGCGATCACCGCGGCGGCGATGCGCACATCCAGGTAGCCCTGGGGGATCGGCCAGAACAGCGACGACGCAGACTTGAACCCGATGGCCGCAAAACAGATCGCCACGAAAGCGAAGATCGGCCCGCCGGTGGTGGACATGAACATGCCGGCCGCCGCGATCAGCAGGGCCGCCGCGACCCAGGCCTGCTGGAACTTGAACTTGCCCGACAGCGACGCAAAGGCGTACATGGCAATGATCGAGATCAGCCAGGGGATCGAGTTGAAGAAACCGACCTGCACGTCGCTCAGGTCACCCATCTTCTTGATGATGCTCGGCAGCCAGAAGGTGGCGGCGTAGATCGTCAGTTGAATGCAGAAGTACAGAGCGCAGAACAGCAGGATCTGGCGGTCTTTGAGTAGCTTGCCGAGGGTGGGTTTCACCGTGGTCAGGGCTTCGCGATCACGCTGTTCCTGATCGATGGCGCCCACCAGCGCATCCTGCTCTTCGCGGCTCAGCCACTTGGCGTCATGGGGTTTGGAGTCCAGCCAGAACCACACGAAGAAGCCCAGCGCCACCGAGGCCAGGCCCTCGATGCCGAACATCCATTGCCAGCCATGCAAACCAAAACCTTCGATCTGCAACAACGCACCCGACAACGGCCCGGAGATCAACGACGCCACCGCCGAGCCACTGAGGAAGATCGCGATGGCCTTGCCACGCTCCACGCCAGGCAACCAGCGGGTGAAGTAATAGATCACGCCGGGGAAGAATCCCGCTTCTGCCACACCCAGCAGGAAACGCAGGATGTAGAAGTGGGTTTCGTTCTGGATAAACGCCATCAGCGTGGCGACGATGCCCCAGGTGAACATGATGCGGGTCAGCCAGATACGCGCGCCGACTTTTTGCAGCAGCATGTTGGACGGCACTTCGAACAGCGCATAGCCAATGAAGAACAGCCCGGCGCCGAAGCCGTAGGCCGCTGCACCGATCCCCAGGTCATGCTCCATGTGCGTGCGCACGAAGCCGATATTGACCCGGTCGATGTAGTTGAGGATGAACATGACCACGAACAGTGGGAGCACATGCCGCTTCACTTTGCTCACGGCGCGGGCGAGCGCTGAATCACTTTCGGGTACGGCAGATGCTGGGCTTGAATGCTTCACGAATGAAAACTCCCCCTGATTATTTTTATGCGGGTTTGGTGTTTTGTTGACAGACATCATACAAGTTGTTTTTTAAAGGCCGCAATCCTGTCAGGGCTGTTTTTGTTCTTATAAGCCGGTATTGAGATTGGCTATTTTGGTTATTTGCCAGATTTTATTGGGTTTTACCCCGCTAGTGACGGCTCGGGGTGTGCGCTTCTCTCAAAGCGAAGACAGAGTCTGGTGATGTGGGATGAGTGTGTTGTCATACAAGCTGGGTGTTTTTCGCCGCCACCCGTCGCCCCGTGCGTTCAGGGTGATAAGCTCACCCCAGCCCAACCCCGTGGACCCGTCTCGATGCCGATTAAAAGCACACCGCCTGTGCGCAAACGTTCCGCCAACCTGGCCCAAGGTGTGGTCCAGGCACTGACCCAGCGCATCCAGTTGGGGCAACTCAAGCCGGGTGAAAAACTGCCGTCCGAATCCACCATCGTGCTTGAGCATGGGGTGAGCCGTACCGTGGTGCGTGAGGCCTTGTCCAAGCTGCAGGCGTCGGGGCTGGTGGAGACGCGTCACGGCATCGGCACCTTTGTGCTGGAGCAGCACACGCAGCCGGGCCTGCGCTTGCATGTGGACACGGTCGCCAGCGTGCGCAACATGCTCGAATTGCGCCTGGGTCTGGAAGTGCAAGCGGTGGCGTTGGCCGCGCTGCGCAGGAGCGAGGCACAACTGGCCCACATGCGCCAGGCACTGGACGACTACCAAGCCTCCCTGGCCAACAACGACAGCTGTGTGGAGGAGGACAAGCGCTTTCACCAACTGATCGCCGAAGCCACCGGCAATACGTTTTTCACCGACATCATGCAGCACCTGGGCACGGCGATGATTCCGCGCACCCAGGTGAATGCCGTCGAGCGCGGCGGCGCAGACTTTGCCCAACTGGGGCAGTTGGCGAACCTGGAACACGAGGCCATCTACAACGCTATCAAGCGCCAGGACCCGGACGCCGCACGGGCGGCCATGGTGCTGCACTTGACCAACAGCCGGGATCGATTTTCCGGGCACTCTTAAGGAATCACCGTTGAACGAACACACCTTGTCCCAGCGCCTGGAGCGCGTTGCCGCGCACATACCGACGGGTGCCCGCCTGGCCGATATCGGCTCCGACCACGCCTACCTGCCGGTGGCCCTGATACACCGCGGCGCTATTGCGGGGGCCGTGGCGGGGGAAGTGGCCGCGACACCGTTTCAGGCGGCCAACCGTACCGTGGCCGACAACGGCCTGAGGCAGCACATCACCGTGCGCCTGGCCGATGGTTTGGCGGCGATCCAAGCCGGCGATGACATTACCGCCATCAGCCTGTGCGGCATGGGCGGCGAGACGATCCGCGACATTCTCGAAAGCGGCAACGCGCACCTCAATGGCCGGGAACGCCTGATCCTGCAACCCAACGGCGGCGAGCAGCCCCTGCGCCTATGGTTGATGGACAACGGCTACCGGATCCTGCACGAGGAGCTGCTGCTGGAAAACCGCTTCTACTACGAAATCATCGTTGCCGAACGCGCCGAGGCGGTCACCTATACCGCCGAGCAACTGTACTTCGGCCCGCTGCAAATGCAGGCCCGCAGCCCGGCGTTTGTGGCGAAATGGCAACGGATGTTGCGCCAGAAGCGCAAGACATTGGCCAGCCTCGAACAGGCGCGGCAGGCGGTGCCCGAGCAGAAAGTGCAGGAGATCGTGCAGCAGGTGAAGTGGATCGTTCAATTGCTTACCTGACCGCCACCGGTCCAGTGTGGGAGATGAGGAGCCTTAGCGAGGCTTCGAGCGGTGTATCAGGCAACATCCATGTCGTGAATGCCGCAGCCTTCGAAGCCTCGCTAAAGCTGGACATCTCCCACATTCGATCGTGCAGGCCGGTGCTGCCTGGCGACATTCGCGGCACTTCACCGCTACGCTGTAGTCTTCTCCTAAATCCCCCAAGGTGTTGCCTCGATGATCACTGTTCACCACCTCAACAATTCCCGCTCACAACGTATCCTGTGGGCGCTTGAAGAATTGGGCCTGCCCTACGACATCAAATGCTACCAGCGCGACGCCAAGACCAACCTGGCGCCGCCTGAACTCAAGGCCATTCACCCCCTGGGCAAATCCCCGGTGATCGAAGACGGCTCGCGTGTGCTGATCGAGTCCGCCGCGATCATCGACTACCTCATCCGCCGCCACGGTAACGGCCAACTGCAACCCGACCCGGCCACCGATGCCTACGACAGCTATGTGCAATGGCTGCATTTTGCTGAAGGCTCGGCCATGCTGCCGCTGATGCTCAACCTCTACGTCGGACGCCTGGGTGACGCAGGTGCACCGCTGCATCCTCGGATTGAATCGGAGCTGGCCAACTACCTGGGCTACCTGAATGACGTGCTGGGCCACACGCCGTACCTGGTGGGCGACGCACTCAGCGGCGCGGATATCCAGATGAGCTTTATCGGCGAAGTCGCCCAGGCCCAGGGCAAATTGCAGGCCTACCCGAACCTCGCGGCGTGGCTGCAAAAGCTCCAGGCGCGCCCGGCTTACCGCAAGGCGGTGGAGCGGGGCGGGGAATACGCGTTCGCCAAATAGCGGGCCCACCGACACCGCCTCCTGTAGGAGCGAGCTTGCTCGCGAAAAACGTAAACGATAACGCGTGTTTCCTGGATGAACGCGGCGCCTTTGGGTTTTTCGCGAGCAAGCTCGCTCCTACAGAACCCGCTTCGGCAGGTGAACCTTCGAGTCTCCCAGCGCTCACTTAAAAGGTGGCACTGGCTTTTCTCGAAAGGAATCTGCATGCACTCCACCTCGTCAATCGCGCCCGTAGAGCGCGAACTGAGCCTGCGGGCAGTCATCACCGGGATCGTGCTGGGTATCCTGCTCACCCCTTCCAACGTGTACGCAGGCTTGAAGATCGGCTGGTCGTTCAACATGTCGATCATCGCCTTGCTGATCGGTTATGGCCTCTGGCAAGGCCTGGCCCAGCGTTCCGCTGAACACCTGCCGTGGACCCTGCACGAGAGCAATATCAACCAGACC
This sequence comes from Pseudomonas sp. GW821-FHT07B01, assembly GCF_059419065.1. Taxonomy (NCBI): domain Bacteria; kingdom Pseudomonadati; phylum Pseudomonadota; class Gammaproteobacteria; order Pseudomonadales; family Pseudomonadaceae; genus Pseudomonas; species Pseudomonas sp. GW821-FHT07B01. The sequence goes on along the minus strand of NZ_JBWKRA010000001.1, from coordinate 48,816 downwards.
GTGGCCTCTGCCGCGGCGTCGATCATTTCCGGCGGGCTGGTCGCGCCCATCCCGGCGTATACCTTGCTCACCGGCAACCAACTGGCAGCGCTGCCGATGATCGCGTGGGTGTTTTCGGTGAGCTTCCTGGGGATCTGGATCGCGTGGTACCTGCGGCCTTCATTGCTCAATGACAAGGCGCTGAAGTTTCCCGAAGGCATGGCCACCCTGGAAACCCTGCTGCACATCTACAACCATGGCAGCGAAGCCGCCACGCGCTTGAAAGTGCTGCTCGGCGCAGCGTTATTGTCCGGGTTGGTCAAGTGGGTGGATACCTTTATGTGGGCCTTCCCGCGCTGGTCACCGAACGCCCAGTTGGAGCGCCTGACCTTCACCGCCGACCCCTCTCTGCTGTTGCTGGGGTTCGGCGGCATCATCGGCATTCGCGTAGGCCTGACCCTGTTGCTCGGCGCCTTGCTGGCATGGGGCGGGCTGGGGCCGTGGCTGTTGGCCGATGGCTTGGTGAGCTTGCCCGCTGACAGCAGCGGCCCGCAATTTGCCGCGCTGGTGGAGTGGCTGCTGTGGCCCGGCGTGAGCCTGATGGTGTGTTCCACCCTGGCGTCCCTGGCGATTCGCCTGTGGGCGTTGCATCGCTTAACCCGAGCGGCTGGCGGCACGCCCTGGGCGGTTCCCAAGCCTGGGCCTGCCGTGGGGTTTGCCTTGGCGATTGCGTTGGTGGTGAGCCTGCAAGCGCTGTTGTTCGGTATCAACCTTGGGATGGCGCTGCTGACCATTCCCCTGGCGATCTGCCTGGCCGCCGTGGCGGCGCGGGTGGTGGGGGCAACCGGTATTCCGCCGATTGGCGCCATCGGACAACTGTCCCAGCTGAGTTTTGGCATCGTTGCGCCGGGCCAGATGCCGATCAACCTGATGAGCGCCAACACCGCTGGGGGGGCGGCGGGGCAGTGCACGGACCTGATGAATGACTTCAAGGTGGGCAAGGCGATTGGCGCGACGCCGCACAAACAGGTTATCGCCCAAATTCTCGGGATTTTTGTCGGCAGCGTCGTCGGCGTATTCGCGTACCTGGCGTTGATCCCCGACCCGCAAACCATGCTGCTCACCGAACAATGGCCAGCCCCGGCCGTCGCCACCTGGAAAGCCGTGGCCCAAACCCTGACCCACGGGCTGGATTCGCTGTCACCCAGTATCCGCTGGGCCATTGCTGTTGCAAGCCTGTGCGGCGTACTGCTGGGCATACTCGACAGTACATTACCCACCCATCGCGCCCGCTATCTGCCCAGTGCGGCAGCCTTGGGACTGGCGTTTGTCTTGCCTGCGTCGGTGTCGCTGATGATGGCCCTTGGCGCGATCATGACCTGGGCCGTGAGCTGTCGCTGGCCAAGTGTGACGCAGCGCTTTGCGATCACGGCAGCGGCGGGGCTGATCGCCGGTGAGAGCATTACTGGCGTGGGCGCGTCGTTGTGGCAGATGCTGGGAAGTGGATAAATGGCCGACCTGGATTTACAACTCTTCACGAATTCAAAAGGCTCACCGTTATAGGCTTGGCGCTGCCACGTCTGGATCAAACCCATTCAACTGACCGTTGAGCCGAGCCCATGAAACTGCCTGCCGTCGCTGCCACGTTTCTCGCCGTTGCTACGCTGCATCCTTTACCCGTACACGGCGCAGGCCCCATCACCCATGTCGCCATCTACCGTGGCCCGGCAGGTTGCCCTGATTGCTCGGAAAACGTGAAAACCGCCCTGCAGCGCCTGGACCCCAATTACCAGATCGACTTCGTCGGTGCCGACGAACCCATCGACATCACCCCGCAAACCCTGGCGCGCTACGATCTCTACGTGCAACCCGGCGGTGGCCAGGACATCCCGGCCGCCCTCGACAGCCTGGGCGATGAGCGTGCCGAAGCCATCCGCGATTACGTCGCCAAAGGCGGCCGCTACCTGGGCCTGTGCATGGGCGCCTACCTGGCCGACGACAACAACCTCGGCCTGATCCCCCAGGCCCTCGACACCGAAGCGGGCCGCCCCGGTTTTGAAGTGTCCGGCATTGAAGACGCCGCCGTGCGGGTGACGTGGGACGGGCAGCCCGACTCTGTGTTCTATCAGGATGGCCCTTACTTCCCCAAAGCCAGCGCCGCGGCGCCTTACAAGGTCATCGCGACCTACCACAATGGCGACGTGGCGGCGGCGCGCTACACCTACGAACGTGGCGTGGTGGTGCTGAGCGGGCCGCATCCGGAAGCTGGGCGGGAATGGTTTGAAAATGCCGATATCGAGCTGAGCAAGATGCCGCGTGGCGAGCTGTTCGGGTCGTTGATACGCAGCGCGCAAGAGTAGAGCACGCCGCGCGTTGCCTCACGGTGCCACTATTCCCCATGTCGATATCAGGCACGATGGTGGCGTAACCAGGCTACTTGTGCCTGGCCTCGGGCACTTAAGGTGAAGGTCATTGGCCGCCCGAGAACAACAAAAACAATGACTAGCCTCAACTGCAACGATTCCAACGGTCAGCTGGCGCAGGGCTTCAAGCCGCGCCATGTGACCATGTTGTCCATCGCTGGCATCATCGGCGCGGGGTTGTTTGTCGGCTCCGGACATGCCATCGCCGCAGCGGGGCCGGCGGTTTTACTGGCTTATTTGTTTTCCGGCCTTCTGGTGGTGCTGGTCATGCGCATGCTGGGGGAAATGGCGGTGGCGCGCCCGGACACCGGCTCGTTTTCCACCTACGCCGACCAGGCCATCGGCCCTTGGGCGGGGTTCACCATCGGCTGGTTGTATTGGTGGTTCTGGGTGCTGGTCATTCCCATCGAAGCGTTGGCCGCCGGGCATGTGCTCAATCAGTGGTTCCCTCAGGTCGATGCGTGGCTGTTTGCGTTGATCTCAATCGTTTTGCTGGTAATCACCAATCTGTTCAGCGTGGCCAAATACGGCGAATTCGAATTCTGGTTCGCCATGGCCAAGGTGATTGCCATCGTCGGCTTTATCGGCCTGGGCTTCAGCGTCCTCATGGGCTGGATCCCGGATCGCGAAGCCAGCGGCTTGAGCCGCTTGATGGAGGAACACGGCGGGTTTGCTCCCAACGGCCTGTCGGCGGTGGTGGGCGCGTTCATTACCATCATGTTCAGTTTCATCGGCACCGAAGCGGTGACCATCGCTGCAGCAGAATCGAGCAACCCGGCGCAGAACATCGCCAAGGCCACCCGTTCGGTGATCTGGCGCATTGGCGTGTTCTACCTGTTGTCGATCTCCGTCGTGATTTCCGTGGTGCCCTGGAACGACCCGCTGTTGGCCTCCGTGGGTTCCTATCAGCGCGCACTGGAAATTATGAACATCCCCAACGCCAAATTCATGGTCGATGTGGTGGTGTTGATCGCGGTAGCCAGTTGCATGAACTCCTCGATCTACATTTCTTCGCGCATGCTGTTTTCCCTGGGCAAACGCGGCGATGCGCCGCCGGCGCTTAAAATCACCTCGAAGGCGGGCGTGCCCAGGGCGGCGGTGATCGCCAGCACCATCATCGGTGCGGGCATTACGTTGCTGAGCTACTTCATGCCGGCCGGTCTGTTCCAGTTCCTGCTCGCCAGCTCCGGCGCCATCGCGTTGTTGGTGTACCTGGTCATCGCTATCTCGCAACTGCGTATGCGTCGCTTGCTGCTTCGGCAGAACGTCGAACTGACCTTTCGCATGTGGCTGTTTCCCTGGCTGACTTACCTGGTGATCGTGTTCATCTGCCTGGCCCTGGGGGTGATGATGGTGACGCCGGAACACCGCACCGAAGTGTCCTCGACCATTGGCCTGGCGTTGGTGATTTCCTTTATCGGCCTGGTCACGTCGCGCCAGCACAACCGGGCACCCAAGCCGGTGGCACTGGAACAGTCCTGATCACGCCCGTGGGGTAGCGGTGATGGAAACCGAGGCACCTGTTTGCCAGACCATCGGCTTTTTGCTGCTGGACCAATTCACGCTGATATCGCTGTCGTGTGCGGTCGAGCCGCTGCGCATGGCCAACCAATTGGCGGGCGAAGAACTCTACCGTTGGCAAACCCTGAGCCTGGACGGCCAGCCGGTGTGGGCCAGCGATGGGGTGTCGGTGACCCCGGACGCGTGCGCGCAGGACCAGCGCGGCTTCGATGCGGTGATCGTGTGCGGCGGCGTGGGCATTCAACAGGCTATCAGCCCTGCGCTCATCGCCTGGTTGCGCAGCCAGGCGCGCCTGTACTGTAAACGTCTCGGCGCGGTGTGCACCGGCAGTTGGGCACTGGCCCAGGCGGGGTTGCTCGATGGCTTCCAGTGCAGCGTGCATTGGGAGCTGATGGCGTCGATGCAGGAGGCGTTTACCCGCGTCAAAGTCAGCTCCAGCGTATTCACGCTCGATGGCAACCGCTTTACCAGCTCTGGCGGCACTGCGCCGCTGGACATGATGCTGCACCTGATCGGCCGCGATCACGGGCACACGCTGTCGGCGGCGATTTCCCAGATGTTCGTGTACGAGCGCATTCGCAACGAGCGCGACCACCAACGCGTGCCGCTCAAACACCTGCTCGGCACGCAACAGCCCAAGCTGCAAGAAGTGGTCGCCCTGATGGAATCCAACCTGGAAGAACCCATCGACCTCGACGAACTGGCCGCCTACGTGCACGTGTCCCGACGCCAGTTGGAGCGCATGTTCCAGAAGCACCTGTACTGCACGCCATCGCGCTATTACCTCAAGCTGCGCCTGACCCGTGCGCGCCAGTTGCTGATGCAGACGCCCATTTCGATTGTCGAGCTGGCGGTGATTTGCGGCTTTGTGTCCACGCCGCATTTTTCCAAGTGCTACCGGGATTTCTTCGGCGTTGCGCCCAGCGATGAGCGCTCGGACATGCGCCTGCATCCGCCGCCTGCGTTACGGCCAGAGGGGCAATCCCGGGCCCCGCAACAGCCCAGGAATACACTGGAGCAGGCGCGCGACGAGCCGACGTTTGCTACGGTGCAGATTCAAAGGCGATAGGGCTTGGGCTTGCCCGAATGCCAGTAGGAGCGGGCTCGCTCGCGAAAAATTCACAGGCGCCGCGCTCATTCAGGAAGCACGCGTTATCGTTGGCGTTTTTCGCGAGCAAGCTCGCTCCTACAGAGGGCAATAAGCCTCAGCGCTCAAATCCACTGGTCATTCAACGCGGTGCGCTCACCGCCTTCATGCCCAGTATTCAAAATGCCCCGTGGCTCAATCATCATCAGCTTGGCCTCTCCCTCGGCCGCCGTCCTGTGCTCAATGCCACGCGGCACCACATACAACTCACCCGGCTTCACATACACCGGGCCATCCGGCAGGTCGATACGCAGCGTGCCTTCAAGCACCAGGAACGCTTCATCGGTTTCGGGGTGCGAATGCCAAATGAATTCACCCTCGATACGCACCACCTTGAACTGGTAGTCGTTCATTTCGGCGACCACTCTTGGGCTCCATTGTTGGTCGATGAGCGAGGCTTTTTGCGCGAGGTTTATCGGTTGGGCGGGTTGCTGTAGGTGAGTCATGCTGAGCCTTCCTGTCGGTGAGAAGGCCAGATTATCCGGGCCGACAGGTCATAGGCTTGTACGATCCTGCAACCCCTCCACTCCTACGCCCCCGCATTCCCCACGGGAATGCAGCGCATAAAATTAATGCATTTTTCTTACTGCGACGGTTAACGTAATTTGCGTCAAGGCCACGGAGAACCGCCTTGAACTCATCCTCATCCAACCCTGCTGAAAAATTCGATACCTCAAGAGCCAACGAGTACGCCCGACAAAGCCGTATCGCGTTGGCGGGCTATGACGCGTGCCAGGATCTGGCAGCCTGCATGCTCGCGGCGAGCCTTGGCGATGCCCCTTCGGCCAAGATACTGGTGGTCGGCGCCGGCGGTACGGCGCAGGAGATCATCGCCATGGCCAACCTTGAACCGGGCTGGCGCTTCATGGCGGTTGATCCCTCGCAGCCGATGCTGGACGCGGCAAGGCAGCAGTTGGAAGCCAACTACCTGCTTGACAGAACCACCCTGCATCTCGGGACGCTTGAAGACCTGGCAGCAGACGCGTCATACGACGCCGCCACCTTGATCGGTGTGCTTCACCATCTGGAGGGGGATGACGCCAAGGACCGGATGCTGCGGTCGATTCGGGCGCACCTGAAACCGGGGGCACCGCTGATCGTCGCGGGCAATCATTACGCGTATGCCAGCCAGCCGTTGCTGCTGGCGGCATGGGGCCAACGCTGGCGTCAGCATGGCGCTACCTCGGACGAAGTGAAGGCCAAGCTCGGCAAAATCCTTCAAGGCGCTGACCCGCCCCATTCCGAGGCCGCGGTTCAGAAGCTGTTGCATGACGCTGGCTTCGGCGACGCGACGCGTTTCTTCAGCAGCCTTTTCTGGGGGGCTTGGTTGACGTGCAAGGTGGGGTAGCGATGTTTCCCCTTGCTCGACAACCCGTGGCGCGATTCAGATCGCCCGGAGAGTAGCCAGCCGCCGACGCCAATCGCCGCCATGCCGAAGGTGACATTCCTCTTCGGAGTCGAAATTGACGCAGCGGGCGATGTTCGGGACGTGCACGTCAGCGTCATCCAGCGCGGCGGTAGTGAGCTCGCGCATGCGGGCGTCCGCGCCGGTCGCAAGGGCGCGAGCCTTGCTCGCAACGCTGTCGAACACCCAGATCACCCGCAGGCTGTGGGGAAACGCGTGGTAGTCGACGGTGTGGGTCAACCATTCAAAGCCTGGCATTTCGGTCTTTGCGATCTCGCAGGCGTCGGTCAGGGCCGCGATGAGGCGGCGTTCGATACGGGCGTGGTCGCGTGAGGCAGGCGGCATAAAGGAAATCCGTGAATCCTGGGAGTGGGTTGGGGCATCAGGCGATAGGCTGATCAGAGCGGGCGTTATTGAAGCGCGGGGCGCAAGCGTGCCACTCATGTCCTCGGCAACGATATCCGGGTATCCCCGTTTGTGTTCCATCGCCAACGCGGTGGAGAAGGGTACCGCAATGCAAGTGGTTTGGTCATTGCAGCGAAGTGTCATCGACCATCGACCATCGGCCTGGTCACGGCGCGCCAGCATGGGCGGGTAATCAAGCCGGTGGTGTGGGAGCAATCCTGCCAGCGCTGCCCTACCTGTGGGCCGCGTCACTTCAGTGCTGGCGCACCCCTCTTGTCATACGCCGCAGCACCTGCTTATCGCCCTGCCTATAGTGCATGACCACCGCCCCGACATGCCCGAGGATAAGCACCAGCATTGTCCAACCCAGCAAGCTATGAAAGTTGCTGCCCAGATCAACCATCCACTGGATTTTTTCCCCTTCGAACCCCTCCATGACCGGCACGCCAAACGCAGAAAAAGCCCGGCCGGAGCCGTACTGGCGGATCATCCCGATCAGCGGGACCAGGAACATCAGTGCATACAGCATGCCGTGCCCGGCGGCGGCGAAACGGCTGATGCTGAGTGGGCGCCGGTGTTGGTTCAGCAGACTCCAGCTGGCACGTAGGATCAGCAACACCAGTAATAACAACCCTACGGGTTTGTGAAAGGGCCACAGCCATTTATCCAGCGTTGAGTCTGATGCCAGGTAATGGGTTATGGCTGAGCAATAGATCCACGCAAACAACAGGAACATCAGCCAATGCACTGCTCGGCTTACCGAGTCGTAGTGTTCATGTGACCCAGCAGGGAGAGCGCAAGTCGTCATTGTCGTATCCTTCTGGCGAGTCGCCTTGCGTTCTTTTTCAAGGGCATTGAGGCGACAGATGATAAGCGGCCAGAATGAATCTGGCGGTGGCCAGATCATATACAAGGAGACACAGGCAGCGGTCTTGTCGAAACATCAAGAAAACATGCATCCCTCAGGGTGTGATCGGGATGCCCAACGGCATGGGCGTAGCCTGTTCAAATCCACCGAGCATTTTCAGCCGTACGCTCCCCACCTTCATGCCCGGTATTCAAAATGCCCCGTGGCGAGCCTTCGAGCATCAGGAATGCTTCGGGCGCGTGTTCGTTCTTGCGCAGGGCGTGGAACGATCAAAAGCTGTGGCGAGGGAGCTTGCTCCCGTGACGGTCTAAAGCTGACGCGTTTATGGTCGATAACCCGTATGAACCCGCTAATCAAGGACCGATTAAATGGCACTTTCCGTTAGCCCTGCCTATATGCCACCGGCCAATCTCAACCTCACGCCTTCTGAGCAGAAGCTCGTACCCCAGGCGTCGACGGACCCCGCCAAGCAAGCCCTGGCAAGCGCCGGCCCCGCGGCCATTTACCATCCCAGTGAAGCGGCGACAACCACGGCACAAGCCCCGGAGGCCGTTGATACCTGGGTCGGTCGCTCCGAATCGCCGCACTTTCCTCGCTTCGTCGACCTGTTCAATGGCGCGCAAAGTGCGCTGAAAGCTTCCTTCCAGACATTCGAAGCGAACCTGGCAGCCACTGCGCCCGACCTGGCCAGCACCGGGTACGGTTTTACCGTTGAGGCTGACGGCCGGCTGAAAGTGCTCGATACGGCTGGCCAGCTCAGCCGTGAGGCGACCGAGAGGCTGACGGTTCTGCTCAATCAATCCGTTGAGCTGAAAGCCACAGCCGTGGCCTACCGCAACGCCGCCATCGACATGGTAGACGCAGGTTCACCCTGGTCTGGAAGCACCCTGGGCTACTACAGCCTGACCAATGAAAACTTCGCCAGCACTATTGATCTGGCGCCCTTGTTCAGAACGCATGACCCGTCGGATATTAAAGCGGGCAGGAACCAGTTTTTCATAAACCAATTGTCTTCCAACGGCGAGCGCGCGACGCAAGAGACTGAGCGGGCGATGTTGGAGCGGCGTGCCGCCCAGGGATTCAGCACCCAGGCTTGATCGGCGCAACCTGCGGCTGTCGTCGAGGACCGGTCGGCGGCAGTCAGCTCGCGCATGCGTGCGTCGCCTCAGTGGCAGGGGGCGCGCTTATTGTTCAGGGTTGATCAACGATCTCAACGTATGGTCCTCCCAGATGCCAGCGATTTTCAGATAGGCTCGCGCATGTCCTTCCTTCTCAAACCCCAGCGACTCCAGAAGGCGTTCACTTCGCACATTGCGAGGCAAATGATTGGCCATGATCCGATGAAGACCCAACTGCTCAAAGCAATGACGGTTAGTGACCTGAAGTGTTTTTTTCATCAGGCCGCGACCCTGGGCAGATTCCGCCAACGAGAAGCCGAGATGACAGGCCTGAAAAACGCCCCTCACAATGTTCGTGTAGTTACACCGCGCTAGGACCTCTGCGCTCTCGGGTTCAAGCAAGAGGAAACACAGAGCGTTGCCAGCGTGCATATTGTTCACCTGCTGCTCGACCCTGGCCTTTGCGTTGCCCGTGGTGAAATATTCCTCGTCCCTGAGCGGCTCCCAGGGTTGCAGATGCCTGCGGTTGACGCGTTCGTAACGGCTGACCCTCTCGAAATCGTCGGCCCACAATGGCCGAAGGCAGTAGCCCTCAACGCAATACTCCATAAGCCCCTCCAGATTTACCAATGGCCCCATCTGACTGCGTAGCCGCAAAGAATAGCGCCGCTGCGCGTAAAGCGACCCCTTTCATGGCAAACAGGTCTACCATGCCAGCCCCGGCAGTGGTTCCACTCGCTCCCGAACTCAATTTTTCAAGGTAGCGATAATGTCCATCGACCAGATCTCCCTCCCCAAAGGCGTCGGCCCCCACGCCGCCAAGCTGCTTGACGCTATTACTGGCGCCTCCACCCATGAAGAACTCAACCGTGCTGGCGGTAAAGCCGAGGGTTTTGTGCTGGGGCTGGAGGCCACCAAGGCGATCAAAAGCCAAATTGCAGAGTCGCTGTATGTGGCGTATGACGACGCGGCGAGCAATCGAGCTGGTGAACTGAAGGGCTAGTGCACCTCAGCCCATGGTTCCGGAATGAGCGCCAATCGTCGGAATAGGCTGACGAACATAATAATTGTCGAATTCACTGCTTTCGATGAACTGGAAGCCATGGCGGGTATAAAAGCGATTCGAAGCGCTTTCTTTGAGAGCCCCCACTTTAATGGGAAGCGCAGCCGCATCCGCCTCTTTGAAAATCTGAGAGAGAACAGTAGACCCTACCCCTGAACCTTGCGCGCCCGGCCTTACATACAAGTGGTCGAGCAAGAGTTCATTGGGGTGATGTTTCACCACTACGAAACCCACCCTCTCTCCAGCTGCCTCGATGTAGCGTGTGTTGCGAGCTTCAAAGCCGCCAACAAACCGCTCCCGCACACGCACTGGGTCAAATCGCCCAACACGCTCCAGACTTTCGCCCATGGCCTCGATTCGAATGGCTACAAGATTATCCAAGTCGCTTTGTTGAACTGGGGCCAAAGTGATGGGGGAATTTTGATTGGGTGCGACGGGCATATTGGGTGCTCTAGCTACCATCCTGGGGGCTCAGTATAGAGAGCCTGATACTGATGAAGCGACCCGCATGGTATGTTCACGGCATACATGGAGTAACGAACCTCAGGAAGGAAATTGCAATGCCAGTGGACACCCACGCGATCCGCATTCTCTCGCAACGCCTTTGCATCGAGCCCTTCTGCGAGCAGGACGCTGTTGAGTCTTTCTCTTGTATCTCACCGTCTCTGACTCGCTACATGTCCTGGGAACCGCCTGGCTCGCTGGAAGAGTACGCGCAAGTCTGGGGGCAGTGGCTGCCTGCGATAGCGGATGGCAGCGATATCGTGTTTACGGTCAGGGAGCGGGTAGGTGCTCGTTTTACCGGCTTGGTCGGGCTGCACCATACCGGCAGTGAAACACCGGAGTTGGGTATCTGGATCCGTGAAGATAAACATGGGTTGGGGTTGGGTGGTGAAGCGGTGCGGGCGGTTGTTCAGTGGGCTAGCAAGCGGGTGGCGGCAAAGTACTTCATCTATCCTGTTGCGACGCGGAATCGTGCGAGTCGACGTATTGCCGAAGCTTTGGGGGGAGTGGTAATCGAGAGGCGGATGGCGGAGAAATATGATTCGGTTGTGTACCGGATACCGATGGTTTAACTCTGGGTATCAGGTTGGCCGATTGCTGTCCTTCACGAACGGCAGAAATCGGCCAGAAGCAGTCAGTCGCACTCTAGGGGCTAGAAAATCGTTACGTTTTATTTGTCCCCGTACCTATCCCTTAGGAATCCCGCGACATGTTCAATCTCAGGATATATAGTGGATCTAGTTATTCCCAGTGACTCTAGTTGTTCCAGTATTTTAATTTTGTCACCACCCCGAACAATTATTTTGAATTCGTCGCTTGTCAATAAGTATCTTTCAGGGACGGAAGCAGGCTTTCCTTTTCCTCCATCGACTCCGAAAAGTAGAAAGGCGCCATCCTGCTTTATGATTCGTGGATTATCCAGTACTGGCTTAACGCAAACCACTGATGAGATATCGACTGGGTTAACTCTTGCTTCAAAGTATGGCTTCTCTCTTTGCGTCTCCCTGACAAGCTTAACTACGTCTTCATTTTGGTTAAAATGCTCAATATCCAGATCTTTAGGGAAGCGGGTGTGCTCAGGAAGGCGGCCAATGTTGGAAATCAAGCTAACTCGATCACTATCATAGTATCTGATTTCATTTTTTGGAATTTTAAAAACGATAACTTCGGCATCAGCTGAGCCTCCGCCAGCACATGCGAAGTATAAGGCGATCAATGGATTTGTGGTAATATCCAAGAGTCTGGTTGGCAGCGCATAATGTTGCATTTTTACTAGGGCATTAAAGGTAGGTCCGGACAACTTGAAATCATTTGAGCAGCGCAGAACCAACTCTTGAAATATTATATGCTCATTTCTTATCCATCCTGGGTTCCTGTAAAGACTTGGCACAAGCTTGTAGGCAACGTCCCCATGCCCTCTGTAAAAAATTACTGCCTCAGCTTCTTGAGGCAACAACTCAATAGAGGTTATATAGGTTCTTACGCTACCAATTTTTTGTGCGATTTTAGAGCTTGCTAGTGCATCATGTATCGTTGCGTCAGTTGCTCCGTACTTTATAGCTGCCGCGATTCCACGCTCTAAAGATTTCATGCTTGAATATAACGCGCTTGACCCTAGCAAGCCGCCATTATCGCCGATCAATTGGAAGTACAATTTTCCATCGCGCGATTCAATTTTTCTAAATCTCTCAGGATTGTTGGCGCTGGCCATGGCCTGTTGAATGGCAGCCTCAACCGCGCTGTGGCTTTCAAACTGTTCGCTTACTAAAATTGTTTCGGCATTGGGCGCTCGTAAAACATAATAATAGTTACCGTTGCTTGATTTAACTATATGATATTTACCCATATATTTTCCTTGAGCTAGGAGCAGGATGAGCCAGAATTATTGGTTAGCTATGGCCCAAGCGCCAATTCTAGGTAAGGGCACCCTGCCATCAGGAACGAAGTCAACATGGTTCGTACGTCGTGTTTTTTAACTACTGTTCGACAAACTTTGTATGGTATGAATAAAGCGCACGAAATGATGCAGTAGCTCGTGATCTTCCTCTGAGATGCCATCAGGATCGAAGTGCATTACGTCATTACGAATGATACGAACTTTGTCGAGCTCTTTGATAAACGTTTTTCTATCAACCTGCAGTTTTGTTTTTAACCATAAAGCCGGATCTTCAAAGAGCCTGATGTACTCACCAAAAGTAAGATCTGCAACTGATTCTATTGTGCGTTCGCTATCAGAGGGGTTGACTAATTTGGATAGCTCCTCCTTTGTAAATTTTCCATCTATCAATGTTCTGATGTGATTCTCAATTTCCGCGAGCAGAAGGAATGGTTCAGATAGCTGTTTGAATTGGATGCTAAGGTCAGTAGTAGTAATGATTCCACTAATACGCTGATCGGTTGAGCGCACAAGAACGTATGAGTATTCAACTATCCTAGGTAAAGCCGCAAAAATCGAATCGGTAGAATTTATTTCTCTATGAGGTTTCATAAAGTCTCGTACACTATCAGACTCGGTATTTGTCAATGCAAGCCTTGGTGCGATACTTTCCCAGCTGATAACACCTTTCACATCTCGTTCGTTTGTCATCACAGGCAACTGAGAGAAGTCATGTCTTAACATCAGCGTGATAGCCTCGATAAGACTGCTATCGGGTTTGACCGTGATAAGCTTTACATCTGCGGCTTCAAGCCGGCTTACTCGAAAAGCAGGTTCAGAAACAGCCCCAGATATAAACTCATTTTGAGGAGGAGTCGTGTCCTCAGTTTGTTCTACTGGGGAGCTTTCGATGTTTGCTGCTGTATTATTGCTCTGATCAGTTATCGGCGTCTGGATTTCTTCTTGGAGTGGTGCATAGAGTGTCACTTTTGAGTCCAAGGGAACGCTATCGAAGTCCGGTTTAGTGATTACCCCTAACGCATCCAGAACTTTACGGATTTTATAGGCCACCATATAGCCTCTTCGCTCTGCTCCAAACCAGCTTATCAACTCCCTCACCGATATAGGAATAGACTCCATCCCAGGCCCTAAACCCTCAAGAATCTTCTCAAGTCTTTCCAGGTTTGATGTTGCCACTACTTGCCCCTCGAATCAAATAGGCTACTAATATATGAAGTTGTTTGGAGGGACTCTAGTCCTGCTTTTACGAAGAACTCTGTATCAATGAAAACGTTCCGTGTCTGAAGAGGCATAGGTGATGCTCCGTTGATGGCGATGTGCCTACGTGGATCCTCGCTTGTGATAAGCGGATATGCAAGTGGGCTTCGCTCTGACCTTACTCGGCACGCCTGCATAGCCGATGCCCACGGCAGTAGCAAACGGTAGCAAGCGGGGACAGAATTATTTTCCCCTAATCTGGACGTCCGCTCATGGCCGTAAGCAGTCGCCGCTCTCGTCATCGCAGAAGGCTTTGCGAAAAGGGGACAGATTTATTTACGCGAAAAGGGTGCTTTGTCCGCGATAGTCACCTTGGATGATACGTTTCATAGGCAATCCTGCGTTATCACTTTGGGCAACCGTAGCAACGTTGGAAGACTCTTGATGTACTCTGATGCAAGAAAGTAATGCTAGTAAATTTGAAGCTTAAGGACCTGCCCATGGATGTGATTTCAGCGCACCTATTTTCTACAAATCACCGTACTCAAATTCAAGCAAGCGATCACTGTGGCTGTTTTTACTGTTTAAGTGTGTTTTCGCCCTCAGAAATCACTGAGTGGGTTGATCTAGATAGCACCGCTCTGTGTCCGAAGTGCGGGATCGACTCGGTCATCGGTTCAGCATCCAGTCTGCCGATTACCCCTGCATTTCTTTCGAAAATGCACGAACACTGGTTCTAGAAGATCCCGTCATTCGAGGGCATCCCTTCGGTTTGAGATCTAAAGACTAGCTTTACCTCAGTGCCGCACGTTCCTGCTAAGTATTTACATACTCTGGGCCGAAAGCAGTCGTCGCTCTCGTCATCGCAGATGGCTTTGTGCCGAGGCTGAATCCCCCAATGCCATCAAGCGCCAAATTGCCGAGTCGTTGTATGTGACTTACAACGACGCGACGAGTCATCGGGCTAATGAGTTGAAGAGCTGATCATCAGCCTGGGCAGGGCGCTTCGCGGTCCAGGAGTCTGGCGGTGAGGAGTACGCCCAGTTCGCTCAGTTGGTGGATGGCCAGGGCGATGTCGCGGTGTTTGCCGTTGAGGTCTTCGGACAGATCGAGCAGCAGGGTGCTGACGCTGGTGAAGGTTTCGTAGCTGTTGGTGATGAGGGTTTCGTTGCTGGCGTTGGGGGCGACGGTGAAGAGCGTTGTTGAATCTGCTTTTGACATGAGTAGACATCCTGAGTGATGCCACCACCTTTCCGCTACTAAACAGTGGGTGGCAGCTGTACGCAGGTTAGTAGACCGGTGGATATCTAAAGCCGGCGCGCCCGAAGACGCCCTACGCACAGCCACCATCGAGCACAGACGCACTGTCTGATTGGTGACGCTCATGCACTTATAGATACCCAAATTCAGGCTACTAAACCCGAATCACTGAACAATTCAGCGACCGAGCCACCTTAGAGACGGCCACCTCAGCGCACAAGCCGGCGGATTCTGACGCAGGCGTAGGCAATGGAGCAAGGTGCAGCAGGGGAATCGGATTTTGCCTTCAGGCGCTGCGTTATCGTTTGGGGTTTTCGCGAGCAAGCTCGCTCCTACAGGCGTGTTCGTCACCTCAAACGAAATTGTTAGCATTGAACGAGTTTCATATTGGAGGCAGGGATGGATGAACGATATGAGGTTCAACGGATCACCCACCTTCCGCGCCAGATACTGGCGCTGGAAAAGGAAGCGATTGGCGAGGGTTTCAGGTTTCTCACGCGTCTGATTAACGAATGGCACTCCGGGGCAAACCGCTTTGATGCACCCGGCGAGTGTCTGATGGCGGCCTATTTGAATCAGCAACTGATAGGCATCGGCGGTCTTTCAGTTGATCCCTATGCTGAAAATAATGTGGCCAGACTGCGACGGGTGTACGTCGCAGCTTCGGCAAGGGGGCAACACGTCGGACAGGCGCTGGTAAAGGCGCTTGTTGAACGCGCCGCTCTCAGGTTTCAGGTCGTGCGTCTTTTCACGGATACGGTTGAAGGAAGCGCCTTTTACGAGCGCTGTGGCTTCAAGCGGACAGATGAGGCTCAGGCGACTCATATCATGCGGCTTGGCGGTTTCTGAGGCATTGGCTGCAATGGCAATGGCTCACGGCGTTAGGCGTGGTCGATAGCTTGTAAGTGACGGGATTGAGAGAGCAACCCCACAACACTGCAACATCGCCGCAGCACTGTGGGGTTGCTATGACAACGCCTACACCGACCCGAAACGTACCTCCACTGACAGACTGCCTTGGTTATCGCTCAGGCCAGCCCCGTAACGCCCGCCCAGGTCGTCATTGATGCACAATTGCAACTCCCCCTGTTGGCCACGCGGCAATTGCGCCTGGTTGCCGACCAGGAACGGCGCGCCGCTGGTGCCGATACGCCCGATCAACGCGCCTTCCGGTTGGCCGGGCAGGGTATAGCCGGGCTTGGCGGTCAGGCCTGGGTGGCCTGCCGCGCCGACCATGCCGGTGCCCGGGTTGGCCGTCCACTGCCCACCGGTGCACACCGCCAGTTGCCAGCTCTGTCCGTTGATCTGCACGCCGGTGCCCTGCCAGGGGTCTCTGGCCTGCACCTGCACGGTACGCTTGAGCAGATCGCTGGCGACCACGTCGGCGGCCTGGAAGGTCAGCGCGGTGATGGTCAAGGTCGGGTTGGCGGTGCCGGTGGAGGGGAACACGCCGTCGCCGACCAGGAACAGGTTGGGGTGGTCCCAGCTGCGCTGGTCCTTGTCCACCACTGAATATCTGCGGTCCGAGCCCATGCGGTAGGTGCCCATCAGGTGGCCAGCGCCGTAGAACGCGTAGTTCTGACCGCCGTGTTCGAACACCGTTTGCGAGCCGGGCTTGAGCTCAGGCTTCAGGTCGGTCAGCTCGGTGGCGCCCATCAGTTTGGTGATGATATGCGTGGCGGCCAGGCGCGCCTGCTTGAAGCCCTCCTTGGTGTAGTCGGACAGTTCGTAGGCGATCTCTGGCCGAGGCAGGCCCAAGCCGTCGGTGAAATGCTTGCTACTCTCCACCCGGCACAGCGCATGCTCGGGGTCTTTCTCCACTTGCTCAATCAAGAAGGCCAGGCGGAACTGGCGGGTCAGCACGCTGTTGAGCTTCTGCACCAGCGCCACGCCGGACAATGCCTCGCTCTTGTGGTCGGCGCCGCCATTGTTGGTGCCGCCATTGTTGTCGCCGTCGATAAAATCGCAGACCGTGGTGTACGGATCATTCGCCGACCAATTCCAGCCCTCGTTGCCGATCTCGATACGCCAGGCGGCACGCTCGCTGCGGAACGGGCCATCGCGCATGTCTTCGATCCCCGAGGTGGACAATGGCCCACGGAACGGGAACAACGGCTTACCTTCGGGCATCAGTCCCCACGCCAGGTACACCGGGTGGTCGGCCAACGACTTGCCGACCTGGCCACTGCTGTTGGCGACCCCTTTTGGGCTGTGCGGGCTGATGGAGTTGAGCAGCAGCTTGGGCGTTTCGATCGCGTGGGCGGCGATCACGTAGCGCTTGCCCTGGGCCGTGCCGTTCTGTTGCGTGCCGTTGTTCTGGTACTGGATGAAATCGATACTCGTGACCCCATTGGCATCGACCTGCACCTTGCTCGCCACACATTGGTAAAGAATACGCACGTTGCCGGTATCCAGCGCCTTGGCCATGGTCACGGTGGCGTCGTATTTGGCCTGGATCGGGCAGATCGGCGTGCAACTGGTGTTGCCGGCGCATACCCGGCGGCCGTTGTCGTTCTGCGAGTTACGCCCGGCTGGCGTTTGCCGCACGTTGAGGATGAAGCCCTGGTACTGCGTGCCATTGATGGCCTTGCCCACGCCCTGGTCGACCAACGATGGAGGAATGCCGTGCATGCTGTATTGGTAGCCTTGGGGGAAGGTCACGCCCAGGTAGCTCTGCGACGCCACATCGGCGGACACGCACATCTCTTCCTCGGCGCGGCAGTAGGCGGTCTGCAGGTCGTCGTAGCTGATCGGCCAGTCGACCCCGACCTTGTACTTGCTCTGCATACGAAAGTCGTTGGGTAACAGGCGCAGAGCCGTGCCCATCCAGTGCCACATGGTACCGCCGCCCACCCGCTCGTAGGTGCTGGCGAACAGTTGCGGCCCGTTCTGTACCAGGTAGCTCTTCTGCACCTTGTCCTTGTCGTCGCTGCCGGCGGTGATCAAGTCCTGGATAGTCGCTCGCGGGGCGAACTGTTTGGCCGGGGTCTGCTCGGTCTGCTCCGGTGGGTAGGGCGACTCGGGCGCCTTGAGCACGGCGGTGTAGAAACGCTCCAGGTACTCGCTGCGGTTAGGCGGTATCGCCGGGCCCGACTCAAGCACCAGCACTTTCAAGCCGGCCAGGCCCAGCTGGTAGGCCATGACGCTGCCGGCCATGCCGGCGCCCACGACGATCACGTCGGCGGTTTCGATGTTCTGGGTGTTTAGAGTGCTCATGGCTGCTGCCCTTCCTTGGCGTCGACACCGGTGAATTGCTTGAGGGTCGGTGGCTGCTCGGCCCAGTAGCCGAAGTGGTACTCGCTGTAGCCCATGGGGTGGGATTGGGCGATTTTCCACGCCCAGCTTTCCTTGTAAGCCTGGTCGGAGACTACGCGGATGTCATGCTCTTTGGCGGTGCCCTGGTCATAAGGCTGGTACCAGCTGCCAAGCAGCCACAGCTTCATGATCGAGCGGGCGCCTTTGGCGATCTGCGGGTCCGAACTGCCGAGTATGGCGCTGGCGATCTGCTCATGGGGTTGGCCTTTGATAGAAACGTACAGGTTCAGCAGTTTGCTGAACGCTTCGGTGCCCATGCCTTGCTGGGCGGTGTCGAAGAACACCGGAGGCAGGTTGATCGGGTCGACGGCAGGCGCCAGCAGCTTGGCTGACAGACCAGTGAGCTCGGCAGACAGGTCGATGAAGTCTTGCAGGTTCGGGTCGCTCATGGCATCACTCCTTGGCACCGGTGGATTGGGCACGTTCAAGCAGAAAGGTGAAATCGGCGAAGCTGGTGCGCGGTGACTGGGTCACCCGGGTGGTCGCGTTGTTGTGGCATTCCATGCAACTGGATGAAGCCTGCGGCGTAGTGCCCTGGTTGTAGGTTTCCAGCGTGGCGTTGGCCAGGAAGTTCGGCGCAGGCGTGCCCAGCGGGTTGGTTGGCGACGGCACCTGGCAGTCATCGGCGGGGGCGGTTGGCCATTGGGTGCTGATCAGTTGGTAGTTGGCCCACACCGTACCCTTGAGCGCGCCTTGCCATTGCGCGTTGAGCTGGTGGGTTGCGGCGGTGAGCGGAATTTCCCGTACGATCTGCGAGGGTGTGGCTTTCTTCGACGGGTCCCACGGCTGCGCGGGCGGCTCGTTCACCGGGAGGTTGCTGGCCTGGGCGTTGTAGAAGAGGTAGGGGCCCTTGCGCTCGTTCATGGGGGTGGTCTTTTCCGGTACGTTGCGCACGTGCTCGAAGCTTGACCACACCCACTGCGGCGCATCTTTGGTCTTGTGCACGATGTGCAGGCCGACCAGCCCGACCTTCTGCACGTTGCACGATTCGGGGATCACCGCGCCCTTGTTCGTGTCGGCGTTGCCGGGGGTATAGACCAGGGCATTGATGGCATGGAATTCCTGTGGGTTGTCGTTGCCGCCGAGCACCTTCCAGGCCGATTTGACCATGATCGCGCCGACCTGCTTGTCCTCCTTCACGCCGCAGGAGAAGGCGATGCGGTTGTCGGCCTTGGTGAAGAAAGCCTGTTGGCCTTCCTTGCTGTACAGACCATTGTTGACGATGTTGTCGAACATCGGCTGGTTGACCATGATCGCGTTGCGCGTGTAAGTGCCGTTCTGGTCCACCAGTGGGCCGGTCTTGAACGGCTGGATGGTCTCGTCGAGCACACCGGCGACCTTGCCCATCTGCTGCAGCACGGGCAGGTCACCCTTGCCTTGGCAGGCCGGGGGTAGCGGCGCCTTCTGGTTCCAGGCGACAGGCTTCTGGCCTTGGGGCAGGAAAATCTCGTAGCTCTCCTTCCACGACTCCCACACCGTCTGCCCCGGCGCACCGATCTGCGCCGAGGTATTGGCGCTGCCGTCGGCGTTGGCGGGCCAGTTCAGCGCGACGAAGGTCTGCCACGACAGCACGTCGAAATCGTGTTGCAGGTTGTCCAGGGTGAAGGGGGCATTGGCGGTGACGTCGAAGGGAATCGCAGGTGACAGCGGCGGCGGGCTGGCCGCATCGGCCATGGCGAGCACGCTGGTGAAGCTCGCACCCAGGCACGCCAACCGTTTCAAGGTTATTTTCATTATCGTCTCCTCAGCAGATAAAGCGTCGGGACGACGAGGCGTACTGGCCCTTCATGGACCGATAGTTCAGCGTTATCCCTTACGCTAGGCTGAAGGCTAGCCGTTGCGCTTGAACCTCCAGAAATATCCGACTAAAGGTATGGATAAGCAGGATCGCGCATAAAGTGCGGGCCTTACTCTGAATATCTCCCCACCTGTTTTTTCCAAGGCAAGTACTCCACAAAAACGACGCGGTGGGCTACTCCATCTTCCTTTACACGAAACCCTGACATTTGTTGCAGATCGAGTTGCAAGCATTGAGTTGCAAGTGCCTTTTGTAACGCCGGATCCGGGTGGAAATGTTCAGGGCGCAGATAGTTTTTTTTCAACGTGACATCGCAACGTGCGACTTGGCCCTTTGCGTTGGCAGTGAATTCGAAGCGTGCTTGGCCGAACGCATTTATTGATTGCTTGGCCACCACGTTGTCCCAGAAAAAACGGCTTTCAACAGCAGCCCTCTGGTGTCTGCGTTCGTAATCAGAAATGGGTGAGGTATTACCAGAAGCTATCAAAGGCACGGTGACCTCAAAGGTGCCATCAACTGGATCCTGAAGACCTTCCGGAACGCTCTCCCAGATACTGCTCCAGCACACATCCGTGACGAGATTCGTAAAGCCTGGTGGACTTCCAGCGTCCATTGGCTGCGCCTCGCAGCGCAATACGTCGCCCTGTCGATCAAGCTTCATACGTAGCTTCACGCTGCCTCGCAGTCCCTCGCCATTCGCCCAGAACACATTTTGAGCCAAGGTAGTGCCTAAAACCCTGCCATAACGCCTCTCTTCTATGCGCTTGATTTCTTCTGAGGTGAGATAAGTTGGAGCGGACTTACCACCGCTATCAACCCAGGCATCCACTCGCTGGTCGGGTGTCAACCGATGGCAACCAGAGAGGGGCACTGAACCTGCCAATAACAGCAGCATGGAGATGAGCCGACAATCGGCCCGTGATTTCATTTTAATGATGGACACTCTTGCCTTCCTTGAAATGACACAAATCGATATTTTGCCTTGAGTGCTAATAAGCGTCTTGTGCTGGTCGAGACTGTGTAAAGCGCTCTGTATCGTTTGCTGCCTACCGTAACTAACTGAATAGAGACTGAAAGCAACTTCAGCGTAACCGTCCCACTCCAGTCAGTCGACCGATAGCTGCTGGTCGATGACGCTTGTGCACATGGTGTGGACAAACCCTCAGGCTACTAAACCCGATCACTGAACAATTCAGCGCCCGAGCCACCTTAGGGGCGGCCACCCCAGCGCACAAGCTGGCACGATGGCGCAAGGCGCGGCAGGGGAATCGGATTTTGCCTTCAGGCGCTGCGTGATCGTTTGGGTTTTTCGCGAGCAAGCTCGCTCCTACAGGAGTGGGTTGTTATCAAGGTGCGGGTAGCTGGACAATAGAGGCCGACGAGCCAGCAACGAAGCACCAGATGTGCGAACGTTTGGTTCGCTCGCTGGGTTCTACGAACTGCAAGATTACTGATCGGAAAAAAAACCAATGCTAGGGAAAGTCAGCAGTAAACATCTCGTCTGGGCCGCAGTCGCACTTTGCGCGACGCTTCTATCCGGGTGCGCGACGTCACGCTACGACGGCAAGCACGCACCGGACCCGAGTAAGGCGATCATCGTGGGTTCGGTTGGTGAGAGCTTTCCGATGATGCAGCCCCATGGGCTGGTGGTTGAGATCAAGCAACAGGGAGCCCCCGGCACCGCATTACGGCTGACAACGCTGGGCAATGAAGATGATCAGCCATCCCCCTCTGTGCTGGGCCATTACTTCATGTATGAAGTGCCGCCGGGTGAGTATGAGTACACGCAGTGGCATTACGTGTATTACGCGGGTAAGTCGATGCCGCGCCCGGTGCCTGCGGTTTTCTCGGTGAAGGCCGGGGAAACCCTCTATATCGGCGATCTGCGCGTCGATGCCCTGCGCTTTTGCCTGTCCAACGTGAACAATGCCGATGACACGGTGCAGGCGCTCAAGCGCAAGTACCCGATGCTCAAGGACCGGAACATTGTGAATCTGACGCCGAAGAGCGGTTTTGCGCCTTGGCCAAGTTCTGATGCCACTGACTTCGGTAAAGGGCTGTGCACGATTTGAAGCCGGTACCGGTGACAGTCATCGACCCCAACGCCCATTGATCCACGTTCAAGGAATTCATGCATGAAGCGCTCTACGCTACTCTGGGCCAGCCTGTTCGCAGGCCTGGTCTCACTGACCGGTTGCATCAGCGGTCCGGACCTCAAAGGCCAACCGTTCTTCACGTCACCGGCTGAACCTCGTGCGGATGAGGCGACGGTTTACTTTTATCGCACGGCGGCGAGCATCGGTGGCGGGGTCGCCCCGACTATTCAGGTCGATGGCCGCACTATCGGCAGCTTGCCTTCCGGTAGTTTTTTCAAGGCCGGCATTCCCGCCGGCAAGCACAGCGTTGCCTCCACCTCGCCACCGATCATCAGCGGTATGGTTAACCAGCGTTTCGATATCACCGTTGAGAATGGCAAGGTGTATTACATCGCCGATCAACTCAGCACCTCTGACTACAAGGATGGGCAGACCTTGGGCGAAGTCGACGGCCGTCGTTTCAGTGGAACAATGTTTTACTCGCGCTACGCGCTTGTGCCTGCCGAGGAAGCGCTGCGTTCTATCAAGTGGTGCCAGGAGCTGCCGGCAACCGCACGGTAACCACGCGTCCAACATCATCCAAAGCCAACTTGCCGACGGCTAACAACCCCACAATACAGCGGCATTGTGGGGTTGTTAGCCGTCGCGCTTGAACCTCCAGAAATATCCGACTAAAGCTAGGGGTAAGCAGGAACGCTCAGTGGGTGATGGTCCGGGGCGATGTCGAGGAGAAGGGGGCGGGGCCTCCATCAAGCACCAGGTTGGCCCCCGGCGGCATCAGTAAGCGCGTGCCTCTTCTCGGCTGGATGGGGCACCGCTGCGCTCGAATAACCTATGCGAAAACTCCAGCACCGCCAGCAACAATTGAACGGCACCCAGCACCAGCAGGAAAGGTGAAGCGCCACTGCTGACGGCCACTACCTGCACTACCACTACGATCACGCGTAGCAGGGCGCTGAGACTGGCATGTTCGCGTGTAGGGGCTCGCCAACGTACAACGCCCCACACAAGGTATGCCCAGGCGCCGATGTTGAGCAGGAACATGGCGGTGGGGTCGAGCGCCGAGAAGTGGCTGTCGAAGCCCAGTTGCAAATCAACCCATTGGATCAGTGCATAGGCCCAGACGGACACGATCGGCAAGGCGAAGGGAGCCATCGCGAGAATGTCGTATGCAGCGCCGACACGTACGATTTTTTCATGGGTGGATTGGGTCATTGCGGGTCTCCTCCTGGAGTGGCTGGTTCAACAAGTCGCGGATTTCCTGGAACTCACCCGATTTCAGTCCAAGATGATGGCGCTCGGCCAAGACCTGAGCGATATGCGCAGCGCGGGATTCTGCGTCGACGATGTAGCCGGGCACTGCCGCCCGTTGGCGGAGTGCGACAAGATCACTGAAGCGTTCATCCGCCGCCATGATGGTCTTCGCCACCGTCGTCTGGACGTTGCAGAGCCCCAGCACGGCAAAGAATGTGTGTGGGTTTTCCAGATGATAGATCTTTGCCAGAGCGTTCAACGCCGCCTTGGAAACCGAATATGAGAGCATTCCGGCACGTTGGCGCACGGCCGAAATCGATGATGAAAACACCACGGTGCTGGGAGGCTGCGTCGTACTCAACAGGATATCCAGGACCATTTTTACCGCGCCCAGGTTAAGTGCCAGGACGCTGTTGAACTCCTGCATCGAGGTTTGCGTGGCCAGTTGTGGAGGGCTGCCGAACCGACCCGCATTCAGGTAGACGGTGTCTACCGGGGCGGAGGAGCGCGACAGCAACGCCTGCAAGATTGCCGGGGCGCGGTCGATATCGGTCAAGTCGCACCTGAGGAAGTGAAAGCGCTCCTGTGACGGAATGTTGGCCGCAGGATTGCGTGATACCGCGAGCACCTCGTCGCCCCTGGCCAAGTGGTAACGTGCCAGAGCGTTGCCGATACCGGTGCTCACACCGGTGATCAATATGCTAGCCATGATTGCCCCTAGAATTTGCCGATGTGATAGCCGCCATCGGCACTGAGCACCGAGCCGGTGATGTAGCTGGATCTGCGGCTCAACAAAAACACGATCGCGTCGGCGATTTCCTCTGGATGGGCAAAGCGTTTCATGGCGGTCACGTCACGCTTGCGCTGGGTGTTTTCCGGATGGGCCGCCAGCCGTTCCGCAGAGTTCATACCGCCCAGTGTCGGCCCGGGCGCTACGGCGTTGACGCGTACGGCAAAACCGGATTCGCTGTCGCAGGCATTCTCCATGGCCGCGACCTGCGTCAAGGCATTGAGCGCGGTCTTGCTGGCGACGTAGGCGGCCTGATTGGCCATAGGCATGACGCCCGCGCACGAAGACACATTGACGATCGCTCCATCGGGGTACCGGCTGATCAGTTCCAGTTCTTTTTGCAGGCAGTAAAAGGGGCCGTTCAGGTTGGTGTGGATGACCCTGTCCCAATCCTGCGGTGCGCTGGTCGCGATCGGCGCGTAGGGGGCGGTAATGCCTGCGTTGTTGATTGCAAAGTGCAACTGATCCACCTCGCCAGCCACCGTCGCGAATGCCTCGGCTACCGAGGTGTGCGACGCCACATCGCAAAAGATGAACTGCGCCGAAGCCCCCAGTATCTCTAGCGCGGCGTCGGCCTTTTGCTGGTTTCTGCTCATCAGGAACAGGCGTGCGCCCGCTTTGGCCAGTTGTTTTGCCACCGCCAGGCCGATGCCGCTGGCACCGCCGGTAATGACGATGTTCTTGTCTTGAAATTCCATGTTATTGATTCCCGTAGTGGATGTGAGCGGGACGCTTGTAGTGCTCATTCACGCAGCAATACACCCGGTCGAGTTGCGGGTTGCTCTTGTCCCGAAAGCAGTTACCGTCAAACCGGCATTGCTGAACCTTGTCTTCATGGCCGGCGAGCGATTTGTTGATCAGGTCGTTATCGGCAAAAAGGGCTCGGCTCATACCGATCAGGTCACAGTGACCCAGCCGCAGTTGATTTTCTGCTTCCTGCAGGGAGCCAATGAAACCGGCATAGCCGACCGGCAGCGAGGTGAATGACTTGATCAGGCGTACCCCTTCGACGAACTGTTGCTGAATGCTCGGATGGGCAGACAGCATGTAGCGGAAGGTTTCCTTGATGGTGATCGAGCACATGATTGCCGAGGTCCCGGCGTTTTCCAGGGCAGCCACCACATCCTGGAGCAGTTCCGGTTGCTGCCCGTCGGCGCCTACGCAATCATCAATGCCCAGGCGCACGGAAACCTCCAGCTCTCCTGCGGTAACCCTGTGAATGCGGTCGATGACTTCCAACAGAAACCGCGCTCGCTTGAGCGGGCTGCCGCCGTAAGCGTCATTGCGATGGTTGGTCCAGGGCGATAGAAAACTGCTCAGCAGGTAGCCATTGGAGGCCTGAAGCTGGACCATCCTGGCGCCGGCCTGTCTGGCTCGCAGAGCCGCTTGAGCAAACTGATCGCAAACGGCGTCGATGTCCTCGACACTCATCTCCAATGCCTCGGCGCCGCGGCTGCCGGATAACGCACTGCGGCTCGGGCAAAGCAGCGGTTGGCCGCTGATCTGTGTGCCACCTTGGGCGCCGTAATGCTGAAGTTGCACCACCACTGGACAGTCCCGCTGGCGACCGTACTCCACCAGCGGCGCGAGCTTTTCCACGTTGGCATTGCTATGCAGGCACAGGCCTCGCGCATGCAGACGCGTGGAGGGTGCTATGGAGGAGTTGCCCAGCACCACCATGGCGCAGCCACCGTCGATCACATGTTGATAGAAACTGAGCATTTCCTCGGACAGCGAACCGTCCGAGGTAGCCAGGTCGATGCCCATCGGCGCGAAGTACACGCGGTTTTTCAGCGAAACGCCCTGACCGATCATCAGTGGGCGTTGTGATAACTCATAGCTCATGGGCGCAGGATCCTCATGCCACGATTTGCTCGGGGGCCAGAGGGTCAGGTGAAGAGCCTGCGTTCCATTGCATCTGCCCGGCAAAGAAGCAGTGGCACTTGATCGTTTCACGCAGTTCGCTGGCCTGGCTCTTGGATAGCTTGTCGAACACCAGCACGCGCTGGTCGGGTTCGCCGGTGGAGCAAGTCGAAGCAACGGGCAGGCTAAGGAAGCCACCCCCTTCGATATACAGCGATACGGTCGTGACCGTGCTCCAATTGATGCCTTCGGCCTGGTGAGTCACCAGCACGCCCAGTACCGAGAGCAGGCTCAGCCTGGCTTGCAGCGCACTGTCGGCGTGATGCACGAGGATGTTCTTGGGCAAGCGATCGGAAGGGGTGAACCAGTGATCCTGAGGGTAGTTCAACGAACGCATGCGTTTGAACAGCGGTAACTTGATCACTGCGCCTTGCAGCCAGAGACGCGATACCAGCCGGCCGTTCTGATAGAAGTTTGCGCACTTGTCGATGGACTTGGGTTGCGATCGCTTCAGGCCGTGGGTCTGTTGCACCACGACTTCGACCTCGTAAGCCGATTCGGTGTAGGCGTTGAAGGAAATGCGCAAGTCTTCGATGGAAATGGAAACCGCACCGCGCTGATGGCCCAAGTAGTTGTAGACGTAGTGGTACATGGCTTGCCTGGCCACTTCGATCAACATCAGGCCCGGCACATGTTCGTGCTGCTTGTTGTAGAAGTAGTAATTCTTGGTGTCGTTGATCAACAAGTAAGAGCCCTGCCTGGCCTTGTCCCACTGCGCGAGCGCCTCAAGGCATTCGATCATGCGCATTACCTGGTCGGGCGGTATGTGGGCATCACCGCCTTGAAAATGCTGGGCCAGGTAGCGTTGGGCCTGGTGGGGGATGAATTCAGCCGTGAGGATGAAGTGGTCGTCGCGCTCGGTATAGAAGTCAGCCAGGCGGATCTCGAAGGTGGAGAGAGTGCCGGCCTGTTCCGCACTGAGGGTCAGGGGCAGATGGCGCAGCACATACCGGCCGTCTTGGGCACGGTACAGCTGTTTGAACAGCTCCTGATCCTGGGGGTTGCCAGCCAGTATGTCGGCACCGATCGAAGCACTGAGAAAGCTGGGCAGAATCAGCCTGGGTCGACCGATCAATACATCCCTGGGTGTGTCTTTGTGCAACAGATGAGGGTCAATTGAGTCTGCGCTGTTCATGAGTTGCGATCTCCAAGTGAGCGAGTTGGGGAATGTAGGGGGAGACGGGACAGCAAACGCTTGATGATGAGCCCATGTACCGGCGCCACCGGCAGCATGTACAGGCGGCCGAACGTGTTGAAGGTCTTGACGGAGGTGGTGATATGCAGGCAACGCGGTTGCGTGAGTGTGGTATCGATCGAGACCATGACCGCCAGGTGGGTATCGCGTGAGGTCAGTACCAGCTTCTGTGCGCTGATGGCTTCGATGGTGAAGAAGTCGAGCTTTTCGCCGACCACCGGGGCGCACTGGGGTGTGACACCCGAGAACCCGCCGATCCGCTCGACGTGAAAGTGCTGTGAGATGCTGTCGCGCAACCTGAACGCGCCTTTGAGCCAGGCGGGCGTCGCGGCGGTCATCTGGCAGTACAGTTCCAGTGGCGTGGCTTGGGTGTCGATGAGTGCGCTGGCAGAGTGCAGAAAACCCAGCTCGTTGCGCGCGGCCACCAGGCTGGCGCACGGTGGGATCTGGTTATTTGATGTCTTCATGCGTGAGGGCACCTTATTGCAGCAGCGCGATTTGTGCCTGCTCGGCCTGCAACAGCATGTTCTCGTAGAGTTGGTCGGCGCTGGCCTGGTCCTCAATCACTTGTGCGGCGACATTCCGAGCAGTGACGTCGATTGATTCGTCATCGATGAACACCGATTCGTAAATCCCGACTACAGGCAGGTAGATGCCTTTGACGTACGCCACCGTCTGCTGCAAAGGCCTGAGCAATTCATCCAGGGTGTAACGGTTGAACCCGCCAGCGCGGTAGCCGGTGGAGGGCGCACCCACCGTGGTGATGATCATGAATTCCTTGTCTTTGAGCTTGTCGCCGCCGCGTGCGTAGGCATAGCCGGGGGTGAAGACTTCATCGATCCACTGTTTCATGATTGCCGGGCAGGAATACCAGTACAACGGAAACAGCAACACGATGCGGTCATGGGCATTGAGCAATGCCTGCTCTGCACCCATATCGAACCCGGTGGGCGTCACCGCGCTGGCCAGACTATGGACCTTGACGCCACGCTGGCTGATCTTGCCCATGATCGCGGTATTGACGCGGGAAACCGAAAGATCAGGATGGCCAGAAATGACAATGACTTTTTTCATGTAGATCGTGTGTCCCATTTATAGTCGGTTGGAATGCCGATGCAGCGTTATTTAAGAGCAGGCGCCTGAGGTTGTAACCTAACCTTTTGGGGAGTCGGCTCGGCCGACTTGCCCGCAGCGGCAGGCCATTTGCGCTGCTTCAGGCCACTTCTCGATCAGCCAGGCAGGGCGGCACACTGATCCAGTTGGCCATGATCTTGTGCCCGTCGATCACGGTGAGCTTGCCCTCGCAATGAGCGTCGAAACCCGCGTTGCGCAACAAGCGGGTAATTCCCGGCGGCGATACCGTGATCAATTGGCGAACCTTGTGGCAAGCGGCGACCTTGAGCACCTCATGCAGCAGCGCCACGGCGTTGGGCGATGACAGGGAGTGGCCCGTGAAGGTCTGTTGTTGCAGGTCGACGGCGGCAAACCGGGAGATTTCCCAGATGTGCGCAGAATGAGGGAGTGCCTGGCCACCCAGCACCTGGGGGAACACTTCCTTGAGCAGATAGGGCTTGTGCGTGGGCAGCAGCCGCGCCACACCGACGATGTGCGGGCCTTGACGGGCGATCACGTATACCGTGTCGTCGCGGTCAAATTGGTCCAGTTCCTCATCGACCGCGCAGTCCAGATGCCACCCAAGTTTTTCGACAAATACGCGATAGCGATACAGCAACAGGGCCTGCCACAGTTCGGTCGGTAATGTCAGGCGCGTACCCGTGGTTATATACATGAGGAACCCTCGGCAAAAAATCGAGGGGCCATTCGGCAGAATAATCGAGCACTTAGGTACTGCTCTTTTGGGCAGGTGTGTCGTGAGGGTGCGCGTATTATTGTTGTTGTTCACACTGAGCGGCATTAACGCATCAGGGGTGCGCCAATCAGGTATGTGTCAGACAAGCAAGCCCAGTGAAGTGGCGCGCACGACGGTAGCGGTGCAGTTATGCACGCCCAGTTTCGAGCCTGCATTGCGCAGGTGAAATTTGATGGTTTCCCGCGATAGCGACAGGATCAAACCGATCTCGTGGGCGGTCTTGCCGTCGGCTGCCCACTTGAGCACTTCACATTCACGCTGCGACAGGGTTTTTTCCTGCGGTAACTGCCAGTGCGGCGTCAGCACGCGCAAAAACCCCTGATGAGCGACATGCACCAAAAACCGCATGTATTTTTGATTGGCGGCAAGCTCTTGGGCCGTAATAGGGTCATTGGAGCGCGCCAGTGTCAGCATGCCGCCGCTGCCGCGGCCGTCCAGGCAGGATTGCGCCCAACCATGGGCCAGCCCGGCGCCACGGGCTTCTTCCCACATCTGCGGGTTTTGCCGGGTCATTTGCTCGTCCCAGACAATCGGTATCGTCGATTTTGTGCAGTGCTGTACCGTCGGGTCCACGGCGATGTATTTGCAGTGGGCGTAGCGTTGTCGCCATGAAGGCAAAAAATTATTGCTCATCACGATCTTAGGGCGGGTGACGGGGATAGGGATTCGGATTCCATAGGCGCAATAGTCGAACCCCAGGTGTTTTGCCGTGCTGACGATCCGAGCCAACAATTCAGCTTCGGTTCGGGCATTGTCGATCGTGTCCAGCACATCATCCATCCACTTCACTGTCATTCTCCTTGAATTGACCTTTACGCTCTATCTGCGCCGAAAACGATGACGGCACTACGCCGGTGTCATCAACGGTGTGGGTTTAGATGCTCGGCGTTAAAGTTAGACACATTTATGCAGCGCTCTCGGCCTTCATACTTTTGGCGCGAGAAGGCGTTGCAGGTATCGCGATACGCACCTTTGGGAGCGTGCAAGGGGCGAACTCCATTTAGCCGGTGTCCTGATCAATTTCAGTGGGGGCAGCTGAGGTAAGGCGTGTAAGAGTAGTGCTGCGTAAAGTTGCTTTACAAGCAGACGGGGGCATTCTTCATGTTGGTTTCATTTGTTCGGCTTCGCGCTGAGTTTTACGCAGGGCGCGAGGTGATTTCGTCAAACTCCTGATTCGTTTCGGTGTTAAAGCCCGCGCCTACGGAAGTGACATGTTGGGGTGGTATTGTTGCGCGAGATTATGGAGGACTGAACATGACATTGACGGTCGACACCCTGCTCGAATTGGCCATGGCCAACCCTATCAATGCGCAACTCACCGCGCGCCTGCCGGATCTGGGTGTGCAGCAGTGCATGCTCACGGCGGGCTGTTTGTTCCAGGCGGTGTGGAACCATCAGGCGAATCTGCCGGCGGCTCAGGGCGTGAAGGATTACGACGTTTTTTACTTTGACGAGGACCTGTCCTACGAGGCGGAAGACGCGGTAATTCGTGCGGCGCAGGGGCTGTTCCAAGACCTGGGGGTGAATGTGGAGGTCAGGAATCAGGCGCGGGTGCACCTTTGGTATGGTCAGCGGTTTGGCCGGCCTTACCCGCAGTTGCATTCGGCTCGGCAGGGGGTTGACCGTTACCTGGTGGCGGGCACGTGCATTGCGCTGGATATCGCTTCCGGTGAGGTGTATGCGCCTTATGGTTTGGAGGATGTGGAGCAGGGCGTGCTGCGCATCAATCCGCTGCACGCGGAGCCCGAGCTGTTTTTGCACAAGGCCCGGAGTTATCAGGCGCGTTGGTCATGGCTCAAGATTGTCGAGCCAGGCTGAGCCCCAATGCTGTAGGAGCGAGCTTGCTCGCGAAAATCGTTAACGATAACGCGTGCCTTCAGATTAAACGCGGCGCCCGTGAGTTTTTCGCGAGCAAGCTCGCTCCTACAGTAACGTGCCGAGTAGGCCGCAACTTATCACTACCAGCCATGGCGGCAGTTTCCACACCATCAACGCGACCAGTGCCAGCAACGCCAGGGCGAGGTCGTAGCCGTTGAAAATCGCGCTGGTCCACACCGGCTGGTACAGCGCCGCCAACAACAGGCCAACCACCGCCGCGTTCACCCCGACGAGCGCGGCCTGGGTGCGCGGGCTTCTGCGCAGGTTGGCCCAGAAGGGCAAGGCGCCGAAGATCAGCAGGAACGACGGGGCGAAGATCGCCAGCAGCGCGATCACTCCGCCAAGCCAACCGCTCGGGGCGTGGGTCATGGAGGCGCCGAGGAAGGCGGCGAAGGTGAACAGCGGGCCGGGCACGGCCTGGGTGGCGCCGTAACCGGCGAGGAAGACGTCATTGCTTACCCATTGGCTGGGCACCACTTCGGCTTGCAGCAACGGCAGCACCACGTGGCCGCCGCCAAATACCAGGGCACCGGTGCGGTAGAAGGCGTCCACCAGCGCCAGCGTGGGGTTGAGTGCCCATGTGGCGAGGATTGGCAAACCCACCAGCAACAACAAAAACAGCATCAACCACAGGGCTCCGGCGCGACGGGTGATGGCGATGGGCAGGGCGTCGGGCTCGGCACTGCTCTCGGGCTTGAGCAGCAACAGGCCGGCTGCGCCTGCGACCACCATGACCCCGACCTGAGCCCAGGCGGAGGGCTCCAATAGCACCACGCACGCAGCGGTCAACATCAACGCCACCCGTAACACGCCTCGGCACAGGTTGCGCGCCATGCCCCACACGGCTTGGGCCACCACGGCTACGGCGACCACCTTGAGGCCGTGCAGCGCGCCAGGGGGCAGGGTGCTGCCGTAGTGGGCCATCCCCAGGGCGAACAGGAGCAGGGCGATGGCCGACGGCAAGGTGAACCCGGCCCAGGCTGCCGCCGCGCCCCGGTAACCTGCGCGGGACAGGCCCAACGCGATACCGACCTGGCTGCTGGCCGGGCCGGGCAGGAATTGGCACAGCGCGACCAGTTCGACATAGCTACGCTCGCTGAGCCAGCGGCGGCGGGTGACGAACTCTTGGCGAAAATAACCCAGGTGTGCAATCGGCCCGCCGAAGGAGGTAAGGCCCAGGCGCAGGAAGATCAGGAACACTGACCAGGGGCGGCTGCGGTGATCGGCAAGCTGGGGCAAGGGGATGTCTCGGGCAACGGTGCTGGATGTTGCCGACCATAACCAATTTTCATGACGCGTAGAAGCGCGGGTATTTTGCCGCCCCCATTGAATTTATCCGCGGTTGTTCGAGTCACTTAAAAGCAGTGTACTGTTTTCCATCCACTGAACCTCAAGGACCGACCATGACCTTTTTCATCTTCCTGCTCGCCTGCGCCGCCGCCGCCAGCACTGGCGTGATCTTCAAACCCGGCGCCTGGTACGAATCCCTGGTCAAGCCCAGCTTCACCCCGCCTAATTGGCTGTTCCCGGTGGCATGGACGATCATCTACCTGCTGTTGGCCTGGGCCGGTTACCGCTTGACCCTGATCCCCGGCAGCGAAATGGTGTTGGCCCTGTGGGCAGCGCAGATTGCGTTGAATACCCTGTGGACGCCGGTGTTCTTTGGTGCCCATCGCTTGTTCGCCGGGATGGTAATTATCGTGCTCTTGTGGCTCACCGTGGCAGCGATGGTGGTGCTGGCCGTGCGTCTGGATTTGATCACCGGCCTGATCCTGTTCCCGTATCTGGCATGGCTGTGCGTGGCCGCGGCGTTGAACTTCTCGATCCTGCGTAATAATCGCTGATGGCCTACCAGCATTGGCCCGCCAGCGAGCCCGAACTGGCCCAGATGCGCCGCTTCAATCGCAAACTGGCGTGGATGCCGCGCTTCAAGGTCCGCAACCGCGTGATGCCGCGTCTGATCCAGGCGCTGCTGCGTGCCAGCCAGACCTTCAAGAAGGCGCCGCTGGCGGAACGCAAAATGCTCGGGGCGATCCCCTTGCGCATCCTGCGGCCCGCTGGCCCGCCAAGAGGCGTGGTGCTGGATATCCACGGCGGTGGCTGGGTGATCGGTAATGCGCAAATGGATGACGACCTTAACCTTGGCATGGTCAACGCGTGCGATGTGGCGGTGGTGTCGGTGGATTATCGGCTGGCGGTGGATACGCCGATCGAAGGGCTGCTGGATGATTGCCTGACGGCTGCGCGCTGGCTTTTGGCGGACTGCCCGGAGTTTGCCGGCCTGCCGGTGTTTTTTGTCGGTGAGTCGGCCGGCGGGCACCTGGCGGCGGCCACTTTGTTGGCGCTCAAGCAATGGCCCGAGTTGCTCCAGCGGGTAAGCGGCGCGGTGTTGTATTACGGCGTCTACGATTTGACCGGCACCCCCAGTGTGCGCACGGCCGGGCCGGACACCTTGTTGCTGGACGGGCCGGGCATGGTTCAGGCGCTGCGCCTGCTGACGCCGGGGATCAGCGACGAGACGCGTCGACAGCCACCGTTGTCGCCCTTGTATGGGGACTTTGAAGGGCTGCCGCCAGCGTTGATGTTCGTGGGCGAACTGGACCCGCTCAAGGATGACACCCTGCTGATTGCCGAGCGATGGGCGAAGGTTGAGGCCCATCTGTTGCCGGAAGCGGCCCACGGGTTTATTCACTTTCCGGTGGCGATGGCCGATCGCGTGTTGGCTTACGCTCGCCAATGGATAACGGCCCGTATCCTTGGCGATGAGCGTTAGTATCGAGGCGGTGCAGGCCGCTGACATTCCCCAGGTGCTGAGCTTCGCTTTGCAGGCGCGTGAGGAACTGTTTCCCACGCTCAGTGCCACCGGTGTTCCCCACGATCTGGCGCAGTTTGAAGCCATCTACCTTGAGGGCGGCGGGCGATTTTTGATTGCCCGTGCCGAAGGCCGGATCGTTGCCTCGGTGGCTTATCGGCCCTACGACGGCCGCTTCCCGCAGTTGAACTTTCAGGGGCGCAAGACGGTGGAAGTGGTGCGCCTGTATGTGCTCCCGGCAGCGCGACGCTCGGGCCTGGCGGGCCGGTTATACCGCTCGCTGCAAGCGCTGGCGCGGGCCGATGGCGTAGAGGTGATGTACCTGCACACCCATCCGTTTCTGCCCGGTGCGATTGAATTCTGGCAGCGGCAGGGGTTCGAGGTGGTGGATGTCGAGGCCGACCCGATATGGCAAACCACCCACATGCACCTGCCTCTGTAGAACCAATGTGGGAGGGGGCTTGCCCCCGATGGCGGCGCCCCCCCCCAAATCACTGACGGATTACGGGCACACCGAGCCTGGGCGAGGTGCCGAGTGGTGGGGCAAGAGCGTTTTGCTTACTTTGCCGCTTTTGCAAAGTGAGCCGCCGTCAGGGCGGCACCCTAAGTGGCCGTTACCGCAGGAATGGATATGTACACGGTCCAACTGTGTTGACTGTCAAGCCGTCTTCGCAGGCAAGCCAGCTCCCACAGTTGGATCGCGGTGCGTCAGTTAGATCAGCGTCGGCTGCCAGGCCTTCGCGGGAGCAAGCTCCCTCGCCACAGGTTTAGCGTCGTACCGAAGTTGTGTAGATACCTATGCTCATCGGGGGCAAGCCCCTCCCACATTTGGACCACAGTTGGCAGTCAGACCGTCACCAGAGCAAGATGCCCCAACCTACGGATTCAGTTGGAGCGCAGGCGCAGGATTTGCGCGCCGTCGAACGGGTCCGTCAGGTAATGCCCCTGCACCCCGAATGTCTCCTGCAAGCGCTGTGGCGTCAGCACCTCCAGCGGCGCGCCCAGCGCCACCAGTTGCCCGCGATCCAGCACGGCCAGGCGATCACAGGTCAACGCCTGGTTCAGATCATGCAGCGCAATCAAGGTGGTCACGGGCAAGCCTTGCACGCCTTTGAGGATCGCCAGTTGATGCTGGATATCCAGGTGATTGGTCGGCTCATCCAGCAATAAAATCTGCGGGCGTTGCGCCAGGGCGCGAGCGATGTGCACGCGCTGGCGTTCGCCACCCGAGAGGCTGCGCCAGGCGCGTTGGCTCAGGTGGGTGGCGTCTACGTCATGTAGGGCCTGGTGCACGATGGCGTCGTCCTCGCGTGACCACGGGCTCAACGCCGACAGCCAAGGCGTGCGGCCCAGGGCCACGGCGTCGAACACGCGGATCGCGTCGTCGGTGTCGGCCTGTTGCTCCACGACCGCCAATTGCTGCGCGATGGTGCGGCGCGACAACTCACCGAGCCGCTTGCCACCCAGGCGAACTTCGCCGCTGGCCGGCACACGCAAGCCGGCCAGCAATTTGAGCAGGGTGGATTTGCCTGAACCATTGGGCCCGACGATACCGAGGGTTTCACCCAACTGCACGTCGAGGTCAATGTCACGCAGCAACTGCGCGTCACGCACTTTGAAGCCCAGGCCGCGGCAACTGAGTACGCTCATCGGGCATTCCTCCGGCCGATCAGGATCAGCGCAAACACCGGCGCGCCCACCAATGCGGTGACCACACCCACCGGAATCACCTGGCCCTTGATCAAGGTGCGCGACAGCACGTCCGCAGCGATCAAAAACAGCGCGCCACCCAAGGCACTGGCCGGCAGCAAACGCGAATGCCCGGTGCCAAGCAACAGGCGCACCGCATGGGGAATCACCAAGCCGACAAACCCGATGGAGCCGACGATGGATACCATCACCGCCGTCACCAGCGCGGCGCAGGCCACCAGCACAAATTGCACGCGGCGCACCGGGATGCCGAGGGAGGCTGCCGAGTCGCTGCCGAAGGTGAACGCATCCAGTGCACGCCGGTGCCACAGGCACACGGCGAGCCCCACGACCGCCACCGGCACCGCCAACCACACCGACGGCCAGCGCACGCCGCTGAGGTTGCCCAGCAGCCAGAACATAATGCCGCGGGCTTGTTCGGAGCTGGCCGACTTGGTGATCAGGAACGCGGTCAGGGCATTGAACAACTGTGAACCGGCGATGCCCGCGAGGATAATCTGCCCGGTGCCGCTGGACGATCCGCTGGCTCGTGCGAGTAGAGTCACCAGCGCAAAGGCCGCCATCGCCCCCACAAACGCGCCCGCCGACAACGACACCAGGCCACCGCCCACGCCGATCAAGGCCACGAGCACCGCGCCGGTTGAAGCGCCGGCGCTGATGCCCAGCAGGTACGGGTCGGCCAGCGGGTTACGCAGCAGCGATTGCAGGATCACCCCGCACGTTGCCAACCCTGCGCCGCAAGCTGCGGCCACCAATGCACGGGTGAGGCGGTAGTTCCACACCACGCCTTCGTCGATGGGGTCCAGTGCATAGCTGGCGCCCCAGAGTTTATTGGCGAGCACCTGCAGCACCACCTGCGGTTCTATGGCGGTTTCACCGATGGCGACGCCAGCGAGCAGGGCGAGCAGCAGCAACGCCAGGGCGAGTAGGGTGCGCATCATTGGCCCAGGTGGTAGCCGTCAATGGCGGCCGCCAGTTGTTCAAGGCCTTCGAAGGTGCGCAGGCTCGCCTGCAAGGCCAGAGCGTCGAGGATGATGATGCGGTTGTTCTTCACCGCGTCCATGTTGCGGGTCACGGGGTCGCTGCGCAGGAAGGCGAGTTTCTTTTCATGGTCGTCGGCCGGGTAGCGACGGCGATCCATGCGTGCGATCACCAGGAAGGTGGGGTTGGCCTTGGCGATGGTTTCCCAGCCGACGGCAGGCCATTCTTCATCGGACTGCACCACGTTACGCAGGCCAAGGGTTTGCAGCATGAATTGCGGCACGCCTTTGTGGCCGGCTACGTAAGGGTCGCTGGCCATTTCGGCGCTGGAGAACCACACCAGTGCGCTGGCTTGCTGCAAGCCCTTGCCCTGGGCCGTGGCGACGGATTTGGCCAGGCGCGCCTTGAGTTCGTCGGTCAGTTGTTGGCCGCGATCCTGCACGTCGAAAATCTGCGCCAGTTGCTGGAGGCTCTGGTAGATCGTCTCGATGCGAAAGGGCTCTAATCGCGTGCCGTCGGCGCCGACCAGGTTGTCCTTGCCTTCGCAATCGGACGGCAACAGGTAGGTGGGGATCTTCAGTTCATGAAACTGTTCACGGGTACCGACCACGCCTTGGGGGCCCACCACCCATTCCAGCTCGGCGGCCACCAGTTGCGGGCGCTTGGCGAGTACGGCTTCGAAGCTGGGCTCGTTGTTGGCCAGGCGCTCGATGTGATCGTCCTGGGCCTTGTACTGCGCCGCCACGTTATTGAACCACAGCGAAGTGCCGACCACCTTGTCGCCCACGCCCAGGGCATACAGCATCTCGGTGGCGGCCTGGCCGATGGTGACGCTGCGGGCGGGGGCGTGCTGGAAGGTCAGGGTGCTGCCGCAGTTTTGCAGGGTCAGCGGGTACTGAGTGGGCGCGGCTTGCGCCAGGGCACACATACCCAAGCCTGCGATCAGGGCGGTAACGCGTGGCAGCATGAGGCGATCTCCTTGTGAACCGTAGGTGCAGCAGGGGAGGTACGGCTCGGAAATACGCCCATGGAGGCTGCTGATGCGCAGGGCCAGGATGTCCTTCCCGGACACCCCGCCGGTTAGTGAGTTAGCTGGGCCGGCAGGTCTCCTGACTGATGCGTCGTCGCCATGCCCCGCCTTCCCGGACGTGGTCCAGTGGCATTCAAGGGCAGGCTCGGCATCTACAGTTGCGGGGGCAGTTTCGGTTCACGTCGCGTGCGGCGTTTCGAATTCCCTGTTAGTCCCATACGGGAACCGGCGGCGGTATGGTAAGCGATCACCCCCTGTAGGAGCGAGCTTGCTCGCGAAGGTCGTCAACGATAACGCTGGGCACCTGATGCCCCGCGGCGCTTTCCTGTTCTTCGCGAGCAAGCTCGCTCCTACAAAAGAAGCGTCAGAGCCGAATATCCTGGGGGCCGCGGATCAACGCTTCGATCCGGGTGCCTGTGGCGCGCTCTTCGTTGCTGAAGCCGTCGTAGTCGGCCAGGTTGGCGAAGCGGATGCCGGTCAGTTGTTCGATCGCAATCACACTGCGCTGGTAGGTTCGAAGCGGGCCGAATACCAGGTCGAGTTGGCCCAGTTCGCGGCTCTGGTCAATCATGTAGGCGCTGGCGGAAGGCTTGCCATCGTCGCTGAGGTAGGCCACTACTTTCCAGAACGCCTTGGGGATTTTCACGCCACGGTACAGTCGGTCGTCATCGGCGAACACTGGCCCGGTAAACACCGTGGCCCGGGCTTTCCAGCGCTGGGTGTTGTCGAGGATGTAGTCTTCGAGCTCCAGCCAGGTCTTCTGGTTGAAGCCGCTCATTTGGGGTGAGCAATTGGTGAAGTGAAAGGTGTCGAAGTTGGCGGTGTTGGCCTCGTCGCCCCAGTTGGGGTCCTGGCGCCGCACCAGGTGGCCGCGGTCCAGGCCATTGCCGGCATAAAGGTCTTCACCTACCTGCGCATCCAGGGGCAGGCGACCATCGTAGGCCCAGGTGTCGTTGCTGCGCGTGATGTCCACATGCTTGGCGCCATCGATATTCACCCCCACGTACAGCGCCAGTCGTCGAGCGCGCGACATTGTGATGGAGAAGTGCGTGTAGTCCAGGCGCTGGGGTTGCACATCGCCCGCCAGTGGCTGGTCAACCGTGGGCCATGGCACCACGAAGTCGCTGAGGAAGTCGTCGGCATAGCCCGCGCGGTTTTTGAGGTCCTTGGCCGCGGTGACGCGCGGCGTCGCGGCTCTGGCTTCCAGCAGGGTGGGGCTGGCCGCGACCAATGGGCGCAGGTCGGCAAGCCTTGGGCGGTGGGAAAGGTCGATGTTGGCTGCGCGGGCGGGCATGGGCATGTTCCTTATGGGCCTGGGATAAACACCACTGAAACACAAAACCATGACAATTTGGCCCAGGTGGCGAACTCAGGACTATCCTGAAAACCGTTACCCGGACGTTCATCACACGCCAAAAAGGAGCCAGCTCATGTGTGTTCGCCAACCGCGCAACCCGATTTTTTGCCTGATCCCGCCGTACATGTTCGACCAGATCGCCCGCCACGGTGACAAAGCCCAACGGGAAGTTGCACTACGCACGCGTGCCAAGGACAGCACGTTTCGCTCGTTGCGCATGGTCGCGGTACCCGCCAAGGGCCCGGCCCGCATGGCACTGGCCGTGGGCGCCGAGAAGCAACGCTCGATCTACAGTGCCGAAAACACCGACAGCCTGCCCGGCAAGCTGATTCGCGGCGAAGGGCAGCCCGCCAGTGGCGATGCCGCGGTGGACGAAGCCTATGACGGCCTGGGC
The DNA here is from genome assembly GCF_059419065.1 of Pseudomonas sp. GW821-FHT07B01. NCBI lineage: Bacteria > Pseudomonadati > Pseudomonadota > Gammaproteobacteria > Pseudomonadales > Pseudomonadaceae > Pseudomonas > Pseudomonas sp. GW821-FHT07B01. The sequence goes on along the minus strand of NZ_JBWKRA010000001.1, from coordinate 9,626 downwards.
GCAACCTTCGATTTTTTCGACCAGGTCTTCGACCGCAACTCCATCGACGATGCGGGCATGGCGCTGGACGCCACGGTGCACTTCGGCCAGGACTACAACAATGCCTTCTGGAATTCGACCCAGATGGTGTTCGGCGATGGTGACCAGCAGTTGTTCAACCGCTTCACCGTGGCACTCGACGTTATTGGCCATGAGTTGGCCCATGGCGTGACCGAGGATGAGGCCAAGCTGATGTACTTCAACCAGTCCGGTGCGCTGAACGAGTCGTTGTCGGATGTGTTTGGCTCGTTGATCAAGCAGTACGCGCTGAAGCAAACGGCCGAGGACGCCGACTGGTTGATCGGCAAGGGGCTGTTTACCAAAAAGATCAAGGGCACGGCGCTGCGCTCGATGAAGGCGCCAGGCACTGCGTTTGATGACAAGCTGCTGGGCAAAGACCCACAGCCTGGGCACATGGATGATTTTGTGCAAACTTACGAGGACAATGGCGGGGTGCATATCAATTCCGGCATTCCCAACCACGCGTTCTATCAGGTGGCCACCCGGATTGGCGGGTTCGCCTGGGAGCGTGCCGGGCGTATCTGGTATGACGCACTGCGCGATTCGCGGCTGCGACCCAATTCCGGGTTTTTGCGTTTTGCGCGCATCACCCACGACATTGCCGGCCAGCTTTATGGTGTGAACAAAGCTGAGCACAAGGCAGTCAAGGAAGGCTGGAAAGCGGTAGGTATAAACGTTTGACGAAGCCGCCTGCGCGGCGAGGAACAGCCATGCGAATTTCAATCAAGGAAAGCGGCGGACCGGCGTTTTTTCCGGGGTTGGCCAAGCCGCGCACGGTAGAGTTGGACGCGTTGCCCGAGCCCGACCAGCAGGAGTTGCGGCAACTGATTGAAGCGTGCGATTTTTTCCAGTTGCCGCAAAGCACCGATCCCGAGCCTGGCAACCCAGGCCGAGTGCATTACACCCTGACAGTAGCGGAGGGCGAGCGCGAGCACACAGTCTGTGTACTCGCGCCGGTGAATCCCCCGGCACTGGACGGTTTGGTGCAGTGCGTGCGACGGCATATTAATTGTTGAAGCGCCAATGCTGGCAGGCTACTTACGATCCAGCCATACCGTCTGCGCATTGCAGAACTCGCGTACGCCGAAGTGCGACAGCTCGCGGCCGAACCCGCTTTTCTTCACGCCGCCAAATGCCACCCGCGGGTCTGACACGCTGAACGCGTTGACAAAGACCCCGCCGGTTTCCAACTGATCGGCAATCGCCCGCGCCTTTGCGGAATCGGCCGTGAAGATGCTCGCGGTCAGGCCAAACTCGCTGTCATTGGCCAGCGCCACGGCGTGCTCGGCGTCGCGGGCAGTGATGATCGAGGCCACGGGGCCAAACAGTTCCTGTTTGAACGACGTCATGTGGTCGGTGACGTCGGCCAGGATGGTCGGTTCATAGTAATTGCCCGCGCCCGTGACTTTATGGCCGCCCAGCAGCAGCGTGGCGCCTTCTTCCAGGGTCGCCTGGACCTGGCCGTGCAGTTCGTCACGCAGATCAAAGCGCGCCATGGGGCCGATATAGGTGGTGTCGGAGGTGGGCTCGCCCATCACCAGGGCGCGGCTGGCTTCAAGGAACTTGGCGGTGAAGGCTTCAACCACGCCCGCTTCGATGATCAAGCGCTTGGCGGCGGCGCAGACTTGGCCGCTGTTCTGGAAGCGGCCGATGACCGCGGCTTGTACGGCAGCGTCGAGGTCGGCGTCGTTGAGTACGATAAAGGGGTCGGAGCCGCCCAGTTCCAGTACGCATTTCTTCAATGCGGCCCCGGCCTGTGAGCCGATGGCGATGCCGGCGCGCACGCTGCCGGTGAGCGTCACGGCGGCGATGCGTGGGTCGGCGATAGCGGTGGACACGCCGTCCTGGGTTACGTTGATGACTTCGAACACGCCTTCGGCAAAACCGGCTTTGCGCAACGCTTGCTGGATCAGGTAGGCGCTGCCCATTACGTTGGGCGCATGTTTGAGCACGTAGGTGTTGCCGGCAAGCAGGGTCGGCACCGCGCCGCGCAGTACTTGCCATACCGGGAAGTTCCACGGCATTACCGCGAGGATCGGCCCCAGTGGGCGGTATTCGATCCGGGCGCTGCCGTTGTCCACCAGGGTGGGCTCCGGGGCGAGCATGGCCGGGCCGTGGGCGGCGTACCATTCGCTCAGTTGGGCGCACTTTTCGATTTCGGCACGGGCCTGGGCGATGGGTTTGCCCATTTCCAGGGTGATCATTTGCGCCATGTCTTCAGCTTGCTCACGCAGGGCGGCAGCCAGGGCCAGCAGGTATTCGGCGCGCTGGCTCACAGGCGTGCGGCGCCAGGTGCGGAAGGCATCGGTCGAGCGGGCGAGGGCGGCGTTCAGCTGTTCCGCGCTTTCATAGAGGTAGCTGCCGACTGTTTCGCCGTTGGCGGGGTTGATCGACAGGGCGTGGGTCTGGTGGGAGATAACATTGTTCATGGCACCGTCCGGCTGAATGAGTGGAATGGGACCAGCGTACGGGGCTGTATGTTTTCTGGAAACTGAATAATAATAAGTAATATGTTCTCAATTCGAGAATGTTATATCGTCCCCACGCTCTGCGTGGGAATGCATCCCATGACGCTCCGCGTCAAAGACCTATGCGCCAACGATCGGACGCGGAGCGTCCGAGGCAGCGTTCCCACGCAGAGCGTGGGAACGATCATGTACATGATTGGAGAATGATTTGGATCTGGTGCAGCTGGAAATCTTCAAGGCCGTTGCCGAGCAAGGCAGCATCAGCGCCGCCGCGCAGTTGATTCATCGCGTGCCATCGAACCTCACCACGCGCATCAAACAACTGGAGCAGGACCTGGGCGTGGAGTTGTTTATCCGCGAGAAAAGCCGCCTGCGCCTGTCGCCGGCCGGGTGGAATTTCCTTGGCTATACGCGGCGCATTCTCGACCTTGTGCAAGAAGCCCGTGCGACGGTGGCGGGGGAGGAGCCCCAAGGCGCCTTTGCCCTGGGCTCGCTGGAGAGCACGGCGGCCGTCCGTATACCTGCGTTACTGGCGGCGTATAACCAGCAATACACCAAGGTCGAGCTAGACCTGAGCACGGGTCCCTCGGGCACCATGATCGAAGGTGTGCTGTCGGGCCGGCTGACGGCGGCCTTTGTCGATGGGCCGGTGCTGCATTCCACGCTAGAGGGTGTGGCGGTGTTCGAGGAAGAGATGGTGGTGATTGCGCCACTGCATCACGCGCCGATCACCCGCGGCCAGGATGTGAATGGCGAGAACATCTATACGTTTCGCTCCAACTGCTCTTACCGGCATCACTTCGAACACTGGTTCTCACAGGATGGCGCGGTGCCGGGCAGGATCTTCGAGATCGAGTCGTACCACGGCATGTTGGCCTGTGTCAGCGCCGGGGCCGGGCTGGCGCTGATGCCGCGCAGTATGCTGGAGAGTATGCCGGGGTGTGCGGCGGTGAGTGTGTGGCCGCTGCCCGACACGTTCCGTATCTTGAATACCTGGCTGATCTGGCGGCGGGGCACGGTGTCGCAGAGTTTGAACAGTTTCGTAAAACTGCTGCAAGAACGCACTCTGCCAGCACCCTAGATCAAATGTGGGAGCTGGCTTGCCTGCGATAGCGGCGGTTCAGTTAAAGATTCATTGACTGACACACCGCTATCGCAGGCAAGCCAGCTCCCACAGGTGTCTTACATCAGCCACCAAATTGCAGGGTGCCCATGGCCAGTTTGGCCATGATTGCCGTCGCGCCCAGTTGTACCAGCCATAACGCCAACCCACCGAGGAATACTCCCAGCGCTACCTGCAGCACCAAGCTCTTCTGCCGCTTGGCTTGCGGTGCGCGTGGGGCGTAGTCGTGCAGTTCGTCGCGGTCGGCGCGCAGATCCAGGTCGTCGTTTCTCATAAAGCTCTCACAGCAAGGGGCCAGTCGGTGTTCAGTCTAGTGTGTTCGCCAATAAAAAGGGGGAAGCCATTGGCTTCCCCCTTCGTATAACGTGTGTCCGCTTACAGCACTTGGACAATCGCCTTGGTCACTGCACCAATGTTCGACTGGTTCAGCGCCGCCACGCAGATGCGACCGGTATCCAGCGCATAGATGCCGAATTCGGTGCGCAGGCGGGTGACTTGCTCAACGGTCAGGCCGGAGTAGGAGAACATCCCACGCTGGCGGCCGACGAAGCTGAAGTCATGGCCTGGAGCAGCCTTGGCCAGTTCGGCCACCATCTGCTCGCGCATGCCACGGATGCGCAGGCGCATCTCGGCCAGTTCGGCTTCCCACTGGGCGCGCAGTTCCGGGTTGTTGAGTACGGCGGCGACGATGGCTGCGCCGTGGGTCGGCGGGTTGGAGTAGTTGGTGCGGATCACACGCTTGACCTGAGACAGGATGCGCGCGCTTTCTTCCTTGGACTCGCTGACGATCGACAGCGCGCCTACGCGTTCGCCATACAGCGAGAACGACTTGGAGAACGAGCTGGATACAAAGAAGGTCAGGCCCGACTCAGCGAACAGGCGCACCGCGGCGGCGTCTTCGTGGATGCCATCGCCGAAGCCCTGGTAGGCCATGTCGAGGAACGGCACCAGGTTCTTGGCCTTGACCACGTCCAGCACGTTTTGCCAGTCGGCCGGGCTGAGGTCGACGCCGGTCGGGTTATGGCAGCAAGCGTGCAGCACCACGATGGACTGTGGCGGCAGGGCGTTGAGGTCTTCGAGCAGGCCGGCACGGTTCACGTCGTGGGTGGCGGCGTCGTAGTAGCGGTAGGTCTGCACCGGGAAACCGGCTTTTTCAAACAGCGCCTGGTGGTTTTCCCAGCTTGGGTCGCTGATGGCGACGACGGCGTTGGGCAGCAGTTGCTTGAGGAAGTCGGCGCCGATTTTCAGCGCGCCAGTGCCGCCCACGGCCTGGGCGGTAATCACACGGCCTGCGCTCAACAGTGGCGACTCAGCGCCAAACAGCAGCTTTTGCACGGCCTGGTCGTACGCCACGATGCCGTCGATTGGCAAGTAGCCTCGGGCGGCATGTTGCGCCACACGAATGGCTTCCGCTTCGGCAACGGCACGCAAGAGTGGAATCTTCCCCTCCTCGTTGCAGTAAACGCCCACGCCAAGGTTCACCTTGGTGGTTCGTGTGTCGGCGTTGAATGCTTCGTTGAGGCCCAGGATTGGATCGCGTGGTGCCATTTCGACAGCGGAGAACAGGCTCATTTTTGCGGCAGCTCTATGGGGGGGAGGAGGGACGTGTCGCGCTCCAGCCGAATGCACTAGAGCGGTGCACAAACGGGGAGCTAGTATAGAGGCCATCACGGCTGAGAGCGACAACGGAAACGGCTTTTCGGCCAAGTTTTTCGGTTTATTTGCTGACCGTTAGTCTTATTGCAACATTGACGATAAAGGTCGTGTAGGAAGACGGCCTTGAAACCCGTCACATTCGACACCACTTCTACAGCTATCATGGTTTTTTCCTGCAACCTGCGATGACTATTCGCGGGTTGCTGAGCTATTTCGTCCCTGGCGGTGTCGAGTCTGGGGTGACTTCACGAGGTACGTTATGTCGGATTTCCAGCTCGTAACCCGTTTTGAACCCGCCGGCGATCAACCGGAAGCCATTCGTCAGATGGTCGAAGGCATCGAGGCCGGCCTGGCGCACCAGACGCTGCTTGGGGTGACCGGTTCCGGCAAGACCTTCAGCATCGCCAACGTGATCGCCCAGACCAATCGCCCGACCCTGGTGCTGGCGCCGAACAAGACCCTGGCGGCGCAGCTCTACGGTGAGTTCAAGGCGTTCTTCCCCAACAACGCGGTGGAGTACTTCGTTTCCTACTACGACTACTACCAGCCCGAAGCCTATGTGCCGTCATCCGATACCTTTATCGAGAAGGATGCGTCGATCAACGACCACATCGAGCAGATGCGCCTGTCGGCGACCAAGGCGTTGCTGGAGCGCAAGGACGCGATCATCGTCACCACGGTGTCGTGCATCTATGGTCTGGGTAGCCCGGAAACCTATTTGAAGATGGTGCTGCACGTCGATCGCGGCGACAAACTCGACCAGCGCGAACTGTTGCGCCGCCTGGCGAGCCTGCAGTACACCCGTAACGACATGGATTTTGCCCGCGCCACCTTCCGGGTGCGCGGCGATGTGATCGACATCTACCCGGCCGAATCCGACCTGGAAGCGATCCGCATCGAGCTGTTCGATGATGAGGTCGAAAGCCTGTCGGCCTTCGACCCGTTGACCGGCGAGGTGATCCGCAAGCTGCCGCGCTTTACCTTCTACCCGAAAAGCCACTACGTGACCCCACGCGAAACCCTGATGAGCGCCATCGAGGGCATCAAGGTCGAGCTGGCCGAGCGCCTGGAATACTTGCGCTCCAACAATAAACTTGTGGAAGCCCAGCGCCTGGAGCAGCGCACTCGCTTCGACCTGGAGATGATCCTGGAACTGGGCTACTGCAACGGCATCGAAAACTACTCGCGCTACCTGTCGGGCCGTGACTCCGGGGCGCCGCCACCGACCCTCTATGACTACCTGCCACCGGACGCCTTGCTGGTGATCGACGAATCCCACGTCAGCGTGCCGCAGGTGGGGGCCATGTATAAGGGCGACCGCTCACGTAAGGAAACCCTGGTGGAGTACGGCTTCCGCCTGCCGTCGGCGCTGGACAACCGGCCAATGCGCTTTGACGAGTGGGAAGCCATCAGCCCGCAGACCATCTTCGTATCTGCCACGCCCGGCAATTATGAAGCCGAGCACGCGGGCCGCGTCATCGAACAACTGGTACGACCCACTGGCCTGGTGGACCCGGAAATCGAAATTCGCCCGGCGCTGACCCAGGTCGACGACTTGCTCTCGGAGATCAACAAGCGTGTGGCCCTGGAAGAGCGGGTGCTGGTCACCACCCTGACCAAGCGCATGTCCGAAGACTTGACTGATTACCTGGCCGACCACGGCGTGCGCGTGCGTTACCTGCACTCGGACATCGACACCGTGGAACGCGTGGAAATCATCCGCGACCTGCGCCTGGGCACCTTCGATGTGCTGGTGGGGATCAACCTGCTGCGTGAAGGCCTGGACATGCCGGAAGTGTCGCTGGTGGCGATCCTGGATGCGGACAAGGAGGGCTTCCTGCGCTCCGAACGCTCGCTGATCCAGACCATCGGCCGAGCGGCGCGTAACCTCAATGGACGCGCGATCCTGTATGCGGACCGCATTACCGGTTCCATGGAGCGGGCGATCGGCGAGACCCAGCGTCGTCGCGACAAGCAGATCGCGTTCAACCTGGAACACGGCATTACCCCCAAAGGTGTGTTCAAGGACGTTGCCGACATCATGGAAGGCGCCACCGTGCCGGGCTCGCGCAGCAAGAAGCGCAAGGGCATGGCCAAGGCCGCCGAGGAGAGCGCCAAGTACGAGAACGAACTGCGCTCACCGAGTGAGATCACCAAGCGGATTCGACAGCTGGAAGAGAAGATGTACCAGTTGGCGCGGGATCTGGAGTTTGAAGCGGCGGCGCAGACGCGTGATGAGATTGGCAAGTTGCGCGAGCGCCTGCTGGCTGTTTGATTTGCGTTGATTGGGCTGGCCCCATCGCGTGCAAGCCCGGCTCCCACATTGATCTGTGAACACGGTCAATGTGGGAGCTGGCTTGCCTGCGATGGCCGCGCCTCGGTTTTCCAGATATCCCCCAGGCTGTTACCATTCGCCCCTTGTTTCAATTTTCAGTTTTATCGCCCATTCGAGACCTGCCATGACCACCGTCCGCACGCGCATTGCGCCATCGCCTACTGGGGATCCCCACGTCGGTACTGCTTACATCGCCCTGTTCAACTACTGCTTTGCCAAGCAGCATGGTGGTGAATTCATCCTGCGGATCGAAGATACCGACCAACTGCGCTCCACCCGTGAGTCGGAACAGCAGATTTTCGATGCCTTGCGCTGGTTGGGCATTACCTGGGCTGAAGGTCCGGACGTCGGCGGCCCGCATGGCCCGTATCGCCAGAGCGAGCGCAGCGACATCTACAAGCAGTACACCCAGCAACTGGTCGATATGGGCCATGCCTTCCCGTGCTTCTGCACGGCTGAGGAGCTGGACCAGATGCGCGCCGAGCAACAGGCCCGTGGCGAGACCCCGCGCTACGATGGCCGTGCGTTGCTGTTGTCCAAGGAAGAAGTGGCTGCGCGCCTGGCCGCCGGTGAGCCTCACGTCATTCGTATGAAAGTGCCAAGCGAAGGCGTTTGCGTGGTGCCGGACATGCTGCGCGGTGACGTCGAGATCCCGTGGGATCGCATGGACATGCAGGTGCTGATGAAGACCGACGGCTTGCCGACGTACTTCCTGGCCAACGTGGTCGATGACCATCTGATGGGCATCACCCATGTGCTGCGCGGCGAAGAGTGGCTGCCATCGGCACCGAAACTGATCCTGCTGTACGAATACTTCGGCTGGGAGCAACCGCAGCTGTGCTACATGCCGCTGTTGCGTAACCCGGACAAGAGCAAGCTGTCCAAGCGTAAGAACCCGACGTCGGTGACGTTCTACGAGCGCATGGGCTTTATGCCTGAGGCGATGCTCAACTACCTGGGTCGCATGGGCTGGTCTATGCCGGACGAGCGCGAGAAATTCTCGTTGCAGGAAATGGTCGACAACTTCGACCTGTCCCGCGTCTCCCTCGGTGGGCCGATCTTCGATATCGAGAAGCTGTCGTGGCTCAATGGTCAGTGGCTGCGTGACTTGCCCGTGGAGGAGTTTGCCTCCCGTGTGCAGCAGTGGGCATTGAACCCCGAGTACATGATGAAAATTGCGCCGTTGGTGCAGGGCAGGGTAGAGACGTTCAGCCAGGTCGCACCCTTGGCCAGTTTCTTCTTTGCTGGTGGCGTGAATCCCGATCCCAAGCTGTTCGAGTCGAAGAAGCTTTCCGGTGACCAGGTTCGCCAGCTGATGCAGTTGATCCTGTGGAAGCTTGAAAGCCTGCGTCAGTGGGAGAAGGATGCGATCACCGCGACCATCCAGGCGGTGGTGGAATCCCTTGAGCTGAAACTGCGCGATGCCATGCCGCTGATGTTTGCCGCCATCACCGGGCAGGCCAGTTCGGTGTCGGTGCTCGATGCGATGGAAATTCTCGGCCCGGACCTGACCCGTTTCCGTCTGCGCCAAGCCCTTGATTTGCTTGGTGGTGTGTCGAAGAAAGAAAACAAGGAATGGGAAAAGCTGCTGGGCGCTATCGCCTAACTAGGCCGCTTAGGGCACGAAACCCCGGTTTTCCGGGGTTTCGTCGGTAAGTGATTGTTATCCCGGCAAAAAATTTTGGAAATTGTTGAAAATAAATTTGACACGTTTCCAAACCGCCATTAAGATTCGCCCCGTCCTCACCGATGAGGGGCTATAGCTCAGCTGGGAGAGCGCTTGCATGGCATGCAAGAGGTCAACGGTTCGATCCCGTTTAGCTCCACCAATTTACAGGTTCAAGGTTCCGGCCACACCGTCCTTGAATTGATCAGGTCTCAGCTCTGATCAGATGTACAGAAGGTTTTGTCCCCTTCGTCTAGTGGCCTAGGACACCGCCCTTTCACGGCGGTAACAGGGGTTCGAGTCCCCTAGGGGACGCCA